>NZ_JCBDGO010000021.1:0-378083 GCF_059834045.1 Vibrio sp. R12-SG2-ISO1 | reverse complement strand
TAGAGCGCGTCCAATGTGCCAAATTGCTCTGCAATAACAAGGGGCGCATGGTTGGGCAACATAACACCACCGGAGCCCAAACGGATCGAGTGGGTGTGAGCGCCGATATGGCTGAGCAACACACTGGTGGCGGCACTGGCAATATCAGGCATATTATGGTGTTCCGCCATCCAAAAACGGTGATAGCCCCAAGATTCGACGGCTTGCGCCAATTCAACTGAACGCTGAAAAGTCTGAGAGAAGTCTGTGCCGTCAGAAACGGGCGCCAAATCAAGAACGGATAAGCGTGGGAAAGACATAGATGAGTATGGCCTGTTGATGAATGTTACCTAACACATGGTGTCGAGTACATGGGTTTAAAAGGGCAAAATTGCCCTTTCACTGTGGACAAATTTGTCCTTAATCTCCGCTTAGATAAGACGCGTGAGCGCTGCTGCGGTAATACCTGCTGCGATTGCTGGCAACGGTTTTTTGGTGGTAAAGCTCACGATAGCAGTAACCAAAAGTGCAACGCGAGCCCCCATGTCACCTTCCACCGCTAAGGGGGCCAACAGCGCGATTAACACCGACCCCGACATAGCGGTGATAAATTGCTGCACTCGGTAGCTAATTGGTACAAACGACATGACGAACACGCCACCCCAGCGTGTGAGCAGGGTGACCAGTGCCATGGCGATAATAATAATTAACGTGCCTTGCCAATCGGTTGAGATCATCATGCTTGTTTCTCCGTCCAAAAGGCGCCGAGCAACCCTCCTGCGAGCGCGCCAACCACAACATGGCTATTGTCGGGCAAATAATAATAGGCCAGCAAGGATGCGCATCCGGCCACGCCCCAAATAACGAACATACGCAGGCTCTTAGGGCCAATCGCTACCATAGAGAGTAAAAAACAGCCCATGACCATATCGAGCCCTAAACTGATTGGGTCACTGATCAAGTTGCCAAACGCATAGCCAAGCCAGGTGCCTAGCATCCAAAAAGACCACAATGCTACACCGCCACCGAGCAGAAGGCCGAGTCCTCTCTGATGGCGGCCAAACGCATTCATTGACATCGCCCAGTTGGCGTCTGAGGCAAATAACATGACGCCATAGCGCTTGCTGGCCGGAAGGTGGCGTAGCCAAGGGTAAAGGGTCGCCCCCATTAACAAATGACGCGCATTAATGGCAAAGACGGTCACTAAAACGGGAATCAACGCGACCTCTTGTCCCCACATCTCTAACGTCGCGAACTGTGACGCCCCTGCGAAAACTAATCCGCTCATTAGCATAATGGATAACGGTTCCAAGCCGACTTGGACCGCAGCGACACCAAACGCAATACCGAAGATAATCACAAAGAATGACAGCGGAACCAGTTCTCGAAAACCGTTCCAAACATCATAACGAGTAAAATGGTGCAGCTCAGTGCTGTCCACTTGTTGAGTTTGAGTAAGCATGACTTTTCCTAGCCAGTGTGCAGTAAAGTGATTTGCCACTGATTTATTATAAGAGCGTCTATCAGTACCATGAATGTGTGCTAGACGCAAAAGGGTTGTGACGATGATTATTTGCACGGATTGATGGCTTTTTATCTAAACGGTTCAGCGAGTTACAGTTTTTTGTTGACCGCTTCGCTCAATTCGTTAAAGTACGCCTCGTTCTCACGGCAATCGCCGAAGAGAAATGGTGTGACCTTCGCATCTATTGCGTTGCCCTGGTGGTGGAATTGGTAGACACAAGGGATTTAAAATCCCTCGGCGTTCGCGCTGTGCCGGTTCAAGTCCGGCCCGGGGCACCATTAACTCAAGCAGAACAGGCTTATCAAGTCGTAGATACAAAGGCGCGTTGGCAGAGTGGCTATGCAGCGGATTGCAAATCCGTGGACCTCGGTTCGACTCCGGGACGCGCCTCCATTCTTTCTCTATTCATCTCTTAAACGAAAAGCAGCCTCAAAGCGTGACTATAGCGACGCTGTTCTTACCATTCTTCTTAATTTGATACATCGCGTCGTCGGTATGTTGATAAATCGCATCAAAGCTTTGTTCTTGGCGCTGAAACTGGCATGCACCGATACTAAATCCTATTGTCACCTTCGCATGTTCTCTGCTTAGGGTATAGGATGTAAATGCGAGTAGACGCTGGCAGATAGCCTTAAGCTGAGTTAAATCACACTGAGCAAAAAAGATCACAAATTCATCGCCACCCAAACGCGCGGCGTGACCTTCTTGTCCCGATATTTCCCGAATCCACTCGGCAATCTCAATGAGGAGTAGATCCCCCATTTTATGACCGAGTTCATCGTTGACTGACTTAAAGTTGTCGACATCGATAAAAATCATCGCTGAGTGAACGGAGTGGTCTGTTTCGATACTGTCATAGTGCTGCTCCAGTGCTTTACGGTTGAGGAGGCCCGTCAACGGATCACTAGAGGCGAGTTTTGCCAACTGCAACTCATAGCGTTTTTCTTGCGTAATGTCGATGTGTGTACCCATCATCCTAATGGGTTGACCTTGCGAATCGAATTCTACGATACGCCCACGGTCAAGTACCCAACTGTCGGAGCCATCTTTATGCACCATACGGTGAATCACTTGGTAGTGCTCGGTCTTCCCTGCGATATGGTCTTCAAATGCGCCAACCGCAAGATCATAGTCTTCGGGGTGAAGTTTACTCTTCCAGGTATCGACGGTGGCACTGAGTTCAGACGTTTGATAGCCGAGCATCGCTCCCCACTCCATATTGAAGATAGTTAACGACCCCGTCGGAATATGTTGTTCCCATAAACATAACCCAGTGCCATCGAGCGCGGCATTGAGCTTTTCTTGCAGGCGTGCATTGTCGCGTTTCAACTGTGCGATTTCGTTCTCAAGACGTTCAGTGTTTTCGTCGTATTCATTCATGACTTGACTGCACTCGCAATGGACAGGGGGAGAGTTAACAAGTTGACCATAGTACAAAATTCTCTACTGTTTGGTAGTAGAGTTTTACCGAATGAAAAATGGAAAAAGCGCCGAGAGTATCGGCGCTTTTGTCTTATTCTCAGTAATCTAAAGGCTGCTGATGCGCGCCTTATAGTAGTGAGGTCAGCATCTCTTCACTGTACGGAGTGAGCGCTTGGCCCGATTTCACTTTTTCAACGTAATCTGGGTTGGCAATCAGAGGACGGCCAATCGCAAGTAAATCAAACTTGCCTGCTTCAATCGCCTCATTGCCGGTTTGAGCATCAAAACCACCCACGCCGATCAAGGTTTTCGAGTATTGAGCGCGCATGTATTGCGAGGCGGTACCGCCTAGGTGCTCAAATGTCATAGCGTCATCGAAAATGCCCACATGTAAGTAGGCCAAATCACGTATTTCGAGTTGCTTGAGCAAGTAATCGAATACGTCGCGATCACGTGGGTCGGCCTCGACGTTAAAGTAAGCGCCAGGGGAGAGACGCAGACCAACGCGAGCCGCGCCGATCGCTTCCACAACAGCGTCCATCACTTCTAGCGCAAAACGAGACATATTTTCCGCTGTTTGGCCATACTCATCATCACGTTGGTTACTGCTGTAGTGAAGGAATTGGTCGATGAGATAGCCGTTTGCACCGTGGATCTCGACACCATCAAAGCCTGCTTCGATGGCGTTTTGAGAGGCCTTGGCAAAATCGGCGACTAAGCGCTGAATCTCTTCTTTGCTGGCTGGGGTTGGCGTTAGATAGGTGAGATGGCGCATGCGTGGCACGGTGCCTTCGACACCAATCGCAGAAGGGGCAATCACTTTATCGCCACCAAAAAACGACGGGTGCGCAACGCGGCCGGTGTGCCATAGCTGAGCGAAGATCTTTCCGCCATTTTGATGCACACGCTGAGTGACCTTTTTCCAGCCCTCAATCTGCTTTTCAGTAAAGAGCCCAGGGGTGTTAGGGTAGCCTTGACCGTCAGCACTGATTAAGGTCGCTTCGGTAATGATTAAGCCTGTGTCGGCGCGGCGGCCATAGTATTCCACCATTGCATCCGTTGGCACCAGATCCTCGTCAGACATGCAGCGAGTTAGGGGAGCCATTACAATGCGGTTGTTGAGCGTTAGCGTCTCATTGAGCTTGAACGGTTGAAATAGGGTATTCATCGACGTGTCCTTCGAGAGTATTTGAATGCCTATTCAAGTTAGAATATTTTGAATGTCCATTCAAGTATTTTTTGAATGCACATTCAACATCAGTTACTATGTGGGTATTTCAACCTTAAGAGTGATGTTATGCGCAGCGCAGAATTTGACCGCCAAGTGGTATTAAGGCAAGCAATGGCGAAGTTTGTCGAGAAAGGCTATGGCAAAACCAGTATGCAAGATCTTAAGTTGGCAACCGGGCTACATCCTGGGTCGATTTATTGTGCGTTTGACAACAAGCGTGGTCTATTGATCGCCGCATTGGAGCAGTATCAACTCGATAGACACCAAGCAATGGAAGCGCTGTTTGCGTCTTACTCAACGGTGTTTGAAGGGATTGAAGCCTACATGGAGTCGGTGCTCGAAGAGTGCGAACAAGAGCAGATTAAAGATTGCTTGCTGCAAAAAGCGCTGAGCGAGCTGGCTCATCAAGATGAACAAGTTGAGGCTTTGATCAGTGACATGTTGCGCCGTTGGCAGCAATGGCTGGTGGAAAAGATAGCCGTTATGATGGAGCTTGGGGAAATTGCCAATCATCGCTCGCCTGAGCTGGTGGCACAGTTTTTAGTCATGGGTATTTATGGCATGCGTACTTTGTCGCACACTCAGCCTGATTCTGGCGTACTTCGCGCACTGAACGACGAGCTATTGCGCTACATCAAGGGCTAGTTGCTAAACAAACCCGCACAACATTAATACGCGCGGCTTCTAAGCCGCGCTATGGTTAAATGTCGAAGACGTCGGTCTGTTTATTCAAACAGACTCTTTTCAATCTTGATCACGACTTTACGCACCGGCGCTGGCTGGTTGTTGACAGCAACCAATGGACGGTGAGGTTGGCCCGGGTAGAACACCACAAATTCACCGGCTTTAATGGTGACAAATTGCTCTTGTTGTAGCTGCTCACTGAACGCCAAATCTTTATCCGCTAGGTAATCTTCATCCAACCCCGTATACGGCAGTAGGCTGTAGCCAAACGTCTCTTCACCTTCGAGCAGCAATTGCACGTCAAGGTAACGTTGGTGGCACTCTGACTTACGCTGTTCAAGTGGTTGAGTGTTGTCATCCATCACCAAGAAAAAGGCGCTGTCACCTTCCAGATCATGACGGCCATTTTCGATAGGTTGAGCAGTTTGTTCCATTACGCGTTCAATCAGCTCGATGAGTTTAGGCTGTAGGAAGCGGGCAAAGGAGAGCTCTGCAGTGCTAGCAGTAAACATAGTGAATCCTTAATATTTGTATGACAATAACACCTGAAATATAAAATAGCTTTTCAAAAACAACAATCACTATTTATGAGAGTGTGATTGAGTGCGCGTTCATTAACCATTCAGTGAGCGAAGTAGAGACGCGCACTGTGAGGATCCTGCTGCGCACACAATTGGTGCAATTTAGGGTGTTGAAAATATTTAATTGTATAATTTTATTGATTTTTCTATTTGGCATCTTCATTGCTTTACCCTAAGTGACCTAAGTAAATTCGTGCTCAGTCACACAATACAATAACAACGTCAACGGCAAAGGAGCCTCTTCCCAACAGGAAGAGGCTTTGTTGTTTTTAGAGGAAGGAATCATGGCAAAGGAATGTATCAAATCGGCCTGTCCGTACTGCGGCGTCGGCTGCGGAGTCGAAATTAGCCCACTCGGTATTGTTGGGGACAAAGCCCACTCAGCCAACCAAGGCGCACTGTGTGTTAAAGGCGCCGCGCTTGCAGAGAGCATGAAAATGCCGTCGCGCTTGCTCTACCCCAAATTTCAGGGCAAGGAAGTGAGCTGGGATGAAGCGGCAGAGCGCATTGCCGGTGCGATGGCGGAGGCGATCCACACGCAAGGCGCGGATTCGGTCGCCATGTACGTTTCAGGGCAACTGTTGACAGAAGATTATTACGTTGCCAATAAGCTGATGAAAGGCTTTGTTGGCAGTGCCAACATCGACACCAATTCACGTTTGTGTATGTCTTCGGCGGTAGTGGCGCACAATCGCGCGTTTGGCGAAGATGTAGTGCCGGTCAATTATGATGACCTTAATCATGCCAATCTGATTGTCATTTGTGGAGCGAATACCGCGTGGACGCACCCTGTGCTGTTTCGTCGAATCCAACAAGCGCGCGATAAGAATCCAGAGATGAAGTTGGTCGTGATTGATCCACGCGAAACCGTCACCGCGAGCCAAGCGGACTTGCATATTCCTATTGCCAATGACGGCGATGTGGCGCTGTTTCACGGACTGATTCGCTATTTACATCAACATGATGCGCTTGACCATGACTTTATTACCAACCACACAGAAGGCTTTGAGGCATTGTTGACTGAAGTGAACGCTAGTCAATATCAGTTGGATGCGATTGCGGAACGTATCAACGTCGAGTCGGCGAAAATTGCGACCTTCTATCGCTGGTTTGCGCAAGAGCACAAGGCGATCACGCTGTTTTGTCAAGGCGTTAACCAATCGCAAAGTGGTGCAGATAAAGGCAATGCCATCATCAACGCGCATTTAGCTAAAGGGGCGATCGGTTATCAGGGCGCAGGGCCGTTTTCTATCACCGGGCAACCGAATGCGATGGGCGGACGCGAAGTCGGCGGGCTCGCCAATCAATTGGCTGTCCATCGCGGCTTCGATGATGAGTCCATCGCACTGGTCGAAAACTTTTGGCAAGCGCCTAATATCGCCAGAAAGCCTGGTTTAAAAGCGATCGAGATGTTTGAAGCGGTTGAGCGAAACGAGATCAAAGTGATTTGGATCATGGCAACCAATCCAGTGGTCTCGATGCCAGATAACCACTACGTGCGCCGCGCACTTGAAGCCTGTCCTTTGGTTATCGTGTCAGACATCACCGCCGATTCAGATATCGCTCAATACGCAGATCTGCTGTTGCCCGCCGCAGGTTGGGGAGAAAAGCAGGGCATGGTGACCAACTCAGAGCGCACCATGTCGCGCCAAAGACAGTTCACGCCACCACCGGGGCAGGCTTTGCCCGATTGGCGTGCGATTAGCGTTGTTGGCGCGCTTTTGTGTGAAAAACTCGGGGTGAGCAACGGATTTGATTTTCAAAGTGAAGCGGACGTGTTTCGTGAGTATGCAGCCATGACGGGCATCAATGCAACGTCTCCACGTTTACTGGATATCAGCCAATATGCTGAGCTGACGGATGAGGAGTATCGTCAATGGCAACCTAAACAATGGGGCGGGGAGAGACCTTACGCCGAGCAGCGTTTTAGTTTCGCCGACGGTAAAGCGCGTTTCATTGCCGCGAAAGAGGGCGCATTGCAACGAGGCTGGTGGCTCAATACCGGCCGTCAGCGCGATCAATGGCACACCATGACGCGCACAGGGCATGTGGTTCATCTTGCCGCCTCAGAAACGGAGCCGACGGTGTACATGAACGCGCTATCGGCAAGCCATTTGGGTATTGAGGCCGGCCAACTTATACGTATCTCACCTGCCAAACTTGCATCGGCGCAAGGGCCGCACGCCACTATTGTGGCGAAAGTGGGCATGGATGAGACCTTGAGTTACAAACAGCTCTTTATGTCGATGCATTGGGCGGCGGCGTATGGCGGAAAGTCACAAGTGAACGCCGTCGTAAGTCGAGATGCCGACCCTCATTCTGGTCAGCCCGCGTTTAAGTCAAGCGAGGTCGAGCTTCTGCCAGTATCGGTTAAGACTTATGGCCTCTACATTGGCAGCCAATTTGACCCCGACGATTGCCTGTATCACTCCTTTCAAGTGGAGAATCGTGTCGGAATTTGGCGCTTTGCCCATGATAAGCCCGCAGATAAGCAGACGTTGTGTGTGGGTGACAGACCTAGCCGCCTCAGCCATATCAAAACCCGCCGAGTCGTCCTTGATACCTCTTCTGGATGGTTAGCGGTGGATTTTGATGAAGTTGGAGATGAGCGCATTGTCCGCGCTTTATTGGTCACGTCAGAGCAACCTCTCCACTCCGATTACACCAAATTAGTGGAGTTGGTTGGCAAGGCGCTCAATTTCAGCCGTCTTATTTCTCTTGCAGCGCAAGAAGGCCAGAGCGAGCTTATTTGCAGCTGCTTTAGAGTGACCGATGAGCAGATTTTGCAATCGCTCAGCGAAGGGGAGTGTTCGAGCGTAGCGCAGTTGCAAACCAGATTGAAGTGCGGCACCAACTGCGGCTCTTGTTTACCACAAGTCGCACGTTTGGTGGAAGAGTTCGAGCAAACGCGGGTTTCGCCTGACACAACGACACAAAGCATCACAGTAGTAGATACGTCGCCGAATGCGACAATGAGGTAAGTGCTATGGATAAGTTACCGTATCAACACAACGACACATACCGACTTCGAGAAGGGGCTGGGAAAAGCCTATCCAGCGCTGGATTTATCGACCACGATGCCCAGCGTGGCGCATCGCTGAAGTTGGCGAGTCCAAAACCCGGCACGGGTCGCGTCTTTTTGACGGGCGCAGGGCCCAATGATCCTGAGTTGCTGACCGTCAAAGCGATGAAGGCTATTCAGAATGCGGACGCGGTCGTCTACGACCGATTAGTGAACGTCGATATCTTGGATTTGGCTAAGCCGAGCGCGACACTCATCTACGTGGGCAAACGCTGCGGAAAACCGAGTCTAAAACAGGAAGAGATCAGTCAAATCTTAGTGGATTTGGCGATGCAGGGATTAGAGGTTGTGCGCTTGAAAGGGGGAGATCCTTTTATCTTCGGTCGCGGCGGTGAAGAAGGGTTGCGACTTGCAGAGCAAGGCATTGAGTATGAGGTGATCCCGGGCATAACCGCCGCCATTGGCTGCGCAGCGAGCAGTTTTATTCCCCTCACGCACCGAGAGGTCGCGCGCAGTGTAACCTTCGTGACGGGGCAAGTAGTGTCGGGCGCACTGCCGACCTGGGCACATTTGGTCGGACAGGGGCAGACATTAGTGTTTTATATGGGGCTTGAGAAATCCGCCGACATACAACAAGGGCTGATGGCCAATGGGTTGGCCGCAGATTTCCCGCTTGCGATTGTGACGCACGGTTGCAGTCGTCAGCAGCAAGTCCATATCTCAACACTCGGGGCGCTGTGCGAGATGGCTCAAGCGTTAAAAGGCGTGAGTCCAACGTTGATTATCTTAGGTGAAGTGGTCACACTACGAGAACAATTAACGAAGACCATAGCGTCTGTGGCTTATGAGGCTGTATGAGCACAATAAAGGAATGTATTCGCACGGTTGGGCGTGGGGAGAGGGGGCGCAAACCTCTGAGTTTTGAGCAAGCCTATCAGGTAATGGATGAATATCTCGATGGGCAGGGCGCGGACGATCAAATGGCCATGCTGCTGATGCTGATTCGCGTACAAAATGAGACCAAGCAAGAGATTGCCGGTTTCGTCAAAGCGTTTCAGTCACGTATGCCACAGCTTGGTGCCGACATCGATTGGCCTTGTTACGCCGGTAAACGCCCAGCCAGTGGCAAGCCGTGGCATGGATTAGCGGCCAAAATTCTTGCCAACGCTGGGCACAAGGTGCTGCTGCATGGCTATCATGACCTTGCCGCGGGGCGAGAGCATGTTGAGGATTATTTGACTGAGCTTGGCATCGAGATGGCGAAAACGCCAGAACAGGCCAAAACATTGCTCGAGCAGCACGGTATCGCATATTTGCCACTGCGCCATTTTGCGCCCAAAGCGCAAGAGATGATCGGTTGGAAAAATCGCTATGGGCTCAGAACGCCGATCAATACGGTGGTTCGCGCCCTGAACCCAAGTGGCGCAGCGATTGGTATTCGCGGCAGTTTCCACCCAGGTTTTCAGCAGTTGCATGCAGAGGTAGAGCATGAAATTGGCTTGACCAAACATGCGGTGGTCTCTTTCAAAGGCCAATCGGGAGAATCAGAATACAACCCCAAGGTAAGCCAAACGGTCTGGATGAGCTCAGAAAACGGCGTGACCTCCCACTACCAGGCAGAGCAGCTGCTCACCGATGTGCCACTACCGAAGGCATGCCCTTTAGAGACGCCGCAAAGTGATTGGAACATGATGGCGAACACCATTATCGCGACCATGGCGACTGTGTTGTTCCCGCTGCACAACGATTACAGTCAAGCGTTTGCGTCGGCCTATCAGCTTTGGGAGGACTACTGCGCCACTGCTTGAAGCTGAAATATCTAGAAAATTCACCGATTTTCAAATAGATAGAGGCTACTTCCTTTCTATCCAACAACATTGGCACATTCCTTGTTTTGAAAAGCTTAGCTGGAGTAATAAAACAAGGAATGTCTATGTACCAAGCCATGTCGAAAATTCCGATCATCGTCTGTTGCGATTCACTCAAAGAGCAAAGCCGAATCAGTGCAATACTCGCCCAAGATTTTGATGCAATTTTAGGCTGCCAACTGGCGCAATTTGACGCGCTCATCACGCAGCACCCCAACTCATTTGTGGTGGTCGGATGGCGACAACCGTGCGCTGAGCTCACCTTGCTGATTGAACGTTGCCGCGAGAAAAAGTTGCCACTTCTGGTGATTGTTCAGTCATTGAGTTCTATTGATATCAATCGCTTACCTAAGAAAATGGATTATGTGCTACTCCCAAGCGATAGTGGTTGTTCGCTGGCGCCTTGGGCACTGCACGCCGCTTCCGTTCGCCAGTCGATGTTAGATATGGAACAGGAAATGGCCGAACTTGCCAGCAAATTGGAAGAGCGGAAATGGATAGAAAAAGCCAAAGGGTTATTGATGAAGCACCACGGTGTGGACGAGTCTGCCGCCTATAAAGCGATGCGCCAATCGGCGATGCAATCGAGTCAATCTATGGTTCAAGTCGCGAAAAACGTACTGATCACCTTAGAGACGTTAAAAGGTTAGGCTACCACTTTGGGGTTACAAGAAAAATTCCAACTCGGTGCGAAGTGCACTAAGGCAAAGCAGAACCAACAGGAATTGTCAGTGAGGTTGGCTTAATTTATTGAATTTTAAGTATTAAATAAGTTGGCATGCTACTTGGAATAGTAATAACTAAGGTTAGAAGCGTGATGCATTACGACTTTGCGCAACCACACAATTTGTTCAATTGTACTTAAGGTTTATCAACGGCGGTAAATCGTTAAGTCAGCATCGGCGCTACTGCTCATCACGAGCAGTAGCGCTTTTTTATTGGAGAAAGAGTATGAAATGGAAATCAACCCTGAACACTGCTGGATTGCTTAAAAGCACGGCGTTAGCTGTCACGCTATCACTGTCTGCCTACGCGCCGATGAGTGCTGCCGAGGTCGGTGAGCCTGAACTGGAAGATCTCAAGTTCGGCTTCATCAAACTGACTGATATGGCGCCGCTCGCCATTGCGTATGAAAAAGGCTTTTTTGAAGACGAGGGCTTATACGTCACGCTTGAGGCGCAGGCCAACTGGAAAGTGCTTCTCGACCGAGTGATAGATGGTGAGTTAGATGGCGCGCACATGCTATCAGGTCAGCCGCTCGGTGCCACCATTGGTATAGGTACACAGGCGGAGGTGATCACCGCATTCAGTATGGATCTCAATGGCAACGCGATTACTGTCTCCAACGATACATGGGCAGAAATGAAACAGTACGTGCCTAAGCAAGAGGATGGCCTTCCTGTTCACCCGATCAAGGCGGATGCGCTCAAGCCTGTGGTTGATGGTTACCTTGACCAAGGCAAGCCATTCAACATGGGTATGGTATTCCCTGTATCTACTCACAACTATGAACTGCGCTATTGGCTTGCCGCAGGGGGCATTCACCCTGGCTATTACGCGCCAGAAGCGGGAGATAATAGTGGCCAGCAAAGCGCGGATGTGTTGTTGAGCGTCACTCCGCCACCGCAAATGCCCGCCACAATGGAAGCCGGCACGATCAAAGGTTATTGCGTCGGCGAACCGTGGAACCAACAAGCGGTATTTAAAGGAATCGGTGTGCCTGTGGTCACCGATTACGAAATCTGGAAAAACAACCCAGAAAAAGTATTTGGCGTCTCAAAAGAGTGGGCAGAGAAGTACCCGAATACGCACATTCGTGTCGTGAAAGCGCTAATTCGCGCGGCCCACTGGCTTGATGAGAACAATAACGCCAACCGTGAGGAAGCGGTTAAGTTGCTGGCGAAAAGTGAATATGTCGGCGCTGACTACGAAGTGATCGCCAACTCCATGACTGGCACATTCGAGTATGAAAAGGGTGACAAACGTGAAGTGCCTGATTTCAATGTTTTCTTCCGCTACAACGCGACTTACCCCTACTACAGTGATGCGATCTGGTATTTAACCCAGATGCGCCGCTGGGGACAAATCGCCGAAGGAAAGTCAGACGACTGGTACATGGACGTGGCGAAGAAAGTCTACCGCCCTGATATCTACCAACAAGCGGCACAAGCCCTCGTCGAAGATGGTGTTCTGACGCAAGGTGACTTCCCTGACTTTGGTCAAGAAGATGGTTTCCGTGCACCGCAGACGCATTTCATCGATGACATCGTTTACGACGGTCGCCAGCCTAATGCCTACCTAGAAAAGTTCAATATTGGTCTAAAAGGCAGCGACAAAGTGTAACGCCCAAGATTGGGTCAAATCGGGGGGAGGTGGCTCCCTCCACATTAGGAAAGCCCGATTGAGCGCAGCGCTCAATCACACAGTCAACAAGACGTAACAAGGATGTAATAGGAGTGCTTATGTCGAGTAATGTCATTTCCCTCATACCGAGTAAATCGGTGGTAGCGAACAAAAGCAAAATCGTTCTGCTACCGCTTATCGGCATATTGATGTTTTTGATGATGTGGCATTTAAGTGCACGTCAGGTCGAAACGTCATTAGGCACCTTGCCTGGCCCGGTGCAAACGTTCGAGCAGTTTAGCAATTTAGTGGACGATCATTGGAATGAGCGCCAAAAAGAACAAGCCTTCATTGAGCGCCAAGAAAAGCGCAATGCGAAGAAGCTCGCCAAAGATCCCAACGCCGAGGTCAAAATTCGCCCCTACACAGGTAAACCGACATTTTTTGATCAGATTGTTACCAGCTTAGTGACGGTGGCAAGTGGCTTTATTCTCGCCACGGTGATTGCCGTACCTCTGGGTATTGTCCTTGGGCTAAACCACGGTTTGTATCAAGCCTTTAACCCGATTATTCAACTGCTTAAGCCCGTTTCGCCCCTTGCTTGGTTGCCTATTGTGACCATGGTGGTGAGTGCAACCTACGTCAGTGATGACCCGCTTTTTGCTAAATCTTTTGTCAACTCACTGCTTACCGTTGCGCTATGTAGCTTGTGGCCCACCTTGATCAACACGGCGGTTGGCGTGACAAGTGTGGACAAAGACCTGATTAACGTCAGTAAAGTACTGCAGCTTTCTTGGTGGCAACACATTCGTATTATTGTCCTGCCGTCGGCGATCCCGATGATCTTTACAGGGCTTCGTTTGTCACTCGGTATTGCGTGGATGGTCCTGATTGCCGCTGAAATGCTGGCGCAAAACCCCGGTCTTGGCAAGTTCGTTTGGGATGAGTTTCAAAACGGCAGTTCCGCCTCACTTGGGCGCATTATGGTCGCCGTTATTGCCATCGGTTTTATTGGTTTGTTGCTCGATCGCGGCATGTTGCAGCTACAGAAGTGGCTCTCATGGAACAAACAGCAAGCATTGCGTTAATAGGAGTTCATCATGTCTAAACCGTTACTCGATCTTACTCAACTTGGCATGCGATTTCCGACGCCCAACGGCGAATTTATCGCGCTCAAGAATGTTAATTTACAAATCCAACGTGGCGAGTTTATCTCCCTGATTGGTCACTCGGGCTGTGGTAAATCGACCGTGCTCAATTTGGTTGCGGGTTTGCACATGCCCACCGATGGCGGCGTGATTGTCGATGGGCGCGAAGTCAGTGGCCCAGGTCCCGAGCGCGCTGTGGTGTTCCAAAATCACTCGTTGCTGCCTTGGCTAACCGTGCACGAAAACGTGGAAATTGCGGTCAAACAGGTGGCCGCAGGGCAGAGCAAAGCATGGATCAAACAGCAAACCGAGCACTATTTGGAATTGATCCACATGTCTCACGCTGCAGGCAAAAAACCAGATGAAATTTCCGGCGGCATGAAGCAGCGTGTCGGTATTGCGAGGGCGCTGGCTTTGCAACCGAAAGTGCTGTTGATGGATGAGCCGTTCGGCGCGCTCGATGCGTTAACCCGCGCGCACTTGCAAGACTCCTTGATGGAAATCCAAGCTGACTTGAACAACACCGTCATCATGATCACGCACGATGTGGACGAAGCGGTGTTGCTCTCAGACAAAATCGTCATGATGACTAACGGACCGGCGGCCACGATCGGCGAAGTGCTTGAGATTGATTTGCCAAGACCCCGTGACCGAGTGGCGTTGGCGGATAACCCGCAGTATCAAAAATATCGCCAGTCAGTGTTGAGATTCCTCTATGAAAAGCAGGCCAAACCTGAGCCTACGGCATCAAAAACCAAGACAGCGTTAAGAGCAAGCGCGAGCTCGTCCACCCAAGACGATGCGAAATCAGCGGCAAAGACCGCCTAAGGAAGTGAACATGGAACGGATAGTAATTGTTGGCAATGGCATGGTCGGCCACCATCTGGTGGTTCAATTGGTCGAGCGCGGCGCGCATCTCGAAAAACGCATTACCGTGATTGGCGAAGAACGCTTTATCGCTTACGACCGAGTTCAGCTCTCGGCACTGTTTTCGGGCAAATCCCATCAAGATTTGATGCTGAGCAGCGAAGAGTGGTATCAAAAACATGGCATCGAGTTGGTGCTCGGTGCTCAGGTAACCGCCCTGATGCCAGAGCTCAAACGCATAGAGCTCGATGGAGAAACCGTGATGGGGTATGACCAACTGGTGCTCGCCACCGGTTCTTACCCATTTGTGCCACCGATTGAGGGGCATGATCGTGAGCAAATTTTTGTCTATCGCACCCTTGATGATCTCTCTGAAATCAAAACCGCCTGCCAAGGGGCGAAAACCGGCGCGGTGATCGGCGGTGGTCTACTCGGGCTTGAAGCCGCGAACGCTCTGCGTTTGCTCGGGGTGGAAACTCACGTAGTCGAATTCGCCCCAAGGCTCATGCCAGTGCAGCTCGATGACGGTGCAGGCACTGTACTGAAAGAGAAAATAGAACAGCTTGGCCTATCGGTGCATACCTCGACGGCAACGGAGCGCATTTGTGATGGCGAGAGCGCAAAGCATCGCATGGTCTTCAAAGATGAGGACCCGCTTGAAGTGGACGTGATCGTCTTTTCCGCGGGGATTCGTCCACAAGATACTTTAGCGCGTGGAGCTGGGCTGACCATTGGCGAGCGCGGCGGGATTGTGATTGATGATCGCTGCGTGACCAGTGACGACTCCATTTTTGCCATTGGTGAATGTGCCCTTTGGCAAGAACGCATTTTTGGCCTGGTTGCGCCTGGCTATACGATGGCGCGAGTCGTCGCTGACGTTCTGACCCATCGTGAAACCCAAGGGTTCACTGGTGCAGACATGAGCACCAAACTGAAACTGCTTGGTGTGGATGTCGCATCAATCGGTGATGCGCACAAAGCGACCCCGGGCGCGCAAGAGATGGTTTTGCAAGACGCGGTCACAGGCGTCTACAAAAAGCTGGTGGTCGATGCGACGGGCACCCAACTGCTTGGCGCTATTTTGGTCGGTGACAATAGTGACTACGACGCCTTACTGCAATGTTACTTAAACCAAACCATGCTGCCCGATCACGCTGCGAATCTCCTGTTTGATACCAGTATGCTCGATGGTGAAATGAACGACACCGCGGTGATTTGTTCCTGTCACAATGTCACCAAAGGCGATTTGGTGGCAGCGATTCAAGCGGGCGCGCAAGATTTGGACTCTCTTAAAGCGAAGACGAAAGCGGGTACTGGCTGTGGTGGTTGTAGCAACATGGTCAAATCGGTGCTCGATGCTGAATTGGTAGCGATGGGCGTTGAAGTCAACAACCATGTCTGTGAACACTTTGCGCTGTCACGCCAAGAGTTGTTCCATATTTGCCAAGTCGAAGCGATCAAGGATTTTGACACCTTAATCGCTCGTCACGGCCAAGGGTTGGGGTGCGATCTGTGTAAACCGACCGCCAGTTCGATCTTCGCCTCGCTGTGGAATGAACACATCATGGAGCCTCAACACAGCCGTTTACAAGATTCCAATGATGCTTTTATGGCGAATCTGCAAAAAGATGGCTCTTATTCGGTCGTTCCTCGTGTTGCCGGCGGCGAGATCACACCAGACAAGCTGATTGTCTTAGGAGAAGTGGCCAAGAAATACGATCTCTACACCAAAATTACGGGTGGGCAGCGAGTCGATCTGTTTGGCGCACAAGTTGAGCAGTTACCGGATATCTGGCGCACGCTGATCGACGCGGGCTTTGAAACCGGCCATGCTTACGGAAAATCGGTCCGAACGGTGAAATCTTGCGTGGGCTCAACCTGGTGCCGCTACGGTGTCGATGATTCGGTTGGCCTCGCCATCGAACTTGAAAACCGCTACAAAGGGCTACGTTCGCCACACAAACTGAAGTTTGCGGTGTCAGGCTGTACCCGAGAGTGCGCTGAAGCGCAAAGTAAAGACATCGGCGTCATCGCCACGGAAAACGGCTGGAACCTCTACGTGTGTGGGAATGGTGGTATGCGCCCGCGTCACGCGGATCTGTTTGCCTCCGATCTCAGCAAACATGAATTGATCACGCTGATTGACCGCGTGTTGATGTTCTATGTTCGCACCGCAGACAAATTACAACGCACCTCGGTGTGGATGGATAACCTAGAAGGCGGGTTAGCGTACCTAAAACAAGTGGTGATAGAGGACTCTCTCGGCTTATGCGAGTCATTGGAGACGCAAATGCAGCATGTGGTGGATACCTATCAGTGCGAATGGAAGAGCACGTTGGATAACCCAGCCAAGCTCACTAAGTTCCGTCCATTCATTAATTCAGGCGAACCGAGTCAAGCATTGCCTTACCAACGCATTCGTGGCCAACGTATTCCAGTCAAGGAGGAGAATTGATGGACGTACTCGAGAAAATCAAGGTGTGCGACTTAAGCGCACTGTGCGCCTACGAAGGGCGAGTCGCCTTGGTGGATGGCCAACAAGTTGCGCTGTTTCTCATCCCTAATCAAGGTGTGTTTGCGGTACAGAACTGGGATCCTATCGGCAAAGCTTTTGTGCTTAGCCGTGGCATTGTCGGAGATGTTAAGGGCAAGTTGTGTGTCGCTTCCCCTTTGTACAAACAGCATTTTTGCCTGCGCTCAGGCGAGTGTCTAGAAAACAGCGACGTGCGTTTAGCTCATTGGCCAGTTTTGCTGGAAAACGATGAAGTGTTTCTTGAATGGCACGCGAAGGCGGAACAAGGTTTTCGCGAGTGACTCGTGTTTCACCCTAGCCCTATCCTTCCAGGGGGCAAATACCAACCTGTTGATCAGGTTGGTATTTTTTTGTGCGATGTTTTAATTAACGCGGTACTAATTTATTCACCGATCGCTGCTTTGCGTTTACCCCGTATCGAGGCAAGCAACATATAGATGCTAGTAGCAAGCAGCGCCGCGAACAAATAGCCCATCAAGCCTTGAGGGCCAGAAAGAAACCCATCTGCTACCACAGGGCCCACTACAGAACCGACACTGTAACTGAACAGCATCACTTGTGTTGCGCAGACGATGTATTGGGCGTTCAAGCCATCACAGCCTAAGTTGATCGCAATGGGGTAGAGTGCGAAGGTCGCCATACCAAGTACAAATAGCCCGGCACCCAGTGCGCGCAGACCCGGCACCATAGAGGTAAAGGCAATCGCAGCCACGCCCACCAAGCACAAGAGTGCCATTAAAGGTGTGCGACCGAACACTTTCGCCAATGCTGGCACTAATGGCTGAATCGCCATACCGCCCAAAACGATCAGAGCCATTAAGCCGCCAATGTCATCATGGGCAATGCCACGTTGACTCAATTCGACAGGCATCAGGCCGTACACTGCGCCGAGGGTGAGACCAGACACGATACAGCCAATGATTGCAGCATGGCTTAATTTGCTCATCTGTTTAAAAGAGAGTGAGGCACTCTCTCCGTGCTCGGGTTGATCAGAGTCACCAAACATCAGCACGATGATGGCGAGCAATAAAAGGGTAGTGATAGTAATAAAAGGCACACCACCCGATACGCCAATGACACCAATACCCAATTGGCCTAGCGCCGCGCCGCCATACAGCGCGCCCATGTAAAGACCAAGGCGTTTAGCGCGTGACTGTTCGTCACCGTGCAGCAACCAAGATTCGACCACAACAAAGACGCCTGCAACCGCCGCGCCCGCGACAAAGCGTGCGATCAACCAGCTACTTGCATACGGCATTAATGGCAAGGCCACAATCGTGAGTAGAAATAGCGCTAAACACCAGACAAACGCCGCTTTGTGCCCTAATCGGCGCACCAAAGGCTCTACACCCATCGCGCCAATCAATAGACCTGCGTAAAACACGCTCGCAAGCCAACTGGCGAGTGAGGTATCCAGATCGTAGTGAGGCAGCATCAGCGGAATCAAACTCATCAAATAGCCCGATGCAACGGCGTACAGCGCCAAGGCAATCACAGGAACCGTGACACGGATAGTGCGGGTAGGAATAAGAGTGTTGTCCAACGTCGTCGCCTCAAAACGGACAATCCTTGGCCATAAGGGACCAAGGATTGAGAAATTAACCAGTGAGTTTTCGCGCGAATATGGACTGAATAGTGGCGTGGGTAAAACGAAAAGAATTAATCGACTCGACAAGAGATTTTTGTCGAGTCGTTAGTGGGAACTAAGGGTTATTTATTGATGGCTTGAGTTAGCCATTGGCTAAATTGCGAGCGAGGAAGCGCACCGTTAATCACATCCACGCGCTGGCCGTTTTTGAATACCATCACAGTCGGAATACTACGGATCTGAAACTGAGCGGCCAACGCTTGCTCAACTTCGGTGTTGATTTTGACAAATCGTACTTCGCCCTGTCTGGCGGCGGCTTCGTCTTCAAAGACAGGTGCAAAGCCCACACAAGGGTTGCACCAAGGCGCCCAAAAATCGACCACCACAGGTTGGCTGCTTTGCAACAGGGCATTAAAGTTCAGCGACGTGCCTTCTATCGGTTGGCCATCGAGCAACGCCGATTGGCATTTACCACATTTCGGGCTTTCCGATACGCGCTCGAGCGGCACGCGGTTGACACCAGAACATGATGGGCATCGTGTATTGAAGGTAGACATGACTTTTCTCTTTATTAATTATTTCAACTCAATGACACACTAGTTATACTCTGAAAACGCCAAGTGACTCAAATAAGAATGTAAAAAGGCACATAATGACCAGCTATTACGCAGAAATTACCGGTTGGGGTAAATGCCTACCGCCAGCCACGCTCTCCAACGATGACCTCAGCACTTTTCTAGATACTTCCGATGAATGGATTAAGACGCGCACTGGTATAGAGCAGCGCCGCATCAGCCATGTGAATACGTCAGATCTTGCAACCGTTGCCGCCAAACACGCGCTCGCGTGTGCCAATGTCAGTGTTGATGAGGTGGATCTCATTATTGTTGCGACCTGCTCACCCGACTCGCTGATTCCCAATACCGCGTCTAAAGTCGCCCAAAACCTCGGCGTTCAAGCCGCCGCAGCGTTTGACTTGAACGCTGCGTGCACCGGCTTTGTTTACGGATTAGAAACGGCAACCCGTCTTATTCAATCAGGCAATTACCGCCACGCAATCGTGATCGGCGCAGAGCGTCTCTCTTTCTTTATCGATTGGACCCAGCGTGATACGGCGGTGTTATTTGGTGACGGCGCAGGTGCAGCGGTGTTGAGCTGCACAACGGAAAAAGTGGGCTTGCAACAGGCGCAGCTTGGCTGTGATTCGGCTGGGCGTGATATTTTGGCGGTGCCCAAGTTCGGTACCTCAATGGATCGTTTCGCTGCGGACAACGGCTACTGGGCGTTTGATTTTGTCGGCAAAGAGATCTTTAAGCGTGCGGTGAAAGGCATGGGCGCAGCTGCTCAATCGGTGCTGGCGCGCAGCGAACTGTCGACTGACGATGTTGATGTGGTGATCCCGCACCAAGCCAATATCCGCATCATTCAAACCTTGTGTGATCTTTCGGGGATTGCTCAAGATAAAGCGTTTGTTAACATCCAGAACTATGGCAACACCTCTGCGGCCACTGTGCCGATTGCCTTGTGTGAAGCGCTTGAACAAGGCTTTATTAAGCCTGGTGACAACCTACTGCTCGCCGCCTTTGGCGCAGGTTTAACTTGGGGCGCAGGCCACATAAAATGGGGTGAGCGAGTTACGCCACTAGGCCAAAGCGATGCCACACTTCCTCCAGTAGAGGCGTCTGCACTTGAGTTATTGGAACAAGCGATCGCGTTTTGTAAAACACACGCAGAGTAAACAGGCCTAAAGTTACAAGGCAACGCAGCCTCAACAAATACGCTTAGGTCAATACAATGAGAAGTCGCGAATTGTCGCGACTTTTTTCATGATGGCCGATGGCTGGTTGGCAGTATCACATAAGGACAACGACGTAAGATGAAATTTCTTCACACCTCGGATTGGCATTTAGGACGACAGTTTCACAATGTGTCGCTGATTGACGATCAGCGTGTGGTGCTCGACCAGATGGTGGAGTACATGGCGCAGCATCCCGTCGATGCACTGGTGATCGCTGGTGACATTTATGATCGCTCGGTGCCGCCGACCGCGGCGATTGAACTGCTTAATAAAACGCTAAATCGTGTTTGCCAGGAGTTAAACACGCCCGTCATTTTGATTCCGGGTAATCACGATGGCGCGCAGCGCCTCGGGTTTGGCTCTGCGCACATGAAAGGCGCTGGGCTGCACATTATCAGTGATTTTCAGCAGATGCTAGAACCTGTTGTGTTGAGCAGTGACCAAGCCGGAGAGGTGGCATTTTATGGCATGCCGTTTAACGATCCAGAGACAGTGCGCCACTACTTTAATCACACCTTTCAACAGCAAGATGAAGCAACGCCTGAGGCGCAAAAGCCGATTGCTACTCACGATGACGCTCATGCTGAGTTGGTTGGTTTGATCACGCCTCATCTTAATTCTTCACAACGTCATGTGTTGATTAGCCACTGCTTTGTTGATGGTGCGATCAGCTCAGAGTCGGAGCGTCCACTCTCGATTGGTGGTTCTGAATGTGTCAGTCATGAGCATTTTGTCCATTTTGACTATGTCGCCCTCGGCCATCTTCACCAGCCACAATACAAAGGCGAAGCCCATATTCGCTACAGTGGCTCATTGATGAAATACAGCTTTTCAGAGCAGCACCATAAAAAAGGCATGACTTTAGTGGAGCTTGATCGCAACGGTTTGGTTGCGACCACGCACATTCCGCTGCAAGCGCCGCATGAAATGCGAATCATCGAAGGGGACCTGGAAGCGATCCTCGCGGCGGGTAAAACCGATCCTTGTGCCCACGACTATTTGTTGGTGCGATTAACCGACCAACACGCCATTCTCAATCCGATGGAGAAGCTGCGTACTGTCTACCCAAATGTGTTGCATTTGGAGAAGCCCGGCATGTTAGTGGGGGTAGAGCAGTCGATGGCGCAAGCGACGCTATCGCGCAGCGAAGTCGATATGTTCCGCGACTTTTTCAAAGAAGCGCAAGGCAATGAGCTGACTCAAGCGCAAGAGCGCGCAGTTTCGGCGATTATCAAACAACTGAGCCAGCAGTAAGGGGCGCTCATGAAACCCATCACCTTAGTTATGCAGGCCTTTGGGCCGTTTTCGGGCACCGAATCGATTGATTTTCGTCAACTGGGCAGCAATCCGCTGTTTTTGATTAATGGCCCAACGGGTTCAGGAAAAACGACCCTGCTAGATGCGATCTGTTTTGCGCTTTATGGTGAAACCACCAGCAATGAGCGACTCGGCGCCCAGATGCGCAGTGATAGCGCTAAGTTGGATGTGCCGACAGAGGTAACGTTCGAATTCAGCTTGCACGACAAACGCTTTCGAGTAACGCGTTCCCCAGAGCAAGAAGCGCCAAAAGCGCGCGGGGAAGGCACAACGACACGAAAACACAGCGCTGCGCTCTATCAGTTGGGTGACGAAGAGGTACTTTTGACCAGCAAAACGGCGCAGGTCAAAACGTTGGTCACCGAACTGATTGGTCTTAATGAGACCCAATTTCGTCAAGTCATGGTCCTGCCACAGGGTAAGTTTCGTGAATTGCTGCTTGCCAGCTCGAAAGAGCGCGAAGAGATTTTCGGCCAACTGTTCCAAACCGATATCTACAAAAAAATTGAGTACGCGCTCAAAGACAAAGCCGCCTCGATCAGCAAAAGCAAAGATGAGTTTGACAACCAAATTCGCGGCGCGCTTGAGGTGGGCAATGTCGCTAGCATCGAGGAACTTAATACCCGCTACGAGTCCGCGTGTGTCGCTCTTGAACAGCGAAAACAGGAAGAAGCCGCAGCGCAAGCAGCGCTTAGTGCATCGACCTTAGCGCTTCAGCAAGGGCAGAAAATACGCGATGATTTCGCCAAGTTGTCTCAGGCCAAGCAATCTTTCACGCAGCATCAAGCGGCAAAGTCTCAGATTGCGGAGACTCAAGTCCGTTTGCAGCGTGCAAAGCAGGCGGCGAGTATTGAACTGCCTTATCAAAATCAATGGCAGAGCGCACAAGACGTCATTCGTTTTGAAGCCAAGTTGACCGAACTGCAGCAGAGCAAACAGGCGCTAGATAACGACTTAGCAGCAGCGAAAATCGCGCATGAAGAGGCAGAAAAAGCAGCAGCACAGCTACCGGCACTCAATGATGAGCGTTACAAGCTCGAGGCCATCAAACAAAAATGGTTGGAAAGACAAGCGCTCATCTCACGCCAGAAAGAGGCGCAGCAGCACAGTGCGGTACTTGACGAGAAGCTCGCTCAGTACCTCTCTCATAAAGAGAAACTCCAGCGTGATTTAACGCGTGCGAAAAACGATCACAAGCAAGCCAGTGAGCAGCGACTAGAGCAATCCAAGCTTCTGCAACAAAAGTCGGAATTGACGCGCGCGGTAAGCGATCTGCGCAAACTGACCCAATTGGAGCAAGAAGCGGTCAAACAGGCCGAAGAGCTTAAATCGGCAGAGGCGGCATTAGTCAACGTCACTCTAGCGTTTGAACAACAACAGCAGGCGGCGAACCGCGTTGAATTGCGCTGGCACCAAGCGCAAGCGGCCATTTTGGCGCAAACACTCGTAGAGGGGGAGCCTTGTCCGGTTTGTGGCAGCGAGGCGCACCCGAATATTGCGCAAATTGACGGCGAGTCGGTCAGTAAAGAGCAGGTGACTCAGGCGCGCAGTGAAAAGACGCAGGCGCACTCACAGTGGGTGAAAGCTCAGGCGCACGTTTCACATCTTAAGCAGGCGTTAAACCAAAGCCAGCAAGCGGTGGAAGCGTTTAAAGACGAGTTAGGTGAGATCGCCGTTCAGGGGCTGTCGGCAACACAAGTGAGCCTAAGTGCGGTTGAGGAACGTTTAAAGGCGCTGATGTCATTGGATGTGACGGCGCTTGAAGCGCAGGTGAATGAACTGACGCAGCGCTGTGAAACCGGCGAGCAAAAAATCAATGAGATCAAACAGCAGATAGCGGCCAATCACAATACCGTCAGTTCCCTCGCGGCGAGCATCGAAGAGATGACGCAACAACTTGGCGGCGCAACACAAGATATTGAAGAAATAGAGGCCGCGCGCTCTGCGCTATTAAGTCAAATCGAAGCGATAGAGAAAGAGCAGCAACGGGCAAACCAGCATTATCAAGCTAGCACGCTCAAGCAGTCTCAGTGCGCCTCTGAAGTTGGCACACACCAATCGCTGTTGCAAGAGGCCAAAGTGCGATCCGAGCAAGCGAACGCGCAGTGGCAGCAGGCCTTAGAGCAAAGTGAGCTGGTAACGCTTGACGCTTTTGTCAGCGCGAAAGCCACAGCCGAGCAAATGGCGCAGTGGCAAAGTGAATTGGACCACTATAACCAAGCCACGATTCGTCTTGAGCAAACCATTCAAGACATCACCACCGCGTTGGAAGGGCAGTCGACGCCGGATCTTGAAGCGCTGCAAAACGAACTCAATCACCATCAGCAACATCATGCGCAGGTGAGAGAGCAACTCGATGGCGAACGAGCGACAGTTGAGACGTTGCAAAACGTACAGCGCAAGATCGAGCGTCTAAAAGAGAAAAACGCCGAATTGGAAAAAGAGTATCAGGTGTTTGGCACCTTGTACGATGTCGCCAGCGGTAAAACTGGCAGCCGCGTCAGTTTGCATCGCTTTGTGCTCGGCGTCTTGCTTGATGATGTCCTGATTCAAGCGTCACAACGTCTGGCACTGATGAGTAAAGGGCGTTACATACTCACGCGTAAAACGCACGGCTTTCGCGGCGCCGCCGGTAGGGGCTTGGATTTGATGGTTGAAGATGGCTACACAGGCAAAGCGCGCGATGTCGCGACCTTATCCGGCGGGGAGTCCTTTATGGCTGCGCTCTCGTTGGCACTTGGATTATCTGATGTGGTGCAGTCCTACAGCGGTGGGATTCGACTCGACACCTTATTTATTGATGAAGGCTTTGGCAGCCTTGATCCTGAATCATTGGATTTGGCGGTGCAAACGTTAATCGACTTGCAACAAACGGGTCGCACAGTGGGGGTGATTTCACACGTCAGTGAGTTAAAAGAGCAAATGTCTCACAGAATAGACGTGGTCAGTGCAAAAACGGGGAGCACGATTCGCGTTGTTGGCCCAATGTTGGGCTAAACTTAAGTTGTGCAATTGGTTTCTTCTTTCACTGTAGTAGGATGTTTTGTATGATCATTGTACTCGTTGATGGTTTCATAGTGACCAATTGAGTAAGTAGCACGATAGTTGAAGAGTGAAGACAACACGACATTGGATGTGACGACACGATATGGATGCGGTTAAAAAGGTCTACCAGTATGCAGAGCCCAATCTCTCCCTTGTTGGGTGGATGGGGGCGATTGGTTTTCCTCTCTACTATCTGATTTGGCAATACATTTATCCTCAGCCTTATGAAGACCTGTTGCTGAGAAGTGTCTGCTCCGTGATGTTGCTCGTACTCGCTTTGCGCGAGTTTCTTCCGGCGACATTGCAGCGCTATATGCCCTATTACTATTTAGGCTGTGTGGCGGTCTGTTTACCGTTTTTCTTCTCCTACATGCTGTTTAAGAACCACTGGTCAACGGTGTGGGCGATGTCGTTTATGGCCTCGATCTTTTTGCATGTCTTACTGGTGCACGAAACAAGGGTCATGTTGGCGCAAGCGTTTGTCGCTGTCGGCTTTGCCTATTTGTTCGCCGGCGACTTGAACATGGTGAACTACAACCCCGCACCGGATGTGGTTTGGCCATACATTCCCATCTTTTTGTTCACTTATGTCTTTGGCAACCTGTTCTATTTTCGCAATCAGGTTGAACATGAAGCGAAAGTGGCGATTGCGAAGTCGTTTGGCGCCGGGATTGCTCATGAGATGCGTAATCCACTCAGTGCGCTGAAAGCCTCCGTGGATGTGGTGAACTCCTCTTTACCGGATGTCAGTCATCAAGATGAAGAGGTCAAGATGTCAAAACAAAATGTTCAAGTTATCAAAGAGATCCTGAACAACGCTGACGTCATCATTAATAACGGTAATGAAGCAATCGATCTGTTGCTCACCTCCATTGATCAAAATCGTGTCTCTCGCTCAACCTTTGTGCGCCATAGCGCCGCTGAAGTGGTAGAGGACACTCTGGAGAGTTTCTCTTACCCCGGCGTGCACTCCAAAAATCTCGTCTCGCTCAATATTGAGCACGATTTTGACTACTTTGGTAGTGACGTATTGCTCAAGTATGCCTTGTATAACCTATTGAAAAACGCTTTTTACTATCAAAATAGCGAAGATTTTTCGATCACCGTGACGCTCGCCGTTCATCACGATGTCAACACCATCACCGTGAGAGACACCGGGGTCGGGATAGAGCCGAAGAAGCTTCAGCATATTTTTAAAGACTTTTACACCTCAGGGAAGAGCTCCAGTCATGGGCTAGGCTTGCCGTTTTGTAAACGGGTAATGCACTCATTTGGTGGCAGCATCAGTTGCCAATCTGAGTATGGTGAATGGACGGAGTTCACGCTGTTTTTCCCTAACTACGTCTCTGAGCAAGTCAGTCATATCAAACACGATCTGATGAAAGACAAAGCGATTGTCTACATCGGCGAAGACGCCAAAATCATGCGCAAACTGAACGAGGACGCCTTCTACTCCGGTTTCAAAATGATCCGATGGTCGTACAGTGAAGCCAGCGCGCGTGAAGAGTTTGAATTTGAGTACGATCTGATTTTCGTCGATCTGGATGGTTTAAACGAAGCGCAGTTTAAGCACTTGGAATCCAAGTTGCACTTTACCGAAGCCAAACTGGTGTATCTGTTTGAACCTAATCGCGTCTATCACGACGCGTTTAATCGCTACCTCACCTTTTATCCTCTGGAAAAGCAGCGGGTGATCTCAGAGGGCATCGCGCTCATCGATGAAGTGATTTTTGATTCAAGAGAAGGGAATCGCAACCTCATTCCTCGCAAGCGACCTACGGCAGCGAAGCGGATTATGATTGCTGATGACAACAGTTCGCTACGCTCGCTCACCGCGATTTTGTTGAGCAAACAAGGTTATCAAGTCATTGAAGCGCAAGACGGTAATGATGTGTTGGAGAAACTCGACCAAGAGCGGGTTGATTTGGTCATCATGGATATTGAAATGCCCAAGTTAGATGGCTTTGATACCACGCAGAAGATTCGTCACTCTCAGCAGTCTTACGCCAATGTGCCGATCGTCGGCCATACCGGTGATAATCGTAAAGAAACCATGGCGCGCATAAAAGAGGTGGGTATGAATGACTACCTCATTAAACCGGCCGATAAAGAACACTTATTTGATAAAATATCTGAGTACCTGTAAGAATAAAAAATAGGGCGAATTTATCGCCCTATTTTTTATCCGAAATGACACCTTTCCTTGTTTAATTTGAATAAATACTGTTTAGATAAAACGTAAATTTTGATCGTGAAATGCCGATTCAGCCACTAACGCAATTTTGTGCAACTCCTCTGCTGTTAATGCACTGTGCAGCGACAGGCGCAAAATATTTTTATTGTCGGGCGTTGCTGGCGTACAGAATACCGATCCGAACACGCCACGTTGCTCAAAATAATCACGAACTTTGCGGGTATTGGTCTTATCTCCGGTTTCTAAGCCGATGATCTGTGATTCGCTACGAATATCAAATCCGACATCTGCCAGCGCTCGGCGCATCCAGGCCGCATTTTGATGCAACTGTTTACGCGCTGGATCACTTGCCTTGATCACCGCGAGGGTTGCATCGATTCTGTCGAGTTCACACGCCATCATCGCCGAACTAAATATCGATGGGAACGAGACATAGGGCATCACTTCGCCCGTGTCGTTGTTACACCAAACGGCTCCAGCGCGGTAGGCAAAGGTTTTGGCAAGGCTGGCAGTGAGAAAGTCAACTTGCTGCGTTAAACCGAGTGAAGCCACCAACCCTGCGCCTTTCGGGCCATGTGTACCCAATGAATGGGATTCATCGACAACAATGGCGCAACCCAGACTTTTCGCGGTCTCAACCAGTTCTGTAAGTGGGGCAATGGTGCCAAGGGTGCTGTAAATGGAGTCTATCAGGACGATGCCTGGACCGTGTCGTTTGATTAAGCGCTTAAGGTGTCTCACATTGTTGTGCATGAAAGGATGGATATCAGCACCGGCGATTCTCGCGCCCTCCCAAAGCGACATATGGGCGAAAAAGTCGATATAGACCTTGGTATCTGAATCACATAGGGTCTGCAATAGACCGATATTCGCGATCCAGCCAGAAGGGGCGATGGTGCAGTGTTCAAAACCGGTATAATCCGCCATTCTCTGCTGCACCGTTTTGTCGAGTGCATCACTATGAAGAAAGACGTTCGACATAAACGCGCTCTCTTGCCCCTGTCTGAGGGAATTGATTTGCGCGTCAATAATCTTAGGGTGATTGGCGAGTGATAAATAATCGTTGGATTGGAGAAGAATATCTCCTTGTTTAGGCTTCTTACCCAGCACCAAATTACGACCATTATCTTTTGTTTTAATTAGGTCATCAACATAGTGCGAAATACGTTCATTAACGAACGTCGGAAGTGGCGAACACTTATCAAGTGTAAACATAATCATATCCTTTTCTCAAAACAAGTGAATGGCCAGCTGACAAGGATATGTATGAACCTAATGGATTATTCCGTCTAGTAAAATAGTTTGTTTTTTGAGCGTATTAGCAAACAAAAAAAGTGTGTAATGACTATTAATTAATATTTATTACCCTTTTGGGGTCTAACTCATGCAAAATCATCAAACGTTAGCGTATCTCAGTCTCTATATTTAGGTGACGCTTGAGGGTAAATTCAAGATGGTGAGGTGTGATTGCGATCCAGTTCTGGCCAATACATCTTGATGTAGCCAATGCAAACCCAAATCACCAATACGGTCGCAATGGTGAGCTCAAACAGACCAAAGTTATGCAGCCAGTGCCAGTGTGGGTGAGCCTGTTCAAAGAATGACGTTAAGCGGTGCATAGCGATAGCGCTGATGACCGAAGGAAAGGTCACCGCAGCAATAGATGGTTGGAACTTGAGCCTGAGCAAACGGATGTAGCACAGGTAGATAAGCAGGGTCATGGTGATAGCAATCCCCGCTAGCGCGCCGGTGAGGATCGGGTCTGGCTCGCTGAAATTGACCAAATACGTGGCTAAGGTGAGGTTGATAGGCGCAGCCATAATCGCCAATGTGGGCCTGGCTCGGCGCGGTAACATCCCCTCGAACACTAGGCGATAGAGCACGAGTGGCAGCATAAAAAAGTAGATGGTGATACAGATGGCAACAATGGTTTCAGAAAACAGCGTTAAACCAAATTGGGAGCCTGCGAGAGAACTGCTGATCACGCCAACAGGATAGAGAAACCAACTCGGCACAATGTTGGACATTTTAAAGTTGCGCAGTTGAAAGCCAAAGAACAGCACCATCATGGTTAAGTGCAGCATTAACGCCGCAAACCAAAGCGGGTAGGCGATAATAGGCGAGATGATCGCCAGATAGTCACACAAGATCAGTAAAGCCATACTCATCGGTGCCATCAGACTGCCACTGAGAGGGTGGCGAATGTCATTCATGAAGGTATGGTAGTTCGAATACTTGATCAGAACGGGAGTCAGCAGCAGTGCGCCGGCAAACGCAAAATAGGGCCTAAGTATGTCACCAACGTCGGGCATATAGAGTGCCCATGCTTGCCCAAGGCCTATCATGCCAAGTGCCAAAGAAGACTGAGAAGGAGGGACGTTGTGAAATTGTGTTAGGCGTTTCCAGTTCACCGGATTTCCGTTTCTATTGTGCGTGAGTATTGCGGATTGATTGAGGGCGAATGGTATCAAGCCAAACGGTTGCCAAGCAAGTGTTGACGAACGTTAGCGTGATTTCGCCGCACAAGTGGTCATTATACCTGTGGTTAGCGTTAGCCCAATCGATAATCGTGCAAAGTTGAATTGCACTTTTGTGAGAAAAGTTCAACTTTTAATCGATACACGAGAAAATAGTGCCGCATAAAACTTGCGAACTGGCCGAAATCGACCATAGTTAAAGTGTAAGGCAAATGACCCGACCCGCATGGAGGAAAATACCGCCTTACCTACAATTTGGATGGATTCAACAAGTCAATTCAGTAGCCTCGTTTTTAGATCTCGAAGCAGACATAGACTTCAAGATTCGCAGACTCACGATTGAGTAACGAGGGATAAGGCGCACAACCAAGTGCGCCTTTTGTCGTTTAGGAACCCGTTAAACGAATGTTCTCGTCGATTCTAGTAGGGTGTCGATTCTAGTAGGCTATTGTTACTGCGCCGAAATCGGGCTTTCAGCAAACAGAAAACGGTCGAAATCCTCACTTGAACCGTCAAACAGCATTTGTTTGGTATTTTCGATATGTTGCCATACCGCTAATCGTGCCGCTTGTGGGTCTTTCTTCAGTAAGGCGTTGACGATCTCATCGTGCTCGGTGCACCAGCTGCGGATTTTGTTGTCTTCGATATGCTCGTGCAGTTTTTGCCAATACGGGTTATCCGCTCGGTATTTACACATGATTTCTGCGATGTGCACCACAACGGAGTTTTGCGTACAACGTGCAAGCTGAATGTGGAACTCGCTATCCCAATAGGAATCTCTTGAATAGTCATCGGCTTTGGCTTGTTGCTGAATCTTCATCAGCGCGACGAGATCTTGCTTGGTCGCTTGTGTCGCGGCGAACTCGGCGATGTTACTTTCAAACAGTTGGCGCGCTTGCAGTAGCTCAAACGGGCCGCAGTTGGTCAGAAAGGCTTCGGTTTCATGTAAAGCAGCGTTGGCTTGTAACTGTTTAGGATTGAGGTTGATGATACGAATGCCCGCCCCTTTGCGCACTTCCACATACCCTTCGACCTCGAGCATGATCATCGCTTCACGAATAACGGTGCGGCTGACTTCCATTTGCTCTGCGATGACACGTTCAGGAGGTAACATGTCACCGACTTGATATTTATTGGCGGCGAACTCTTTTTTTATGTGATTGGCGACTTTGTTATACAGTCTTTCGTTTGGTTCCATAACTCTCTCCGGTTGACCGACCTATCATACCAAAACAAAAGCGGTCAAACCAAGGTGATGATATCTATTGATTTGACTGTATCGATTTGATTCATTGAGCAGTGACGGATTCAAAAGGCAGGCTTATAACGTCACCCCGCTTTTGTAGACGGCGATCTCTCTAAAATCATTGATTTCATTGCGGCTAGGCGCACCATTCACGACATCGACCACCTTATCGATAAAGGCATCAAGCAGTGCACCCATACTGACGCCTTCTACCAAGCCTCCAGCGTTAAAATCGATCCAATGTGGCTTGCGAGTGGCCAACTCACTATTGGTCGCGATCTTGAGTGTCGGCACCGGTCCGCCATAAGGCGTGCCTCGACCGGTACTAAACAGCACCATGTGACATCCAGAGATGGAGAGTGCCGTTGTGGCAATCGCGTCGTTGCCTGGTGCGCTGAGCAAATTCAGCCCGGGTGTGGTGAGCACGTCGCCGTACGCCAGGACATCCATCACGTTGCTTGAGCCTGCCTTTTGCGTGCAGCCGAGTGATTTCTCTTCCAAGGTGGAAATGCCGCCCGCTTTGTTGCCCGGAGAGGGATTCTCGTAAATGGGCTGATTGTGATCGATAAAGTACTGCTTAAAGTTATTGATCATCGCCACGGTTTTATCAAACACCTCGCGGTTGTCACAGCGGCTCATGAGAATCGTTTCTGCGCCAAACATCTCAGGCACTTCTGTAAGCACGGATGTACCGCCGTGGCTAATTAGATAGTCAGAAAATCGTCCGAGCAGTGGGTTGGCGGTAATGCCGGACAGGCCATCAGATCCGCCGCATTCTAAGCCAAACTTCACTTCACTCAGTTTTCCGGGAGAGCGTACATCGCGCTGCATGGTCTTGTGCAGTTTCGCTAGATACTCGACGCCTACCTCGACTTCATCTTGGTGCGTCTGGCAAACCATAAACTGCACACGCTCGGTATCAAATTCGCCCAATGTGGCTTTGAAGGCCTCGACTTGGTTGTTCTCGCAGCCAAGGCCCACCACCAATACGCCACCCGCATTGGGGTGGGTGGCGAGTCGCTGCAGCATCAGTTTGGTTGTTTCATGATCATCGCCTAACTGCGAGCAGCCATATTGATGGGTAAAAATATGAATACCATCAATATCTTGAGTGTCATGCTCTCGCTCATATTGGCTTTTCATCATTTTGGCCATCGCATTGACGCAGCCCACGGTTGGGATGATCCACAGCTCATTACGTATGGCGACTTGACCGTTGGCGCGGCGAAACAGTTGTACGTCTCGGTCACCGATTTGAGCCGCTAGCGTTTGAAAGTCTGGCTGGTATTGGTAATCATCCAGCGCGTCAAGGTTGGTGCGAATATTGGTTTCATTGACCAATCCACCCAGTGGAATCGGTGTTGTCACGTGGCCAATAGGGGAGCCATACTTGATGACTAAATCGTCAAGGTAGAGGGGGGCTAAGGCTACTTTTTGTGCTTTGCTGACCACTTGTTTGATGGTGACGGTTTGACCATCGACATCAATGATTTCCCCCGCGTTGACATTACTCAACGCGACCGCGACGTTGTCTTTCGGGTGGATTTTAAGCAATCGACTCACACCGTCTCCTTAATTGAATTCTCTAACGCCTTACGCATGCCCACTGCAAGGATTTGTTCGACGTAGTGGGTGGTCATCGACACGAGTTGCGGGACTAACGTGAGGTCATGCTGCCAATGTGATTCCATCGCCAGGAGCTCAGTGACTAAGTTCACTGGCTGAAGCTCTCCGCTTTCTATATCTGCCCAACGGGAAGCAAAGAAGTCGAGAAACGGTTGGTCATCGGCGAGGGCGATAGTCTCATCACCACGGCGACCGCGATAAAACACAATCAGCGCCGCAAGCGCGAACGTGAGGCCCGCAGGTGGTGTGCCGGTTTGCTTAGCGAAGGCGAGCAACTGAGGCAAAATGCGTGTCTTGAACTTGGTCAGGCTGTTGAGAGAGATCGACAGCAGCAAGTGGCGAATGTAGGGGTTTTTAAAGCGGTTTTTCACATCATTGGCAAAGGCTACCAATTCATCGCGCGGCAGTGACAAGGTCGGAATGATCTCTTCAAATATCACGTTGTCTAGATAGCGCGTGATGAGTTCATCCGTCATGCTGTCACCAACGGTGTCGATACCGGCCAAGTAGGCGACAGGCACTAAGGCGGTGTGTGCACCATTGAGAATCGCAACTTTGCGCTCTTTATACGGTTTAATATCAGGCACGACTTTAATGTTGAGACTCTGGGCCGCCGGCAGTTCATTCAAGCACAACTCATCGGCGAGGGACTCGGGTCCTTGAATGACGAACAAGTAGAAGTTTTCCGCGCTGACGACAAACTGATCGCGGTATTGCCACTGTTGGTAATAGTGCTCAACTTCCTCTTTCGGGTAGCCGGTGACAATGCGATCAACCAAGGTCGAGCAAAACGTATTCGCTTCATCCAACCAAAGAGCGAACGCGTCTGGTAGCTGCCACAGTTCAATGTATTGCTTGATGATCTGCTTAAGCGCGTCACCGTTATAGTCAATCAGTTCACAAGGAATGAGAATCAGCCCTTTGCTAGGATCGCCATTGAACGCATCAAAGCGTTCAAGCAATACGCGAGTCAGTTTCGCAGGAAAACTGCTCGGCGGCGCATTCGTTTGTAAATCATCAGGATTAAAGGCAATGCCCGCCTCCGTGGTGTTGGAGAAGACGAAGCGTAATTCAGCCTCTCTGGCGACCGACAGCAAAGCGTCAAAGTCGTGATAAGCCGAAATCTCATCGTTGACTGAGGTGACAACGCGCTGTTCATCCACGCGTTTTCCTTGGCTATCTAAGCCACGAATTAAGGTGGTATATAGCCCTTGCTGCGTATTGAGAGAGGGCGGAAAGTCAGTGTCAATAGGGCGCACAACCGTGATGCCGGCGTTGAGTGAGGTACGTTCATTGAGGAGATCAATTTGCCAATCGACAAAGGCGCGCAAAAAATTGCCTTCGCCAAATTGGAGGATTTTTGTTGGGCGTGGTTCACTGGCAACGACAGTTCGATTTAATGTTTTCATAGTAAAGGCTCTTAAGGCGCAGCCAAGGCTGCACCTACCGTGATTATTTTGTGGAAAGACCGAAGTACTCTTTGGCGTTGTGGTAACAAATGTCGGAGACCATGCGGCTCAACAGTTCGAAATCCGCAGGGGCTTCGCCGTTTTCGACCCATTGGCCGATCATTTGGCACAAGATGCGACGGAAATACTCATGACGCGTGTAAGACAAAAAGCTTCGGCTGTCTGTCAACATTCCGACAAAGCGGCTCAATAAACCCAACTGGGCCAACTGTGTCATCTGACGCTCCATGCCATCTTTCTGATCGTTGAACCACCAACCCGAACCGAACTGGATCTTACCTTTGACGCCGCCGCCTTGAAAATTGCCGCACATAGTGGCCAGCACTTCGTTATCTCTTGGGTTGAGGCAGTACAGAATGGTTTTTGGCAGGCTATCATCGACATCGAGTGCATTGAGTAAGCTCGCTAGCGGTTTAGCAATATCGCCATCATTGATAGAGTCAAAACCCGTATCAGGGCCAAGCAACTGGAACATGCGTGCGTTGTTGTTACGCAGCGCGCCGATGTGGTACTGCTGAACCCAACCGCGCTGCGCATATTGCTTGCCAAGGTAAACCAATACGGCCGTCTTAAATTGCGCTGTTTGGTGCTCATTGACCGGTTGACCGGACAATCGCTGGCGCAAAATTGCATCCAATTGCGTTTCGGTTGCCGTCGCATAGCTGACGGTGTCTAACGCGTGATCGGCAATGCAGCAACCGTGAGCCGCAAAGTGATCGAGTCGCCGCTCTAACGCTTGGCAGAGATCGCTAAAGGTCGCGATGTCCACATCGGCCGCTTTACTTAGCTCAAGGATGTAGTCTGAAAACGTGTCCAAATGAATATTGAACGCTTTGTCTGGACGCCAACTAGGCAACATCTGGACCGGGAAGTCTTTGTCTTTCGCCACCGTATGGTGGGCGTTAAGGGAGTCAATGGGGTCATCGGTGGTGCCCACCATCTCAACCTTCATGGTCTGCATAATGCCACGCGCACTGAACTCAGGTGAGGCGAGCATTTCATTACATTGATGCCAAACACGCTCGGCGTTGTGCTCATTTAAGACCAGATCCTTGATGCCGAAAGGGCGGCGCAGTTCTAAGTGCGTCCAATGAAAAATGGGATTGCCAATCGTGGCGGGTACCGTTTTCGCAAACGCGAGGAACTTCTCTTTGTCACTTGCTGCACCAGTACACAACCGCTCATCAATCCCATTGCTGCGCATCGCTCGCCATTTGTAGTGATCGCCTCGCAGCCATATGTCCGTCAGATTACTAAAGCGATAGTCGTCAGCCACCTGCTCCGGCGGTAGGTGACAGTGGTAATCAATAATAGGTAGCGATGCCGCGACGTCATGATAAAGCCGCTTAGCAAACTCATTGTGGAGTAGGAAGTCGTCCGTTAGGAAATGTGTCATGGTGTTTGACCTGTTATACCAATTTGTGAGCATTAGAATACATTCTAAGTAGAGGATTACAAGTTGCTAGGGGTTGATAAAACCAATTTGTTGATCTGAGTTGGGTATTTGCCAGTGTCGTTATTATGCTGCGTGTTTTTGATCACATAAAAGCAAGATGTTATACCAGATTCATTCAAATTTGATCTGGATGGGCTTTTTTAACAAGTGTTTGTGTATGATAACTCTGCCTTTGGTCAACCAATGTGCAATTGCATAATAAAACGTAAAGATAAGGATGTGTTATACGAGCGTGTATTGCGACGTCCTGTCATTAGCATGGAACGAAATAGAAACAATGGTTATTACAACAATTAATGGGTTCATTGACAGAGGGTTGAGGATTCTGCTCGCTCTGTTTATGGCTGCGATGATCATTGCAGTGACATGGCAGGTTTTTTCTCGCTTTGTTCTCAATGATCCCTCAAACCTTACCGATGAGCTGTCGCGCTACTTACTGATCTGGATTGGTGTGCTCGGGGGCGCCTACACCTTCTCAATCCGACGTCATCTCGCGCTCGAAATTTTGTATGCCAAAGCTGGTGAGAGAGGTCGAGCTGTATTGGCCATCATTACCAACTTTTTTGTGGTCCTTCTTTCATCTGTCGCATTTGTGTATGGCGGCACTGAATTGGTCACGACAACCGTTGCCAACGGACAAATCTCCCCAGGGATCGTGATCTTTGGCCGCCATTTACTGATTGGCTACGTCTATCTGGTCGTCCCTATTGCTGGATTGCTCATCAGTTACTTTGGATTGCTCGACATGATCCGAGCGGGCGCTTCACTTATTGATTCACGATCGCATTCATAGTGATGAATGTAGGAAATATTTATGACTCTCATTGATTTATTGTTCTCACAGGATTTTCTGTTGAATGCGCCGGATATGTTTTATGACGTGTTCCCTGTGATTGTGCTGTTTGGTGTGTTGGGCATTCTGCTCGTGCTGGGTGTTCCTATTGCGTTTGCTATTGGCTTTGCGGCTTTTTTGACGGTCTTTGTCGATTTTCCAATCGACCAAACGTCAATGCTGATTTCTCAAAAGCTGGCCAATGGGTTAAACAACTTTGGCTTGTTGGCCTTACCCTTCTTTATTGTGGCGGGTAACTTAATGAACCGTGGCGGCTTAGCTGCGCGTTTAATTAACTTTGCCATGTTGCTTGGTCGTTGTTTCCCAGGGGGATTATCGCACGTGAATGTCATCGCTAACATGATGTTCGGTGCGCTTTCTGGATCTGCGACGGCCTCTGCCGCTGCGGTGGGGGGCATCATGCGACCACTTCAAGAGGAGAACAAGTATCCGCGCGCGTTTTCAACAGCGGTCAATGTTGCTTCTTGCCCTTCAGGTCTGCTGATTCCACCGTCAAATATTCTGATTTTGTTTGCGTTGGTCAGTAGCACTTCGGTGCAGTACCTGTTTATCGCCGGTTATGTACCGGGCATCATGATGGGGCTTGCCATCATGGCGGGTGTGTTTTTGTTTGGTTGCAAGTTTGGCATCCCAACGGAGAAGTTTGAGTTTACGGAAAAGGCGAGCAAGGTCATCCTTGATGCACTACCAAGTCTTGGGCTGGTCGTTATCATCATGGGCGGGATTCTTGCGGGGATCTTTACCGCAACGGAAGCCTCTGCCATCGCGGTGGTTTACGCCTTGTTACTCGGGTTTGCTTACCAAGAACTCAAAGTTGGTGATCTGTTTCCCATCATCATCGATAGCGTGGTCACTACCTCGATTGTCTTGTTAATGGTTGCGACGTCTTCTGCTATGTCGTGGTCAATGGCGAATGCCGACATTCCGGTGTTCATTTCAGATTTCATCTTGGCAGCGTCGGATAACCCTCTGATGGTTTTGCTGCTGATGAATATTGTGCTGCTAGTGATTGGTACCTTTATGGATATGACACCAGCAGTGCTGATCTTTACCCCCATCTTTTTGCCGATCGCAACCTTGATGGGTATCGATCCTATCCATTTCGGCATCATCATGGTGTTTAACTTGTGTATCGGCATCTGTACTCCACCGGTGGGGACAGCGTTGTTTGTCGGTTGTAGTGTCTATGACACCAAGTTAGGTGAAGTGGTGCCGAAAATGGTGCCGTTATTTGTCCTCATGATCCTCACTCTTGGACTCATCGTCGTATTCCCATCGCTCAGTCTCTGGTTGCCAGAGCTTGCTGGGTACGTCAGATAACCCTACATATAATAAAAGGAAACAAAATGAATAAGTTAACAAAAGTAGTCATCGCTTGTGCTGTATCGATGTCCGCGATAGCGGCGACGGGAATTCAGGCAGCGACGTTAAAAATGTCGCATGCGCTGCCGACTGAGCACCCTGTCCACAAATCTCTCGACTGGTTTGCCCAAGAAGTGCGCAAAGATGCGAAATTACGCGTGAAAGTCTACCCAAATGGGACGTTAGGCAATGAAGCAGAAGGGCTTCAAATGGTTCAGAACGGTACGGTGGCATTTACCAAGGCCAGCGCCGCTACATTGAACACCTTCGCGGCTGACTATATGTTGTTGTCTCTGCCTTACCTTTACAGTGACCGAGACCAGTACCTCAAGGTGCTTAATGGCCCCATTGGGCAAGAAATTCTTGCTTCCTCACGTGATTCTGGCTTTATTGGTTTGGCATTTCTTGATGCCGGTGAACGCAGTTTTTACACCAGCAAACCGATTAAAACGCCCGATGATTTGAAAGGGATGAAAATTCGTGTTCAGAACTCAGCGATCTCCATTGATACCATCAAAGCCCTCGGTGGGACACCTGTGCCACTTCCATACGGAGAGCTTTACTCTGCGATGCAGCAAGGTGTGGTTGATGGTGCGGAAAACAACATCCCCTCGTATTTCTCATCTCGTCACTATGAAGTGAAAAAGGTCTTTTCGCGCGACATGCACACTATGGTGCCAGATGTGTTGGTTATCTCAACAAAAGTATGGGACACATTGAGCGAGGAGCAACAGCAAGGTATTCGTAGCGCGGCTCAGAAAACGATTGCGGTGCAAGAGCAGAATTGGAACGCCTACGAGCAAGCCGCAGTCGGCGATCTTGAGCAATACGGTGTAGAGTTTGTCGACAGTGATATTGCTAAATTCCAAGCGGCGGTTAAACCTGTTTACGACAAATTCCGCGAACAGAATCCAAGCCTAGTACCCCTGTTAGAGCAAATTCAATCGACGCACTAATCATTGAATACAAAACCGCCAGTCTGTGACTGGCGGTTTTGGTTTTTATTATGCCGTCTCTTTTTCCCAACTCTTAAACGGCTGCCTCATTAACATCGAGTTGTAGTAGCGGCTCTGGCCGGTGACTTCGTCGCCGAGCCAGACAGGTTTGTCGAAGGATTCATCTTCAGAGCTGAGTTCAACTTCTGCTACGGTGAGCCCTTCGTTGTCACCATAGAACTCATCGACTTCAAAGGTGTGTTGGCCTGCGCTGACTAGGTAGCGGGTTTTGTCTATTACACCAGGCTCACAGATGGCGAGTAGGGCGTTGGCTTCTTCAACGCTGATTTCACGTTCCCACTCAAAACGGCTAGCACCGCTGTCACTGCCGATCCCTTTGACGGTCAAAAATCCTTTGTCGCCTTTTACGCGAACTCGCACAGTACGTTCAGGGACGGAACAGAGATAGCCTTGGATGATGCGTGTTGCTTTATGAGCATCTTGTCGATATTGGTCAGTTTGGACCAGGAATTTTCTTTCGATTTCAATCATGGTGGGGCTCCTAGTTCGCCAATGGCTTGTTGATCATGCCAATCACGCGTTTGATCGCTTGAAGGTAGTTGATGTTTTCCACTTGAGTCAGACCGACATCGCTCAAGGTTTGCTTAATGTCTTCTATTTCAGTGGATTCTGAGTTGATGGTACAGATTTTTGCGCCATTGACGAGCACTTCACCGTATTCACAAATGGTGTCATTGACCATGTAGCCAAAGCGGTGTTTAACCACATTGACCGCTTGAAGGTCTGGATGTGCATCGATAATTGCGAGGAACTCTCCCAACGTATAAGTCTCTTGTTTAAGAGTGAGCATCTCAACTTTAAACGCAGGGAATACTTCGGTCTCAAGCTGCGCGGCGGGGATAGGGAACTCACCTTTCATTAGAGGATTCCACTGCTCCAAGCCATCGACCGTTTGTACATAGGTTTTGATATCCATCTTGCCGTCGCGAATTTTGGTGTTATTGGCGTCGTTGGTGCGAGACAAAATATAGATTTCGGCGCTGGTGCGCTCCCACACCTTTTCAGGTACAGGGACAGAGAGCCTTGCCATACGCGCTGCAGGCGCTTCAAAGTCTTGCCCAAAAGAGCGAAATTCAAAACGGGGTTTAGACACTTCACCAATGACCATTTTATCACTCATTCGATTTCTCCTTGATGTTCGATAGTGTGTTCGTGTCTTTTTAGACTAGCGCCACTGTGGCAAGAAAAACTGTGATCAAAACAATAAAAGCACCAAATTAATCTGACACATGTTGGTTTATTGCATGTCACTTACTAAACAATAAGACCTAACCTTATGTTTGATAATGGTTTAGTTGGTTATACACTCCGTTGCCTAAAAGTTAAATTCGTGATCGAAGATAAAATTGTCATATTTAGTTGGGTCTCAAAAGTTTGGGGTTGATTTCGATCAATATTTTTCCGCTGCGCTGGTGAGATTCTATGAGGGAAGAAATAACGATAATAAAATGACCGAAACAAAAGGATCTCGATATGGAAAAAATTCAGCATTGGCATCCAGGAAAAGATGCCAACCTACCCGACGAACCTGTAGTGGATAACACCCCATCGACACCGGTTCACGATCCGTTAGACATGTCACAATACAAAATGGGCAAAGTGGTCGAACGTCCGCCAACGAAGGCTGGCCTTGCGATGAAGAAGTGGGGGCTACCCGCTGCCGTTATCAGTTTTGTGCTGTTTAGCTTTGTGTTTAATTTTGAGTCTTTGGACCAAAAAGCGCAGTACATGCTAGGACTGTTTGTCGCCTGTATCGTACTGTGGATATCAGAGTCTATCCCCAATTACTTAACATCGATCGCCTTGATTGTCAGTGTGATTTTGTTAGAAATAGTGCCGCAAAAGGCTGCACTTGCGGTACTTGGTCACCAAATTATCTGGCTTAATATTGCGGCATTTATTCTCGCCTCGGCCTTGGTCAAAACCAAGTTGGCAGAGCGGGTCGCACTGTTGTTTATCGTTAAGTACGGTAAGAATGCAGGGTCGATATTCCTCAGTTTTATTGCGGTTAACTTGATTCTCAGTGCTTTTATCAATGCGACGGCGGCCAAAGCGGCGTTACTGATGCCGATCTTTATGGTGGTCTCGGCGGTGTATGGCGCTACTGGTGAGAAGAGCAACAACTTCGCGCGTAACTTGATTCTGCATAATTTGCTGATGATTAATGCTGGATGTAACGCCTTCTTGACCGGCTCCGGCGCGAACTTAGTTGCAGCTGGCATGATGGTCGGTGCTGGTGCGTCACTCTATTACTTTGATTGGTTGCTGGCCGGTTTACCGGTCACTATCGCACTGGGCATCTTTACCTACATTATTGGCGTAAAATTTATCTTCCCACTGACGAAGGAAGACGAAACACCGAAGCTTGAAGGCGGAATGGAGTCCATCCAGAACGCGCTTGAGAAACTGGGTAAAGTGCATTGGGATGAGATCAAAGCCGCTGCTATCTTCTTAACCGTATTGGCATTTTGGGCGACCGACAAACTGCACGGCATTCACCCAACGATGGTGGCTTTGATTGGTTCTATCATCATGCTAGCCCCTCAAACCAAGCTTATTACTTGGAACGACGTTGATTTGCCTTGGCACTTGTTGATCTTCTCCGCAGGCGCGTACGCGATTGGTGCTGGTCTTTCGGCCACTAAAATCATGGAGATTGCGATCTCAAACATGATGGACGCACTGGGTATGGAGAGCATGAGTTACTTTGCGCTCTACAGTATCCTCACGGGCATCTTTATCGCCTCACACTGGATTTTCCAGAGTAAAACCATGCGCACGGTGATATTTATCCCGATTGTTATTGGTATTGCGCAGGCGATGAACTACGACATCCTTTCGCTTGCGCTACCTGTCGCTCTGTGCATCAACGTGTGCTGGACGTTTCCGTTCAACTCTAAGCCAGCGGCGCTGTTGTACGGCACCAACAAGTACACTATGGGTGAAACGTGGCGTTATGGCTTGTGGACCAGTATCTTCACTTGGCTATTAATGCTGGTGGCTGGACAAACTTGGCTGATGTGGATCGGCATCTCTCCGGGCTTTTTCTAACCTTCCCTCAGTCTGAGCGCGCGTGACGCGCGCTCATCCCCCTTACAAGATTCTATTCCAGGCCACTGGAAGGGCCGCCCTCGGCCCGAGGAGACACAATGAAAACAAAATTTAGCTTTATGAACACCACTCATCAGCTCAAACGCAACATTGACGCTTTTTACGATTTGCTCGGCGATTCTACCGATGTGTTTCGAATTATTCTCAAACTCTATCTCGCCAATAGCGTTGCACCGAGCAAAGACAATGAAACCCAAATCGAACTTCGTTTTGAGCAACTGAGTCGAATTGAAATTTCAGCCGATAATCTGCGCCGTGATGTCGAAAGCATTCTGTATGAGAAAACGCTAGTCCCAGATCTTCGTAGTGATTTGCTCAAATTGATTGAAGGGGTCGATGTGTTGATTAACTTGCAACAAGCATCGGCGTTTAACCTTATCAATGAAAGACCCACGATTCCCCAAGCCTACCATGATGATTTTCTGGAACTGCAAACAACGGTGGCTCAGTGTTGCGAACATCTGATCCAGGCGTGCCGCGCGTTTATGCGCGATCAGAATCAGGTCAGAGATCATGTCCACAAGGTGATATTTGTTGAAAGTGAGGCGGACAAACTGAGTACACGCATGAAGCAAAAGGTGTTCTCCTCCGAACTGGAATTAGCACAGAAGATCCACATTCGCTACTTTATCGAGCGAATTGATAATGTAGCAAATTTTGCAGAGGACATTGCTGACTCCCTGGTAATTTACGCCATTAAACGCTCATTGTAGGGGGCGCTATGGATATCCTCATTCTGATTTTTCTCTCAAGCGGCCTATTTTTAGGTTGGGCATTAGGGGCAAACGATGCTGCTAATGTCTTTGGCACCGCCGTTGGCAGTCGAATGGTGAAGTTTTCCACTGCCGCGATCGTTGCGTCCATCTTTGTGATTCTTGGTGCCACCATTAGCGGTTCGGGAGCGGCACATACGCTGGGTAAGCTTGGCGAAGTCAACGCACTTGGTGGTGCTTTTGTGGTGTCACTTTCTGCCGCCTTAACGGTGTTAGTCATGACTAAATGTGAACTGCCCGTCTCCACAGGGCAAGCGGTAGTGGGTGCGATCATTGGCTGGAACGTGTTTGTTGGGATTGATACTGACACCCAAGTTCTGATGAACATCTTATTTACCTGGGTATTGTGCCCGGTCTTGTCTGCACTGATGTCGGTGGTGATTTATTTAGCTGTGAAAGGGTTTCTTAAACATGTAAAGCCGCATATTTTGACGCTGGACTGGTCTTCACGAGCGGCACTGATTATCGCGGGAGCTTTTGGCTCTTACAGCTTGGGCGCGAACAATATCGCCAATGTGATGGGCGTGTTCGTCAATGCGGTATCGCTCGATGAGATCACGCTGGCTTCCATCACCTTTGGCACGGCAGAGCAGCTGTTTCTAATTGGTGCGATTGCCATTGCGATCGGCATTTTCACCTACTCTAAGCGAGTAATGCTGACAGTTGGTAATAGTATGATGCCGCTCACGCCGATTACCGCGGGTATTGTCGTGATGTCGCATTCCGTCGTGTTGTTTCTATTTGCCTCCGAAGGGTTAGAATACGCGTTGGCCAGTCGCGGTTTGCCAACCATTCCTCTGGTCCCGGTGTCGAGCTCTCAAGCGGTGGTGGGGGCGATCATAGGTATTGGTTTGCTCAAAGGTGGGCAAGAACTTGATTGGAAAGTGCTCGGTAGAATTGCAACGGGGTGGGTCACCACGCCTCCTATTGCGATGGTGAGTAGTGTACTGCTGCTGTTTTGCTTGCAAAATATTTTCAGTCTCACCGTTTACTCCCCACTGCATTATCGCGTGAGCCCACACGTGGCTGAGGAGCTAAGTCAGCGCAGCGCGCAGGAGTGGGATTTGAGCGAGCTCTATGGGGCGACTTACACCGACATTCGCTCGTTCAAAGCGGCGCTTGAGCCGTTATATTTGAGTGAATCCGCGCAGCAGGCGGTGATTGAACTCGCCTTGCTAGAGCCGATCAAAGTGGATGTCTCTTTGCTGCCGCAAGCTTGGACAGAGAGTCTAAGCCCAGCAAGACTTCAGGCATTGCATGCCTTGGGTTCGCGTGAGTATCAACACTCATGGCAACTGCTGAAAGCGCTCACCCACACCAGCAGCGATTGGCGCAGTGCAGAAGATACGGTATTGAATAAGCAATACAACCGTCAATTAAAGCAAGATTACGCGACCTTGCTTCGCTACTCGCATCAAGCGTATTGATTGATTTTGTCAGAAAGAAGAGGCATCCAGTGATGACATTGGCTGCCTCTTTTTACTTACGTGTCTAGGTCACTGTGGCAGGTGAGTGTCTCGAAGTGCGTTTTGCCAAAGCAGTAGGCACTGGTGTCTTCACGTTGGTGATTGTCGTTATCTAACCATTGTTGGAACACATGGCTTAAATCATCAAGACTATTGATGCTGTGTTGACGCGCAGCCGGAGTGCAAAAGTAGCGAATAATGTGCTGCATGTACTCAAAGCATAAGCCGTTTATTTTGGAGCTGTTGTAGGCTTTGATTTTAACGTGTTCGATTGCGTGTTGGTTGAGGTATTGCTGGAAAGAGGTGCTGTCGCTAGGAGCGAAGAATTCAGCGCCTCGGTCCGTGAGCACGCGTTGTACGCTCACGCCATACTTGGCAAGAAAGGGCATGACGGTGTCCGATAGCAATGCGGTGGCGCCGTCGCTGTCACTGCTGAGCGAAAAGCGCGCAAAGGCGAAGCGACTAAAGCTATCAATCGCCAGATGCAGGTAGACGGTGCCCAATTGCGGAAAGTAGTCGAACTTAATGCTGTCTTGCACCAGAAGATCGCCCGGACATTGCGTATCGAGTTGGCCTGACGCGTTTTTTAAGCTGTTGGCTTGAATATTAAGCGCCGCAATTTGCTTTTCAGATAGGGTGACTTGGCCGCTTTCCGCTTTGACCTTAAGTGCGGTAAGACGTTTCTGTTTGGTTTCCAGATCATAACGCAGCCAAACAGAACGCACACCGTTGGGCGATATGGCGTAACCTTGTTCGCTGAGCACTTGCGCGACTTTTTTTTGCCCTAGCTCTGGGTGTTCAAAGGTGTACTCAATCAACTTACTTTGAATCTCTTTTGCCACGCGGTTGCGTAGCAGAGGCTTGGCGCGGACCTGCTCAACGAGCGCGGCTTCTCCACCTTGCTCATAGAGCTTTTTCAAACGGTAATAACTGTCTCGGCTGTAGCCATAAATTTTGCACGCTTTAGATACGTTACCTAGCTCATCGGCCAGACGTAAAAACGCCAATTTAGAACGTACTGAATCATCTTTCATAGACGAGAAAAGCCCTTGTATCAATCCTTTATCGACCCAGTCAGAGCGATAAATTGTCTGTTTGATAGTAACGTTTTAGGCAAAAAAAAGCAGTCAATAATCGACAATGACTGCTTCAATCTATGTTTTCAATCACAGAGTTTACGCTGGGAGAGACGTTTCACTCGCTGGGCTGAGCTGCTCAAAGATGAGGGCGCTGACATCCTCTTTAAGCATCCAATCTTGCACCTCGATTTGGATAAGCTTTGTCTGTTGGCTAAATACCGACTGTTGGTAATAGCTCAGTACTTGTGAGGTAATGTGTTGATAGACAGCCAAGCGTTTCACCACGGTGTCTGGATTGTCATCACTGCGCTGCTCAAGTGGTTCGCCGGTGACATCATCAACTCCGCTACGTTTTGGCGGATTATAGACAAGGTGATAACTGCGCCCGGACGCAGGGTGAATTCGCCGACCGCTGAGTCTTTCTATAATGCAGGCATCTGGCACGTTGAGAACCACGATCGTATCGATGTGGATGCCAGCTTGATGAAGCGCTTGTGCTTGCTCAACGGTGCGAGGGAAACCATCCAAAAGATAGCCTGATTGGCAATCTGGTTGGGCTAATCGCTTGGCAAGTAATGACAAGACAATATCGTCATCAATCAGTTTGCCTTTCGCAATGGTCTCGTTAATGGCTGTAGCTTGCGGTGTCGGTTGCTGACTCTCAGCCCGCAATAAATCGCCGGTTGAAATTTGCGTAATGCCTAAAGTGTGCTCAATCACTTGCGCTTGTGTGCCCTTTCCAGAGCCGGGAGGGCCGATAATGATCATCTTCATGAGCGGCCTCCTACTTGCCACAAAAGGTGGGATCAAAGTTATAGACATACGCGGTTTTGGTGATGAAATCGGGGGCGACCCACTGCTTCATCCCTTGCATGGCTTCAAACAGCGCCTTGGAGCGGTGGACCACTTTTCGGCTGTAGCTTGCACTGTCATCTTCGTAGCTAAATGAAATTTCAGCGACGACAGGTTTCTCGTTTTTGCTGGGTTGATTGAGATACCATAATGTCAGATCAAATTCGGCATCCAACTTGCCCAGATCCACTTCAAGACCACTGTAGACACGCTCATAAATGGTCAGGTTACCCACTTTTTTAAGGGGTAGGGCATCACTTAGCGCATAGCGCTCAGCAAAGCCACTAAAGCGTTGGTTAATGTGCCCGAGTGAGTCGATGACATCATGGTTAGTAAACTTAGTTGAGGCGCTATAGATGGCGCGAAATGTATTGTGACGATTGGCGCTGACGTCAAGCTCCATTTTGGATTTGGCGCTAGGCTCGCTGGACGTCACGTCGTCAAAGCCGACAATGTACCGGTCAGGGCTACGAAATTTTAATGATACGGACGATTTACTATCCACGCGCTCTCGATATGAGTAGCCGTTCGCGTTGAGCATACATTCGCCCGGCACGTCATAAAAAGAGACACTTCGCTGCTTTTTTAGTGTCATGGCGTCGGATGTTGGTCTGTCGATAGAGGTGCGAATCACCGACTCTAATTCTTGAACAAACCGCGCGACATCTTCTGCTTCACTGGAAAACTGAAAGCGTTGATGCTCAAGCATTAACTTGTATTCACGGGAGGTAACCTCAGGGTTTGCAAGGGCAGCAGCGCTCGCGAATAGGCTTAACAATCCAAGAGTGTGGAGTTTCATAACGCCTCCTTGTTGGCGATGGTAGGATTGCAGACTATGTTAGAAAAATATGCAGAGTAAAACTGGATCTAAATAATAAATCCTAACTTAATCTTACATTTGTGTCTATTTTGTGACCGCGATACGTTGTGCGCTATCTGTTTTCGCTAAGGTCTCTCATTGTGTCTTCCACTGCGAATCATTTTTTAATCCGCGTATACAAACGGGGCTTTTTAGTTACTTTGGGTTTTGGCGGCAGTTTAAGGACGCCTTTTTGCAAAATCAGGTTGTTGGGGTAGGTGATGATGTGGCCCTTTTCGTGTTTGATGTGGACATGAAAAGTGGTGATGTCGACAATCACTCCGGTGACGTCCTCATCTTTATCGATCACTTTGACCAAATCGCCGACGCGGTATGGGAAGACAAAGAAAATCAAAAAGCTGGCAGTGACGTTACTGAGTATCGACCACTGAGCAAACAAGGCGACGCCGAGCACAGCGAAAATCGACGAGAGAAACAGCGAGACATCGCCATAACCAATCCCTGAGGCAATCAAAAACAGCGAAATAAACACAAAGTAGAGGGCAATGTTCAACCCGCGAATGATAAAAAAGGTGCGATTATTTTTCGCCTGCTTTTTACGCGCCATGGCGTGAATGGTTTTCACTAGGATGTGTTTGATGAGCTTTAAGGCGATGAATAGAAGGAAGGCGAACAGAAGTTTACCAAGAAGCGATTCAGAGACGTTGAAGCCGAAAATTTGCATAGTGTCAGTAATGTCGTTGGGTTAAGCCGTGAGCACAGTGGAGCCATGATGTGGCAATCCGGTCTCCTTGTCTAGCGATACTGGTTTGCCTCACAAACGCTGAATAAATAGAGCAGAATGGATGTTCAAGGTTGCTATCACTGAGCGCGGAGGAGGCATGCGCTCAGTGATGGGCAAAAGCGGTGATTCTCAGTGAGAGATCACGACTCGTTGTCGGGTTTAATGAAGGTGCCGTAAATATCACTGCGGCGATGTTTGAGATTGGTGACCGAACCTTCGGTGTTGAGCTGCTTAAGCTTCGTCAAATCGACATCGGCAAAGATGATCATCTCGGTGTTGGCGCTCGCTTCGGTTAAGGTCGCGTCGTGAGGGAAATAGATGTCGGAAGGCGAGAAGACCGCAGACTGAGCATATTGAATATCGACATTATCGACCCTTGGCAAGTTGCCGACACTGCCGCCAATGGCGACATAACATTCGTTTTCAATCGCTCGAGCTTGAGAGCAGATCCGCACTCGCTGGTAGCCGTTTTTGGTGTCGGTCCAGAAAGGCACAAAGATGATTTGCACGCCTTGTTCGGCCATCATTCGGCCCAGCTCTGGGAATTCACTGTCATAGCAGATCAAAATGCCGACTCGACCCGCATCGGTGTCGAACACTTTCACATTGTCGCCACCATCAATCACCCAGTCTTTTTGCTCGTGCGGGGTGATGTGGATTTTGTATTGCGCGTCAATGTCGCCATCACGGTGCAGCAGATAGGAGACATTGTAGAGCTGATCGTCTTCCACCACTGGCACACTGCCGGCAATGATATTGATGTTGTACGTGACGGCCATTTGTGAGAAGCGGTTTTTGATCTCTTCACTGAAACTGGCGAGAAAACGAATCGCTTCGACGGAGTTTTGCCCAGTCTGCAAGCCCATTAACGGGGCATTAAAAAACTCTGGGAACAGCGCGAAGTCCGCTTTGTAGTTAGAGAGAGAGCTGACAAAGTATTCGGCCTGGTCCATCAAATCGTCGAGATCGCGCATGGCGCGCATTTGCCACTGAATCACGCCGATGCGGACTAAGGTTTTTTCAATGTCGTGAACAGAGATGATGTCCTCTTCATAGAAGAAGTTGTCCCACTCAAGCAGGGTAGCGTAGCCTTTCGATGCGTCATCTTCAGGCAGATAATTACGCATCAAGCGCTTTACATCAAAATCGTTGGCCAGCTGGAAAGAGAGAATCGGGTCGTGCAGTTTGCGACGTTTGACCTGATCGATGTACTCGGGCACGGTCATTTTGTCGGCGTATTTGTGATAGTTGGGGATGCGTCCCCCCGCCAAAATCGCCTTGAAGTTTTTATTTCGGCACAGTTCTTTGCGCGCGTCATAGAGGCGGCGTCCTAAACGTAGGCCTCGATAATCTGGGTGGACAAATACATCCAGCCCGTACATGGCATCACCCGAGGACTGGTTTTGAATCACGTTTTGCTCGGTAATGATGTCTGTGTAGGTGTGCGGCAGAGAGAAGCGATTGTAATCGACTTTGATCGTCAGCGCGGCGCCAACAATTTTATCGTTATCGACAATACAGATTTGCCCATCAGGAAATTGGTGAATCAGGTCCATGATGGTCATTCGTGGCCATGCGCCACCCACATCGGGAAAGACGAGGTCCATCAGCTCTGCAAGCTGAGGATAATCACCCGATTCAATTGTACGTAAAGAGAGTCTTGGAGTAGTGCTATCCATTTAATCATGTCCTTGTTACCACAACGAAATCAGCATGCCACAAGCGCGAGTTAACATAAACATAACTGATGCAAAAAGTCCCTTTAACGTTTTGAAATAAGTCACATAAAAAATATGGTTATTGCGGCATGCTGAATCGGTATCCCAGTTGAAGTCCCGATGTATTTGCCCTTAGGTGGTCCTATGCAGAGCGTTATTCGAAAACTCACATGGAAGACGATTCGGCGGTAATCCCGCCCACACTCCCACGCCGATGACCCCACTCTAGGGGATATGACCACGTACAGAAGCTAGGAGGCGTTATGCCACTTAATAAGATACGCAATATTGCATTTGTCGGTCAGGCAGGTAGCGGTAAAACCACGCTGATCGAAAAACTGCTCTTCACCTGCGATGCCACCACACATCTTGGCAGCGTTGAAAAAGGCGATACTGTCACTGATTTCGACGCTCAATCGATCCAATATCAACACAGCATTGAAGCGACCCCTGTTACCCTCAGTTGGCAGCAGCACAGACTCAATATTATCGACACCCCAGGACAAGCAGAGCTGCTTGGGCGCACATTCAGTGTCTACCCTGCGGTTGAAACCACGGCGCTAGTGATTGACCCGCAGATGCCCATCAACCAAACCGCTGACCGTCTCTACGCCTTTGCTAAGGCGCAGAAAAAATGTCAGATGATCATCATCAACAAGCTGGATAATCATGGTGATAGGCTTGAGCAAGTGATGGAGATGATAATCGAACATTTCGGTGATTACTGTTTGCCGATTAACCTGCCTTCCCGTGATGGTAAGACAGTCGTCGATTGCTATTTTGAGCCCAACTATGAACAATCAACACTGCTTACCGATGTCGAAGCGGCGCACGAAACCTTGATTGATCAAGTGATCGAAGTCGATGAAGAGCTGATGGAACTCTACCTTGAGCAAGGTTCAGAGTTGACGGCGGGTCAACTGCATGACCCTTTTGAAGAGGCATTGCGCACCGGGCACGTTATCCCGATCTGTTTTGTTTCTGCCCAAACCGGAGCTGGTGTGGAATTGCTGCTGCGCACGCTCAGTGAAATTATGCCCATGCCAAACGAAGGTAACCCGCCGCTGCTCGTCAAACAAGGTAAACAAGTGCGCGTCGATTGTGAGACCTTGTCGCACAGCGTGGCACACGTCTACAAAGTGAGCGTTGACCCTTATATGGGCAAACTGGCCTATTTACGAGTGTTCCAAGGTGAAATTAATGCCGGGAGCCAACTCTTTATAGGCGATGGTAATAAACCGTTCAAAGTTGGGCATCTCTATCAGTTGCAAGGCAAAGAGCGGCGCGAGATTTCAAAAGCGTTAGCAGGGGATTTCTGCGTGCTCGCGAAAGTCGATGAGCTGGAGTTTGATGCGATTGTTCATGACTCTCATGATGAAGATGGCGTGAGCCTAAAAACGCTCGATTTCCCTGACTCTATGTACTCATTGTGCCTCAAACCGACCAAGCGTGGCGACGAGCAAAAACTGGGTGACATACTGAGCAAAATCGCCAGTGAAGATCCCTCTCTGCGGATTGAGCACCGCGCCCGCACCAATGAGACCATCATCAGTGGTCAAGGCGAGTTCCACCTTAAAGTTGCGCTGGAGAAAATGGAGAGCGTCTACAAGCTGCAAGTGGAAACCAGTCAACCTAGCGTTGAGTACTTTGAAACCATCACCAAGCCAGCGCAAGGCCATTACCGCCACAAAAAACAGAGCGGCGGCGCGGGGCAATTTGGTGAAGTGAGTTTGTCGGTTAGACCGCTGCCGCGCGGCGCAGGCTTTACCTTTGTCAATAAAGTGGTTGGCGGCGCGATTCCTACCTCGTTGATCCCTGCGGTTGAAAAGGGTATCCGTCAAGCGCTAGAAGAGGGTGCGATTTCAGGCAATCCTATTCGTGATATCGAAGTGACTGTGCACGATGGCAAATATCACTCGGTGGACTCCAAAGAGATCGCGTTTGTCATCGCAGGGAAAAAGGCGTTTCTTGATGCGGTTAATCAAGCGGATCCGATTGTGCTTGAGCCTATCGTCCAGATGGAGTTGCAAATTCCTACTCAAAACGTCGGCGATGTGTCGGGCGACCTGTCGGGTAATCGCGGTTTGATAGAGGGGACGGTGCCAATTGACGGTAACTTCACGCGCTTGCAAGCCAAGTCACCGGTTAATGAGCTGCAAGATTACGCGCGCCGTCTACGCGCCCTCACCGGAGGCGAAGGCAGCTTTAGCATGACGCTCAGCCACTACGAGCCAGCGCCGGTTCAAGTGCAGCAGCAGGTATGCCAATCGTCGAACGCCTAAATGGGTGGAGTTCAAGTTGAAACGAGCGCCAACCTGAGTTGGCGCTTTTTTTGATTCTGAAGTTTTGGTTCTGAAGTGAATGCGGTTACCGACAAGCCCTTGGGTTGGCTAGGCGTGATTACTCACACGGCACATCGAAAATCAGCGCTTCCACGCTGGTGGGGTGGAGGATGTCTTGTGGATCCACATGGAACTTACGCGACATCATGGTATTAAACATGCGCCAGTGATTGAGTAGACACTGCTGATAATCACTGGTTTCATCTGCCCAAGTTTCTTTCATAAATGGGGTCAGGCTAGCGGCACCGTGGGCAAACATCATCATCAGCCACTTCATTTCCCAAATCTTAATAGGTGCCTCAGGGTGCGCTTGGTTGTACTCGGTTTCGAGCGATTTGACGATGTTCTCAATTTCACCACTGTTATCGATAAAGTAATCAAACAGCGCATCTTCTTGGCGCACGGCGTCTGCGATCAGTTGTATCGGTTGCTTGAAGTGCAACATATTGGCCAACAAGTGGACCGCAAAACGATAGAGCTGCACATTCGGCGGTGCCCCTTCGGGCATGTTGTCCAAGATGGCACGCATGTACTTTTCCATGTAACGGTGAAGGCCGTCGCTGATGGCGTACCAAATTTGTTCTTTGCTGCCGAAATGATGGCGGATCAGGCTATGAGACACGCCGGCTTTTTCACTGATATTACGGAGCGAAACGCGTTCGTACCCCAGCTCGCAAAACAGCTCAGTGGCGATGTTCATGATTTCACATTTGGTTTGCTCAGCGTCTTGTGCGCTGCGTCTACCTTGTTTTCTTTCTGTCATCGTTTTCTTTCATACATCTGCAACAGTGCAGTTTTACCAGATCTTAGTGCAACTTTCATTAAGCGGCGTGACAAACCGCGACACTATAACAAATTTTATATTGTACGTATGGAAAATAAATATTGATCCCGCCAATAAAACTCATATACTGCACGAGTGTGTAATAAATCGTAATGTGATAACAATGGATACATCGATACAGTCTATGCCTACCTTGGCAAAGCTCGCGCTTGTCGCTGCGGTGAGTTCGTGGATAGCTGGGTGCAATCCCGCTAATTCAGAGGTCACCAACCCCGTGGTCAAACCCGTCAAACTGTTGGAAGTGCCTGATTTGGACAAAAAGCGTTTTGACTCGTTTATTGCCAATATTGATGCCACTGACCGCGCAGAGTTGTCCTTTCAAGTGGCCGGTGAAATTGACACCTTGGCAGTACGCATGGGCAGTGAAGTGAAAAAAGGTCAGGTATTGGCCGAGCTTGATGACACCGATTACCAATTGGCCTACGACGCGAAACTGGCCCAATACCAGTTGGCGAAAACCGCTTACTTGCGCGCCAAACAATTGCACGAGAAGAAGCTCATCAGTGTGGATACGTTTGATCAAAGTGAGACAGAATACAAAGCCGCTTCCGCCGCCCTAGAGCAGGCAAAGACAGATCTTGAATACACGAAGATCGTTGCCCCTTTTGATGGGGTGGTGTCCCTCACGTTCAGCAGAGAGAATCAAGTGGTTGCGGCGAACCAAGTGGTCCTCAATGTCATCAATAACGATGTGCTGGATGTGGTGTTCACCATTCCTGTGAGCTACGCCGAGCGCTTTGGTTTGTCTCATATTGGTTCGTCTGACTTTGCGTTGGTGATGGATAGTCATCGTGACGTGATGATTCCTGCCCAATTCAAAGAGATTTCGACCGAGCCAGACAGCGACACCAACAGTTACCGCGCAAGCCTGACATTCACTCGCCCTGAAACGCTTAATTTGCTGCCGGGGATGACGGGTCAGGTGAAACTGCACAACGCGCAGTTGCAAGGTCAGTTTGCTATTGATGACAGTGCCTGGGTGAGCCGCGATCAGCATCATGGTGAGTTATATCGTTTTGATGACCAAACCCAAACGCTGGAAATCGTGCAAGTGATGGTGGATGCGCAAGGCCATATTACCTCGGGTCTTAACCAAGGAGACTTGATTGTGCAAGCCGGAGTGGAACGCTTGATGCCCGGTCAACAAGTCAAAGCATGGACCAAAGAGGGAGGCATCTGATGAAGTTTTCTCATCTTTCATTGTTGGTGATGGCGGCCAGTCTGACGGCAGCATGCACGCCAGACAATGCGCATCGTCCCCGCCATGAGCTGTTGGTAGAGACATACGAAGTGAACCACTCCGTCGAGAGTCAATTTCGCACTTTCAATGGCCAAGTGATGCCCGCAGAACTGACACCACTCTCTTTTCGTTTAGATGGCGAAATCAGTGCCATGTTGGTGAAAGAGGGTGACAGTGTCACTAAAGGTCAGGTGGTTGCGCTGCTCGATGATTCGAAAGCGAAGCAAGCCTTGATTGATGCTCAAGTTCGCTACGAATTGGCGCTTAAACAGCAAAAACGGGGTGAGAACCTGCGCCAAGAGAACATGATTTCGAGCGCGGAGCTTGATCAATTGAGCGCCAACTTACAATTGGCGCAGGCAAACTTGGGCTTGGCAAAGGCACAAATGCACTATACACGCTTGAAAGCGCCGTTTGATGGTGTGATTGCGTCGGTTGAGAAGAAGAAATTTGAAAATGCCACACCGGGCGAGTCTGTGGTGTCACTGTATCAGTCGGATAATGTCTACGTGAAAATCGAAGTGTCCGATTCTGTGCTCGCCATGCTAAATCCGACCGTGAACGCTAAGCAATATCAACCTGTCGCGACCTTTTCTGGATTAAGTGGCAGTTATCCGATGCGTTATCTTGAGCACACCAGTGAGCTCCACCCGCAAACACAAACTTACCAATTATGGCTGAGCATGCCCGCGTTGGATCAGCGGTTACTTCCGGGCACCAGCGCCAAAATTTCCGTCGATTTGGTCAAAGCGGGTTTGAGTCAAATCAACGCGTACCAAGTACCGATGACGGCCATTGATGCCGGGCGCGATCAGCAAGCCTTTTATGTCTGGAAACTTGAAGATGGCAAGGCGCATCGCTACGCCATCAATGTGGACCAAATTACAGGACAAGGCGCGCTGGTGGCCAGTGGTATTAAGCAAGGCGATGTATTAATCAACTCCAACCTACGCAAATTACGAGAAGGCATGGACATTTCAGGAGCGCAGCTGTGAGTATTGCCGAATATTCAATCAAGAACAAAGTGATCAGTTGGTTGTTCCTGATCATTTTAGCCGTGGGTGGCTACACCTCTTTCATGGATTTAGGCCGCTTGGAAGACCCGGCTTTTACTATTAAAGACGCCATGATTATCTCCACCTATCCGGGCGCGACCTCACAAGAAGTCGAAGAGGAGCTGACGTATCCGCTGGAGAAAGAGATTCGTCAACTGCCGTATATCGATAAAATCACCTCGACCTCGTCCAATGGCATGTCACAAATCACCGTGAGCATGGAAATGGAATACGGACCGGATGAATTACCGCAAATCTGGGATGAAATGCGTCGCAAGATCAATGATTTAAAACCCAATCTGCCCAGTGGCGTCACTTCTGTTCAGATCATTGATGATTTTGGTGATGTCTACGGCGTCATGTTGATGTTGACCGGTCAGGATTACGACTACATCGAACTGAAACGTTACGCCGATTATTTACGTCGCGAACTGGAGTTGGTGCCTGGGGTGGGCAAAGTCGCGATCAGTGGTGATCAGCAAGAGCAACTGTTTGTTGAGATCTCTTTGGAGCGATTGGCGGCATTGAATCTTGATTTGAACTCCGTGGTGAGCTTGCTCGATCAGCAAAACAGCGTGCAATCGGCGGGTGAAATCATGGTCAATGGTCAAGTGCTGACCATTCGACCGAACGGTTCATTGACTTCTGAGCAAGAACTGCAAGATTTGATCATTCATGGCCGAGATACGGGGAATCTGATTCGTCTCAAGGATGTCGCGACCATCAGTCGTGGCATTGAGGAGAAACCGACCAATGTGCTGACCTTCAATGGTGAACCAGCGATCAACCTAGCCATCTCTTTTGGCGCGGGCGTCAATGTTGTCGAAGTAGGCAAAGCCTTGCAGGCGGAGTTGTCAGCGCTTGAAAGCATCAAACCTGCGGGTGTGGATATCCAGTATTTCTACAATCAAGCGGCGGAAGTAGAAAAGTCCGTCGATGACTTTATTGTCAGCTTAGGCCAAGCCGTGGCGATTGTGATCGTGGTACTGCTGTTTGCGATGGGGCTGCGTAGCGGGTTGATTATTGGCGCTGTGCTGCTGCTGACCGTGCTCGGCACCTTCATTATGATGAAGCAAAATGACGTCGAGTTGCACCGAATTTCGCTAGGGGCGCTGATCATTGCGCTCGGTATGCTGGTGGACAACGCTATCGTGGTGGTTGAGGGGATTTTGGTCGGTCTCAAGCGCGGTAAATCTAAGCTTGAGGCGGCCACCGACATTGTCAAACAAACCCAGTGGCCATTGCTTGGTGCGACGGTCATTGCGATTACCGCGTTTGCTCCGATTGGATTGTCCGAAGATGCAACCGGCGAGTTTATGGGTTCTCTATTTTGGGTACTCTGCTATTCGCTGTTCTTAAGTTGGGTGACGGCCTTGACCCTCACGCCATTCTTGGCTGACTTGCTGCTCAAAGAAGCGCCGCAAAATGAAGACAAGGACGCAGACCCATACCAAGGGATATTGTTTGCTATCTTTGGTGCGAGCCTTAAATTCGCCCTGCGTTTTCGTTGGTTGACTGTCGCCAGTATGATTGGTCTGTTGGTGGTCGCGGTCGGAGGCTTTGGCCTGGTTAAACAGCAGTTTTTCCCACCGTCCAACACGCCGATGTTTTACGTCGATATGTGGATGCCGGAAGGCACCGACATTCGTGAAACCTTGCAAGAGACGCAGAAAGTTGAGCAGTTTATTCGCTCAAAAGAGAACGTCGAGTTTGTCTCGACCACGACGGGTCAAGGCTTGCAACGTTTCGCGTTGACCTACCAGCCTGAGAAAAGCTATGAAGCGTATTCTCAGCTGCAAGTGCGCACCCACGATCGCGAGTCGATGTTCACCTTGTTGGAAGAGTTAGATCAGACTCTGGCAGTGAGTTTCAACAAGCCGACATTCCAGTTCAAGCTGATGGAATTTGGCCCATCGCCGGCGTCAAAAATTGAAGCGCGTATTACCGGCCCAGATCCTCAAGTATTGCGTGATATTGCGCTGCAAGTGGAAGACGTACTGCTCCAAGATGAAGGGGCACGAAATGTGCGTCATGATTGGCGTGAACGCTCCAAGCAGTTGGTGCCGCAGTTCAACGAATCGAAGGCGCGCCGATTAGGTATCTCGAAACAAGACCTTTCCGATACGTTGCAAATGGCATTTGGTGGTAAAACCATCGGCCTATTGCGGGATGGCACGCATATGCTGCCGATCTTGGCTCGTTTGCCCGAGCAAGAGCGCATTGACTTTGAATCGCTAGCCAATGTCAAAATATACAGCCCCACGTTGCAAACTTATGTGCCAGTGGAGCAGGTGATTGACGGTGTCGCACTGGATTGGCAAGAGCCGCTCATCCAGCGTCGAGACAGAAAACGCACCTTGACCGTACTCGCCGATCACGATGTGTTGGGTCATGAAACTCCGGCCAGCCTGTTTGCCCGCGTACAACCGAAAGTGGAAGCACTGCCGTTGCCACAGGGCTATGAGATCTCTTGGGGCGGCGAATATGAGTCATCAAAAGATGCCCAGCAGGCACTGTTTGGTTCGTTGCCGATGGGCTACTTATTGATGTTCATCATCACTATGCTGCTGTTTAATTCGCTGCGTAAGCCATTGGTGATCTGGTTTACCGTGCCGCTTTCGATTATCGGGGTGTCGATTGGCTTACTGGCGACGGATATGCCGTTCAGTTTCACCGCGTTTCTTGGGTTACTGAGTTTGAGTGGCATGATTTTGAAAAACGGCATTGTGTTGCTCGACCAAATCAACATAGAACTGTCAGCAGGCAAAGATCCTTATCAAGCGGTGTTTGACAGTGCCATTTCCCGTGTGCGCCCGGTCAGTATGGCGGCATTAACCACCATTCTTGGCATGATTCCACTGGTGTTTGACGCCTTCTTTGGCTCAATGGCTATCACCATTATGGCAGGGCTTGGCTTTGCGACGGTACTCACGTTAATTGTAGTACCGGTACTTTTTGCCCTCTTATATCGAATTAAACCATCCACTGCCGGATAGTGAACCATACCTTGATTCGATAGTTAGGCAGCCCGGGGTTAAGCCGGGCTTTTTTACGCACTTAGAATGGGTTGGCCTGGCATTCGGCCAACCCAACGGGTGCTTGCGAGCGATCTATGCCTGCTATAGAGTGGGCTTAGAGCATGATTTGAATTCACAAGGACAGAGTATGAAAACCATAGGCGTGATTGGCGGCATGAGTTGGGAGTCAACGGCAACCTACTACGCGCAGATCAACCAGGGAGTGAAAGCCGCACTTGGTGGTTTGCACTCCGCAAAAGTGATTATCCACAGTGTCGACTTTGCACAAATTGAAGCGTTGCAACATCAAGGTGAGTGGGAGGCAACGGGGGGGATATTGGCGCAGGCAGCGCAATCGCTCGAACGTGCTGGCGCCGATTTTTTCATCATAGCGACCAACACGATGCACAAAGTGGCGGAGCAGGTTGAGCGCGCCGTGTCGATTCCTCTCTTACACATTGCCGATGCAACGGGGCGTGCACTTCAGGCGCAAGGTATCGAAAAAGTGGGGCTGCTTGGCACCGCATTTACGATGGAACAAGCGTTTTACAAACAAAGGTTAACGGATAAATTTGGTATTGAGGTGGTGGTGCCCAACGGCGTGCAGCGCCGATTGGTACATGACGTGATTTATCAAGAGCTCTGCTTGGGAACGCTCAATCCACGCTCGAAAAACGATTATCACACCATTATTGATGAGTTAGCGGCAGCCGGCGCACAAGGGGTGATTCTGGGCTGCACCGAAATAGGATTGTTGGTCAAACAGCAAGACACCTCAGTGGCTTTATTCGACACCGTCGCCATTCACGCGGCAGAAGCGGTGGCAATGGCGCTTGAGGAAGGCTCGCTTTAGACAGCGAATTCTTGAGGCTAAGTAGGCCGCCTGTTACGACGGCCTCAATTGAGCAGAGTTACAAATCAATGTGAAAAATCGAGGTTGTGCCGCTGACTTCATTGCCGACCGCGATAAAGTGCTCGCCAGCTCGAGTGAAATAATGAATCGACTCAGGGCCTAAATCACCGGCTTTAGGGTTGTAGGTCTCGTTGTCACATTCTCCCTCATCGACTTTGGTGCAGACAGGTTGGTTAAAATCACGCGGGTTCACATAGTGAAGGAACATCGCATCGCTAGGGTCCGTGACGTCATACACCATGATACCGCCTTGACGTTCTAAGCCAATAAACGCGTAGTGACGGTCGTTAATCTGAGCCACTTCGATCGCTTCAGGTTCGACGCCCTTATCATCACTGCGGTCGTCTGCACTATCGTTGTTGTCATTGGTGCTGTTGAAGTGCTCCGGCTGCGTGACGAAGACAATCTGTGCAAATTGATCGCCACTATCGTAAACGCGTTCGCCTTGCTCATTCCAAATAGAAAACGATCGCGCGCCAAACGCCTCGACAACCTCATCTTTCTGTAACGTCTTGCCTGGGTCGATCACCTTTAATCGTGCGAGCTGCTGATTATCTTTTAACGCGAGAGTCAGTGGATGATCGTCACTCACCTTGAGTTTTTTGCCTCGTAATTCATCGCTATACGCGATACAAAAATCGACTTTTGAACCATAATCAGCGGTGCCAGAGTAATCGTCGCCATCCCATTGGTAGCCCTTGGTATCGCATTGCTGTTGAGTGCTATCGAAACCATACTCGCGGCCATCCCCTTCGTTCGCGGTAACGATATAGCTGATGCCATCGACTGAATAGGTGGCAATGGAGTCGGGCATATAAAGGCCAACCAGCTGTGGGTAGGATTGAAAATGACCGAGCCTTTTATCTTTGTTTGAAGCATCAAGAGTGGCAGTAGACCAGGATTTGCCGCCCAGTCCATAAATGGCCTCAACTCGGCCTGTCGTCACATCAATTTTCGCGAGGGCGTTGTTCTCTTGCATAGCCACAAATAGCTGACCTTTGTCATCAAAGGCAAGGTATTCCGGCTCGAGATCTTGGGCCACGCTGGCACCCGGAGCGGAGAGTCGCACATCGCTATCCAATTCGTCGTGACGGACGGCACCTTCATTGAAATCGGTAAAGCCAATTTGCGTGACAATCGCATTTTGATAACCCGTTGAAAGGTCGATGAGGGTGACACTGCCTTCTGGATCGACGCTGTAATCGCTGTTGGGTTCTCCCTCGTTGGCGGCCGCAATGTATCGACCGTCTTTGGAAAAACTCACCATATCTGGCAGCGCGCCAGCAGGGTAGGTGGTCAGCAGCTCAAAGGTATCACCGCGGTAGAGTGCGATGATGCCCGCTTCTTGCTTGATGCTGTTTTCAATCGCGACCGCGACCCACCCCTGATGCGTTGAGACACTATTGGCCGCGCCAATCTCAATGCCTGCGTGTGTCGCCGCCCGCTGAAGATCGAGTTGCGTCTTCAAACTGGGTGCATGGTCGTGACTAAGCGTGAGTACGTCGACTTTCTTGGCCTGTGCGTTAACAACAAATAGTTGGTCAGTGCAGGCATCGTATTTGACGATTTCAGCGGCCGAGGTGGCAAACGGCGCATTGGCCACGTATCGACCCACAAGCGTTAAACCTGCAATAGAAGTCTCACTTTGCGAAGGTGCGACAGTTGCTTTACAACTCAGTGCTGGGACAAGTGCACGACTTTGTTCTGTCGGTGATGAGCAAGCGGAAAGGGCGGTCAACATGCCAGTGATTGCCAATGTACGAAAAGCAAAAGGCGCGGTATGAGATTGAAAAGACAAAGTAAATCCTCCTTGATGAATGTGGGCCTAGTCTAAGGAGGATTTATGAACAAAACGTGTCGCTTTTATCTCATCAATGTGACAGAAAAGTTGACTTAAACGGCTAAACCAAAGAGTGAGAGGACTTCTAAAAACTAACTTTGTTGTTGAGTAATTAAGTGCACAAGCTCATCTTCGGTAGAGGGTGTTTTTGCAAGCTCCAGCTCGCATTCTGCGCCCCCCTTAAGCATGTAGACTCGAGTCGTGCAGTGATCGTGGTGAAACCAACGACCGTCGACACAAACGTCTGTATAGCAGCGAGGATCTTTTTTGAGTTCCATATGTTTCGTCCCTGTTTGGTTGTTGTTACAATTTTCAACCTAACTTGGATTTTCTACAGAAAAAATGACCTGGCTCAAGCTTAGGGGAAATGTGGCAGACTCGCGCCACTTGCGTTGCGAAAATGAAGGTTATAGGCTATTCATTTATTGAGGAAATCGCATAAATTGCGTAGATTCATTGCAAAAATGAAACACGCTAAACATTAAATGCTGAGTGACGGATGATAAAGGACAACGCGCAAAACTGGAGTAATGGATGAATCTAGGCCTTGGACGCTTTACTTGCTGGTGTGTACTGATGTGCCTAGTGGTCTCACTGAAAAGTTTAGCTAGTGATATAGGCCATGCTCGCATTCTTGTGATCAAATCCTACGATCCCAACTTTCCTACCTACACCGATATCTCCCATGGTTTAACCGAAGTGTTAGATCAAGATTCGGTGCTTCTCGACATCTCCTATATGCACAGTAAACGCTTGTACGATGCTGTGAGTGTTGCCAATTACAAAACGGCACTGTCCTACCAATTTCTCAACAGTCAGAAGTACGACATGGTGATCACGGTGGACGACAACGCGCTGCAATTGGCGCTCTCTGAGCGGGAAGGGCTGTTTCGTGATTTGCCGATTGTGTTTTTGGGTGTCAACAATGTCGAGCTTGCCTTATCTCTCAAAGGAGACAAGCAGGTATCAGGCGTGATTGAAGCTGTGTCATTTGATGAAAATATACAGTTTATTCATGAGGCAATGCCCCACGTGGAGAACATTCATCTGTTAGTGGATGGTACTACCACAGGGCGTGCCGACTTTGAGAAACTGTCTCGCACTATGGCAGACTACCCCAATTTTAATTGGAAGAAACTCGATTTAGCGACGCTTGCTTGGGGTGAATTGATAGAGGACATGGCGTCGATTGATGCACACAACAGTGTGGTCTTGCTGATTTCGGCTTATCGAGACAAGAATAACGTGGCTCTCTCTTTTGAGGAGTCGGTGGATCTTATCACTGATGCTACCACTGCGCCGATCGTCCATCCTTATCAACATGGTATTGGTCAAGGGTTACTGGGTGGATTAGTGGTGGATCACCGCGCTCATGCGGTACTCGCCGGAGAGCTTGCTCACCGATACTTTCATCGCGGCTATTTTATGGAAGAGGACATGGTGGTTCAGCCCCCCACCAAGGCGCTGTTTGATTATGCTCAGCTCAAACGTTTTGGTATTAAAGAGCGCGATTTGCCCTCAGGCAGCCACATATTGGGCAAGCCCGAGCCGCTATTAAGTCGCTACTATGCCGAAGTCATGACGCTGTTTGGTTTGGTATTTATCATCTTAACGACCTTGGCGCTGCTTGCGTGGGTGAAAAAACGCACCGCAGAGCAAGATGAAGACAAATTAAAGTCGATATTGAACAGCTTAGACTCCTACATCTACCTCAAGGATGAGCATGGTAGATATCTGTTTGCGAATAAAAAAATGTGTCAAAACCTCTCTTTGGACGAAGACGAGGTGCTCGGCAAAGACGACTATGACTTATTTGATGAAAACGTCGCAACGCGTATTTCAAGCGTCGATCAGTTAGTGGTCAATTCGAAAAAGCCCTACAGCAGTGAAGAAACCTATTGGCATGAAGATGTCGGCAAGAAGATGATCGTGCATACGCGTAAAGTCCCCTTGATGAATGACAAGGGCGACATCTACGCCATCTGTGGTTCATCCATCGACATCACCCGAAGTAAAACACAAGAGCGCATCATCGAGCAGATTGCTTATCAAGATCCGACCAACGGCTTGGGGAATCGCGTCAAACTCTTTACCTATTTAACGGATGTGATGTCCAAAAGCGAGTTTGTCGGCGGTCAAACTGCGGTTGGCTTTTTTGATATCGATAATTTCCGCTACATCAACGAAACCTATGGCCACACTGCTGGGGATCACTGTATTGACATCGTGTTGGATAAATTGAACCGTCTGGTGGGCGAGTCCGGTCAAGCGCTGCGATTGGGGGGCGATGAATTTTATTTGGTCGTCTATGGCGAGACGCACGCTAGCCAAACCATCCGAGACATTCAGCGCCAGTTGCCAGAAACGGTCAACATTTTAGGCAATACGATACCGCTAAGTGTCAGTGTCGGGATCTCACTCTACCCAGCAGAAGGGGTGACGGAGCCAGAGCAGCTTTTGCGCCGTGCGGAACTGTCCTCCTATGAAGCAAAAATGCGAGGCGGGAACCAAGCGGTATGCCTTGATAATAGTCAGGATCAAAAAGCGTCCGACAATGAGTTTATCACTGAGGTAATCGGCGCGATCCACCACAATGAGTTGGAGCTCTACTTCCAACCCAAAGCCAGCTCTAAGCAGAAGAAAATCGTCGGCGCTGAAGCCCTTATTCGCTGGAATCATCCGGTCAAAGGCTTTTTAACCCCCAATATGTTCTTGCCAGAAGTGCATCGTTTAGGCCTCTTTAAACAGATCGATGATTGGGTGATTGAGCGCGCGATGGAGACGCTAGATGCCTGGTGTGAGGCAGGCTTAGCGCTTAACTTGAGTATCAACCTCAGCCACGAATATTTCAGTCAAACCGACCTGTTTGAGATACTACAAGACAAACTGGCGCGTTACCCAAACATCAAACAAGGTTTGCTTGAAATCGAGATCCTAGAGACGCACGCGCTTGAAGATTTGAATCACGTGTCGAACATGATTAAGAAGTGCCGTTTGTTGGGTATTCGTTTCTCGATAGATGATTTCGGCACTGGCTATTCGTCATTGACCTATTTACAGCGTTTGCCGGTCGATACCCTAAAAGTTGACCAAAGTTTTGTGCGCCACGGGCTACGTGAAGTGGACATCGGTATATTGAAAGGGATTTTGGTGTTTTGTCATGCACTGCACATCACCCCGATTGTTGAAGGGGTCGAGACAGTGCAAGAGTTGGAGCGCTTGAATGAGGTGGGCTTTGATTACATTCAAGGCTATTTGATTTCAAAACCGGTGACAGAGAATGCCTTTATCGCACGAGTAAAAGCGCAACCGGCTAATCTTTCCAGTGCTTAAATGCCACTGCATAAGGTCTTGTATTGGCACAATTAAAAACGCCCGCCTCTAAAAAGAGGCGGGCGTTTGAGTTCAAATGTCGTTAAGCGACCGACTTAGCTTCGGCAGAGGGCGTTGTTTCCACCATTGTCTGAGTGGGCAGGACCAACGTCATAATGATTGCCGCAATACCACTGGTTGTGACGGGAGAGCCAAACACGCTTTGCACCAGTTTAGGCATTTGGCCCAAGATGTCTGGCACGAGCATGACACCGAGACCAAAGCCAAACGAGACGGCCAAAATCATCAAGTTGCGACGATCCAATTTCTCGCGCGCGATGATTTTAATCCCAGCCGCCGCCACCGTGCCAAACATGACCAGCGTCGCGCCGCCAATGACAGGTTTCGGTATGGTGGTTAACACGCCCCCAATGATGGGGAATAGACCCAGCACTACCAAAATGAGCGCTACAAAGTAACCCACGTAACGACTGGCGATACCCGTTAAGTGAATGACGCTATTGTTTTGGCTAAAGGTGGTGTTCGGGAAGGTGTTGAAAATCGCCGCCAGCATGGAGTTGACCCCATCCCCGAGAATCCCTGCTTTAATGCGCTTCAAATAGCCTTCACCGGAGACCGGTTGTTTGGTGATCATGCAGTTGGCGGTAATGTCACCTGTCGATTCTATCGCGGTAATCGCGTAGATAACGGCGACGGGAATAAATGCATACCAATCGAAATCGAAGCCGTATTTGAACGGTTGAGGGATGCTGAATAGCGGCTGATTAAAGGCATTGTCGAAATTGACCGTACCCATCGATGCAGCGGCAAGATAACCGACCACCATGCCCACCAATATGGACGATAAACGCACCATCAGGTTTTTTGAACGGTTAAGCGCAATGATAGTGACAAGAACCAGTGCACCGAGTACTAAGTTGTGCCAATCGCCAAAGTTGGGCGCTTTGACGCCACCGGCTAAATCCGTCATGCCGACTTTAATCAATGAGATGCCGATAGTGGTGACGACGATCCCTGTGACCACAGGAGTAATGATACGTTGCAGTTTGTCGATGAACTGAGATAACACAATTTCAATAAACGCACCGACAAAACAGACACCGAAGATCATCGCGAGAATCTCTTCTGGGCCACCCCCTTGAGATTTAGCAATGAACCCGGCCGCGAGTACGGAGCTAAGAAACGCAAAGCTGGTCCCTTGGACACAGATCATGCCAGCGCCAATCGGTCCGATACGGCGAGCCTGAATAAAGGTACCGACACCCGAAACAATCAGCGCCATACTAATGAGATAGGGAATATGCTGGCCAAGGCCGAGCACGCCACCAATGATAAGCGTTGGAGTAATAATACCGACGAAACTCGCCAGAACGTGTTGCAGACCTGCATAGAGCGCTTGACCCGTTGCGGGTCGATCTTCCAGTGCATAAATCAGGTCACTGTTTTCCTTGTGAGACATGTTGACTTCCTTGTATACAATATTGTTGACATTGTATTGATCAAGTTAGCAACCATTGTGCCATTCATAAACCGGATCGATAAGTTAATAAATACAGTGATTTATGTAAGAGTGGTCAGTCAACGAAGTCGCTAAGTTGCATAGACTTGGTGCAGTTGACCCGTTTTGGGGGCTGAGAAAGAAAAAACCGCCGGGTAGGAAGGCACCGCAGCGGCAAAACAGAAACTAGGTTGGCGGATGATGTTCTATCCAGTGACGGGCGATTTGCTCTCGCGTGGCGATCCACACATCCGAATGGGATTGCACGTAGTCGAGGAACTTTTTCAGTGCCATAAAGCGACTAGGTTTGCCTATGATGCGACAATGCAGGCCAATTGACATCATTTTCGGTTTGCTTTGCCCTTCTTGATAGAGGCAATCGAAGTTGTCCTTGAGGTATTGAAAAAACTCTTCCCCATGACTGAATCCATAAGGGGAGGCAAATCGCATGTCATTGGTATCCAGCGTGTACGGCACAATCAGATGAGGCCGCGTCTGTCCGGGTTTTTGTGCATCAGGTACTTGCGTCCAAAACGGCAGGTCATCCCCATAATAGTCAGAATCATAGAGGACGTGGTCGTGCTCGGCCACGAGAGCGCGCGTATTGGGGGAGTCACGTCCTGTGTACCAACCGATCGGTTTTTTTCCTGTGAGCGTCTCAATGATTTGGAGCGCTTGCACCATATCCTCACGCTCTTTCTCAATCGGTGCGTCTTGATAGTGAATCCATTTCAAGCCGTGACAGGCAATTTCATGGCCATCGTCGAGTAAGGCCTTGGCCACAGCTGGGTTTCTTTGCAAGGCTGTCGCGACGGCAAAGGCGGTGAGAGGAAGACCTCGCGCTTTGAACTCATCGAGAATTCGCCACACGCCGACCCGAGAGCCGTATTCGTACAAGGATTCCATACTCATGTGTCTATCAGGGTAAGCGCTCGCGCCAGCGATTTCGGACAAGAAGGTTTCCGAATGTGCGTCGCCATGCAATACGCAGTTCTCGCCGCCTTCTTCGTAGTTCAAGACGAATTGCAGCGCAATCTTTGCCCCATTTGGCCACTTAGCATCAGGGACGTTATCGCGTCCATAGCCTGTATAATTTCTTGGATTATCCATATCCATTTGTATCCCTTAAGTTTTTTATTGACTCCAGTGCTGATAGCGGCCGTGAAAGGCTTTCCCTATCGGCGCGCCATAATGACCGCACTTGGCCGTGTTAAGTTGTAAGCTGTACAAAGACTCCGCAAGCTTGACCGCGGCAGTGACGCCATCAATCACTGGAACTTGGAGATCTTGACTCAGTTCCGCCGCAAGATCTGACATGCCCGCACAGCCTAATACGATGGCTTCAGCCCCATCTTGCGAAAGCGCTTGACGGCACTCTTGGCGCAACTGTTCATACAGCGAGGTATGCACCGATTCCAAGGCAAGCACGGGAATGTCGGTTGCGCGCACACCGGTACAGAGATGCGCATAGCCGTAGCGCTGCAACAGATGGTGGGCGGTGGGGACGGTGCGAGAGAGGGTGGTGACCACACCAAATCGATGCGAGACCAAACTGGCGATTTGAAAAGCTGCACCGGCGATGCCGATGACAGGCGCTTGCGCTATTTCGCGCGCAGCATCAAGCGCGGGATCGCCAAAGCACGCAATGATATGCGCATCGACGCCTTTTTTCTCCCCGTCAGTGATGAGATCGAGTAAGGCCGCAGAGGCGATGGTTTCATCCAACGCACATTCAATGCTTTCAGGGCCGTGCTCAGGACAGCGAGCGAGGATGTCGCTGGAGGGTAGCGCGACAGTCAAAGCCGATTGGGCAATTTTATCTGTCATGGTAACGCTGGTGTTTGGGTTAATCAGTTGGATTTTCATAGCACACCTTTACGAGTCCATGTTGGCAAACAGCTGAGTAAAATCAACGTGGGCATCTTTTTTACCTGTTAATGAAATCGACCGTTTAATATGGATCAAATGGTGTCGCATCCACTGCTGCGCCTTGTCGACTTGATGGGTGTCGAGCAAATCAATCAGCTCAAGATGATCGCCACAATCACAACTCACGCTCTCTCTAGTGCCGTAGGCGGCGATAACCAAGGATGAGCGATAGCACAACTGCTCGATAAACTCAGCCAAGACCGAGTTGTTGCCCATATGAGCAAGCTCATAATGAAACTTCGCCGTCAATTGAATGGAACGGGCTAAATCGCCGTCTTGTTCGGCTTGCTTCTCTTGCGCCACCATATCGCGAAAACGTTGCGACACTTTGAGATCCCAATTGTCCGAAATCTCAGCGAGCAACAGAGGCTCTAATGTAATGCGGCTATCCAAGACTTCTTCGGCCTCTTGACGACTCGGACGACTGACCTGTGCGCCTTTATTCGGCTGAATCACGACAAAACGTTCAATCGCGAGGCGCTGTAGCACTTTGCGTATCCCGGTACGGCTCACCCCAAACGCTTCCGATAACTTGTCTTCGGGCAAACGCTCACCGGGCGGAAGCTGATGCTCAACAATGGCTTTGAGCATCTTTTGATAAATCTTTTCGTCGTTCGACATGATGACTCTCTATCTGTTTGTATACAATTATACCTAGCAACATGTATACCATGTTTGAGGGGGTAAAACGTCGCGTAATCACGCATTCTGAGATGTTTTGCTGAATTATCGGAGCCTTTAACGCACTCTTATGAGGCAGGTGTGCGAGAAATTGGTGCGAAGAATGCTTACTTCTACTGATTACTTAGCGTTCAGCTCCCATAGAGAGGGGGTCAACAACTTGGCACAGTCTTTGTATTTAGGATTGTATACAATATCAAACAAGGAAGTGACCATGATGGAAAAGGATTTACCGATTAGTTCACGTCTGGCCAACGATGATCTGTTACCAGACAGAGAACAAAAGTGGGGCTGGTACAGCATCTTTGCGTTTTGGATGTCAGATGTTCACAGCGTGGGCGGCTATGTTTTTGCAGCAAGTTTATTTGCACTTGGACTCAATGGTATTCAAGTGTTTATCAGTTTGCTTGTTGGCATCTCTATTGTATTGGTGTTTGCCAACCTGATGGGCAAACCAGGGCAAAAAGCGGGAGTCCCATTTCCCGTAGTGGCGAGAATGTCATTTGGTGTGTTTGGCGCGAATATTCCTGCGGTAATACGAGGATTGATCGCGGTGGTCTGGTACGGTATTCAAACCTTTTTGGCGTCCAGTTCGTTCATCATTCTACTGCTTTACTTTGTGCCTTCGATGGAAGCGCTCGCAGAACCCAGTTTCTTGGGGCTCTCGTATTTGGGCTGGATAGGATTTACGGCCATGTGGATCATTCAGGGCATCGTCTTTATGTTCGGTATGGATATGATCCGCAAAGTGATCGATTGGTCTGGCCCTGCTATCTATATCGCCATGTTTGCGCTTTGCCTCTACATGATCGATTTAGCCGGGTGGGAGAACATCCAATTCAATTTGAGTTCGCAAAAACTGGAAGGTTTGGATGCCATCATGACGATGATCGTCGCATCCGCGTTGGTCGCGGGATACTTTGCTGGTCCTACGCTCAATTTCAGTGATTTTTCTCGTTACTGTGGCAGTTATAAACAGCTCAAGTTCGGTAATTTACTCGGACTACCTGTGAACTTTTTACTCTTTTCAATTTTCAGCGTAGTGATCGTTTCTGCATCGATTCCTGTGTTTGGTGAGATGATCACCGACCCGGTTGAGACAGTAAAACGACTAGACTCAGGACTTATTACGGTGCTTGGTGCGCTGACCTTTATTTTTGCAACGGTCGGCATCAATATCGTCGCAAACTTTGTCGCACCGGCGTTTGACTTCTCCAATGTGTCTCCACAAAAAATCAGTTTTAAGGCGGGCGGATTTATTGCTGCGTTCGGTTCCGTATTGTTGACTCCGTGGAACCTATTTAATAACCCAGAGGTGATTCACTACACGGTGGACGTGTTAGCCGCGATGATTGGCCCTCTCTACGGCATAATCGTTGTGGATTACTACTTTGTGAAAAAGGGTAAGATTGATGTACCGTCACTCTATACCGAATCACCCAAAGGTCTGTACTGGTATCAAAATGGTGTCAACATGCGCAGTGTTTATGCACTTGGTATTGCCAGTGTGTGCGCTATAGTGGCGACTTTTATCATTCCTCAACTGGCCAACTATGCGTTGTTTATTGGTGGTGGAGTGTCAGCGTTGGCTTATCGCTATTTAATGTCCGCAGCGTCTTTCAATATCGTCGCAGCACGAGCATTAAAGAGTAAAGCGTAATTTTAGAGAAGAACCTGAGTAACAAAATGAATCTATTAGCAAAACTTAAGAAAGAGTGGTTTTTGGTCGGCATGGTGGTCGCGATAGCGCTTGCGACGATCACGGCAGATATTGGACGCTCCGGGGGGCCGATTCACTTGGACCAATTGACGGCGGTGGGGGTTGCCATTGTCTTCTTTCTTCATGGTCTAGGGTTATCGCCACAAGCGATTAAAGCGGGGTTGACCAATTGGCGTCTGCACATTTACATCCAGGTGGCGACGTTTGTTGCCTACCCAATTTTATGGGTAGTGTTTGGCGATCTCTTTATCGCAACCATGCCTGCGGCTCTGGCTTTTGGGTTTTGTTATCTCTTGGTTCTACCGAGCACCATCTCGTCATCGGTTGCGATGACGAGTGTCGGTAAGGGAAACGTGCCGGGGGCGATCTTTAACGCGTCGCTATCGAGCATTATTGGTGTGGTGATCACCCCAGCTTTGATTCAGCTCTTTATGGGCTTTGAAGGGGGGTCACTCAATCTGCTCGACTCCGTGTTGTCGATTGCTAAGTTACTTTTGGTTCCGATGATTTTAGGCCAGCTCCTTCGTCCTTACCTACTGGCTTGGACGGAGAAACACAAAGCGGTGGTCAATAAAGTCGACAAGTATGTGATTCTTTTGATCGTTTACAACGCCTTTTGTGATTCTGTTATTAACGGTATCTGGAGTGAGTTCTCTGCGGGGTTGCTGTTGACGGCGATTGCGCTGTGTGTGGTGATTTTGTTGGTGATGGTCCACTCCATTCAGTGGGGAGCAAGAAAAGCCGGTTTCGATCTTCCTGATGAAGTGGCGGCGGTATTCTGTGGCACCAAAAAGACATTAGCGGCCGGGATCCCGATGGCGAAAGTCATTTTTGGAACCGACCCAACGCTCGGTATGTTGCTACTGCCGATCATGTTGTATCACCCAATCCAGATTTTCTATTGCGCCGTGCTGGCTAACCGTTACGCCAAGCAGAGCGAAGGGGTAAAAGCCGCCGCGCTTTAAGCGCGCTAATCGGTGCAACCATTAAGGAAAGATGATGAGTAAGGATACTCGAATTTATTGCGCGCAAGGGCCACACTCTTTGGCGCCGACAAAAGAAGGCCGACTGAGTGGCACTCGGTTTGTCTTTAAAGATCTGTTTGATGTAAAAGGCTACCGAACGGGGGCAGGCAATCCACAGTGGTTAGCCACTCATGATGTTGCTAGCCAGACATCGCCGCTCATTACCACTTTGCTTGAGAGTGGTGCAGAGTGTGTTGGGCGAGTACAGACCGATGAGCTGGCGTACAGCTTAAACGGTCAAAATATCTATTACGGCACGCCAGTGAACCCCAAAGCGCCTGACGCGATTCCAGGTGGTTCATCGAGCGGCAGTGCGGTGGTGGTAGCAAGTGGCGATTGCGATTTTTCAATCGGTACGGATACAGGTGGTTCAGTACGTGTCCCGGCCAGTTATTGTGGGCTGTATGGGTTGAGGCCGACGCATGGTGCGTTGAGCCTTCAACATTGCTTTGAACTGGCGGCTCGCTTTGACACTGCCGGTATTTTCACCAGAGATTTGGCGATGATGGAGCGAGTGTGGACGAGTTTGTCGACTGACCACGGTGCAGCACCTCACCAACGGTCCTTCTATCTTGATGAGCAGTGCCGTGCTCTTATGAGTGCCGATCACACCGAGCAGTTAACGCGCCTCAAAGCATCGGGTGTAAAGATTCAACAAGGTGACTATCTTGCGCGTGCGGGATGGACGCTCGATCAGTTAAGTCACCTGTTTCGTACCCTGCAAGGTTTCGAGATCATTCGCCAACACGGTGAGTGGTTAGCACGCTATGGGGAGAGCTTGGATCCAGCGATTGCAACGCGCGTCGAGTGGGCAAGAACCTTGACCAAGTCAGAGTATACAGTGGCTTGTGATGAGCAACAGCGATTCAAACAGGCATTAGTGCAGCATATGGAAGACCATGCGTTATGGTGGCTACTGCCTACCACGCCCGCCGAAGCGCCGAAACTGACCATGCCAGCTAATGAATTGGCCGTTTATCGCACCCAGCTTATGGGTCTCACGAGTCTTGCTGGGCTCTCTGGCTTACCGCAATTGCACCTCCCTAACGCCGCAGCAGCGATGCCGTGCGGACTCTCGTTTCTTGGTAGTGCGCACAGTGAACGTGCCCTTATCCAGACTGCCATGCAACTCAACCTAGACACGAGCCAAGGAGTGGCCGATGAAGCATCAAACCGCGTTTACCGCCCCACATCATAAAGCAGCCGAAGTTGGCCAAGCGATTTTAGACGCCGGTGGCACGGCTAGCGAAGCGATGGTCGCTGCCGCTGCGATGATCTCAGTGCAATACCCCCATATGAATAGCATCGGAGGGGATGGATTTTGGTTGATTGCGAAACAAGGCCAAGCCCCAGTCGCGATTGATGGTAGCGGCGATGCGGCGGCGCAGGTGGATGTCAACGCCTACCGATCTCTGGGTGATGAACTGCCCGATCATGGCGCGCTTTCGGCCATCACGATGGCGGGCACGGTCGCAGGTTGGCAAGCAGCGCTTGAGTATGATCATGGCAATATGACACTGGATAGATTACTTACCCCCGCGATCGATGCCGCGCGCGAGGGGATCACCGCGACGCAGAGCTTGGTCAATGCCAGTGAAAAAACCTATCAGCGACTGGCTTCGCTAGACGGGTTTGCCGATATTTATCTGAATCAAGGTGAGACGCTCAAGGTCGGCGATCGTATCTGCAATTCGGCGCTTGCTAATACTCTATCGATGCTGGCAGACAAAGGACTAGAGGATTTCTATCGCGGAGATTTGGCGCAGTCGATGGCCGATGATCTAGCCGCGATGGGTAGTCCAATCCGTCTTGAAGATTTTCATCAATTTCGCGCTAAAGTGATGCAGCCACTGCATGTCACGACCTCCAAAGGCACACTGTATAACTTTGGTGCACCGACCCAAGGGGTGGCGTCACTGCTGATTTTGGCTATCTACGATCGTTTAGCGGTCAACGCTCAGACCGAAGTGGAGCACATTCACTGCCTTGTTGAAGCGACTAAACAAGCGTTTTTGATTCGTGATCGAGAGGTATGTGATGAGGCGTCATCGCGCGAGCCTTTGCAGCATTGGCTCAGCGACGACGAGGTGGCTAAGTGTACCGCTGCTGTGAATCCTAACCGCGCCCTAGCTTGGCCTCACCAAGCCAAACCCGGCGATACGATCTGGATGGGGGCCAGTGATCAATACGGCACCATGGTCAGCTTTATTCAAAGCATTTACTGGGAGTTTGGGTCTGGTGTTGTGCTGCCAAAGACCGGAGTGTTATGGAATATCCGCTCCAAGAGTTTTTCTCTGGATGTGCAGCATCACAATGTATTGGCACCCAACAAGAAGCCTTTCCATACCCTCAACCCTGCTTATGCTGAGCTCAGTGATGGCCGCAGAATGAGCTACGGCACAATGGGCGGTGAAGGTCAGCCCCAAACGCAAGCGTGCCTATTTAGCCGCTACCACTATCAATCTTATCCCTTGGATAAGGCGATCTCAGAGCCTCGCTGGCTATTGGGGCGCACGTGGGGCGATGCGACACACAACTTACGCTTAGAGCGCGCACTTGACCAACGCAGCGGCGCTGAGTTGGTGGCGCTCGGTCACGACGTTACCACCGTTGACGATAATAACGAGCTGATGGGCCATGCTGGCGCCATTGTGCTGGATGAACAAGGAAGAGCCATCGCCAGTAGCGATCCGCGTAGCGATGGCCGCAGTTTTGTAGGAGAACAATAATGTCACAGGCCAACGAGCTATTTGAAACACTTAACCCACCGCAACGCCTTTTGATGGGGCCGGGGCCAATCAACGCCTATCCTCGCGTGCATCAGGCCATCGCTCAGTCACTGATTGGTCAGTATGACCCTGTGATGACCGGTTACATGAACCAAGTACAGTCACTCTATCGCGGCGTTTTTCACACCCAAAACCCGCAGACGATGCTGGTGGATGGCACTGCGCGCGCGGGGATTGAAGCGGTGCTGGTGTCGGTGTTAAAACCGGGCGACAAAGTGCTGATCCCCGTTATTGGCCGCTTTGGTCACTTATTGTGCGAAATTGCTACTCGGGTTGGCGCTGTGGTGAAAACCATCGATGTTGAGTGGGGTGAAGTGTGCGCGCCAGAGCAAATTAAACAGGCGATCAAAACCTTTCAGCCCAAATTGCTCGCCACTGTTCAAGGAGACACCTCCACGACCATGAACCAACCGTTGGCTGAGATGGGCGAGCTGTGTCAGCGCTATGGTGTGCTGTTCTATTGTGATGCCACTGCGTCGATTGCCGGTAATGAATTGTATGTCGATGACTGGCATCTCGATGCGGTGTCAGCAGGGCTGCAGAAATGTTTAGGCGGGCCTTCGGGCTCAGCGCCGATTACGCTGAGCGAGCGCTGCGCTGCGCTAATCAACAGTCGTAAACACGTCGAAGCGGGCATTCGTGCCGCTCACCACGTTGATGGTGAAGAAGCACCAATTCAATCGAACTACTTTGATTTAGCCATGGTGATGGATTATTGGGGGCCAGAGCGCCTTAACCATCATACCGAAGCGACCAGCATGCTTTATGCCGCACGCGAGTGTGCAAGGCTGTTCCTTGAAGAAGGCCCAGAGCAGGTCATCGCGCGTCACAAGCAAGCGGGAGACGCGATGGCATCGGGGCTTCGCGCGATGGGGCTAGAGCTATTTGGCAATCAAAACTACAAAATGAACAACGTGGTCGGTGTGGCCATACCGAGCGTTAAAAAAGCGGCGGGTACGGTCGATGGCGATGCGGTGCGTCTTGAGCTGCTTCACCGGTTTGGTATCGAGATTGGTACCTCGTTTGGACCACTGCATGGCAAGATCTGGCGCATCGGTACTATGGGGTTCAACGCGAGACAAGAGTGCGTATTGACCACCTTGGCGGCACTAGAAGCGGTGCTGATCAAACACCAAGCGGACATCATTCCCGGTCAGGCAGTTCTGGCGGCTATGGCGCATTATCAATAAGGAGCAGCCATGAGTGTAGATACAGTGGATGATAAGAGTCACCAAGCGATGAGCATCGGTACTGAGCGCATTATGGCTCAAGCCGACCAACTCGCTCAGTGCAGCGCAGAACGGGGTGCGCTGACGCGCGGATACCTGACCAAAGAGCATCGAAATGCCCACGACCTGATCGCAAAATGGATGCGCGATGCGGGACTAGAAACCTGGCAAGACAGTGTCGGCAACCAGTGGGGGCGCAAAGTAGGCAGCGACCCTGAGGCGAAAGCATTGGTGCTGGGCTCTCACAGTGACACGGTCAGAAATGCAGGTAAATACGATGGCAACCTCGGTATTATTCTCGCAATTGAAGCACTGTCGCAACTAAAAGAGTGCCGCTTTCCGTTCCACATCGATGTGGTGGCATTTGCAGACGAAGAAGGGATGCGTTTTAACACCACGCTCATTGGATCGAGCAGTGTCGCAGGGCAGTTTGATCCCAACTGGCTCGATATCGCGGATGCCGATGGTATGACCATGGCAGACGCCATGCGCCAGTTTGGACTGGCGCCGAGTCTCGCAGGAAATGACGCGCGTAACGATCTGCTTGCCTACTTGGAAGTGCATATTGAGCAAGGCCCAGTGCTAGAAGCAGAGTCATTGCCCGTCGGTATCGTGACCGGTATTGCCGGGGCAAAACGTTTTACCTGCAAGGTAGAGGGCATGGCGGGACACGCAGGCACAGTGCCGATAGATTTGCGTCAGGATGCGCTGTGCGGCGTGGCTGAAATGGTGAGTTTTATTGAACGTTTTGCCAGAGAGCAAGAGATTGTCGCGACGGTGGGTAAACTATCCGTCGCACCGGGTGCGGTGAACGTGATCCCAGGTGCAGTCGAGTTTACTTTGGACATTCGCTCGCTTAATCAGCCGACGCTGGAGGCGTGTTGTGAGGTCGTCATCAACGAGTTGAACTTGATTGCGAAAAAACGTCGCCTACATTTCGACAGCGACAAGATATATCAAGCGAAAGCGGTCCTCTGTGATGCCGCCTTGCAGCAGCAATGGGCCTCAGTCGTTGAGTCGGTGACCGGTCAAACGGCGCGCTGTTTACCGAGTGGCGCAGGCCATGATGCCATGGTGATGGCGAAAGCGACCGACATCGCAATGTTGTTTGTCCGCTGTGAGAAAGGCATTAGCCACCATCCTAAAGAACAAGTGAATCAAGACGATGTCGCGGTAGCACTGGAATGCTTGATAGGCATGATTGATTCAATGAACCTCAAGGCAAAGTCGCCTTAACGCCCTCTAACTAGGATTCAGTGATGTCGTAATATCTTGCGACATTCTGAGTCACTTTTCCCCACTGTGACTCTTGCACTCGTCGTTGATGCTGCAGAAATGCTTCATGATCGACAAACTCTTCATACACATCAAATCGATGGGTGTCGTCAGGATTTTGCGTGACCTCAAAGCACAGGCAGCCCGGCTCATTTCGAGTGAGTTTACGGTGTATCTCCAGTTCGGCCAGTACGATACTACGATCCTCTAAGGGAATAATGATATGGCCGGAGAGTGTCACTTTGTTCATTGTGCGTCCTTGGGATTAAGTGCCTTCAGCATACCGTGCCCATAGGTGAAATCATAGGGATGATAGCGATAAAAAAACGCCCACTAAGAGCACGTCTTAAGTGAGCGTTAAGTTCGTTAGTCGCGAGCCGGTGGACGGTGCTCACTCATAAATTGCGAGAGTTCCGCCTCGGTGACTTTTCCATCGCCATCGGCATCAATAGAGCTAAAATCACGGGCTAACGGCCCTTTGGCTTCATCAGTGGTGATGTAGCCATCGCTATTTGAATCGATATCGCTAAAACTTGGCGGCGGGCCCTTGCGATCCCCGTCATTTGCACAAGCGGTGGTGATTAACAGAGCGCCGAGTAGCGCGGTACCAATGGTGAGAGTTTTCATCGTATTTTCCTTGTTAACAATGATTGACACACAGCATTGGAGCCGTTGAGTGGGATTTGGTTCGTAGCTTTACATTTTCTTACATTTTACGCTCCCACCAGTGTGAACTGGCGGGAGGGGGAAAGATTAATGGCTGTGACTAAGGGCCTCTTTAAGTTGCTGACGTTCTTGGTCTGTCATATTGGTTTTGTTGAGAAAGGGCATATCGGCCGACTCGACCGTACGCGCTAGAATGCGCGGGCTCCAGCGCTCAATATCTTGCCAAGAGTCGAAGATTGCGCCACTAGGTGCGACGGTGAACACATCGTCAGTCGGTGTGGCGCTGTGACATTGGGTGCAGCGCTGCTCAATGATCTGCGTCGCTATTTCGATATAGTGAGTACGATTGATATCATAAGCAAGGCCGGAAGTGCCTCCTTCCGACGCGCTCTGTTGATGCAGGGCTGAGTCCTGAGAAGTGGTCGTTTGCGTGGCCACACTGCTTGCGGTCGCCTCTGCACGCGAGGCTTTATTCGCTTGAACGGATCCCCAACTGACGAAAACCGCGAGAAGCAGCATGGCTATCGAGCTTGAAATGAGTACGCTTGGCTTCGATTTACCTGCATGCTTAAGGTTAAAGTAATGGCGTAAATATGCGCTGATCACCAGAATCAGCATCCCTACTAGCCAACTCAGCGAGTGTTGGTAGATCATCGGGTAGTGATTGCTGATCATGAGAAAAATCACGGGAAGGGTGAAGTAGTTATTATGGATAGAGCGGCGTTTACCCTCCAGTCCGGGAGCCGGATCGACCGCTTCACCCGCCGCTACTTGCGCCACCATTTTACGTTGGCCGGGAATGATTTTATGGAACACGTTGTTGACCATGATGGTACCCATCAATGCGCCCATATGGATAAAGGCACCCCGACCACTAAAGACGTGGGTAAATCCATAGAAGAACAGCGCGCCAAGCGCGATGAGTGCGCCGCAAAATAGACCGGCGTGACGCGAGAGGGGGGAGCGCATCAATGCTTCATAGACGACAACGCCGAGTGCAATGCCACCCAAGCCCAAACCTACGGCTTGGAGGCTAGTTAAACTCATGACTCTGGGATCAATGAGGTAGGCGGCGGCGTTAAAATAGTACATCCAAATCATTAACGCGGTGCCAGTGATCCATGTCGTGTAGGCTTCCCATTTAAACCAGTGCAAGTTGGTCGGCATGCTTTGAGGTCCAACCTGGTATTTTGCTACTTCGTAAAAACCGCCACCATGCACGGCCCATAAGTCGCCTTTGATACCTTTATCTTTCTTCCATTGCGGTGGATTTTCTAGGCTATTGTCAAGCCAAGTGAAATAGAAACTGGCGCCAATCCAAGCCACCCCACAGATTACATGAAACCATTTGATAAAGAGCGCAAACCATTCGTAGAGTTGTGGCCACATACTGATACATCCTTTTGATAAACTAAATTTCCGTGAACATAAGTGCGTTCGATGACACGCTCATCGCCTAAGGTGACAAGGGCGAAGAGTTGCTCATTCAAATCCTGACAGCGCGCTGTACGCTGCTTGAGCATGGGAAACGCGTTGAGATCTAACTCAACAAAATCGGCTTCCGTGCCGACGTTAAAGTTGCCAATACAGTGATCCAGCCCCATCGCGACGGCGGCGCCCTGGGTACACAAATATAAGGACTCAAACGCATCGAGACTGATGCCTTGTAATTGACAGATTTTGTAGGCGTCACTTTGGTTTTTAAGCAAGCTCAAACTGGTTCCGCCGCCGACATCACTGGCAATCGAAATGGGAATACCGGCCTCTTTTGCTTGCTGATAGGGAAACAAACCGCTGCCCAAAAACAGGTTCGATGATGGACAAAATGAGATTGACGCACCACTGCTCGCCAGCGCATGTTGTTCCCGCTCGCTAAGATGAATCGCGTGACCAAATAGGGCTCGATCGCGAACCAAATGGTGGCGCTCATAGACGCTAAGGTAATCGTTGTCGTCTGGGTAAAGCGATTGAACCCAAGCGACTTCGTTAATGTTTTCGCTTAAATGAGTTTGAATGAAGGTATCCGGGTGCTCATTGGCCAGTTGTCCTGCCTTCGCTAACTGCTCCGGTGTGCTGGTCGGCGCAAAACGCGGCGTGATGGCATAAAGAGCGCGGCCATTTTTGTGCCAGCGCTCAATCAAAGCTTTGCTATCACGATAGCTGCTCTCAGGCGTGTCTTGCAGTGCGTCAGGACAGAATCGGTCCATCATCACCTTGCCACAGACCATGCGCGCATCGTAGTCTTGCGCGGCGCTGAAAAAAGCGTTGACCGACTGCGGATGCACTGTGGCATAGACACTGGCTGTGGTGGTGCCGTGGGCAAACAACTGTTGGAGAAAAAAGTCGGCTTGCTGCTTGGCGTAGTGGGCATCGCTAAAACGAAGCTCAGTGGGAAAGGTGTAGGTGTTGAGCCAATCTAGCAGCTGTTTTCCATAACTGGCGATGATCTCAATCTGCGGGAAATGAACATGAGAGTCAATCATGCCAGGAATCAATAAACCGGAGTGAACCTTGACTCGTCCCTGTGTGAGAAGATCTTGGTTGGCAGAGTGGGCGAAGAAGGTGTTGGCATCACCCACATGAACGATTTTGCCCTCTTCGATGACCAACACGCCATCGCGCCAATACTCATAGTGCTTTTTGGGCTCAGATGTCGCTGTTGGAAAGTGCAACAAGCTGCCACGGTGAATCTGTCTAGCCATAATTAACTGCCTCGATAACTGGAGTAAGCGTAAGGAGAGAGCAGCAGCGGTATGTGGATATGACGCGTGTCTGAAACGCTAAAGTGCACGTCCACGTAGGGGAAAAAGGCGTTGGAAAATACGCGTTGGCAGTAGGGCGCGACTAAAAATCGCAGGGTATAACTGCCTGCTGCTAATGTGGTGTTTTCAAAACGGGCGCGGCCATCATCGTCGGTGTGCATGCGGGCGATGGGATCCTGTGCGCCAAGTGGATAGAGTTCCACTTCAATGTTTGCTGCGGGGTGACCACTGGCGGTGTCGAGGATATGGCAACTGAGCGTGTTCATAAATAAGCTTCCATTCTAATTTGACTGATTTTGATCTGTTCTTGCGCGGCTTCGCGCAGTTCCACTTCTCGGCTTCGAGCAATCCGCGATTCAAGTAGTGCAAGCATCTCTTTTGCACTTTTGTTGGTCGCGCAGACGATGAAGATGAAGCCGAATTTCTCTCGGTAGCGCTGATTGAGTGTGAGCAATCGCTCTAGGGTCTCTCTATCGGCGCTGGCCACTTGGCTCTGCTCTTTTTCACTGAGTGCTCGGCCTTGCGCGTATTTCTTTTCTAGACTGGCGAGATCGCCGATCATTGGATGCCCGGCAAAGGCCTCAAGCCAATCTTTCTCTTTAAGCTGCTGGAAGGCACGGCTTGCGCTATGGCGCAGTGCTTCACCGTCTTGAAAAGGTGCCGATTCCATCACCAAGGCTTGCCAGCGCAAACTGGCGCAAATCTGACTGAGCGCGAAGGCATCGAGCTGCGCAATCGGGCGTTTGCTTGAGGTATCACTTGTGGTTTTAGCTACAGTCATGCGCATTCCTTTCGAGTTGGGAGGTCACGAGTTGACGAGCGTCGTTGGCCTCGCGCCAAAGCGATTCAGGGCTCGTTTCTATCGCCGAGGATGAGTGGCTGGCAAAGTAAGCATTGAGCTGCGCTGCGACCGAAATAGCCACTTGCATCGGCAGTTTGCCTTTGACATCAGGATGCCCAATCGGGCAGGTGAGGTGCTCAAGCGTGGCCGGGTCGGCCAGTTGCTCTTTCAGGCGATAGCTAAAGCGCTGCTTTTTCCCCTCTGAACCGATTAAACCAACGAAAGCAAACCTGTTGGCATCCAAGGCTTGGCGAGTAATGTCGAAATCGAGGGCGTGATCTTGCGTCATCACCACGATGTAAGCATGGCTAGGTAGCGATGTAAGGGTTTGCGTGACATCCTCGATCAGATGGGTATGAATGTGGGCATCTTTGAGCGGAGCTAACCACTCACTGCGGGTATCGGCAACATGCAACTGGCAAGGCAGCTCAGTTAAGATCCGACACAGCGCTTGGCCGACATGCCCAGCCCCAAACACGACGACGTGTGGTGTTTGGGTAAGGAAATACTCCAACATCACTTGCACACCGCCGCCGCAACACTGGCCAAGATCGGCGGCGAGAGAAAAGCGTTCGATGGTAAGAGTCGATTGGGATGTCGCTAGTCCTTGACGCGCTTTTTCAATCACTTGGTATTCCAAGTTTCCGCCACCAAGCGTGTCAAACTGGGCGCTCTCGGTGATCACCATCTTAGCGCCTTGATTACGAGGTACCGAGCCGACACTGGCAATCACGGTAGCGATGCAGTAAGCCACACCTTGTGTCTCCAGCTGCTGACAGGCACTGAGCCATGAGAGTGAGCGGGAATGGAAAAATGGCGAATTAGTCATGGCTGTGCTCCTTCGCTCGTTGCTCGAGCCAGGTCAGTTGGTCTTCGCATGCAGAGAGAATCGCCTCGCCGGTCGCAGGCGCATGCAGCAAGGCGGCGTGTTGGTGTTCGCTAATGGATGAGATCGCATCAAAAATGGCGCACCAAGCGCTGATGCCGTGCATAAATGGCGGTTCACCCACCGCTTTAGAGCGATAGATGCTGGTTTCTGGGTTGGGTTTGTCGAACAAATCGATGTGCAACTGTTTGGGGTAATCACCAATGGTGGGGATTTTGTAGTTCATTGGGCTGTTACTGAGTAAACGCCCATCGTCTGCCCAGACCAACTCTTCACAGGTTAACCAGCCTAAACCTTGGATAAAGGCACCCTCAATTTGGCCTTTATCGATGGCCGGATTTAAGCTGTTGCCAACATCGTGGAGGATGTCGACGCGCTCGACGGTCATTTCGCCGGTTAGCGTGTCGATCATCACTTCAGAACACGAAGCGCCAAGGGCGAAGTAGTAAAATGGTCGACCGCTCGCGCTGGCTCTGTCGTAGCCGATTTTCGGCGTTTGATAGAAGCCAGTTGCGGAGAGAGAAACGCGGTTCATATACGCCGCTTGCACCAGTTCCGCCCAACTGACTGGCGTTTTGCTACCGATCAATTGACCGCCTTCGATATCGATCTCTGCGACTTGATAATGGCTTTTAGCAAACTCAATCAGCCTTTGTTTGATCTCTGCCGCCGCGTTGTGCGCCGCCATGCCGTTGAGATCGGCGCCCGAAGAGGCGGCGGTCGGTGAGGTATTAGGCACTTTATCGGTGCGTGTTGAGGTGACCAGTATGGCGTCAAGTGATACGCCCAGGGTTTGCGCGACGATTTGTCCCACTTTGGTGTGTAAACCTTGGCCCATCTCGGTGCCGCCGTGTGAGACCTGTACCGAACCGTCGGTGTAGACATGAATCAAGGCGCCAGCTTGATTGAGGTGTTTGGCAGTAAATGAAATTCCAAACTTCACTGGGGTAAGCGCCAAACCTTTTTTCAGATATGGATGAGTGAGGTTCCACTGAGTAACCGCTTCTCGGCGCTGACGATACTCACAGCGAGCTTCGAGCGATGTGATCAGTTCTCGCATCTCTTGGTGTTGAGACACTTCCATGCCGTAAGGCGTGGTGTGTTTATTCTCGTTATAGAGATTGTTAAGACGCACATCGAGCGGGTCTTGGCCGGTGGCTATCGCTAACTCTTGCATCGCTTTTTCTATGACGATCATCCCTTGCGGGCCGCCGAAACCACGAAACGCCGTATGAGACACAGTGTCGGTTTTTAAGCGATGACCCACGATGGTCGCTTCACCGAGTGAATAGGCGTTGTCTGCATGAAACATCGCGCGGTCGACAATCGCATCAGAGAGATCCGGTGAGTGGCCGCATAGGCCATGAATGGCAATATTGGCGCCTTGAATGATACCGTTGCCGTCGGCACTCAGTTGATAGCTTTGATAGAAAGGGTGGCGCTTGCCTGTTGCTGTCATATCGAGCGCGCGCGGCAAGCGCAGCTTGACCGCTTGTCGAGTGTAGTACGCGCCCAGTGAGGCTAAGCATGCCCATTGCGCCGCTTGGCTCTCCTTACCGCCAAATCCACCGCCCATGCGGCGCATATCAACGGTGACGCGGTTAAAATCGAGACCGAGCACTTCGGCAATGAGTTTTTGCACTTCAGAGGGATGTTGAGTGGAACATTGAACAAAAATGCCACCCTCTTCAGTTAGGTGCGCCAAGCTGACTTGACCTTCAAGGTAAAAATGCTCTTGGCCGCCCACATGCAGTTCGCCATTAATCACCACATCCGCGCCTTGCTGCCAGTCGCACGCTTTGCTTGGGCCCATTTGGTGCACCGGCAGAAGCGGCGCTTGGCCAACTGCGTCTTGGTGGTGGAGTATCACTCGGTCATTAACCTCATACTCCACTTCAGCGAGTGAGGCGGCGCGCCATGCTTGCTGGTGGCTACGTGCCAGTACTAATGCGATGGGTTGACCGTGGAAATGAATGTGTTGGTCGATCGTCAGCAGTGGATCGCCGGGAAAAATCGCACCGATGTCCTTATGCGCAGGGAGGTCGCGCTCACTCAGCACGGCGACGACACCGTCCGCCGCGCGAACGCGCTCAACGTCCAAACGTGTGATTCGGCCTTTGCTGACGTTACTGGTGATCACCGCCGCATGCAAGCAGCCCGCTGGCGTGGGGTAGTCGTCGACGAAACGGGCTTCGCCGCTGACTTGTCGGTCGGCGCTTTCATGCTTGACGGAGCGGCCAACAATCTTGGATGGCTGTCTGTTTTGAGTCTGTTCAAGTACGGTTAATTTACGCATGGTGAACCAACCTCACATCAATGTGTTGTGTTTGCAGATAGAAACGTTTGAGCAGGTTTTGCACTAACTTAACTCGATATTGCGCGCTGCCACGGACATCAGACAGCGGCTGGATAACCTCAGGAACCTTCTCCTGCGCCGCATGGACGATAGGCAGGCTCAGAGGACGCCCGACAAAGACTTTCTCAAGTTCGTGGAGGCGCACCGATTTTGCGGCGACTCCACCAGCGGAAATGACGCAATTCTTGACACGCTGGTCGCTATCTATTGTCATATTGATGCCTAGGGTGACCGTGGCGATGTCGTCTTCGTAGCGTTTGCTTATCTTGTATATCGCGTGATGTTGATTAGGCGCGAGTCTGGGTAGGTGAATCGCACTGATCCATTGATGGCCACGCAATAAGGTTTCACGGTAGCCCGTGATGTAGTCCTCGGGGGCAAACAGCGTTTTCGTCACGCCGTCATCCACTTCGATACGTCCGTTGAGGCTCATCAACAAAGGAGCAATATCGCCAATGGGTGAGGCGTGGCCTAAGCTACCGCCAAGCGTTGCGCGGTGGCGAATGGTTAAACTGCCCAGTCTTTCAATCACCTCATCGGCACTGGGGAAATGCTCGCGTGCAAAGGCGTGTACACGGTCCATCGGCACCGAAGCACCGATACGCCAACCAGAGGTGGTCTCGGTGATGGTGAGAAGATCATCGACATTAGAGATGTCGATCAGTTCAGGTAGTGAGCGACCTTGTTGGGTGACTTCCAATGAGAGGTCTGTGCCACCAGCAATCAGTCTAGCGCTGGGCATTTGGGATTTGGCTTGCGCCAGTTCAAGGCGCGTTTTTGGTCTGGCGTAGGGGTGGCAAGAGGCGTCATCGACACTGGCCATCCAGGTTTTCACTGCGCTGGCGTCTTGCTCCAGCGGATCGTCAATTGACTGGCTTGCGATGGTGTTGGCGACCTCGATCAACGGGCCGTAGCCAGTACAGCGACACAAATTTCCTGCGAGGTAGTCACTCGGGTGTGACACTGTCTGTTTTTGCTTCGATAGTGCGTAAAGGGACATCACAATCCCAGGCGTGCAAAAACCGCACTGGGTGCCATTTTTGTCCACTACAGCTTGTTGCACCGGATGCAAGGCTTGCGCTTGTTTGAGGTGTTCGACGGTAATGATTTGCTTACCATGCAGCGCGTGAACGGGGGTGATACAGGCATTGATTTGCTTGTAGCTCAGTTCGCCGTTTGGGTCTGATTCCACCATGACAACAGTGCATGCGCCGCAATCACCGCTGGCACAGCCCTCTTTTGAGCCGGTCAGTTGTTTGTGTTCGCGTAGGTAGTTAAGCAACATGGTGTCGGCGTCGAGGGACGCAATCTTAACAACCTCACGATTGATCATGAGCTCCAACATAACTTCCTCTGTTCTTATTATCTTGTCCAACTGGTCAACTATTTAGGTAAAAAAAGGCTCGCACCCGTGAGCGAGATGCGAGCCTAGATAGGTTTAGTTAGGAATTTTTGCGTCGATACCTTCGACGTACCAGTTCACGCCCGCAAGCTCTTTGTCATTGAGGGTGTATCCCGCTGCAATGACTTCGTTGCCTTGGTTATCTTTCATCGGGCCGGTAAATGGATGGAACTCGCCAGATTTGATCTTCGCCTCGGTTTCGGCGATGGCGTCTTTGATCTCAGATGGCAGGTCTGGATTGATCGAGACAATTTGCAGCAACTCATCTTTTAGACCACCCCAATAGTCTTGTGGTGCCCAAGCGCCATCCATTGTTCCCTGTACCGTTTTGATGTAATGCGGTGCCCAGTTATCCCTTACCGAGAACATGTGGGCTTTCGGCGCGAAGTGACTCATGTCGGAAGCTTGTCCAATCCCCATCACACCGCGTTTTTCCGCGGCAATCAGAGGCGCTGGGCTGTCGGTGTGTTGAATAATGATGTCTACGCCTTGGTCGATGAGCGCGTTCGCGGCGTCAGACTCTTTGCCCGGATCGTACCAAGTGTTGACCCAAACAATTTTCAGTTTCACATCGGGATTGACACTTTTCGCACCAAGATAGACTGAGTTAATGTCGCGGATCACTTCCGGAATAGGGAAAGACGCGATGTAGCCAAGGGTATTGCTCTTTGTCGCCATGCCCGCAGCAACACCAGACACATAACGGCCTTCATAGGTACGAAGAGTGTAGGTGCCAAGGTTCTTGGCCATTTTATAGCCCGTGGCGTGTTCAAAGGTGATGTTTGGGAAACGTTTGGCGACTTTCAGTGTTGGGTTCATAAAGCCAAACGAGGTGGTAAAGATGACATCGTTGCCTGATTTGGCCAACTGAGTGATCACGCGCTCAGCATCCGCCCCTTCGGGTACGTTTTCGACAAAGGTGGTTTTCACCTTTCCAGCGAAATGTTTTTCCATCTCAATGCGGCCTTGGTCGTGCTCATAGCTCCAGCCATGATCGCCGACGGGACCCACATAGACGAAGCCGACTTTGACTTCATCTTCTGCAAGCGTTGAAGCTGAGAGCAACGAGGTCACTGATAAGGCCACCGCTGTCATCCACTGATTCATTTTCATGAAATTCTCCGTTTTCATTTTTGGTTTGAGTAGTAAGAACCTAAGCTGAAACTGATTCTTATTTATCTGCATAGCAAAAACTTGACCAATTGGTCGTATTTTTAGCCGAAGGGTGAAAATAATCGCGCAACGCCCGTCAAATCTGGTGTGGGGTGAGGTTTACGTGCTTCTTAGTTTCGAGGGATTTGAGTGATACGCGTGGTGGATGAGGGTGGTGTGATTCATTGTTGTGCGAAATAATACCGCCCGTGCACCGTTTTAATGCACGGACGCTATTACCACAACCGCTATCACCACAACCATAAGAACAATCAATGGCGTTTGGGGTCAAACGGTTTACCAAGGCTCATTGGTGTTGCCAATTTTTGGCGCAACTCGTTGGAACTGAGTAATACCATCACAACGATAGTGGCGACGTAGGGGGTCATGGCTAATAAGTTGGGCGAGATGTCCAAACCGACCCCTTGCATCATTAAATGCATAATCGACGTCAAGCCGAACAAGTAGGCACCAAGCATCAAGCGTCCCACTTTCCATGAAGCGAAGACTACCAGAGCCAGCGCAATCCAGCCTCGACCTGCTGTCATGTTCTCCATCCACATTGGGGTATAGGCTAAAGACATGTAGGCGCCCGCCAGTCCTGCAAGTGCGCCGCCCAGTAGCGTGACAAGGTAGCGTACTTTGATCACTTCAATGCCAAGGGCATTGGCCGAATGCGGGTTCTCACCGACAGCACGGATCACCAACCCAGCGCGCGTCCGACTGAGCACCCAAGCACTAACAGCGACCAGAACAAAGCTGGCGTAAACCAATAGATCATGTTGAAAAAGCAGCGGCCCAAGAAAAGGCAGATCGCTAAGCAGCGGAATCGCTATCGGTTGAAAGCCTTCAAGGGTGGATCCCACTAAACTGCCGCCGAGGAAGGCGCTCAAACCAGTACCAAAAATAGTCAGTGCTAAGCCTGTCGCGACTTGATTGGCACTCAGGCTGAGTGTCAGTACACCAAAAATAAAGGCCATCGTCATACCTGCGACCATAGCGAGGAGAACGCCCATCGCGAGGCTGCCGGTGAAATACGCGCCGGCAAAGCCCGCCATGGCGCCCATCAGCATCATGCCTTCTTGGCCCAAGTTCAGTACGCCGGTTTTTTCGCAAATCAGTTCACCAAGGGCGATGATGAGTAGCGGCGTCCCAGTTTTTAATGCTGCTATGAGCAGCGATTGGATAAGTAGTGCGTCCATTAGGCGGCTCCTTGGTGGTCAATTGGGTTAGTTTGAGTGCGGGCGAAAAGCGGTTTCACCATCACCAAGCGATAGTTGATCAAAAAGTCGCACGCAAGGAGGAAGAACAGCAAAGTACCTTGGAATAGGCCTGTCACCGCAGTAGGTAAGCCCAGCTCAATTTGCGCGAGATCGCTCCCCATATAGAGCACGCCCATAAACAAAGCCGCAATCACCACACTAATAGGATTTAAGCGCCCCAGATACGCAACGATGATCGCGGCGTACCCATAGCCTGGAGAGACAGACGGGATCAGTTGTCCAATGGGCCCAGTCACTTCCGCCGCCCCAGCAAAGCCCGCAAGCGCCCCCGCGAGAAGCATCACGCCCCAGACGAGTTTCTTTTCTGAAAAACCGGCGTATTTAGCCGCTGCCTTGGCCTCACCTAACACGCGCAGTTGGTAGCCGGGTAAGGTTCGAAACAAGGCAAACCCCGCGAGCAGCGCGATGCCAATGGCAATGACGATCGCCATCGAAGCACGGCCGGATTCAAATAGCGGGCTTAGCATGACTGCATCGGCAAACATCACGGACTCTGGGAAACCAAACCCTTGCGGGTCTCTTAGCGGGCCATGTACCGCCCAGAGCAAAATATAGAGACCGACATAGTTGAGCATGATAGTGGTTAAAATGATGTTGGTGTGAAAACGTCGATAGAGCAGGGTGGGGATGGCCGCCCAACCCGCGCCAGCCACAACACCAGCACCGATGGCCAGTACTAGATGAAGTGGACCTGATTGTTCGGTGGCGCTGATGGCAACCGCACTTGCTGCTACGGCGCCAATCAGCAGTTGGCCTTCAGCGCCAATATTCCAAATATTGGCGCGATAGCAGAGCGCCAAACCGACCGCACAGAGCATTAACGGCGTGGATTTCACCAACAACTCGCCGAGGTTATAACTGTCCTCAAACGGCATAACGACAAACACTTCAAAGGCGCGCACCGGACTGACATCCAGCCAGACAAACAAAAGGCTCGACAGCGCAAGCGTCAGCGTTATCGCAATGAATGGCGATAGCCACATCATCCACTGCGAGCTTTCTAATCTAGGTTCCACTTTAACCATGACTCACCCCCTGCGATTCGCTGCTTGCGCCTTGGTGGGAAGATGGCGATAAAAAGCCACCCGCGATCCACTCACCCAGTTGGTCGATAGAGGTGTCGTCGGTTTTTACGGCCGGAGAGACATGCCCTTCATAGATGGCGGCGAGGCGGTCACAGATCATAAAGAGTTCATCAATATCTTCTGATACCACCAACACCGCTGCCCCTTGGTCACGCAGTGCAATCAGTTGGCGATGGATGGCGCTGGCTGCGCCAATATCCACGCCCCAGGTCGGGTGGGCGCAAATCAGTAGCGTCGGGGATTGAGCGATTTCTCGTCCCATGATGAATTTTTGCAGATTGCCGCCAGAGAGGCTTTTTGCTTGCGATTGCTCATTGCGACACTTGACCTGATTGTCTTGGATCAACTGCTTGGCGAGTTGTTTGAGTTTGGGAAACTGAATCAAGCTCTTGTGATTTAAGCGGGCGGCGTGAGTCAGTAGCGTGTTCTCTTCCAAACTCATCTCTGGTACTGCGCCTTGGCCAAGCCGGTTAGCAGGTACATAGGCAAGGCCGCGTTTGCGCCTTTGCCCGGCATCAAGGTGTCCAATCGCCTCGTCTTGCCACTGGATGCTGCGCTTGCTGGCTCGGGTATCTTCGCCGCTAAGCGCCGCTAGCAGTTCTTCTTGGCCGTTTCCCGCCACTCCGGCGAGGCCAAAGATCTCGCCTGCATTAAGGCGGAGAGCGACGTCTTTTAGTGCGCAGCCAAAAGGATGAGAAGCCTCGAGTGACAAGCCTTTCGTGTGCAAGACAGGGGCGCTGCCCTGCACTTTGTCATAGTGCTCTGAGAGGGTCGCATGTTCTCCAACCATCATTCTGGCAATGCTGTTGGGCGTTTCTTGGCTTGGGTCGCACTCACCGGTCACTTTTCCGCCGCGTAGAATGACGGCTCGGTGGCATAAGGCGGTCACCTCTTTGAGCTTATGGCTGATGAATAAAATGGCGCAGCCTTCTAAGGCAAGTTGGTTGAGTACCGCAAACAACCCTTCGATCTCTTGCGGCGCAAGTACTGAAGTCGGTTCATCGAGGATCAATAGCTTCACGTTTTGAATCAAGCAGCGCAATATTTCAACACGCTGTCGTTCACCGATACTTAGGCTATGTACGTAACGATCGGGGTCAACATGGAGCTGATATTGGAGACTTTTATCGATGATCGTTTGTCTGAGATTGCCGATGGTCGCCAGAAAGGTTTTATCCAATCCCAGCTCGATGTTTTCTAACACAGTGAGCGTTTCAAACACGGAAAAGTGTTGAAATACCATGCCGATCCCCATCTCTCTTGCTTGGGTCGGTGAGGCAATCGTGACTTCATGGTTGTTCCATAATATCGCACCGGATGTGGGCGTGTTCACGCCGTAAATCATCTTCACTAGGGTTGATTTCCCAGCGCCGTTTTCCCCAAGTAGCGCGAGAATCTCGCCGCTACGGAGTTTTAAATTCACTTTGTCATTTGCGACGACCCCCGGAAACACCTTCGACAGGTTCCAGAGTTCGAGAAGCGGTGCTGTCATGTTGAGCCAAGTCCTTTTGGTTTTTTTAAATGGTATTGATGGGCTAAATGCAAAAAGCTGACCAATTGTTCAAGCCAACGTTGGGCTAGGCTCGCGATCCATACGGTGGCAATCGGTGAACTAAATCAGTGCGCATGCCTGCTCTTGGTGCAGACTCACAGGCTTGACAAGGCAATGAAATCGGGTGATTACTGTAAAAAGAGTCAGCACAAGACAAGGAGTCATTTTGAACGTCCAACTTGGTAAGGAAAAGCGCGCATCCTCGGGCGAAATCCGCAGGCGCAACGAGCAGTTGATCTTGCAAGCCGCCGCCGATGAGTTTGTCAAGCACGGTTACAAAGGCACGTCGATACAAGCCATTGCAGACAGAGTGTCGCTGCCCAAAGCGAACATCCTCTATTATTTTAAATCCAAGTCAGGACTGTATAAGGCGCTACTGCAAGACATTCTAAACCTTTGGAATGATGGCTTTTCCGAAGATGCCATTCAGCGCGATCCACAAGAGGTATTGCGGCGATATATCGTAGGCAAAATGCGTTACAGCCGCAGTCATCCGCAAGAGTCGAAAATTTTTGCCCAAGAGATCATCCAAGGGGCCCCCAACATTCGTGCGGCGATCCAATTTCCGGTTGTGGAGTGGAGCAGTGGCAAGGCGACCGTGATCAGCGCCTGGGCCGAGCGGGGGCTCATTCGTGCGGTTGACCCGTACCATTTGCTGTTTCTTATTTGGGGCGCGACGCAATTCTATGCCGACTTTGAAAGTGAAATTGAACTCATTAAAGGGGCTCAACTCTCCGATGACGAGTATCAGCAGGCGCAAGAGTTTGTGGTCGATATGGTCCTGCGCGGCCTAAAACCGGATCCGGTCAATAAAACCCAATAGGCAGATAAAAATCGAGCTCAAAATGTTCACTTTTGTTGGTGAAATGGTTATCGAAATAGTGCACGTAAGCCGGGGTAGAACCGAGTTTAAACCCTGACTGTGGCAGCCAACGTTCCAACACTTGACTGATTTGTGGTAGCAACTCCCCATACACACCGGTCAATCGAAACACGGCGTGTAACCCACCTGGGATCACCAACTGATTAACCAAACTGCGTACCTTGATCGGTTTATCGATTTCAATACACGCCACATAGCGGCACTCGTCCAATTCCACCCAAGCGGGGTTAGAGTGGTGCAGGCCAAACTGGATGCTGGCGTCCCGCTGCTCTGAAAGCGCCCATGCATTGAGTACCGTCCACGCTTTTTTGATGGAACGGTTGTAGCCAGTATGACGAATATAGGCTGCAAAGCGCTCAGGCACCTGCCTGATTTGAGGCTCTGGCAACGGCTTATTGGCGGTGCGATGGTAGCCGGCTGCGATTTCTGAGTCTTTTAAATAGGGTTTGTCACCCGCGCGTAAATCTTGCTGACGCCACTCCCCCGGAGAGACTGAAAACGTCGCTTTGAACGCTCGGCTAAACGACGAAACCGATTGAAATCCACAGCGCGCGGCGATGTCTGCCACCGAAGACCCTTGGTCAAACATCAACTGGTTGGCGGCATACTCCATGCGAGTACGGCGAATGTACTTGTGCAGCGATTCGCCGACAACCTGTTTAAACACGCGATGAAAGTGCTGTTCAGAATAGGCAGCGACGTTGGCAAGCGCTTTGCCGGGGAGATCGCGGCTGATGTCTTTGTGGATGTAATATAGCACATCGTTGATACGGGACAGGTGTTGGGCCATGGTTTGATAAAAATCGCATAAATGGACATGTTGATAAGCATAAATGGACAGCGCAAAATGTGCAACGATAGGTAATATCGAACGTCATAACAGAATATTTCACTGCTCTCACTTGCCGTAAGTGAACAGCCTTTGATTAGGCGCAGCCAAGGGGTTGCGCTGCGAGTTTGAAACGCACAGGGTCCGATATGCACATTGCCAAGTCATTAGCCAACACGCCTTCTTCTTACATTCGCGAAATTCTTGCTGCTGCCTCAGACAAGAGTGTGATTTCGCTTGCGGGCGGTTTGCCCGATGAACAAACCTTTCCTATCGAATTGATGCGGCCGACGCTAGAGAGTTTGCACCTGCAACCTGACGTGTTTCAGTACGGTGCCACGGCAGGTTACGGGCCTTTGCTCGACTATTTAACCGATCACTACGATTTGCCGTCCTCACACAGCGCGATGGTCACCACCGGATCGCAGCAAGGGCTGGATTTGATTGCGCGTGCCTACATTGACCCGCAAGACACAGTGGTGATGGAAGCACCAAGTTACCTCGGAGCGATGCAAGTCTTTGGGTTAGTGGAAGCGAATATCGTCACAGTGTCACAGACAGAGCAGGGGCCAGACTTGGCGCAGCTTGAGCAGGTTTTCCAAACTCAGCAACCGAAAATGTTCTACGCCGTACCGGATTTTCACAACCCAACGGGGGTGTGTTGGTCACTCGATACGCGTGAGCGCGTTGGTCAGTTGTGCGAGCAGTATCAAGTCACCTTGATTGAAGACGCGCCATATCGCGAGCTGCGTTTTGCGGGCACGGCACTGCCAATGGCGTCAACGTTCTGCCCGCAACACTCGATTGTGTTGCGCTCCTTCTCCAAAATCGCCTCACCGGGTCTGCGCGTAGGGGTTGTGACTGGCAACACCACCTTCTTAGCACCACTGATCAAAATTAAACAAGGCGCCGATTTGCACTCCAGCGTACCGATGCAAGCGGTGCTGCTTGGTCTGTTGCAAAACCCTGCGTTCAGTCAGCACATTGAGACGATTCGCACCTTGTACCAAGCGCGTTATCAGAGTTTATACCGCTCTCTCAAAGCCTCACTGCCTGCTGGCTGTGATGTACGTCCAATCGAGGGCGGCATGTTCGTCTGGCTCACCTTACCGGAGTGCGACAGCTTTAAGCTCGCCACCCAACTGCTTGAAAATAAAGTGGCGGTGGTCCCAAGTAGTGTATTTTACCCCGCCGGCGCGAAGGCGTCCCCAGCACTGAGACTTAACTTCACCAATGCAAGCGAACAAGAGTTGACCATCGCCGTTGAGCGTTTGGTTGCAGGCCTCACCGATATTCTCAGTTAACTCCAACGCATGTCGCCTGATCGGACTGTGTCGGGTGACGTATCACCAAACATGACCCACTCATAAGATGATACGAGCCCACAGGCGACATGCACAAAAAACTGACCCTTCCCGAAAAAATCTGCCCCATCTGTCATAGACCGTTCCACTGGCGTAAAAAATGGCAACGCTGCTGGGATGACGTGAAATATTGCTCTGCGCGCTGTCGGCAGAAAAAGTCATCTAGCCCTTTTTTCTGATTTTTCTCACCAATAATGTAAATAAATGTTTCCAAGAATAATCATCAAACATCTGTCTTTTATCGAGATTGCAGAATTTTGACGTTCTTTCTGTCAATTTCATGGCATAAACGTGATTACTGATAAATATGCAAGTCGTTGTATTGAATTTTTCGATAGATATCTATTTTGCTCTGATGTGATAAAGATTCCAAAATCCCTCCCACCAGAAAACTTGATGCATATACCCAGTGCATCAATCGGGAAACACTTTATCTATCTAGAGGAAAATTATGAACATTTCACAACTTCTTAAGGCATTCAAAAAGGATGAGCGCGGCGTAACGGCCATCGAATACGGTTTGATTGGTGTGGCGATGGCCGGGCTTTTGGCGGTGGTATTAACTACTGCAGATGATAGCTTACTAGACGGACTAAAAAATTCGTACGAAAGCATTGCAGCGGACATTAAGGTAGTGAACGACCAAACTTACTAATAATAGTAATCAAGAAAAACAGAGTAATTGATGTCAATCTCGTTGCTGCTTCTTACAAGTGTACTTATCTACATATCGATAGTCGATTACCGGCAGCGATTGATCTCGAACATTCTTGTTTTTTTTGTCGCACTGTTATGCTGCATGCTGTCAATTGAACAGTCATGGGCACTGCACGCTTTTGCCTACTCTGCCATGTTGCTCTCTGCGGGGCTGGTTTTGTTTCACCTTGGTTGGGTAGGCGGCGGTGACATTAAGCTGATTGCTGCCTTATCGCTGGCGGTAGCGCCAGCGTTTTTACCCGCGGCAGTCATCGCTATGTTGCTTGTAGGCGGTGTGCTGGCCGCGGCGTATTGGGTCAAATATCGCTGGTGGCAGCGGGGTAAACCCGACCGTGGTCTGCCGTATGGCGTCGCCATATGTACTGGTTTTTACCCGCTGATTGTATTGAGCAGCTATTACCCCTAACGCGTTAATCTAACGAAGAACACTCATCATGTTGAATTCCAAACTGATTGTGGCGCTGATCTTTTGCGCGGCAATATTAATGGTGCTGGGCGCAGTGGATTTTATGCGCCCGGCGCCTGTCGTGGTCGAGGCCCCTCAAGTACCGCCTGCCGAGCAGCAGTTTACCGTATGGCAAGTAACGCGCCCAAGCTTGCGCGGTGAATACACCAAAGATGTGACCTTATCGCGTGTCGTGTTGACCGAATCGGATGCCCGTAAACAGGGTATTAATGGTGACATTTTACCCAAGCTGACCACGACCACCATTTTACGCAATACAAAGGCCGAAGGCAGTTACCTATTTGAAGAAGACTTAGCGCAGGTCGGTGATGACGACTATATCGAGTTTTTAATCACTCCAGGCAAGGCGTTGTATCCACTAACCATTTCATCGGCCAACCTGATTGAAGGGTTTATTCGTGCTGGGGATTCGATTGATGTGCTGGCGGTGAGTTCGCCCAATGCCAACTTAGCGGATACTCGCCAAGTCAGCCGATTTGATGGGGTAAAAGCGCAAATGCTGCTGGAAAAAATTCGCGTGTTATCGGTTGGGCAAGACAAGAAAGTCAAGAAGAGCGACAGCAAACTCTCAGCACGCCAAGATCAAACCAATGACAGTCGAGTCACTATTATTGTGGAAGTGGACCCTGAGATGATCCCCAAAGTGACCTTGGCGCAGCGCACCATGTATCTCGAAGTCTATAAAAGCCACGAGGCGAAGCTCGCACCGACGACCTACGTCAGTGACATCATCGATAACTATACCGGTGTGATCGAAATTCGCGGTAGCCAGGGCAGTCAACGTGGGGAAGTGTACTAATGTTGAATACGATAATACGCACAGCGGTGCTTAACGCAGCTTTATGTTGTGCCGCCGTTGCCAGTGCGTCTCTATGGAGTTCTCTCGCAAACGCCGACTACTATGTGGCGGTCGATGATGCCAGCCATGTTAAAGTAGAACGTGAGTTAGGTACGGTATTTATCACAAACCCTGACATCGCGGATTATTCGATCAGCGGCAATAAGTCGATCATCTTTTACGGCAAACAGGTGGGTCAAAGCCGTTTTATTGCCTACGACAAGCAGGGGAAAACCATCTTAAATGCGATGGTTCGTGTTGATGTTGGCTTAGATATAGTGCGAGCGCAACTGAGAAAACGCTACCCACACTTAGCGATCAAAGTGACCTCACATGGTGACAAAGTGATTGTGGAAGGGGAAGTGAGTTCAGAGAAAGAGCGCGATGGCATCTATCGCTTAGTCGCCGATTTGCTTGGTCGTCAAGCGGTGCCGCGCTTTGTGAACACCAGCGAAACTGAGCTACCCGACAGCAATCTGGACGAGCAATCTTGGGTCAATTTTTATCGCAACTACCGATATGAAGGGATCATTGAGCAGTTGGTCATGCGTCAGCCATCTCAGATCAACGTCAAAATCTCAGTGGCGCAAGTTACCCAAGGGTTCCAAGAGTCGTTAGGGGTTAACTGGTCTTCATTTGGAGCCGGTTTCGGTGAGTTTGTTATCCAAGATTTTAAAGCAGACAAACTGACCACCATCATCAATGCGATGGGCGATGACAACATTGCTCAGGTGCTCGCGGAGCCTAATCTCACCGTGATGTCGGGCGAGTCGGCGAGCTTTTTGGTAGGCGGTGAGTTCCCGGTCATTTCCTCTACTGATGGCAGTACCAACATCAGCTTTAAAGAGTATGGTGTTAAGTTAGAGCTTTCCGCCAAAGTACAAGACAGTGACAACATCCGCTTGCAGTTGGCACCTGAAGTGAGCGCGATAGACAGCATTATCCGTACCAATGGCATTGTCGCACCGCAATTGAGCCAACGCCGTGCGATGACGACGATTGAACTGGGCGATGGTGACAGCTTTATCTTGGGTGGATTGATGAGTTCGGACGATTTTGAGCAAGTCAGCAAGATCCCTATGTTGGGTGATATTCCTGTGTTAGGCGCAGCGTTTCGTAATGCCAGTACGACACGAAAAAATACCGAATTAGTCATCGTGGCGACAGTGAACCTTGTCAAGCCGACGTCGCCTTATGAGGTGGTCTTGCCACGTATTGAGCCTTCAAGCACGTTGCATCGCTTATTTAATTTGCCACCGAGCGCCAGTAGCCCAGAGCAAGAGCGTTCGATCAAGCTACTTAATCAAGGAGGCTTTTACTGATGAAAGTCATCTTAACCTTATTGGTGATGGCAGCGGTGACTGGTTGTGCCGATCGCGCTCAGCCAATCACAGGCAGTGAAGCGGCGCTCAGCACTCAAACCCAGACCATGACTGTGCAAGCGCGCTCAACCACAAGCTCTGCTAAAGAGAACAACAGTCAGGTAGCACGCGAACTAGAACAACTGATAGAGCGGTATTACCAGCAAGCGCCGACCACATCGCGCACCGCCGTCACATGGCACGTTGTCTATGGTAAGGAGCTAGCAAGCGCGGCACGCAGTGCTCAAGAAGCGCTTGAGCACTACCAGGCCACAGCGCAACTGGAAGAACGTGCAAGTTTTCAGGGCAAAGTGACGCTGACGGTTGTGACGCAAACGCTGTATCTGCCTGAATGTCCGGCGTACGGTTTCAAGCAAACGGCGCGCATTTCTGGCTGCTTTGTGGAAAACAGTCGTGTAATCCAGACTCGTCATCTGGATGCATTAACCCCAGCTGCTAAAGAGGTATTTTGATGTTTGATCTCGCCAAAGCTGTAACGAAAACCGCTGAGCAAAAAGTAAAAAAACAAGGCCCACGTTCGTCTCATCTGTTTTATCAAGATGAGGCGTGCCGTAAAACGGTTGAGAGCTGTTTTGTGTTTGAAGGGTGGAATGAACCGATCAGCATGCGATTGTCAGCCTCACAAAAGTTGGACGCAAAGCAGCTCAGTGACATTGTGATTCTTGAGCTAACCCAGTCGGCGGATGTGATAGAAGACGCGAAACGGTTTGCAACCAAAGTGCCCAACCAGAAGGGTGTTATCGTCATTGGCACGGAAAACTCCATCACGACTTTACGTGGTTTAAAAGAGATGGGCTTTTACTATGTGTTTTGGCCGATCAACCGTGGCGAGTTCACACAATTTATCCGCCATGTATCAGCCAGCCAAGAGAAGTTTTTCGGTGTGAGTGAAAACCGCCGCGCCAAACGTGTCGCAGTGATTGGCGCAAAGGGCGGTGTGGGGACCAGTTATGTGTCGACCTTTATCAGCAAAGTGTTAGCAGAAAAAGGCAGCCAATGCATTTTGGTCGATCACCACTATCGCCATACCAACATCGATATTTTTCTTGGCCTGAAACAGTACCAAAAGCGCGACAATGATGAACTCAGTGGTCACATGTTCGACCTTGATCAGGAGAGTGCGGAAAACTACTTGACCAAAATTGACGATCACCTGTCTGTGCTCGCTTTGGAAGGCCAATCAACTATACAGGCGAACTACGACATCACCACATCGGTGTGCGATTTGTTGACGCGGCGCGGAAATTTTATTGTCGAGGACTATTCGGCGGGCAATGGGGTGGACTATAAACTGACGGATCTGATGCGCAATCAAGACATCTTCGTGGTGGTACTGGATCCGAGTATCGCTTCGGTGCGCAGTGCAAAACGCATCATCGATGCGATTGCGGAACACAATGAAAGCAACATGGCCGAAAAACGCATAGTGATCGTGACTAATTGCCACAAGCCTGAAGGTGCTTTTGCGCTTTCGCGCAAAGAGGTGGAGCACTACCTCTCACGTAAGGTCGATCTCTACAAGCCGTTTGACAAAAAGCAAGTGCAGTCGATTTTAACCGGTCAAGTGCTGGCCACAGAGAAGCGCCGCAGTGAATCGATCATTTCAATTGCAACCTTAATTCAAGGCGAGACCAAGTCCTCACGTCGTTCGTTTTCTCAACGCATGAAAGCAGCTTTTAGCCGATGAACATCAATAAAGATATTTACCTGAATTTTCGCCACCAAATCTTTGAAGTTATGGATGCACAAATGATTGCCTCCATGGACAAAGAAGGCTTGCGAACTCAGTTAAGCAACGCTGTTAATGCCTTGGCTGACAATCACTCACGCCCAGTCACAACAACCGTACGTGCTCAAATTATTAAAGGCCTGTTTGATGAGATCACTGGGCTTGGGCCAATTCAATCATTGATTGAAGATGACTCGATTACGGACATTATGGTGAACGGGCCAAACCAAATCTACTTTGAGCGTAAAGGGAAAATCCACAAGTCGGACATTACTTTTGTCAATGAGTCGCAATTGCTTGAGATTGCGAAACGTATTGCGAGTCGTGTTGGGAGAAGGGTCGATGAGTCGAGTCCGCTGGTCGATGCCCGCCTAGAAGACGGTAGCCGAGTCAATATTATTATTCCACCTATTGCGTTAGATGGCTCGTCCATTTCCATCCGTAAGTTCCGTAAGCAACGTATTTTACTCGAAGACTTAGTGGAGTATGACAGTGTCTCTTACGATTTGGCGAAGGTGCTGATGATCGCTGCTCGTTGTCGTCTCAATATCCTTATTTCTGGGGGGACTGGTTCGGGTAAAACCACGCTTCTCAACGTGATGTCTAATTTTATTGGTGAAGATGAACGCATTATCACCATTGAAGATGCGGCGGAACTTCAGCTTCAACAGCCCCATGTAATTCGCTTAGAGACACGCGCCGCGAGTATCGAAAATACCGGGAAAATCAGCCAACGTGACTTGATCATTAACTCGCTACGTATGCGCCCAGATAGGGTCATTCTTGGTGAGTGCCGTGGAGAAGAAGCGTTTGAGATGCTGCAAGCGATGAACACGGGCCATGATGGTTCGATGTCAACATTGCATGCCAATACTCCCCGAGATGCTATCGCTCGCGTTGAGTCTATGGTGATGATGGCTGGGCTCAACCAGCCAATTGATGCGATCCGCCGGAATATTGTTAGTGCGGTTCATCTCATCGTTCAGGTGAATCGTCTGCGCGACGGCTCGCGTAAGGTGACCAGTTTGAGCGAGGTAGTTGGAATGGAAGGCGACAACGTGGTGCTTGAAGAGATCTTTAGTTACCAGTTTGCCGAAGAGCAATATGATGCTGAGCGTGTTCAAGGAAAATTTGTCACCAATGGCATTATGCAGCGCTCGGAACTGGTCAAACGCGCGAACTATTTTGGCCTGTATGATGAACTCATGAGTGCGTTTCGGGGGCGATAGATGGTGTATGTGATACTCGCCTTGGTTCTGGTTGCCGTCGCTGCCGTATTGATGCGCATTGAGAGTAAGAAACTCAAACAAAACTACTTAACTGAACAGTTGACGAAAGAAAACGAAGAGTCAACCGCTGTGAATCTGGCTCTTCTCAATCGCAGTGGTTGGCAAGACTTTGTCTCGCAAAGCCGAATTGCGCTACAAAGCCAGTTTGGTCAACGATACGTGTTGTACACCAGTCTGATCGTTGTGGGGCTGCTCTCGGTATCACTCTATTTGCAGAGGTTGCTTGAGTTGAGTTCGCCTTGGATTGTATTTGCGCTACCGGCATTGGGTTTTGTCTACATGGTGTTTTGGTCTCGTTCAAAGCGCCGCTCAGAGTTCGAGCAGCTTTTTCCTGATGCACTCAATATTATGATGAGCTCTATCACTGCGGGCGAGAGTGTTACCCAATCTATCATTCATGTGGGTAAAGCGCTTGATAACTCCATCGGCTATCAGTTTCGTGATATGGGGGAGCGACTCAAACTGGGAGAGCCCGTTGAGCAGGTTTTTGCTCGGGCGAATAAGTATTTTCCTTACCCTGTGTTTCTATTCTTTACCGTCACGGTTCGCGCCAATATTTCTCGGGGTGGGCAGCTCAAAAGTGTGATGGCAAAGTTGATTCGCGTTTTGGTGGACGCGCGCACCATGGAGAAAAAGAAGGGGGCGATGACGTCGGAAGCGCGGCTGTCAGCCAAGATCGTTGGATCGTTACCATTCCTTTTTATGCTGCTACTGAGCTACATCAACCCCAAAAACATTGATTTTGTGCTCACCGATGAGAGTGGGCGTTACATCCTCTATTACGTTTTGATTAGTGAGGCGATTGGGATGTTTATTATTTGGTTACTGATACGCAGCGTGAGGTAAAGGTGGAGCTTTTATTCCTATTGGTACTTGCCGTGTTACTCACGTTAATTTTGAGTGCAGTCTACTTTCAATTGGCCAAGAAGCGCCGAATTGAAATGTTTTTGCCACAAAACAACCCCAGCCTTGTTGAACGTTTTCATGCTCTATTTGCTGATAAGGAGAAGCAAGATCTAGAAGACAAATTCATTGAAGCGGGTATTTATAACGTTCACCTCGCGCGTTTCTATCTTGCGGGCAAGGTTCTGGCGTTGGTTGCAGTCAGTATCGCGTTAATGTGGTCAGGCTGGTCTCTCATCGTTTGCGCCAGTGTGGGTTTGGTGGCACTGATTGTGATCATAGTGGGGCCAGATGCCTATTTGTCACTGCGGAAAAAAGCGATCATTGCGCGCTGCTCTCGCCAGTTGCCCTATATGCTCGACATGATGGCGATTTGTGTCCAAACCGGCATGACGATTGAAGCGTCGTTAGCGTATTTGTCCGTTGAGCTAAAAGGCTTTGATAAAGACTTGTGTTACCACATAAAAGTCACGTCAGATGCCGCCAAAGTGAAAGGATTAGCCAAAGCGCTCTATGAGCTTGGAGAGCGGATACCCACTAACGAAGTACGCAGTTTTACCATGATGCTTATCCAGAATATTCAGTTTGGTACCTCGATCGCACAGGTACTATCCGAACTCTCGGAAGATATGCGCAAGCATCAGTTGCTCACGGTGGAAGAGAAGATTGGTAAGCTCGCGGCCAAGATGAGTATCCCACTGATTCTATTGATTATGTTTCCTATTGTTGTGCTGATTTTGGCACCTGGTTTTATGATGCTGCTAAAAGGAATGTACTAATGAGAGCCTGGTTAACGATATCGGCGTTACTGACATTGGCTGGGTGTGTGACCACCGAGCCTTTGGTCAATGAAGAGCAGAACTACCTCAATGCGGGTAACTATGCAGGCTTGATTGAAAAGTCCAAACGTGAATTGACTGCGAGCCCAGGCGACCCTGCGATCATGAATAAGCTAGCGGGCTATTATTACGAAATTGACGATTTGGAATCGGCGAGTTTTTACGCTGATCAGCTATTGAACTCAGAGGATCAACCCGCGTCATTATGGTTCTTACGGGCAAAAATTGCAGCAAAACAAGAGCGCTACCCAGCAACAATCCAAACGGCTCAGCAGGCAAAAATGATGGGCTATCAAGCGGCGGATGCCGATGTGCTACTGGGTATGGCATACAGCTTAACTGAGCAGTACGGGGCGGCGCGTAAGGCGTTTAATCAAGCTCGTCTAAAAGGCTACGACGAGAAAGTCGTGAAAAACAACCTTGCCCTCACTTACTTGCTTGAAGGGGATTACCTGAATGCGTATCAGCGCTTTGAACAGCTGCACCGAGAGTATCCAGCGGAAGATAAAATTAAGGTCAATTTAGCGATGACCTATTTGAAGCTTGGTCAGCACGATGAGGCGCATCACTTGCTCGGAACAACGCTCTATGTGAGTGATGAAAAGCCTGTGAGCGCCATAGAGCCTGCGCCTGAGTTAATGGTTGACTCCAGTGATGACAAAGAAGAGGGGATAGATGAAAACCAATAGCTCCCCTCACAAACATCAACGCGGTATCGCTACCATCGAGTTCGCTTTTGGCGCCTTTTTGCTGTTTTGGCTCGTGTTCGCCTGCTTTGAGCTAAGCCGCTATTTCTACTGCATCAACTTAGTTGAAACAGCGGTAAGAGATGCGGCGAGAGATACTCGAGTCAGCGAAATACATGAGTTGGGTTCTCAGTATGACTCTATGTACAAAGCGTTTTTAAACAACAAGCACCGAGTGTGGCGTTTTATGCTCGATGACATCGATATTGAACGTAGTGAGATGCGGTTTTATCAAAGCTTGGAGGCAGTATTGGCCGATCACCCAACTGTCACCCCGTGGGCTCCGTTCGCCAAGGTGACGGTTAGCGCAACTTATCATCCACTCTTCCTTTTGAGTGATTGGCTGACAATAGATATCAGACGCTCGGCATTTTTAGTGCAGGAACATGAGGGTTGGGGGCTATTAGATGGCACTTACTAGCAGACATAAAGTTCATCAAGCAGGCAATTTTTCTGTGGAGCTGGCGTTGGTGTTGGTGTTGGCGTGTGGTTTTTTTTACTGCGTTAGCGATCTCAGTGGTCAGTTGATTCGCCAATCACGCTTGGACACGGTTGCCTACACGTTGACCAATGTGATTAAAGAGCGCGATAAATTTTTTGAAGGGACCGCTTGGTATTGGTTGAACGAAAACGATGAATCGGAATATGAGCTGCTGGATCAATTGGCTTTGATGCTATTAAAGGAATCAGACAGCTTAATTACGCAGTCATCGGATTACGGTATTTCGTTTGAAGTTGCGGTGGCAAGTGGGCTTTCGGGGATATATTGTCAGCGTCCAATCGGTCGCGATGCGATAGAGTGCGACTGGGATGGAGATGAGTGGTCAGAAGATCTTAAAAGTTTTGTGCCACAAGATCACAACAAAGATGATGACGATCTGCTCTACGCGTATCGTGTCGCGATATCAATACAAACCACATCGATGTTTTCACGTTTCTTTGGTGAGTATGACCAGTTGACCCTCCGTTCATTTGCCATACTACCAGGGAGGTTCTTTGATGCTGAAGGTTAAACGTGCTTACCGTTCAAAAGCAAAACAACGCGGTGCGGCAGGTATCTACTTAGGGTTGGCCTTGATTCCAGTGTTGAGTATGACGTTTTTAGCGATTGAAGGAATACGATACGTTCAAACGCAAAACCGATTAGGTGATGCGGCAGAGGCTGCGGCGTTCGCCGTAGCGCTACAAGCGAGAGGCACGTCGCCAAGCAGTAACGACAAAGTCTTGAGTGAGTTTGCTAAGCATTATATCCGCGAGTATGTCCAAGACAGTGAGATTGGTAATGAAGATTTTCTATTAGACATCAAGCTGTCTAAAGATAACCCTGAACAAGGATTTTTTGACCAGTATCGAGTTGATGTGCAAACCACCCATAAAAGCTGGTACGCCAGTGATTGGCTACCAAGTTTTAATCAACGCGAGAAAGTGGGGAACTCCGCGTTAGCTCGCAACTATCCTGAGTTGTTTGGCGGTAAAGAGACGGATCTGATTTTTATTTCCGACTTCTCAGGATCGATGAACGAGAATAGACGGATTCAATCGCTAAAAAAGGCGATCAAAGACATCTCCACTGGAATTTTGTCAACCAATGATGGCGACAAAATGACCCACAGAATTGGCTTTATTCCGTTTAATCTGCGTACGATTGAGCGCCACGACAATACGCTCTATTGCAAAACGTATCTGGAATACAACCAAAAGACACCAACAGGTTCAGGTTATGCATCGTTTGGGGAAGTGGATTGGATGACGTGGGCGTTGCAGTCGCAGACCACAGCGAACCGTTGTGCGAGTAACAGCAGGAACTGTCCATCGGGTACGCAGCAATCGCACGCCAAAATGGCGCATTATATTACGAGAAACAATTGGTTGGATGCTGATCAAGGATTGCCAGATAGGCTGCATTGGGTCGATTTAGATAAAACCTTAGTCTCTCTCTTTGATGAAGACAAACATGCCTACGCGGGAGATTTTAGAGCACAAGCGGCGAACTTATTTGGTGATAAAATTGGTCTTTGTCTCAATACCGATAGCGCGGGTAAATGGGCCAATTTTGAGAGTATCGAGCTGACCGATAATCAGAGTGAGATTGATAAAGTGCAATCCATGCACGCCGCCGGCTGGACGAGCGCCTACCAAGGCATTTTGGGCAGCACCAAGATGATGATGCGCGGCAAGCCGAAAGATTTTGATCAATTGGAGGATGAGGATCAAGAGCGCTACAACAAACGCATCAAGATGTTTTTGATCATCAGCGATGGGCAAGAAAACCCTTGGCAGGACACACTAGAACAGCTAGTCGACAAAGGGATGTGTTCAAAGATGCTCGAATACTTTACGCATGATGAGGATTCACCGGCCTATATGGGGGTAATCGGCCTCGATTTCAAAGCGTCTAACCACAAAGCGTTTAAGAAGTGCGTGGGTGAAGACAACATTATTGATATCGATAATGCTGATGACTTACTTGAAGCAATTTTAGAGATGTTGCAATCCGGCTCCGGCGGCGCGCAAAAGATGCAAACTAAACTTCACTATCGATTTTCTGAGGTTAACGAATGAACAAAATATACGGGATAGGCACTGCGAGCTTGTTTGTGGTGGGCTGCGTTCAAACGCCAACCGCCCAGCCGCCACAGGTGGACCTGCAAGCCAATCACAATGAGGTGATGCCGCGAGTGGTCGCTTGTGGGAAGCGCGAAGTGATGGTCACTGAAACGATAGAAAGCTCACACCAGGCTTGGGTGATGCACCGATCTGGCCAGTTGGTCAGTGCTGCTCACGCCAGTGATGGGGCAATCCATATGGACGTCAGCAAGACGAATACGCTCGTGCGCAGCGAGTGCTACGAATACGCAGACAGCCAAATAAAAGAGGGCGACGCGCCGTTTGCGATCGTCTATTTTGATTTTGATAAAGCCACTTTAACCGAAGCATCGAAACAGGTGCTCGATCAGGTGTATCAGCAATTTAAAGTGCCAGCGCCTCGTCTGTCCATCGAAGGACACACTGATAATGTCGGTACGGCAGGTTACAACCATGCGTTGGGTCTCGCACGTGCCGAAACGGTCGCATCGTACTTAATTCAAAAAGGGTACAACAAGGAAGAATTAAACACGGTAAGTTATGGTTTTGAAAGAGCATTAACTCCGAATGATACACCCGAAGCGCGAGCAAAGAATCGCCGCGTTGATTTAGTGACCACTAATTAAGCTTCTCCATTTATAGGCAGTTGTAATGACCTGTCTTTTTTCCATTTGGCGTGGCTTTGCCACGCATTTTTTTGTGTTCTTAAATCTCACTAATAATACAAATGGGAATAAAGCAATCGTTTATATGAAATTATTTTCACTAAACTATTGTGCGCTTGTTTTTTATGGGTGACTATTCCATATAAACAAAAAGAAGTTCACAACGTAATACACTTGTTGCCGGGGAAAGTGATGTCAGTAAATTTAGATCAGGTTGAAGCGTTTGTTGCTGCCGCAGATAGCGGTTCATTCAGTGCCGCTGCAAAAAAACTGGGAAAGTCTCAAGCCACGATTAGTGTAGCGATTCAAAACCTTGAAATAGACCTTAATGTGCAACTGTTTGATCGCTCAAAGAAGTTGCCGATTCTGACAGAAAGTGGTAAGCATGTGCTGCACCTCTCTCGCGATCTATTAGAACAATCCAAAGCCTTTTTAGTGTCGGTGAGTAACGTTTCTAGCCGAGAAGCGCCAATGATCAATATCGGATTGGACCCAAAAATCCAAACGGAATGGGTGTTAAATCCATTGATTGAATATATGTCTACTTATCAAGATAACAAAGTTAATATTGTTCAGCAAAGCACGTTAGACTTACAAAAGAAATTGTTTTGCGATGATTTGGATGCAGTAATCGGCACCTTTTTTGAGTTTGATTCAACCCTCTACTGTGATTACCCCATTACAGAAGTATCCGCCAGTTGGTATATTAATCCCATTATTTGGGCGTTTAAAGACAAAGAACTGACGTTACAACGAATGATAACCTTAGCGTTATTGACGCCGATGAATACAACGGAAGTTCTATTGGATGAAATTAAATACTGTAAACGTCATATTCAAATAGAAAGTATCGATGGCTTGCTCAATAGCTGCGTGCAGGGGTTAGGGATCGCCTATTTGCCAGATCATGTAGCGAAAGAGCAACTTAATGAAGGGAAACTGATCAAACTCAACTCTTTTGTTTCGAGAATCAACAGTGATCGTTGGTTGGTCTCGCTGCGGGTGAAACGCTCAAAAAGTCATCTCCCTGAATTGGACCTATTGAAGGTGCTCTACCTCGATAAAATTTCTCACGAATACTAAAATACCCCGCTATCACTAGCGGGGCATCGCATATCACAAACTAATCCGTCCGTTAACCGATCAGTGTTTTCGCGGTTTTCACCACGTTTTCTGTCGTGAATCCGAACATTTTGAACAGTTCGCCTGCAGGTGCGGATTCACCGAAGGTGGTCATACCGATGATCTTGCCGCCGAAGCCCACATACTTGTACCAGAAATCAGCAATACCTGCTTCGATGGCGATACGTGCGGTCACATCTGATGGCAGTACGGATTCACGGTACGCAGCGTCTTGTTTGTCAAAGGCATCGGTTGATGGCATTGAAACAACACGCACTTTCTTCCCTTCCTTGGTGAGCTCAGCCGCAGCGTTAACCGCGAGCTCAACTTCAGAGCCTGTTGCGATAAGGATAAGCTCTGGCTTGCCTTCACAATCTTTCAGGATGTAACCACCGCGAGCGATGTTAGCGACTTGCTCTTCGCTACGCTCTTGCTGTGCAAGGTTCTGACGAGAGAAGATGAGCGACGTTGGGCCGTCTTTACGCTCAATAGCTAGCTTCCAAGCTACCGCAGATTCAACTTGGTCACATGGGCGCCATGTGCTCATGTTTGGCGTGAGACGTAGCGATGCCATTTGCTCAACCGGTTGGTGAGTCGGACCATCTTCGCCAAGGCCGATAGAGTCGTGTGTGTACACTTGGATGTTCTGAACTTTCATCAGAGCCGCCATGCGCATTGCGTTACGAGCGTATTCCATGAACATGAGGAAAGTTGCGCCGTATGGTACGAAACCACCGTGCAGAGCGATACCGTTCATGATCGCTGTCATACCGAATTCACGTACACCGTAGTGGATGTAGTTACCAGATGGATCTTCCGAAGAAACAGACTTAGAGCCAGACCACATGGTGAGGTTAGAAGGCGCAAGGTCAGCCGAGCCACCTAGGAATTCTGGTAGCATCGCACCGAACGCTTCTAGCGCGTTTTGAGAGGCTTTACGTGATGCGATGTTGGCTGGGTTCGCTTGAAGATCAGCGATGATGGCGCTGGTTTTCTCTTCCCACTCGGCAGGTAGCTCACCGTTTACGCGGCGTTTGAATTCTGCTGCAAGCTCTGGATATGCTGCTTCATAATCTGCCAGTTTCTCGTTCCACGCTGCTTCCTTAGCTGCGCCTGTCTCTGTCGCGTCCCATTGCGCGTAGACATCTTGCGGAATGTCAAAAGGACCGTGCTCCCAACCTAGTTCTTTACGTGTCGCTGCAATTTCTTCAGCGCCGAGAGGTGCACCGTGACAGTCGTGTGAACCCGACTTGTTCGGCGAGCCAAAACCGATGATGGTTTTCGTACAGATTAGAGTAGGGCGAGGGTCCGCTTTAGCGGCAATGATGGCGGCGTTGATCGCTTCTGGATCGTGACCGTCTACTGCTGGGATGACGTGCCAACCGTACGCTTCAAAACGCTTCGGCGTATCGTCAGAGAACCAACCTTCAACGTGACCATCGATAGAGATGCCGTTGTCATCCCAGAACGCGATCAGCTTGCCAAGGCCTAGCGTACCTGCTAAAGAACAGGCTTCGTGCGAGATACCTTCCATCAGACAGCCATCACCCATGAATGCGTAGGTGAAGTGGTCAACGATATCATGGCCCGGTTTGTTAAATTGCGCTGCGAGCGTTTTTTCCGCTAGCGCCATACCGACTGCGTTAGTGATACCTTGGCCAAGTGGACCTGTAGTGGTCTCGATACCCGGTGCGTAGCCATACTCTGGGTGGCCTGGCGTTTTAGAGTGCAGTTGACGGAAATTTTTCAGGTCGTCAATCGATAGCTCGTAGCCGCTAAGGTGCAACAATGAGTAAATCAGCATAGAGCCGTGGCCGTTTGAAAGCACAAAACGGTCGCGGTCAGCCCACTCTGGGTTTGAAGGGTTGTGGTTGAGGTGAGAGCGCCACAACACCTCAGCGATGTCTGCCATACCCATAGGTGCGCCCGGGTGACCTGAATTGGCTTGTTGTACGCCGTCCATGCTCAGCGCACGAATGGCATTGGCTAAATATTTGCGATCCATAATAAATACCGACTAGTAGATGGTTTCTTAAAAAGATGTGAAGAGGGGAACGCAAACGTTCCCCTTTTTAAATTCTGTTGATTAAAGTTTCGCTTCAATCATGGCTTCAAGTTTGCCTTGGTCGACAGCGAAGTTGCGAATACCTTCTGCCAACTTCTCAACCGCCATTGGGTCTTGGTTGTGCTCCCATAGGAACTCAGCGTGTGTCATTGGTGCAGGACGCTCAGCGGCGCCTTTAGAGTCAACCAGCTTCTCAACCACTTCACCTTCAGCTGATTCGAGCTCAGCAAGAAGAGCAGGTGCGATAGTGAGACGGTCACAGCCAGCGAGTTCTAGGATTTCGCCGATGTTACGGAAGCTTGCGCCCATAACGACGGTGTGGTAGCCGTACTCTTTGTAGTAGTTGTAGATCTTAGTAACAGAAAGTACGCCTGGATCTTCTTGAGCTTCAAAGTCACGACCTTCCTTCGCCTTGTACCAATCCATAATGCGGCCAACGAATGGCGAGATGAGGAATACACCCGCTTCAGCACACGCACGAGCCTGAGCGAAAGAGAAGAGTAGAGTAAGGTTACAGTTGATGCCTTCTTTCTCAAGGATTTCTGCTGCGCGGATACCTTCCCAAGTAGAAGCCAGTTTGATCAGGATGCGATCGTTGGTGATGCCTGCATCATTGTACATTTTCACCAGTTGGCGTGCTTTCGCGACACTGCCTTCGGTGTCGTAAGAGAGGCGAGCATCCACTTCGGTAGAGATACGGCCTGGAATGGTTTTTAGGATCTCTTTACCGATGTTAACAGCCAGCATGTCGCAGGTGTCTTGAACTTGTTGCGCTTTGTCGCTGCTTTGAGATTTTGCATAGGCAATCGCGTCATCGATAAGAGGGGCATACTCAGCAATTTGTGCCGCTTTAAGAATCAAAGATGGGTTCGTAGTGGCGTCTTCTGGTTGGTATTTTTTTATCGCTTCAAGTTCACCAGTGTCAGCGACGACAGTTGTCAGTTTACGAAGTTGTGCGAGTTTGTTGCTCATTTCGATCATCCTATTTCTTGGGTGTCCACATCCGTACCTAAGATGTGTGCGGTGCATTGGCAAGCGAGTGCGCGGATCGTCTTATGAATTTGATGCGTTAGTGTCATAAAAAGGCGAACCACGACCACAATGTTTCCAGCGTCTGAGCAGTTGTTGTGAACATTTGCTCTAACGTTGAGTAAATGATGGGTCCATAATTATCTGATCTGGGGTTAAAGTCAATGCTAGATCCTGATGTTCAGTGAGCTTTATCAAGCTTTATTTGTCTTGGCATGACGCCAAAAATTGATGAAACGTTTGCGCGCCCAAAGCTAGCGAGAACATTGGGTTGAACTGGGTCAAAATTCTTATGAGAAAATGTATCGACGGTGAGCAAATGTTGGTGTTTGATGAGAGGGTGACATATGCTACGAGCTTGAGCGTTTGTTACAGACGGATATCCATTCCATCTAACTCGGTAAGTCCTGATTGAATCGCAAGGACAATAAAGGTGAAGCATGAGTAAAACACAGCAAGAGGTCTCGGTTGATAGCACCGATTTATTGACAGAAATCTCGGTGGCTTACTATCAAGATGGGGCAACCCAGGAAGAAATATCCAAAAAATTTGCCGTCTCGCGCGCCAAAGTCGGGCGGATGTTAAAGCAGGCCCGTGACGAGGGCATCGTTGAAATTACCGTCAAATATCACCCAGTGTTCAGCGCCAAAATTGAGCAACGCTTGATTGAGCGCTTTGGCGTGAAGCGCGCACTCGTCGCGCTCGATCAGCCCAGTGAAGAGTTGCAACGCCAGCAAGTGGCGGGGTTGGTCTCGCGCTATATGGCGAGCACGTTACAAAATGGCACTGTGGTGACGGTCGGGCAAGGGCGCAACGTCTCAGCGGTTGCCCACCATGTCGGTGTGATCCCACAACGCGAGGTAAAATTTGTCTGTGGGATTGGCGGTATACACCCGCGCGGTGGGATGTTTAATGCTGACCATATTTGCCGTCAGTTTGCCAAAAGTTATGGCGGCAGTTCAGAAACCCTCTATGCCCCTGCTTATGCAGAGAACCGCGAACAAAAACTGGCGTTTATGCAAAACGGTACGGTAAAGCAGACGTTAGATCTCGCGCGCAAAGCCGATGTCGCCCTAGTGGGCATCGGTGACATGAGTGAAAACAGCTATATGGTCGATTTGGGCTGGTTCAGTGCGGAAGAAGTTGTTCAGGCGCGTATGCAGCAGGGGATCGTTGGGGATTTTGCTGGCTATGACTTTTTTGACATCCACGGCGTAAGTGCGACCACAGTGATGAGCGACAGGGTTATAGGGCTGGGCATCGAAGAATTTAGGCCCATCTCGCAGGTGATCGCCATAGCGGCAGAAAACAGTAAGCCTTTGGCTCTGCTGGGCGCATTGCGAACCGGCGTTATCGATGTTATCGCGACCAGTGTCAGCAATGCTTTGACCGTACTGAACTTGGATGAACAAATGAACCCAGTGGGGGATTCAAACTAGCACCACCGCGTCAGGGCGCGGTGGTGTTTTAGGTGTTTGTGAACTGGATTAAGCGGTCCTAAACCGTTTCATTTGCATGTCGAGGTATTGCGCCACTTCTGCCAGTTCAGTAGCGGAAATCGCAATGTGTTTAGTGGGTCAGCACTCGATAGGCAGGTCAGGGAGACTTCCCCATTCCGTCCATGAACCGTCATAGACCTGCAGTTGGCGATGGCCGAGCTCATACGCCGCGAGGGCTAAAATGCAAGCGGTGACGCCAGAGCCACAGCTGAATACTAACGGTTGGTTGTCATTGTGCGCGGCAAGACGTGATGCAAATACCGAAGTGAGAGCCTCACGGTCTTTCATTTGCCCGTTGTCGATGAGTAAAGAAAAAGGCAAGCATTGAGAGTGGGGAATATGACCACTACGTATCCCTTCTCTGGGTTCCGGTACTTGGGCATCAAATCGGGCTTGTGAGCGGGCATCGAGTATGGTTGCTTTGTTGGTATTGGCAAACGCTAGAACACTATCAGCATGGATAAATCCAGTTTGGCTACGTTGGCCCTGGAAGCTCCCCAACCCTTTGGATTCATTGTGGATTGGTTGCGTCGCATAACCTTGCGCTATCCAAGCAGGTAGGCCGCCGTTAAGCACATAGACCTGCTCGTGGCCCATGCTTTTTAGCATCCACCAAGCACGCGGCGATGCGAAAGTGCCCGTGTTGTCGTACACCACAATCACACTGTCATTGTTTAAACCCAATGCTTGGGCTTGACGGTTAAAGGCGCTTTCACTTGGCATCATATGCGGCAAGCCATAACTGGGATCGTGAAAATCGTCATCATAGTCAAAGCGCAGCGCGCCGGGGATCACCTCATCAAGCACTGGCGCAGGCGTATTGGGGATCTGGAATGAAATACTGGCATCCAATACCACCAGCTCTGGGCGATGAAGGTGCTCACGGAGCCAGTGGGCGTTAACGAGTGCTGACATTGATTTTCCTTATTCGTTTTCGGTGCTGATTTAGGTGCGCCTGTTAGATGTGATTTGAGCCACGTCCAGACAGGCTGTTACTGCTGTGAGCCGCAGACCTGACAATCAGGTTGTTTCATCAGTGCCATTTCACGCCAGTTGAGTGTCAGCGCGTCAAACATGAGGAGTTTACCTTCACAAGGCTGACCAAAATGGGTGATGACTTTGATTGCCTCGAGTGCCTGCATCGCGCCGATAATTCCGACCACGGGAGACATAACACCGGCCTCCACGCAGCTCAGCGCATTGGCGCCAAATAGCGCGCTCAGGCACTGGTAACACGGTTTACGCGCGTCTTGGTAAGTGAATACGCTTACTTGTCCTTCCATGCGGATCGCTGCGCCAGAAACAAGTGGAACTTTATGAGTAAAACAAAGGCGGTTTAGCTGATTGCGTGTTTCTACGTTGTCACTGGCATCGATCACAAGAGAATGAACGCCGATCAGCTGGGAGAGACGAATGTCGTCCAAACGCGACTCGACCGTATGCACGACGACGTGCGGATTCAATTGACCTAGAGACTCCGCCGCAGATTGGACCTTTTTCTTGCCAATGTCTTGGTCATGATGGAGCACTTGGCGCTGAAGGTTCGACAGCTCAACCTCATCATCGTCAACCAAGGTCAAGGTACCGATGCCAGCGGCGGCGAGGTATTGACTGGCCGCGCAGCCAAGGCCGCCGGCGCCCAGAATGAGGACAGAGGCCTCTTTGAGGGTTTCTTGACCGTCAAAATCAAAATCGCGCAAGATAATTTGGCGATTGTAACGGAGCATTTCTTGATCAGATAACATCACCAAGTTCCCCCCTTATTAGTACAAGGTTGAATTAAAGAGCTGAATGTGAACGGTTTCGCCTTCGGCAACATTGCCCCGTTCGCGCTCCAAAATCACGAAACAGTTGGCAAGGCTCATAGAACGAAAGGCGCCAGAGCTCTGATTACCTGTCGTTTCAACCACAAATTGCCCATTTTCGATTCGGTAGATACCACGTTGATAGTCTGTACGCCCCGGCGATTTTTTGAAGGCGGTGTGGGTCACGGCGGGAATCATTGGCGGCGCCTGCCACTGCGTGTGTCCGGCTAATTTCGCTAACATGGGTTGCACCAGCACGTATAGGGTCAAAACCGCAGAGACGGGGTTACCCGGCAGCCCACAAAACCACGCACTGGAGAGTTGACCAAACGCGAACGGTTTGCCCGGCTTGATCGCCAACTTCCAAAAACCAATTTCGCCGAGCTGTTCGAGGATGTCTTTGGTGTAGTCCGCTTCACCGACACTGACGCCACCCGAGGTCACCACCACGTCAGCCAGTCTTTGTGCCTGTTCAAATGTTGCGGCCAGCTTTTCAGGGCAGTCGGGTACTATGCCTAAATCAATCGGCTCACAGCCAAACTTTTCAATCAGCGGTTTGATGCCGTAGCGATTGCTGTCGTAGATTTGTCCGTCAAGTAGAGGTTCGCCGAGTGGCTTCAATTCATCCCCTGTGGAGAAAAACGCTACTCTAGGTTTACGTACCACATCAACATGACTTACCCCCAGCGTCGCGATCATGGGAATATCGCGGGCCGTCAGTCTCGCCCCTTTGGGTAACACCACATCGCCTTGGCGAATATCATCTCCGGTTGGGCGAATATTGTTGTTGGGTTTGACATCGGTTTGCAGAAAGCGAATACCCTCATCACTCACTTCGGTATTTTCTTGCATGACCACGGCGTCGGCACCGTCAGGAATTTTTGCACCAGTCATGATGCGAATGCAGCTTCCTGCTGGCCATTCACCTTCAAACGGTTGGCCTGCAAAAGATTTACCCGCCAGTGGCAAGATCGCTTGCTTGGACAGATCCGCACGCCTGATGGCATAGCCATCCATCGCAGAGTTATCAAAAGGGGGCACATTAATAGGCGAGAGAATATCTTGTGCAAGTACAAAACCGATCGCGTCGGCGAGCGGTAAGCGTAGGGTGGTTTGAATCGGCTTAATCGGCGATAGCATTTTTTCCATCGCTTCTTCAATGGGCATTAGGCCCGGTGCGTCACAGCATCCCATAGAGTAAATTCCGTTGTTTTGATTATTATTCGCCCCAAATAACCACAGGCGTTTAGGGTTGACTTAATGGTTGACACTCTACCATACAAAAAGCAGCACAAATCAATCCCCGTCAGTAAAATGTGGATGTAATTATTCAAAAATCCGAGTATCCTTGTCAGCCATCCGAAAGGGGTAAATATCCCGATTTGACGGCAGTTAGAGTATTAAGAGGAAGTCGAATGTCAGGTCTTAGCGAGTCCGCGAAGTTAGTAAAAGAGGCGCTAGAACGTCGCGGGTTAGAAACCCCGATGGTGCCCAACGAATTTAGCCGAGACGAAAAGAAGCAGAAGATCGAGCATCACATGCGTGAGATCCTCGCCCTGCTTGAGTTAGACCTAAGTGACGACAGTTTGGAAGAGACGCCGCATCGCATCGCCAAAATGTACGTGGATGAGATTTTCTCTGGCTTGGATTACGCCAACTTCCCTAAGATCACCGTGATTGAAAATAAGATGAACGTCAGTGAGATGGTCCGTGTTAAAGACATCACCGTGACGAGCACTTGCGAGCACCACTTAGTGACGATCGATGGTCGTGCAGCGGTGGCGTACATTCCGCGCGGTAAAATCATCGGTTTGTCCAAAATTAACCGCATCGTACGATTTTTTGCTCAGCGTCCACAGGTCCAAGAGCGAATGACTCAGCAGATCTTGGTGGCCTTGCAAACCTTATTGGAGTCGGACGATGTCGCGGTAACGATTGATGCCACTCACTATTGTGTCAAATCTCGCGGTGTGATGGACGCGACCAGCGAAACCACCACCACGGCGTTGGGGGGGATTTTCAAATCGAACCCCGCGACCCGACATGAGTTTTTACACGGTATTCGATAGATAAGTAAAAACCGCTTCTTGTGAAGCGGTTTTTCGTTTTACCCATTTTAAGCGTAACGAGCGCAGACCAAGCGCTTGTTACAGTCGCCACCGCGCGAACCCATATTGAAACAACAAGGACACCAGAGTGAACCTTTCATTTGACCAACTTAACCTCAAAACCGAACTCAAGCAGACCCTAGACTCAATGGGCTACACTGAGATGACGGCCATTCAGCAGCAGGCGTTGCCGCTTATTCTCGACGGGCAGGATGTCATTGGTCAGGGGAAGACGGGTTCTGGTAAAACCGCGACCTTTTCTCTTGGCGTGCTGAACAATCTGAATGTGGATCGTTTTCGCGTTCAATCATTGGTGTTGTGTCCTACTCGAGAGCTGGCTGACCAAGTGGCGACCGAGATCCGCACGCTGGCGCGAGGCATTCACAACATTAAGGTACTGACGCTCTGTGGCGGCATGCCAATGGGCCCTCAAATCGGTTCATTAGAGCATGGCGCGCATATATTGGTCGGTACACCGGGACGTTTGTTGGATCACCTCAGCAAAGGTCGTATCAATCTTGATGAGCTGAACACTCTCGTTTTAGACGAAGCGGACCGCATGCTGGACATGGGTTTTGAAGAGGCCATTGATGCAATTTTGGCTGAGGCGCCAACAGATCGTCAAACCTTGCTGTTTAGTGCAACTTTCCCAACCAATATCGACAGCTTAGCGCACAAAGTGATGCGAGAGCCCAAGATCGTTAAAGTCGAGTCGACCCACCAAAGCAGCACCATTACTCAGCAGTTTTTCCAACTGGAGAGTACCGAGCAAAGAGACGATGCCCTTGAGGCATTGCTTCTGACGCATAAACCGGAATCGTCGGTGGTGTTTTGCAACACCAAGCGAGAAGTGCAAAACGTGACGGATGAGTTGTCTCAGCGTGGTTTTAGCGTGGTCGAGTTACACGGCGATATGGAACAGCGTGAACGTGAACAAGCCCTGACTCGCTTTGCCAACAAGAGCATTTCTATTTTGGTTGCCACCGATGTGGCGGCGCGCGGATTAGATGTCGATAACCTTGATGCAGTCGTCAACTTTGAGCTGTCACGCGATCCTGAAGTGCATGTTCACCGAATTGGCCGTACTGGTCGTGCGGGCGCAAAAGGGATGGCATTGAGCTTTTTCAGTGAAAAAGAGCAGTACCGCGTAGCGCGAATTGAAGAGTACATGGACATAGAGATCACGCCACAATCGGTGCCGGAAAAACCGATGGAAAGACCCTATTACCCAGCGATGCAAACCATCCAAATCCTTGGCGGTAAGAAGCAAAAAGTGCGCGCTGGCGATATTTTAGGAGCGTTGACCAAACAAGCGGGCATTGATGGCAGCAAGATTGGCAAAATCAACATTCTACCTATGGTGTCGTATGTCGCGGTGACGCATGATTCCGTCAAAACGGCATTAAAACAGCTGCAAACTGGCAAGATGAAAGGCCGCACCTTTAAAGCGCGTGTGATGAAATAATCGTCATTACACTCGATGGAAAAACAAAAATAGCCAGCAATGACGCTGGCTATTTTTTATGTCGATTTAATCAACCTTCGAATAAATAGAGATAGTGCTCGTAGCCCTGTTTAGCCATCTCCTCAAGCGGAATAAATTTCATCGCCGCTGAGTTCATGCAGTAGCGCAACCCTGTTGGCGCCGGACCATCTTTAAAGACGTGGCCTAGGTGAGAGTCTGCGAATCGACTGCGTACTTCCGTTCTTGGATAGATAAGTTTAAAGTCGGTTTTAGTGACAATGTAACGCTCATCGATCGGCTTGGTAAAGCTCGGCCAGCCTGTGCCCGACTTATATTTGTCGGTCGACGAGAACAGCGGTTCACCAGTGACGATATCCACATAGATGCCGGCTTGTTTATTGTCCCAATACTCGTTGTCAAATGGGCGTTCAGTCCCTTCCTCTTGGGTCACGTAGTATTGCAGATCGGTTAGGTTAGCTTTGAGTTCCTCATCGCTCGGTTTAACGTAGGTTTTCACCTCTGACGTAGAGCCACTGGCTTGACCGGAACTTTGGTTGATCATCTCACGCAGTGTCACTGGGTGTTCGTTGCGGTCTTCACCAAAAATCGAGTCCAGATATTGGTCGCGTCCAGATGCGTAACGATAGTAGTTGTAACGCACTTTACTCTTTTTGTAGTAGTCCTGATGGTACTCCTCTGCAGGCCAGAAGGTATCGAATGCAATGAGCTCTACTTTCAGTGGCTTTTTAAACACGCCTAATTTGTCCACATCGGCGAGGAATTGCCTGGCAATATCGCGCTGTTGTGGATTGTGATAGAAAATGGCGGGGCGATAGTGACGACCTCGATCAACAAACGAGCCCTGATCATCGGTAGGATCAATATGGCGCAGCAGCTGATCGAGCACTTGCTCATAGCTTACTTGAGAGGCATCAAAGGTTACCTGAATCACTTCGATATGCTCGGTTTTTCCTGAAGAGACTTGTTTATAGGTCGGATTGTCGAGCTTACCACCGGAATAGCCGGAAACCACATCAATCACACCGTCCAACTTTTCCAGATCCGATTCCGTGCACCAGAAACATCCGCCGGCGAGCGTTGCGGTTTCTACCTGAGCGGTATTCTGAGCGGCGTTCGTTGAGGGGCTATCTCCCGCGCTTTGTGTATGACCAAGAAAAGACGTCGCCACTGCCGCAATGGCAATAAGGGCTAAGGTCACGTGACTATTCAGTTTCATATCAACCTCGTTGAATTTGACTATCTCTACACAAGACAGAGCCAGTAAAGAAAAACTTTCACATAAAATCGTCTCCCTATACTCCTATTCCACCCCCAACGATCAAATACTCTTTCCCACAACCCACAACCCACAACCCACAACCCACAACCCACAACCCACAACCCACAACCCATAACCAAAAAAAGGCAGCCACGCTGCCTTTCCATCATCCATACTCACTGATTATTAATGTCGCTTAACCCAGAGCTGGGAGCCAACCTGCAGTGATGAGCACTTGCGCGCCGACAATGATAAGCCCAGTCAGCCCACATATGTTCAGCGCGATGTTGCCACCGATGACTTGATAGCCCGCGCTTTGATGAGTTTGTCTTGAGCGCTTCACCATCCATACAGGTAGGAATATCGCCAATACCGCCAAGGCAATCGCCGCGTAACCGAGCGCCATAATAAAGCCTTCAGGATAGAAAAGGGCAAAGCCCATCGGCGGCACGAAGGTCACGAGACCAATGACCCAACGATTAGGGCGGCGCGTCGATGTCGTCAGCGAATCGCCGAGGAACTCGAACAAGCCTAAACTGACACCGAGGAAGGAAGTCAGCAGTGCAAGGTCAGCAAACAGGCCGATAGTTTGTGCCAAGTTAGATTGATGGACTTGTTCGCCCAAAGTGCGAATAAGCGCGCTCAGGCCTTGGTTGTCCATCAGCGTACTTTGACTGACGACGCCCAGAGTCACCAACTGCCAAAATAGGTAAATCACCAAGGGGATCGCCGAGCCAATCATAATCGCTCGGCGCAGTGAGGTCGTGTGGCCGTCCAAGTAATTCACAATGGCCGGAATACTGCCGTGAAAACCGAATGAGGTGAAAATCACTGGAATAGCGGCGATGATCAAACCTTGCTCAATCGGAAGGCTCAGTAGGTAAGATTGTGTCACATTGGGTGCTAGGAAGGTCAGCACCAACGCCATCGCGAGCAGCTTCACGCTAAAGAGTACGCGATTGACTTTATCCACGGTGCTCGTGCCAATGGTCACCACGACAGCAACAATGAGTGTAAATACGATGGTGGCGATGGCTGGTGAGACCTCAATTTCGGCAATTTGCGTTATACGCTCACCAAACTGCGCGCCACCCCCTGCGATGTAAGCAGCGCAGAGTGCATAGAAGAGAAACATCATGGCAAAACTGGCGAGCCACTTGCCTCGCTTACCGAGAAATTGCTCGGCCAATGTGTGCAGTGTCGCTTTGGCGTCGGCGTGTTGATGCAACTCGACCATCAACAGTGCCGTGTAAGCCATCAGGGCCCACAACACGAGCATGATAAGTAGAGAGGTGGAAAATCCGATCCCAGCGGACGCAAGTGGCAGGGCCAGCATGCCCGCACCTATGGTGGTACCAGCAATGATCAAAGTACTACCGAAAACCTTTGATTTAGACATGTATGAAATTCTTTACGTTGTATTGTTGCTTGTTTAGAGAATAATGGCGTTAAAAAGTGCAGTTCTAGTGCTTTGTTTAACTTATCGGCGATTATGTTGGAGCTTTCCCTTGAGATCAAGTGAAATGTACAGATAAAACTCCATTAATGTACATATTTATTTACAACTGGCTGTGTGATGCCTATTCGGGCGGTCATGCAAACGTTTTGCACTGGATCTCAGTGCGCTATCCAGTGCCAAGGGGTTTTACTTTTCAAAAAAGTGTCATATAACAGACGTATAAAGGAGATCTGCTCGAGGCTCGGGCAGGGGAAATGAAGAATAAGGAGGTCTTATGAGTGACCAAGCAATCAACGAAGAGAATCTTGAACTCCTCGATGCGATGGAAATCGGGTTTGATCTATCAAACTACGATGAAGAAACACTCGAACTTGCCAAAGAACTCTTTGGTCAGTAAGTGTTACCCAACCCTCTTTTAGAGAATAGCCAGTGCAGATGCGCTGGCTTTGTGTTTTATGAACTACCTCGCTCACCTACATATCGCGACCGCGTGTGATTCAAACCTAATGGGAAACTTGCTCGGGGATTTTGTTAAAGGTAACCCTGAGGGGCGTTTTCATCCGTCAGTGGTGGATGGTATTAAGTTGCACCGATTTGTCGATTCGTACACAGACCGCCACCCATTAACCGCGCAGGCAAAGTTGCTTTTCGCCCGTGAAAAAAGGCGTTATGCGCCCATCGCGTTAGATATGTTCTGGGACCATGCGTTGGCCTGCCGCTTTGATGAGTATCATCCCGTCTCACTTGAGCAATTCAGTCAATCTGCGATGCGCACCGTTCTAAGCCAAGCTCAGCAGACAGAGCCGCTACTACCTGAACGCTTTATTCGTGTTGCTAAGGCAATGTACCAAGGTCAATGGTTGAGCTCATATCAAGAGCTCGACAACGTCCGCTTTGCGCTGAGCCGAATTGCTCAGCGCTCGCCTAGAATGACGCCATTGGCGCAGTGCGCTGAGGATTTAAGCCGAGAATCTGCTCACTTAATGGCGATTTTCGACCAATTATATCCAGACGTGCTCAACGCTGCGCAGAGTTTCTGATAGAATCGCCGACCCGACTCTATTTGGAATTGCACAATGTCTCTATTTACTCAACTTGGTCTTGATTCTTCGCTTGTCGCAGCGGTGGAACGTTTGGGTTTCGATACGCCCACAGCCATTCAAGAGCAGGCCATTCCAAAAGTGCTGCAAGGGGTCGATTTGTTGGCCGGTGCGCAAACTGGTACGGGGAAAACTGCCGCGTTTGGTTTGCCGATTATCCAACTTTTGAGCCAAGCGGCGTTAAAGCGCGATCCACAAAGCAACGATGTGTTGGCGTTGATCGTGGTGCCCACGCGTGAGTTAGCGCAGCAAGTGTACGACAACCTCAGTGCGTACAATCAGACCAGTGAGTTGCACATTGTCACCGCGTATGGCGGCACAAGCATCAATGTACAAACGCGTCACCTCGCCAATGGCTGTGATATTTTGATCGCAACGCCTGGGCGCCTGCTTGATCACCTTTACTGTAAACACATCCAACTTAAGAAAACACGCTACTTGGTGTTGGATGAAGCGGATCGCATGTTGGATATGGGTTTTATGCCTGACATTCAGCGCATTCTCAAAGCGACAAACCCAGATCGCCAAACTCTGTTTTTCTCTGCCACCTTTGATAAACGCATCAAAACGCTGGCGCACAAAATGCTCAATGATCCGCAAGTCGTGCAAGTGTCTCCGGCCAACAGTACCGCTGAGAAAGTGGAGCAGATGGTCTATCCGGTCGACAAAAAACGCAAAGCGGAATTGTTGGCCTATTTGATTGGATCTAAGAACTGGCAGCAGGTGTTGGTCTTTACCAAAACCAAGCAGGGCAGTGATGCGTTGGCCAAAGAGTTAAAGTTAGATGGCATTAAGGCTGCTTCTATCAACGGTGATAAAAGCCAAGGGGCACGCCAACAAGCGCTCGACGATTTCAAATCAGGTAAAGTGCGTGCGTTGATTGCCACGGATGTCGCCGCGCGAGGCTTAGACATTGCGCAATTAGAGCAGGTGGTGAACTTCGATTTACCTTACAAAGCGGAAGACTACATCCACCGGATTGGCCGTACGGGCCGCGCGGGTCAAGCCGGGCTAGCGGTCTCTTTGATGGCAAAAGACGAAGAGTACCTACTGGAAGCGATTGAGCGTTTGCTTGACCAGCGCTTGCCACAAGAGTGGCTGGCGGGCTTCGAACCGAGTCTGATTGAAGAGATGGAACCTGATCGTGCGCCAAGGAAAAAAAGCCGTTCATCGGAAAAGCGTAAAATGAAAGCCAAGCTGAAAATTCATGCGGGACGCGGTAAGAAAAAGGGCTGATCACAGGCGTTAGGTCATCGTGTGGAGTGAATAAAGAATCCTTATCTAGACGATAAAAATAAGTGTCTTTTCTTTTGCCCATTTCCTATTGCACTGACCGACTCATGACCTTACTATCGCCCTGCTTCTTGATGATAGCCAATCCGAGTACATCACATTCTGTTTTGTGGCAAGGCGATAGAGCAACTATCCAAGAGTGACTTTGACTGCGCGTATTGCGCTTTATTGACGCTCCATTGTTCATCGATTTGCTTACCCCTCCAATAGGGCGGCGCGACGAGCAATGCCTAAATTGTTGGAGAAAGCTATCATGGCTAACACACACTCAGTACTTGGTTTTCAATCTTTTGCTTCCCCTGCGATGGCAGCGAGTGAAGCGCAATTCATCGAATCAGCGGTGAGCCAATATGGCGCACCTTTGATGCTCCTCGATTGCGACATCATTCGTGAACGCTACCAAGCGCTAAGCCGTGCACTGCCGAATGTCACCTTGCACTTCGCACTTAAGCCACTGCCACACCCTGCTGTTGTTCGCACTCTGCTTGAAGAAGGGGCGAGTTTTGACCTTGCCACTACCGGCGAAGTGGAATTGGTGGCCGAGCAGGGCGTGCCTGCTGAGCGCACGATTCATACTCACCCAATCAAACGTGATGCCGATATCCGTGATGCCTTAGCGTACGGTTGCAACGTGTTTGTGGTCGACAACTTGAACGAATTGGCGAAGTTTAAGCCTTATCAAGATGAAGTTGAGCTGCTAGTGCGCTTGAGTTTTCGCAACAATGAAGCGTTTGCCGATTTGTCGAAGAAATTTGGTTGCACGCCAGAGCAAGCACTCGTGATCATTGAGACAGCGCAAATGTGGAATATTCGCATTAAAGGGCTCTCTTTCCACGTGGGTTCACAAACGATGAACCCGCAGAAATACGTCGACGCGATTCACGCCTGCCGTGATGTCATGGACAAAGTGGTGGCGAAAGGGCTTCCGGCACTGAGTACCTTAGATATCGGCGGGGGTTTCCCAGTGTGCTATACACAAAAAGTGATGCCGATTGATGAGTTTTGCCAACCGATCAACCAAGCACTTGCTACCCTACCAGAAACGGTGCAGGTGATTGCTGAGCCAGGACGTTTTATTGTGGCAGAGGCAGTAACCAGTGTGGCATCGGTGATGGGCCAAGCGGAGCGTGAAGGTCAGATGTGGTACTACCTAGACGATGGCATCTATGGCTCGTTCAGTGGTCTCATGTTTGATGATGCGCCTTACCCAATGGCGGTACTTAAGCAAGATGGCGAGATGATGCCAAGCGTACTGGCAGGTCCAACCTGTGACAGTATTGACGTGATTGCGGAAAACATCATGCTTCCGATACTCGAAAATGGTGACTTGGTGGTGGGTCGCATGATGGGGGCCTACACCAGTGCGACCGCGACCGACTTCAACTTTTTCAAACGTGCAACTACGGTGTTGATCAACGAGCATCGTGTCCAAGACGAGCGTATGATTGGCTAATAGCAAGAGTGCGGTTTGAGCGGGACTCTAATCAAGACAAGCCATTATCGAAACATGAATACAACAAAGGGAGCGTCAGCTCCCTTTGATCGTTTAAGGTGATTATTAATCTAGTTTAGATACTTTAGACTGAACAAAGTGTTCTGATTAGGCGTATTGAGCGATTTGTCCTTCCCAGCGACGTTTTTGTGCGGCGAGATCCTGTTTCAACTGTTGATAGCGCAGTTTTAAGAGGGATTGCTCGTAGCGCTCAACCATATTGCTTTTCTTCGCTTCGAGGACCTGTTTCTTCACCTCGTAGTAGTCGGTCATTTTGCTCATCAACTGCTCAAACTCTTTGTTGAGCGTATCGCTGATGAGGCTCGCATTTGGCATAGAGCGAATGTTAGATTTGGCTCGCTCTAGCGTCATTTTTGCGCGCGCTTTCTCTATCTTAATCTTTGGAGTTACGCGAAGTTTCTCTGCCAATCCTACCCATTCACAACTTTTTATCAGCCACTTAGTCGGATCGTACTGCCACCAATGAATACCATTGCGGTAGTCATTTTCAAAAATGTGGTGGTAGTTGTGGTAACCCTCACCAAACGTGAAGAACGCGAGAATCCCGTTGTCACGTGCGGTGTTCTTGTCCGTGTAAGGTTGAGCACCCCAGATGTGCGCCAATGAATTAATGAAGAAGGTGGAGTGGTGACTCAGCACCAAACGCACGACGCCTACCATCAACACCATGCCCCAAACATCGCCATATAGAAGGCCAAGGGCCACAGGAATACCAAGGTTGGTCACCAACGCGAGTAAGAGATAGTGTTTGTGTTGCCACATCACGATCTTATCTTTCTGTAAGTCGCGGCAGTTGGCGTAATCGGCGTAGATCTCTTGATTGTAGTTTCTTAGCATCCAGCCAATGTGAGAAAACCAAAACCCGCGTTTGGCCGAGTAGGGATCTTTGTCATTGTTGTCGACGTGTTTGTGGTGGACTCGATGGTCAGAACTCCAATGGAGGATACTGTTTTGCAGAGCAAAAGCACCACCGAGCGCAAACAGCAATCGGATTGACCAGTGACCTTGGTATGTTTTGTGGGACCACAAGCGATGATAGCCTGCAGTAATGGAGAGATTACAAAACGAGTACGTCACCACCAGCCAAAACCAGTGTTGCCACTTATAACCAAACTCGATGCCATACCACGGAGCGGCAATCGCAGCGGCTAAAAAGGTAGAAACAAACAGTAAAACATTGACCCAAATGAGAGGCGGCTTTTCCTTAATCGACATGATGCAAACCTTCAGCTAACACGTGTTCGCTAGAATAGTCAGCGTACACGTGTAAGTCAAACGAAAGTTGAAAGGACTGAGAGCCAAATCTGTAACAGAGTAATTCACTGTTTTGTTTGCAAAGTGAACCCAATAGGCCCGGATTTATTGCTTATCTTTGACAGGATGTTTGGCTTTTTGTTAAATGTTCAATAGTATGAATGTGTAATTCATCCTTACAGGAAGTAATAAGGAACTATAAATGGAAATAAAAGTAGCGGAATATAGCGACTTCGAGCGTATAGCAGGATTGCATGCAAAAAGTTGGCAACGCTTCTATTCTGGCATCCTATCTAAAGCGTATCTCGGAGAAGAGGTACAATCCGAACGTAAAATCATCTGGCAAACGCGCTTAACCAATCCACCGTTCAATCAAGCGGTGTATTTGATTGAAGAAGGTGGGCTATTGTGCGGCTTTGTGTGTGGTTTTGGTAATCATGATTTTGAGCGCGGCACCATCATTGATGCCCTTCATGTGGATGACTACTTTCGCGGCCGCGGTATTGGCCTGACACTGCTCAAAGCGATTGCCGATTGGGCACGTCAATATTTCCCTGATAACGGGGTGTATCTCGAAGTACTCAAGGGGAACCAGCAGGCGATTGATTTCTATGAGCATCTTGGTGGTCAGTTAGCACAAGAGAGGCTATGGAATGCCCCATGTGGTACTCAAGTTCCAGAACTGGTTTATACCTGGCCATCGCCCGACGTTTTGTATCAACAAGTTGATAACTTACTGCAAAGGCGTTTAGTTACAAACTGATACACAATACGGTATCGCTCTGATACTTCTCGGACAGAAGCGATGTGAATTGTGTTTATGTTTATGATGAACCTATTTCATTTCATTAGCGGTTTATCATGAAAAAGACGTTAATCATCACTGCGCTCACCAGTGCGCTTTTTATTACAGGTTGCAACGATTCTTCTACGGCTGCCCAAGGTGGATCAGCGCCGTCAGTGGTCGTTGAACCTGTCACTGAAATTTCCTACCAAGAAAGCAAATCCTACATTGGCCGCGTGGAGGCGGTGGAAGATACCAACATCACGGCGCAAGTGACAGGCTACCTTAAAGCGCGCCATTTTGACGAAGGGCAGATGGTGGCAAAAGGTCAGCTGCTTTTCTCTATCGAACCTTCTTCATTTGAAGCGCAATTGGCGAGTGCTAAAGCAAGCTTGGCGCAGGCGAACGCCGCGCTGAAAAAAGCGCAACTCGATTTCGAACGCGGGAAAAACCTGTTACCCAAAGGCAGCATCTCGCAGTCAGAATTTGACAATTTGAATGCCAACTTGCTTGGCGCGCAAGCACAAGTTGAAGCAGGCAAAGCGCAAGTCAACTTGGCTGAGGTCAATCTCTCGTATACCCAAATTCGCGCACCGTTTTCGGGTCGCATCAGCGAGAGCCACTTCAGCACCGGCGATCTGGTTTCTCCGCAAAGTGGTGTGCTGACAACGCTCGTCAGTCTTGACCCTGTCCACACGGCGTTTAGCATAAGTGAACGTGAACGCTTAGACCTTGGGATGGATTCAATCAAAGGCGATGGCCGTGAAGGGGCCCACTCTGTGGAGGTACAGGTGCTGCTTGAAAACGGTCAACCTTTTGACCACTTTGGCGAGCTGGACTATTTAGGGAATCGTATCGATCTCAACACGGGCACCATTGCAATGCGCGCGCGTGTACCAAACCCTGATTATCGCTTGCTACCCGGGCAACATGTGCGTGTTGAGTTGCGAGAGAAACAAGCAAAGCCGGCGGTAGTGGTCGCAAGACGTGCAGTACAAACCGACTTAGAAGGGCACTTTGTTATGATCCTAGCAAAGGGCAATATTGCTGAGCGCCGCAACGTGACGCTTGGTCAGCAAACACCGCAAGGAGTCATCATTCGAGATGGCGTGATGGCTGGCGAGCAGGTGATTACCCAAGGTCTGCAACGTGTGCGTAATGGCGTGCCTGTCCATGTTTCACCGCAAGATGAAACGTCGACAAATACGACGCAATCGTAAGGGGGCAGGATGCTGAGTCGTTTCTTTATCCAGCGCCCTAAGTTCGCGCTGGTTATCTCGATCATATTAACCTTAGCAGGGGCGATTGCGTTGGCAATCTTGCCTGTTGCTGAGTACCCGAAAATTAGTCCTCCTTCGGTCAGCGTGAGCGCGTTTTATACCGGGGCGAGTGCCGAAGTCGTTGAGCAAGCCATTGCCGATCCGATAGAAACCTCGGTTAACGGCGTTGAGAACATGATCTACATGTCATCAAAAAGCGCTAACGATGGTTCGTACAGCCTCAATGTCACCTTCGATGTCGGGACCGATCCAGACATGGCGCAGGTGAACGTGCAAAACCGCGTCTCGCAGATTGAGTCCAAGTTGCCCCAAGAAGTCCGTATGGTTGGGGTAACGGTGAAAAAACGTTCGCCAGATTTGCTGATGGTGCTTAACTTCTACTCACCCGATGGCAAGTATGACGATCAGTTTTTGATCAACTACATCAACCTCAACGTCAAAGATCAGCTCGCGCGAGTGAAAGGCATCAGTGAAGTGAACGTTATTGGAGGAGGCGAATACGCAATGCGTGTTTGGCTCGATCCAGACAAGATGGCTAACCTGAAACTGACCACATCGGATGTCTACGCCGCGCTCAGTGAGCAAAATGTGCAAGTGGCTGCCGGTCGAGTGGGGGCTGCTCCGTATAGCGAAACACAGGAAGTGCAGTTTAACCTGGTCACTAAAGGGCGCTTGGAGAGCGTTGAAGAGTTTGAGCACGTGGTGCTGCGCGCCAACCATGATGGGTCGACTGTCTATCTGAAAGACGTTGCACGAGTGGGACTGGGCAAAAAGTTTTACGACGGAAGCGGCCAGTTCCGTGGCCGCGATGCATCGATTGTCGCGTTATCACTGCAATCGGATGCCAATGCGCTAGAAAGTGGTCAAGCGGTGATGGATTTGCTTGAACGCATGAGTGCCAACTTCCCAGAAGGCATGGCGTATGAGACCAGTTATGACACCACAGTGTTTGTTGCTGAATCGATCAAAGGGGTGGTCAAAACCCTCATTGAGGCGATTTTGTTGGTGATTGCGGTGACCTACCTGTTCTTAGGCAGCGCGCGAGCCACCTTAATTCCCGTGTTTGCCATTCCGGTCTCCTTGATTGGTACTTTTGCCATCATGCAAGCGACGGGCTTTACGATTAACACCGTCACCTTGTTTGGTTTGATTCTGGCCATCGGTATTGTGGTTGATGACGCAATTTTGGTCATCGAAAACGTGGATACCACGATGGCGAAAGACCCAACCATTTCCCCGCGTAAAGCCACTTTGCTTGCGATGAAAGAGGTGACAGGGCCGATCATTACCTCGACACTGGTGTTGCTGGCGGTGTTCTTACCTGTTGCTATGTTGCCGGGTATTACCGGCATCATGTACCGTCAGTTCGCGTTAACCATCTGTATTTCTGTGGTGATTTCATCCATTAACGCGCTGACCCTCTCGCCGGCACTCTGTTCTTTGGTGCTCAAACAGGGCGGAGGCAATACATCACGTTGGTTTAACGTCTTCAACCGCGGGTTAGATAAAGTGACACATCGCTATGGTCAAATCGCGGGTTTGTTGGTGAAAAAGACCGTCTTATTGGCGGGATTCTTTGTTATTGCTGTGGTGGCGGTTGGCTTTTTCGCCAAAACGACTTCTACTGCCTTTGTTCCTCAAGAGGACAAAGGCATCTTATTGATCAATGTCCAGTTGCCTGACTCTGCGTCTTTGTCAAGGACCGAGGCGGTCACGGGGTCGCTGATTGATTTGGTTAGCCAGGAACCGGGCGTAGATGGCGTGACGGTCGCGAATGGCTACTCCTTTATGACCGGTGCCGCAGCGTCAAACGGTGCATCTCTGTTCGTTAAACTGCATGATTGGGACGCGCGCAATGCGCTCGCAGGTGATCACAGCGCCAATGCCATCGCCCAGCGGATCAACGGCAAAGCAGCGATGACACTGCCGCAGGCGGTTGTATTCGCAATGGGACCGCCCGCCGTGCCAGGCATGGGCGCCGCGTCTGGATTTGAGTTCGTACTCGAAGACACGTTGGGACGTAGCCGAACCGATCTGGCGCTGGTCATGGGACAGATGATTGCAGCGGCCAATCAGCAACCTGAGATCGCGTATACCTTCAGTACCTTTAGGGCGAACGTACCGCACTATTACATCGATATTGATCGTGAAAAAGCGCAGCAATTGGGTGTGCCGTTGTCGTCAGTATTCCAGACGCTGCAAGGCAATCTGGGTTCACTCTATGTCAACGACTTCACCCTATTTGGAAAAAACTTCCGCGTTACGATGCAAGCCGATGGCGAGCACCGCCGCGGCATGGACGATTTGCAGCGTTTCCATGTGCGCAGTCAGTCGGGAGAGATGGTGCCGCTGAGTACTTTGGTTAGCTACGAGCAGGTGTTTGAGCCCGATGTGGCATGGCGTTACAACATGTACCGAAGCGCCATTATTCAAGGTCAACCAGCACCGGGTTACTCCAGTGGCGATGCGATTGCAGCGATGGGGCGCGTCGCGGCGGAAGTGTTACCACAAGGCTACCAATACGAGTGGACAGGCATGGCCTACCAAGAAGTCTTAGCGGGTAACCAAGCGATCTTTGCGTTCGCGCTGGCGTTGATTTTTATTTACTTGTTTATGGTGGCGCAGTATGAAAGCTGGAGTATTCCACTGGCGATTATCTTGGTTGTACCGGTTGCAACGCTCGGCTCTTTCTTGGCGTTAAACCTTGCCGGAATGCCACTCAATCTTTATGCGCAAATCGGACTGGTGCTGCTAATTGCCTTGGCGGCGAAAAACGCCATTTTGATTGTTGAGTTCGCTAAGGTCGAGCGCGAAGAGAAAGAGTCACCGATCGATGAGGCGGCAGTTCAGGGCGGTAAGCTGCGTTTTCGCGCCGTTAATATGACGTCTTGGTCGTTTATCTTGGGTATCTTCCCCTTGATCTTTGCCAATGGTGCGGGCCACATCAGTCAAAACTCGTTAGGTGTTTCTCTTATCGGCGGGCTGTTGTGTGTTCTACTTGCAGGTACTTTCTTAATCCCAGGTTTCTACGCTTTGGTGCAGAGGCAGAGGGAAAAAGTACATGGTGGCCCGACGAAATTGATTCCGCTTGATGATGAATAACTTGGATTTCACATACTGTTGAATGCATAAAAAACGCTCTACCATGTGGCAGAGCGTTTTGCTTTGGATGAACTTAGCGAGTAAGGCTAATTACTTAGCTGTCGCCGCTTCAAGCTGCTTCAGTTTACCTTGAAGCATCATCACGTTCTGGTTGAAGTTACCTGGGTTCAACACTTGGCTTGCTTGGAACGGGTACTGGTTGATCGTTGCCAAGAATGGTGCGATCTGCTGTTGTACCGGAACAAACAACCACATGTTATCTGCCATCCAACGTAGGTACAGACCAGATTCGTGTGGTGCTTTTTCAAATGGGTCTGCACGTAGGTGAACAATTGAAGGCCAGTTGGTTTGGAAACGTACGCCGTCAGCGATGTTACCTTCCATATGCGCAAACTGAACTTTAAAGTCATTCCAACGAACAGCATCTAAGTCACTGTTAGCTGAGAAGTAAAGTAGAGACTCACGAGGACCTTTCTCTTCTTTGCCTTCAAAGTAAGGTAGGAAGTTGTAGCCATCTAGGTGTACACGCCAGTTCTTACCGTTGTATTTCGCACCCTTATCTGATTTTAGCTTATCTACGACTTTGTCATCGCCAGCCGCTGCAAGTAGCGTTGGGATCCAGTCTTTGTGAGACATGATGTCGTTGATCTTAGTACCAGGTTCGATTACGCCAGGCCAACGAACCAATTGAGGAACACGGAAACCGCCTTCCCAAGTGGTGCCTTTTTCGCCGTGGAAGAAGGTTGCACCGCCGTCTGGCCATGTGCCTGTTTCAGCACCGTTGTCGGTTGAGTAGATAACGATCGTGTTGTCAGCAACTCCCAGTTGATCGAGCTTGTCTAACAGCACACCAACGTGATCATCGTGTTCTAACATACCGTCAGCGTAAATAGAGATGCCTGATGCGCCTTGGTATTTCTCTTGCAGACGAGTCCAAACGTGCATACGCGTGGTGTTGTGCCAGATGAAGAAAGGCTTGTCCGCCTTCACTGCACGCTCCATGAAGTTCAATGATGCTTCTAGGAACTCTTCGTCTGCCGTTTCCATACGCTTACGCGTCATTGGGCCTGTATCTTCAATCTTACCGTCAGCCGTTGACTTAATAACGCCACGTGGAGCGTATTTTGCGCGGAACTCAGGATCTTTCGGGTAGTAGTAGGTCTCTGGCTCTTCTTCTGCGTTTAGGTGGTAAAGGTTACCGAAGAATTCGTCAAAACCGTGCGCAGTAGGAAGGTGCTTGTCTTGGTCACCCATGTGGTTCTTACCGAACTGAGCGGTCATGTAGCCCTGTTCTTTAAGAAGATCAGCAATGGTTGGAGCCCAATCAGGAATACCGTGATCTGAACCTGGCATACCGATAGTCAGAAGACCAGTACGGAACGGTTCTTGACCTGTCAAGAAGGCAGCACGACCTGCAGTACAAGATTGCTGACCGTAGTGGTCAGTAAACAGTGCACCTTCGTTAGCGATACGGTCGATGTTTGGGGTTTCGTAACCCATCATGCCGTTGTTGTATGCACCGATGTTGAAGATACCAACATCGTCACCCCAGATCGCTAGGATGTTCGGTTTATCCGCAGCGACAGCCATGGTAGACGTAGCGATTGCTGCGACACCCATAGCCAGTTTGCTTAGATGGTTAGCCATAAGGACTCCAATAGTTATGTGAGTTGTGTAGAACAAAGACTTTGCTCTTATCGCCGTACAATAATAGTCAATGTAGGATAAGTCTCTTTATAGTGACTATAACCACAGGTTATTAGTGTTGCATAAGTTTTTGAATAAATTGCAATTGTTGTTGATGAGACAACGAGAGTTATTGCAAATATGCGATCGGGCTCTCATAGGAATTCCATACGTTAGACTGCAGCTTTGAACCAATATTAAGAGTTTTGATGAATATTGAATGAAATCAAGGCACGCCATTGTCGTTTGCCATGGTGTTGTACTAACAATTAGAAGGCAGGATGCAACAATCACAACAACTGAGGTTACTATGGCAACAGAATACGGCGTTAAGCGTCGACTCGCGATTCTGACCACTGCGCTGCTTGGCGTATCGAGTGTCAGCATGGCGGCAGAGAAACCCAACATTCTTGTTATCTGGGGAGATGACATCGGACAAACCAACGTCAGTGCTTACACATTTGGCTTAGTGGGCTATCAAACACCGAACATCGATAGTATCGCCAAAGAGGGCATGATGTTTACCGATTACTACGGTGAGCAATCATGTACCGCTGGGCGTTCGACGTTTATTACCGGGCAAACCGTGCTGCGAACTGGCTTGAGTAAAGTGGGCTTACCTGGCGCTGATCTTGGCTTAAAAGCGGAAGATGTCACCATCGCTGAACTGCTAAAACCTATGGGCTATATGACGGGCCAATTTGGTAAAAACCACTTAGGCGACAAAGACGAACACCTACCCACCGCACACGGCTTTGACGAATTCTTCGGCAACCTTTATCACCTTAATGCCGAGGAAGAGCCGGAAAACGTCGATTACCCACAAGATCCAGAGTTTCGCCAAAAATTTGGTCCACGTGGTGTCATCAAATCTACGGCAGACGGCAAAATTGAAGACACTGGCCCTCTGACTCGTAAACGGATGGAAACCGTGGATGAAGAAACCCTTGATGCGGCCTTGGATTTCATGGATCGCGCCGTCAAAGCCGATAAACCGTTTTTCGTTTGGTGGAATGCCACGCGTATGCATTTCCGGACTCACGTCAAAGAGGAAAGTGCGGGTAAAACCGGTATCAGCTTTTACGCCGATGGTATGGTGGAGCACGACAACCATGTGGGTGAACTGTTGAAAAAAGTTGACGACTTGGGCATTAAAGACAACACCATCGTCTTTTACTCAACCGACAATGGCCCGCACATGAACTCTTGGCCAGACGCGGGATTAACGCCATTCCGAGGTGAGAAAAACACCAACTGGGAAGGGGCGTATCGAGTGCCCGCCATGGTGCGTTGGCCGGGTAAGATTAAACCGGGTAGTGTCTCCAATGAGATCATGCACCATATGGACTGGATGCCGACCTTCCTCGCGGCAGCAGGCGATGATCAAGTGAAGGAGAAATTACGCAAAGGACACAAAGTGGGCAATGATGAGTACAAGGTCCATCTTGATGGGTACAATTTCTTGCCCTATTTAACCGGCGCTGAAGAGGCCGGTCCTCGTGAGGAGATCTTCTACTTCTCCGATGATGGCGATCTTACCGCCTTGCGTTACCACAACTGGAAACTAGTCTTTATGGAGCAGCGAGCACAGGGCACACTGCGTATTTGGGCAGAACCCTTCACCAAACTGCGTGTCCCTAAGATCTTTAACTTACGTATGGACCCGTATGAAGTCGCCGATATCACCTCCAACACCTACTACGATTGGATGCTTGATCGAGCGTATATGTTGGTGCCTGCCCAGGCGTATGTTGGACGTTTCTTAGAAACGTTTGAAGCGTTCCCGCCTAGGCAAAAGGCGGCCAGTTTCTCACTTGAACAAGTGATGGATAAACTGCAAGAAACGCCCAATAAGTAATGGTGTCTCGTATTAGATATCGCTTCTAAAGTGAAAATATAGTGGCTTAAATGCTTGTATTTAAGCCACTTTTGTTTCTTACTTATCAATGATTACCTGCTGATAACTCAAGGATGAGGATGACAGACCCACGCCCTAATCATTTTGCAACTGCTCGCCAAATACTCATAGTGCTGTGCTGGACGCTGTGGGTCGCTCTGTGTTCAACCCTAGTTCCTCTTCATGCGGCAAGCTTCGTCGGAACAGCTCAATGTGTTGATTGCCATCTTGAACAAACACAGGCTTGGCAAGGATCTCACCACGACATGGCGATGCGTCACGCCAAACCCGATGCAGTGCTCGGAGATTTCAACGACGTGACCACGATGCACAACAGCAAAGCGCACCGTTTCTACCAAAAAGGCGATGAATATTGGGTGACGCTAGAAGGGCCAAAAGGCGAGATGCAAGATCATCAGATCCTCTACACCTTTGGCTTTGAGCCATTACAGCAATACATGGTGGCGTTTGAAGATGGCAGAGTGCAATTGATTCCGTACGCATGGGACTCAAGACCTAAATCGCAAGGGGGGCAGCGTTGGTTTCATTTATACCCCGATACCAAGCCACACGATGAGTTCTACTGGACCAATACTGGCCAAAACTGGAACTTTATGTGCGCTGATTGTCACTCTACTAACCTCAAGAAAAATTATGATGCCGAGAGCAATCAATACAACACGACTTGGTCAGAAATCAATGTCGGCTGTGAAGCGTGCCACGGCCCGGGAAGTAAACACGTTGAGCAAGCAACGCAGTATGCCAATCAGCCGCGCAGCGAATGGTCAAAGCACAGTGCCCACCTTGGCTTTGATCGTGATTTAGGCCAATCGGTTGCTAATTGGGTTTATCAAGAAGGGCACTCGACTTTGCAACCGGATGCGATCGTGCCAACAGCCCAAGTGCAAACTTGTGCCCAGTGTCACAGTCGCCGTACCCAGCTCAATGAGACGGGTGACCATGTGAACGGTTCGTTTTTTGACAAGTACCGCTTAAGCCTGATCACGCCTGAGCTTTATTATCACGATGGCCAAATTTATGATGAAGATTATGTGTACGGTTCGTTCTTGCAATCGCAGATGGCGAGAAAAGGCGTAACGTGTAGCAATTGCCATGATCCGCACAGTGCGAAGTTGAAAGTGGCCGAAGAGGCCGTGTGTGCACAATGTCACTTAGCATCGGATTATACGCCAGAAAAGCACACCTTCCATGCTCCAGGCAGTGAGGCATCGAAATGCACGACGTGCCACATGCCAGAGACGACGTATATGCAGGTGGATCCAAGGCGCGATCACAGCTGGCACGTGCCGCGCGCCGACATTGCCAAGCATATCGGTACGCCTAATGTCTGTACCTCCTGTCACACCGATCAAAGTGCGCAGTGGGCGGACGAGCAAGTCGCTGAATGGTTCCCAGACTCTCCTTATCGAAATCAGCAACATTTTGCCGTGGCTTTTTACGCCGATGAGATCGGGCATCAAGGCAGCGCTGATGCGCTTGCCTACAGTGCGCAAGATGCCTCGTTAGCGCCAATTATTCGCGCCTCTGCACTAGAACGTATGGCGGGAAATCAGAGTAAAAATACGTTGATTTCGCTCGCCCGAGCAGTCAAACACGACAATGAGATGATTCGCCTTGGTGCTATTGAAGGTGCGTCGGGGTACGAGTTTGCCGAACAGTGGAAAATACTCTCACCACTGCTTAGTGATCCTGTCCTTGCCGTGCGAACCGAAACTGCTGCAGCTCTGGTGAGTGGCTACTTGTCGATGAGTGTTGAACAGATAGCGCAATTGAAACCGGCGCTTGAGGAGTACATCGAAATTCAACGCTTTAACGCCGATCGCGGCTTTGGACGCGTTAATCTTGGTAATGTACACCGCCAGATGGGCGACAGGGAGCAGGCCGAAGGTTTGTATCAGCAAGCCATCCAAATTGAGCCCTATTTTGAAAACGGTTACATCAATTTGGCCGATCTTTACCGCAGTCAAGGCGACGAGAGTAAAGCGCGTGAGGTGCTGCTGAGTGGTCTAACTGCCCAGCCCAACTCCTCGATCATCCCTTATAGCCTTGGTTTATCTTTGCTTCGCAGCGGCGATCGATCAAAGGCCAATGATTATCTGGCCATGGCGGCTAAAGGCGCGCAAACCAATGCCCAATATTGGTATGTGTACGGTCTTGCCCTTGAGGGCAGCGATGTAATGGCTGCCAGTCAGGCGCTCAATCAAGCGTATCAAGTGGGCGGAAACCCTCAACATCTTTATGCCCAGTGTGAAGTGTTAGCGCGCAACCGACACAGCGCTGAGGTGGACGATGCCCTTAAGGTGTGTTTGGGTACATTGGCGCAAATGGTGCCCGCAGACGTGGTGGGACAACTGCGGGCGCGGCTTGGATTAGCCCCTAAGTAAAGGGCGAAGTATGATAGGTATAACCAATAGTTATAGGGCAAATCGCTAGTATAGGGCAGATGCCATACGGTCTCATTGGAGACGAGCGAGTAGCAGCAACATTGCGGTTAAATAGAGTGGAGCACAATATGAATCAAGCACAGCAGGCCATTGCCGCCCTGATTGAACAAACAGAGAAGAGTGTCATCGGGCAAAGCCACGTCGTACGCGCATTGGTGATTGGTTTATTGACCAATGGTCACATCTTGTTAGAAGGCTTACCGGGTACGGCGAAAACACGCTCGGTCAAATCGCTGGCGAACCTTCTCAATACACGCTTTGGTCGCATCCAGTTTACGCCCGACCTGTTGCCTTCAGATGTAACGGGCACTGAGGTGTATCAAGAAATTGATGGTCATCACCAGCTTCACTTTCAACCGGGTCCGATTTTCAATTCGATTGTTTTGGCTGATGAAGTGAACCGCGCGCCAGCAAAAGTGCAGGCGGCGTTGCTTGAGGCAATGGCCGAGGGCACGATTACGGTCGGCGATAAAACGCACATCCTACCTGAGCTTTTTATGGTACTCGCGACACAAAATCCCGTCGAGCAAGAGGGTACGTATCCGCTGCCCGAAGCACAAATGGACCGCTTTATTATGAAAGTGACGGTTGATTATCCAGAAGACCAAGCGGAGCGAGACATTATCCGCCTTGTACGCAGCGAGGAGTTGGGGGCGGCCAATCGTGCGACCCCAGATGTAAATACAATTGAAGTCGAGCATGTGTTGGATGCGCGCAAACAACTGCCATCCATTAGCGTCAGCGAGATGGTAGAAAATTATATCGTGGCACTGGTGATGGCAACGCGTAAACCCGAGCGCTACGGTGAATCAAACCTCGCCCAGTGGATCGAGGTGGGCGCGAGCCCACGTGCGTCAATTGCGCTTGATAAGTGCGCGCGTGCGAGTGCTTGGCTCGAAGGACGTGACCACGTCACGCCAGATGACGTGCGCAGCGTTGCACCTGCGGTGCTCGGTCACCGTTTCACCTTGACTTATGACGCGTTAGCTGACGGCGTTGATCATCAACGTGTGGTCAATGAGCTGCTTGATTGTGTGGCGATTGGATAAGTAAGGGGCAGTGATGGCTAAGCCGACATTAGCACCGAAATCACAAGGGCTCGACTCAAGGCTCTATAGTGACTACGCCACGTTAGTGCGCCTGCAAGCTCAAGCACAATCCTTCACGCTGCTGCCGCATTTGAAATCGGCCAGCGTATTGGCGGGGCGCAACACGTCGCTGTTTCGTGGCCGTGGGCTCAATTTTGAAGAGCTGCGCCACTATCAGTTAGGTGATGACATTCGCAACTTGGATTGGAAAGTGACCCTGCGCACCGGCAAGCCTCATGTGCGCAGCTATACCGAAGAGAAAGATCGCAACGTGATGATCTGCGTTGACCAACGCAGTGCGATGTATTTCTCTTCTGTGCAGGTGATGAAATCTGTGGTGGCCGCGGAAGTGGCTGCCTTGTGTGCTTGGCGCGTCCTTAAAGATGGCGATCGGGTCGGTTTTTCCCTCGCCTCGAACCAGTCTATTGTGCACAGCAAATCTCAGCGCAGCCAAAATCAACTGCTTGGTCAGCTCAAACAGTTGGTTAAGGTCAACCAAGCGCTCAATGTGGACAGTACCGATACTGCGTCCGTGAGTTTTTCCCATTGGATGGAGCAACTGCAACGCATGCGCTTAAAACAGACCACTATTATCATGATCAGTGATTGGCACGATTGCCAAGATCATGATGTTGATCGTCTTAAGCAGCTCCAACAACACAATGATGTGCTGGCGGTGATGGTCAGTGATCCCCTAGAGCAATCACTCCCGTCCCTATTGGCGACCATGAATTGGGTGGTCGGCGATGGCGAATACCAGTTAAATCTCGATAGTCGCAGTAAGCTGTCTCAAGCGAATGTAGAGTTAGAGCAACGGATGAAGAATCAGCGTCAATCGCTCAGTCGTTTGATGGCGTCGAAGACCTTGCCGTACATTGAATTGGCCACCGACGGTGAACACATTGCGCAGTTTCAGCGCCGTGTAGGAGGGCGAGGATGAGTATGACACATACGCCACCAAGCACCTACATTTTGCGTGATTTGCACGACGTCGCCGTGCCCGCGAGCATCAGCTGGTGGCCACAAACCTTAGGTTGGAAACTCGTCGCGCTGTTTATCCTGCTCGCTGCGCTGTATGGCGGCTACCGCTATGCGCGCTTTTGGTGGCGCAATCGCTACCGCCAAGAAGCGCTGAACGCCATTGCAAGGCTTGAACTGAACGACCCCAAGTTTGCTGCGCAGCTCTTTCACATCATTAAAGTGGTGCTGGTCTATCTAGATAGCCGCAACAGTCCGTTATTTGGCGCCCCCTTTACGGATAAGCTCAATGCCATTTGCTTGGATTCGCCGTTTGACGCCTCGCTTGCTGAGCGTTGGATGAATCATTTAGTTAATCCCGCTGCGCCACTTAGCGATCACGACAAACAAGCGCTGATTGCGCAATCGAAACAGTGGCTGAGTCGTCATCAGGAGCGCGCACGATGAATAGTTGGCAAAGTCTTTTATCCATTAGTGGCTTTGAGTTCTCTTATCCCGCTTGGTTTGTGGTGTTGCCGCTGCCACTGCTTATCTATTGGTGGGCACCGGCTTATCGCACCAAGCAGATGGCGACCAAAGTGCCGTTTTTTACCCTTTTGGTTGAATCGATGGGCGAGGCGCCAAGTCAAGGGGCAAGCCAGCTTAAACCGACTTGGTGGCAGCGTGCGACGTTGCTGCTCTCATGGGTGTTGGTGGTGATGGCACTCGCTAAACCGACGGTGTTGGGCGAACCACAAGTGAGAGAAAGTATCGGCCGTGATGTGATGGTGGTGGTTGATTTATCTGGGTCGATGGCAGAAACCGACTTTACCAGTGCCTCAGGTCAAAAAGTCTCCCGTCTTGATGCCGCAAAAGAAGTGCTGTCAGAGTTCGCGCAATCGCGCCAAGGGGACCGACTAGGCTTGATTCTGTTTGGTGACGCCGCGTTTGTGCAAACGCCGTTTACCGTTGACCATGACGTGTGGCTTGAACTCTTATCGCAAACCGATGTGGCGATGGCTGGGCAGAGCACCCACCTTGGCGATGCGATCGGTTTGGCGATCAAAGTGTTTGAACAAAGTGACAGCAACACGCAAACAGGTGACGAGGCTCGCGCACGCGAAAAAGTGGCGATCGTCCTCACCGACGGGAACGACACTGGCAGCTTTGTTGAACCCATCGATGCGGCAAAAGTCGCCAAAGCAAAAGGGGTTCGTATCCACGTTATTGCGATGGGCGATCCGCAAACGGTGGGTGAAACTGCGCTGGATATGGAGGTGATCGAACGGATCGCCAGTGAATCCGGTGGACGTGCGTTTGAAGCGCTTGACAGGGCGGCGCTTAGTGATGCCTATCAGATCATTTCAGACATCGAACCCGAACTGTTTGAAAGCCTAACTTATAGGCCGAAACAGAGCATTCATCATCAGCTCATCGCCGTAGTTGTGGTGATCTATTTACTTGCGTTTGCGCTGGCGACAAGCAAGCGCATTCATCGGGCGCGCCGCTCACAGTCAGGAGGTCAAGGTGTTCGATAGCCAGCTGTGGGTACAGTTTTTTACCCAGTTTCATTTTATTCGTCCTTTCTGGTTGTTGGCACTGGTTCCAATGTTGCTTTTGCTTTGGCTGCGTTGGCGTGAAGAGAGTCAACCGAGTTGGCAGGAAGTCTTACCAGCGCACCTTAGAAAGGCGCTAACCATTGGTGATGCTGGGTGGCGCAAGCAGCTACCCCTCAAACTGTTGGTGATGATCGTCACTTTGGCGATAGTGGTGTGCGCAGGCCCTTCATGGCAGCGCGAGGCGTCGCCTTTTGGCGAAGATCGAGCAGCGATGCTGGTTGTACTCGATAGCAGTGATACCATGTTGGAAACCGATGTTGCGCCAAGTCGACTGGAACGTGCGAAACATAAAATTCGTGACTTGTTAGCCCTACGAAGTGGTGGCAGCACCGGACTGCTCGTGTTTGCGGGTAGTGGTCACACTGCTATGCCCTTGACACAAGATGTCGCGGTATTTGCGCCATTTTTAGCCGCGATCGAACCAAGCATCATGCCCGAATCGGGTAAGAACGCCGATACCGCCTTGGCGCTTATCGACGATCAGCTCAATCAGCAACCGGGCTCAACAGTGCTATTGGTCAGTGATGGTGTCACGCCGAGTGCCATTAATGCCTATCAACGCTTTTTGGCTGAGCGTCCTTATCAGCTCGTCATTCTGGCGGCGGGCAATGAGCAAGTGGCGAGCACCAGTCAGGCAAAATCCTCCCTCGACCTTCAGTCACTCAATCAGTTGGCGGATGCTGTCGGCGGAAGAGTGGTTGAAATGAGCATTGATGAGAGCGACGTCGAGCAGATCAACCGTTACGTTGAGCGTAATATGCAAATGAACGGCGATTCGGCGATGCCTTGGCAAGATATGGGGTATTGGCTTTTGATTCCCGTAATGTTGCTGATGTTGTTGTGGTTTAGAAAAGGCTGGCTGGTCCAGTGGTGTTTGGCCCTAACATTGCTTGGCTCGGTAGGCTTGCCATCGCCAGTGTTAGCACAAACTGTTTCGACACATGCCGAATCACCCGTAAACGTTGAAGTACCGACGATGCTTGATGAGGCGGCGCAGTGGTGGTGGGATCTCTGGTTAACCCCTGATCAGCAAGGTCAGCGCTGGTTTAACCGCGGCGACTATTTACGCGCAGCCAAACATTATCAAAGCCCGTTGCATAAAGGCGTGGCCTATTACTACGCCGCTGAGTACAAGCTCGCCCATACGGCGTTTCTTTCGATGCAAAATGATCAGCGTGATGAATCGCACTATCTTGGTTTGTACAACGCTGCCAGTGCATTGGCGCGTCAACGGGAATATTTAGCCGCGCGCAACTTGCTCAATAGTTTGCTTGATGACGAGAATCTGCCCGAAGCGCTAAGAAAAGATGTGCTCAATAACCGCAATGTGTTGGCTGGGATCGTTGAAGAGATTAACCGCTTAAGCGAGAGCCAGACCAGTGTGTCGGATGGGTTGGAAGACTCGTATGAGTTGTCTGATAACCCTCAAACCGCCGATGGCGCCGAAGAGAATACCGTTGAAGAGCTGCTCAACAAAGAGAGTTTAAACGCCCGCGAGATTTTAGGCAGTGATGAGCTTGCGGATAAGTGGCTAAAACGGGTGGAAGCGGACCCCAAACGTTTCTTACGCACGAAATTTTATCTTCAGCAGCAATCGGTGCAGGGAGAGTCTCAATGAAATCCATCATGGTTTGGCTAACGTGCGCCTGTTTCACCGCTTTAATGTCGACAAGCGCGCATGCCCAGACGTTTGGCGGTAAACAGCGCAGCGCGCAAGTCGAAATCCGAGCTTGGCTAGGGGACGAACAAGCGCCAAGCGCAACGCCCCAGTTTACCGTGAATGAGCAGATCGTCATGACGATTGATGTCAGTACGCCGCGTTGGTTTACGGCAGGGACGCGCATTCAAAACGTGGAGTTGGCAAATGTGATCGCGATGCAGCGTAACCCAAGAGCCACCAACTACACGGAGCGTCGCAATGGTGAAACTTGGTCACATCAACGTTGGGAGATCACGCTCTATCCTCAAACATCGGGTGATTATGTCGTACCACCGTTGGCTTTGGGTATCACTGTCTCGGCGGAAGATGGCAAGCCGTTGTCGGGGACGCTGCAAACGCCACCGTTACCTTTTCAGGTTATATTGCCTTCTGGTCTGATAGATACACAGAAGAGCTGGTTTAGCGCCAGTGAGGTTGAGGCTTCCCAACAGTGGCAACGCTCCAATGAGACGCTTCATGTCGGGGATAGCATCACGAGAACGGTAAGTATCACGGCCAATGATAGCCTCTCCGTCTTGCTACCCGAACTTCTCGATGGGTCGCGATCGGATTTTTACCAAGCCTACTCACAACCCAGTGCCCTCGACGATACGCAGCAGCGAGGCAACTATCGTTCAGAGCGTAAAGAAGAGGTGGTGTATGTCTTGCAGCGAGGCGGAACCTTTACCTTGCCCGATATCGAATTCCAGTGGTGGAACAGTGAGACGAAGCAACTTGAGCAGATGACGATTGAGGGGCAGAGTTTTGTGATTAAACATACGCTCAGCTCTTGGCTTAAAGCCTACGCGCCTTGGTTGATTGCGCTGCTTGTTGTCTTGTTGAGCGTTACTGTGTTTGCTCAGCTAACGCTGCGTTACTATCGTACGCACCCAACACCCACTTGGCTCGTGTTTAGACGCACGCTGAAAGCAAAAGAGTGGGGCGCCGCTAGAGCATTAATTTATCGCGAACACCGCGCACGAACGGGCCGACGTACGCTGCTTGCTACGAGTTCGTATGCTGACGCTAAACCGCTTTCTGACGCGAAACAGGACGACGAGTGGCAGACGCACAGTCGCGCTTTGCAAGCGGGGAGCGAAGCGGTCAATGTCTATCAAGCGTTATGGCGCCTTATCCGTCAAAGCACAGGCCGTTTTAGTGCGAGATTCAATCGCGTCGCCTTGCCTAAAGCACTCCCTGATCTTGCTAAGAAAAAGCGTGACTCTTGATGGAAACATGCTTTTTGTCGGCAATTTTCGCCATATAGGCAGCATTTTGTGTGTTTTCATTTCGATACCGAGTGGCATTTTCGTTACAATAACGCCTTTCCTGCCCAGCCTGTATCGATATGAAAACCACAGAACTTAATCTTATCCCCATTTTTGTTGCGATCTTCGAAGAACAGAATTTATCCCGAGCGGCCACACGTTTGGATATCAGCCAACCTGCGGTGAGTAAAGCGTTGGCGCGTTTGCGAGATATTTACGACGAGCCTTTGTTCCATCGCAGTACCAGTGGGGTGGAGCCAACCAGTTTTGCCATTGATATCTATCCTGCGATGTCGGCCGCGCTAAAAAACTACACCTCAACGCTTTCAGCGTCGCGTGAATTTGACCCGAAAATCACCAATCGTACCTTTTCAATTGCCTCTGTTTCTGTCCCGAGTTACCAGTTGTTGCCCCTGCTGCTTAAGCAGATCAGACAGCATGCGCCAAACATAGCACTCGAGATTCACCCTCTCTTTACCGAAGACTACGAAAGTGATTTGCGTCTGCAACGCTATGATTTAATTATTGATATTGAGCCTAGAGACCGCACGAAACTCAAGTATGAGCGACTTTACAGTGAAGAGATGATCGTGGTTTGTGCGAAGGATCACCCGCGCATTGGCGATACCATTTCGCTCGAAGGATTTTTGGAGGAGGAGCACGTTGTGGTCTCGCGCTGGCAAAGCCGCACTAGTTTGCTCGGCGAGCACATTACCGAGTTAGCAAAGCGCAAGGTGGCGTACCGCGCGTCAGGCGCTTTTGAAATGCTGCCTGTCATCAGTGGCGGTGAGTACATTGGTATCTGGCCGTGTCGTGCGTTAAAAAGCTTTACTGAGCAGTATCAGTTGAAGGCGATCCCATTACCTTTTAGTAACGCTGAGCAGAAACTCAGTATGATCTGGCACCCGAGCCGCACTCAAGAAAGCGGACACGAATGGCTAAGATCGCAGTTGAAACAGGCGGTGAAGGCGTTAGGGTATTAGTGCTTTATGCCAAATTTAAAAGGGCTTCAATCGAAGCCCTTTACCTTAGAGTTCGTGAACGATTATTTCTTCACTTCCGTTAGCACATGCCCGGTGGCGCCACTCGGTAGGGTGATGCCTAAGTAGTTAGATAGCGTTGGTGCGATGTCGTAAGGCGTCACGTCGCGGTTGACGACTTGAGCCGGTACCTGATGGCCAGCAAAGATCACCGGAACGTGCGTGTCGTAACGCCAAGGTGAACCGTGGGTTGATGCGATGGTGAGGCCATCCATGTCGTTGATGTAAGTACGCGGTGCGAACACCAAGTACACATCACCAGAGCGATCTGGGTGGTAGTTGTTTTTCACCATATCAAAGACACGCGTATTGGGTAGGCGGTTCGCTGCTACGTCACTTGATGTGACCGCATAAGCAACGCCTTCCACTTTGCGAACTTCTTCAGCAATAGCGGCTTGTACGTCCGCCAGTGCGATTTTCTTCTTCGCAATCACGTCGTGATCAAGATAGATGTAAGGCTGCGCGTAAAGGCGTACGGCTTCTTTACCTAAACCGAACTCACTCTTTAATCTTGCTAACACGTTGTCATTAATGATGTTATTGACATCAAAGTAGCTCGCTTGACGAAAACCAAGTTGGCTAGCGTTTGGTGACACTTCAGGCACACCGTGGTCAGCTGAAAGGACGATCAGAGTATTCTCAAGACCAATGTGCTCATCGACGGTTTTAAATAGTTTTGCCAGAGTGCGATCTAAACGAATCAGGTTATCTTCGGTTTCTAGGCTGTCAGGTCCGTAGAGGTGAACCACGTAGTCGTTCGAAGAAAAACTCACCGCGAGATAATCGGTAAACCCACTTTGACCAAGGCGCTCTTGACGCAGCAGGGTCTGGGCAAAATCGCCCGTAATTTCATCACCTGCTGGACTCACTGTTAGCATGGTAGAGAAATATTTAAAGCTTGACGGCCCGTATGGGTGAGGGAAGGTGCGAGCGAATCCTGCCAAATCGAGTTTGTTCTCTTGGCTGATTTCGTCCAGCGTGTATTGATCACGCTCTAGGCTGAGCTCCCAGCGTTGGCCACTATACTGGTTTGGGATTTGTTTTTCGTTCCAGCGTGACACCCAGTTTGGGTATTGATCGTAGTAGTAGTCACTGGTGACAAATTCAGACTGAGATTTAGAGAACCAAAATGCTTTCCCGGTGTGACCTGCTAAAGAAATCGCACCACGGTCTTTAATCGAGACAGAAAAAACTTTTGCTTGCCCGTTTGATGCTACAGTCAGTTCATCACTGAAAGAGCTCGCGAGGATAGGCGCGGGAGATCGACCGTCCTGCAGCGCAGTTTTCTGTGTGGGATCTATTTCAGTGGATTTATCGACGCCAGCACCAGCAGAGAGCATGGAGTAGTTCGCGTCTTCGACGTTGTACACCAGTCGTTCTAATTGTCGATCATACCAAACATTACCTACCATACCGTGAACAGAAGGCGGTGCACCGGTCGCGAGTGACACGTGCCCCACAATCGTCTCCGTGTTGCCATGTTGGTAATGGGCGTTGGTATAATGTGTACCTTGATCCATTAGGTAGCGGAAGCCACCCTCACCAAAGTTCTGTTTGTAGCGCTCTAAGAGGTCACCACGTAAACCATCAACGGTGACTTGTAACACCAACTTTGGCTTAGCCTCTTCGGCCAATACCGTAAACGGTGCAGAAATCAAAAGTGCACTGGCGGCACCAAGCCATACTGTTTTCATACCATTCCTTTTATCGTAGGGTTAATCTTTCGCCAATCTCAAACCCATGTCAGACATAATGATGGTTTGACTAGCGAAGTCGCGGCGGAAGTTTTCTGACTCGTTTGCGCTGTAGGCGAAACTGCCACCACGGACGGATTTATGTGCAAGACCGAGATCACTGTGTTGAGCGTTGTTAGGGTTATCGGTTGGACCAAATCGATAAAAGGTATCGTCGAAGGCATCAATAACAAATTCACCGACATTACCTGTCATATCGTATAAGCCAAGCTCGTTCGGTTGCTTTAGACCTACTGGATGGGCACGGTTGTTAGAGTTTGCATCGTACCAAGCCACATCATCAATATTATTAGAACCGGCGTAGGTATAACCTTGACTGTGGATACCGCCTTGAGCGGCAAACTCCCATTCAGCCTCGGTCGGTAAGCGATAGTTCTCTCCCGTCATTTCGTTGAGCTGTTCCACAAAGTACGTGGCTTGCTGCCAACTTAAGTTGTTTACTGGTACCTGAGGGTCTTTGAAAAAACTTAATGATGAGCCCATCACTGACTCAAATAGCTCTTGAGTTACCTCAAATTTAGATAAGTAAAAACCATCAACCTTCACGCTTCTTGCGGGGCGCTCTGCTTTGGTTGTTGTTTCTGAGTCACTCCCCATGACAAACTCACCGCCCTCAACCCAGACCATATCTTGATTTATTTTTTCAGCGAGTGGATGTGCAGGTTTACTCGCACAACCGGCAAGAGTAAACACAAATAGAGGTATAGAAAGAAGGGATAGACTCGTTTTCATCATCTGTTCTCTGGTAATGTGAGTGTATTGATAATAGCACTTTACACCATAAGCTTTGGTTATAACCCCTATAACATGAACTCACGGAATAGCCGCAGTACACTAACGGTACACAAAAAGATGAAAGGTGATGTATGCAAATTACTCAAGGTCCTCAGTTTCAAGGTAAGGCGTCTAAGCGCATGCATGTGATGGCGAAACCCATCGGTGCAGCTTGCAATATTGATTGCCAATACTGTTACTACCTCAGCAAACAGGACTTGCTTGAGTATAAAAAAGGCTGCTCGCCGCGAATGTCTGATGAGACGTTAGAGCACTACATCAAAACTTACATTGAAGGACAAAATACCCCAGAAATCATCTTTTCTTGGCAGGGTGGTGAGCCGACGATGCTCGGACTTGACTACTTTGAAAAAATCGTTGAGCTACAGAATAAATACAAGCCAGATGGCATTGTTATTTCTAACGATTTGCAAACCAACGGTACCTTGTTAAACGACGAGTGGTGTGCGTTCCTTGCCAAAAACAACTTCCTGATTGGCCTAAGTATTGATGGCCCAGAGATGCTACACAATGCGTACCGCACCAACCGAGCGGGCCGTGGCACATTCAAGCAAGTGATGGCGGCGGTTAACCTGCTGCACAAACACAAGGTGAATTTTGCTACCTTGACCTGCGTGAATAATCTCACCAGCCAAAACCCACTTGAGGTCTACCGCTTCCTACGTGATGAAGTGCGTTCACCGCAAATCCAATTCATTCCGATTGTGGAACAAAAAACGTTTCGCACCACGGCGCCGCAAACTTGGCCCGCTGAAGATCAACCAAAACAGGGTGATAAACGTCTGATACCGGGCCACAAAGATTCGGTGATGGAGCCTTGGTGTGTGTCGGATATGGCATGGGGTAACTTTTTGATTGCAGTATTCGATGAGTGGGTCAAGCACGACATTGGTAAAGTGTTCGTCCAATATTTTGAAGCGAGTATCGAAACTTGGATGGGGCGTAAGAACCCACTGTGTACACTGGGTGAGTTGTGTGGCAAAGGCCTCGCAATGGAGCCTAACGGCGATCTTTACACCTGCGACCATTATGTCTATCCAGAGTATAAAATTGGTAATATACATCATCAAAAACTCGATGATGTTGCTTACAGCGCCGAACAACAAAAATTTGGTTTCGCTAAATCGCGTACGTTGACGACACAGTGCCAGCAATGTGATTACCAGTTTGCTTGCTACGGTGAATGTCCCAAAAATCGCTTTATTCGAACCGCACAAGGTGAACCTGGCTTGAATTATTTGTGTGCAGGTTGGAAAAAGTTCTTCTCACATGTCGATCGCAGTATCGCGTACATCTTGCGTGCAACACGTCATCCTGTCGCTCATGGTCAGTATAGTGACTCCGTTGTTCGCGAAATGATGCAACAACGCAATGAACTGAATAAGGGGTAATACTATGACTCGTCCATTTTCAACTATCGCATTGCTTGTTGCAGCGCTGAGCGTTTCCACTGTGGTTGCTGCGCCTAATCAAACGAATGCAGTGGCACCGAGCCCACTCATGCCACAGGTGGAAACCCAAGCTATCAATCCGGTTCAATTGGCCTACAATGCTCAAGACACGCGTTTGGACGATGAAGAAAGAGCAATGGCATTGATGGCGCTTGCGAGTTACCCGAGTGAGAACGCACTAGTTGCCGTTGCTCGTGGCTTAAAAGATGAGAGCGCTGTGATTCGTCATGGTGCGATTGTCGGCTCTCAGGTATACCCGATTGAGCATCGCTGGCGAATGGTTTCTCCTTTGCTTACCGATGCCGAGCAGATAGTTCGCGTACGAGCGAGTGCGAACCTGGTTCAAGACTTCAATGCGTTAAGTCAATCGCAGAGAGAGCAACTGTCTGAATCGCTCAAAGAGCTTGAGACAAGTCTCGCTGAACAAAATGATCCAGAGTCTTTATTGTTGCTGGCAAACGTGTACCGTTGGACAGAGCGATGGACTCTCGCTGAACCTATCTATGTAAATTTGGTAGAGAATGATCGATACTCGACAGAGCTTTGGCTCGCTTATGCAGATAACTATCGTGCACAGCAACTGAATGATAAGGCTATCGCGATCTTGGATCAGGCACTGGAACTGAATCCCGAAGCCGCCGCGTTGTACTATTCGAAGTCGTTAGCCTTGGTTCGCACAGATGAGAGAAAGCAGGCAGCGAAAGAAATGGACATCGCCGCAAACCTTGCGAAAGATAATAGTTACTACTGGTACCTAAATGGTGTGTTACAAGAGTCGTTGGATATTGAAAAATCGACTCAGTCTTTTGAGACTGCTTACCTTATATCAGGTGCTCCAGAACAGTTATATGCTCTTTGTGATATTTATATCCGTTACGATCATGATAAATCCGAGCCATGTATGGATGAGCTAAGTCAAGTCGCCCCAAGCTATGTCATTGATGAACTCAGAAGTAAGCAAAATGCCAACGTCGCTCAATAGAGCGAAATAAAAAGGCGCGCCCAATCGTTGAGCGCGCCTTTTTGCCTCATGCCTCTAATAGGTACGTTACTTGGTTTTGAACTCTGCCACCGCCTTGTCCATCTCAATCGCTTGAGCCGAAACATTATCGACTTCGAGCAAACAGAGTTTGGCCGACTCCATATTACCCTCGGAAATTGAGTTGAGCTCGGTGATGGATTCACTGACTTGATTCATCACAATTCCTTGCTCTTCAATCGCCGAGGCGATGCGCTCCGAGTTGGCTTGGATGTTGTCCATATCGGAGATGATTTGCTCCAAACTCGCATCCAATGTTTCCGATGCTTTCAAGGTCTCAGCGCCTTGCTCGTTACACTTATCGATATTGGTGACCACTTCGGACATTTGTGACTGAATCGCGCTCACCACTTTGGTGATGTCTTCGGTTGATTGATGCGTTCGGCTTGCCAATGCGCGTACTTCATCGGCCACCACGGCAAATCCGCGTCCTTGCTCACCGGCACGCGCAGCCTCTATCGCGGCGTTCAGCGCAAGTAGGTTGGTCTGTTCAGCAATACCTTGAATGATGTTGACCGCATCGCCAATCTTGTCGACGTGATGGTTGAGCGATTGGATAGAGGTCTGGCTCTCGCCTAGAATGCTCGACAGCTGATCAATATTACGCACCGTGGATTCCACCACCTCACGACCTTTATGTGCATTGATCGACGCTTGATGAACGCCCTCCACCGCCACTGAGGTACTTTCTGAAATCTCATTGATGGTCGACACCATCTCTTGAACCGATGTGGCCATTGTGGAGGTGTGATCCGCTTGCACATTAAACTGAACAATGACATTTTCCAGTTCTTGATGCATGTTACCGGTCGTGGATGATAGATGCGCCGATTTCTCTTGAGTTCCTGAAATCAGCCCTTCAAGTTTATCGAGGAGACGGTTGAAGTATTGACTGATGGCGACCAACTCATCTTTACCTTTGAGATTGGCACGCAGTGCGACATTATTAGTCCGCGCGATCTCCTGAATCAGAGAGAGCAAGGTGGACACTTGGGTGTTGATCGAACGAGCGATTTGCCAGATGAAGCCAATGATCACCAAAGAGACGATCACGGTAGCAGTTAATTTGAGGGTCGCTAAGCGAGATTGGGTTTGCGCCGAGTTTTCACTGAGCGCTGAAGAGAAGCTTTTGAATTGCTCCTCGACCGTGTGGGACAGGCCACGTGTTTGCCCCAGTAGCCCCTCATTGTATTTTAGGCCGACCTTTTCGTGTTGAACGACCAGCGCTTGCGCTGCATTGAGCAGTGATGATGCATTCGGCGGTAGCAAGGAGGAGTCGAATTCGCCTTCTAGCACTTTCTCATTAAAATCGGCGAGCTGAACCAACTGGTCACTGTCGAGTGATGGGCGAATGGCGTCTATCGCTTGGTTGTAGCGACCAAGCAGTTGATCTTCATCATTGAGACCATAGGCTTGAAAAGCGGACACCAAGCTAGCAAAGCCTTTTTGATAGGCGAGGATGTCGGTACGTAATTGCTTAGAAGACGGCAGTTCATGAGCCTTTAAGAGAGTCGATAGCGTTGCCTCTTTGGCTAAAAACTTATCAATATTGTCATTGAACGAAGTGAGATATTTGGCGTCTTTTCTGAGCAGGAAATCTTTCTCGTTACGACGCAGATTGAGCAAGCGGACTTCAAGCTGAGCGACGAGTAGATTCGCTTGATTGAGTTCATTGGTCACTTTGGCAAATTGGGTGGTGGAGAGCAACAACACGCCGATACCGACGATGGCGACTGCCCCTAGAGAATAGAGCTTACTCTTTATGTTCATAATTGCGTCCTAAAAAAGGTGTAACTCATTATTGTTGTTATAGTAATGTGCATACTCTCAAGCTAGTTCACTAGTGAGATGTTTGTCAATTACATTCATGACTACTACTAAAAAACTAGTTTCTTATACCATTTAGCTTTGTGAATTTTATATGAAGGAATTATTACAATCGTATCAAGGTCTCATTTTTGACATGGATGGCACCCTGATTGATACCATGCCCGCTCATTTGCTGGCGTGGGAAAAGACGGCCGAGCATTTCCAGTTTCCCTTTACGCGCGATTGGCTGCACAGCTTAGGGGGCATGCCGAGTTTTAAAATTGTCGCTGAAGTGAACAGCAAATATGGCTTGACGTTAGATCCCAATGAAGTGGCACAATTTAAGATGGCGACATTTAGCAGCCTTGATGATCATGGAGAGCCGATACAAGCCACGATGGCGATTCTCGACCACTTCTACGGTAAAAAGCCACTGGCGCTAGGGACAGGCAGTCAAAGGCAGAGCGCGATGCGATTGCTGGAAAAAGCGAACCTCATCGAGAAACTCGATGCAATTGTCACTGCCAGTGATGTTGAGCATCACAAACCGAACCCGGATACGTTTTTACTGGCGGCGGAGCAGCTCAAGTTAGCGCCGTCTCAGTGTGTGGTGTTTGAAGATACGCATCTCGGCCGTCAAGCCGCGCACGCAGGCGGAATGGATTGTGTCATGGTGGAAGGGGACGCCTTGGTCTTTTACCCTGCGCCAGTTAAAGGTAGCCAATAAAAAAACGCGATAGCTTGTCACTACCGCGTTCATAAGTAATTCGCGTTTAAAGGTATTTCGCGTTTAAAGGTATTTCGCGTTTATTACGTATTTAAAGCAGGTTTATCGCAACTTTAAATCGTACTGAGCGCGACATTATCGATCCCAGTAGGCTTCTTCGAGACTGTCTTCACGCTCTGGTAATGCTCGACCCAATCTCGGCGAGTGTTGCGTGAGCACCTCGTAGCTTACTCGGTTCGCGTACTTACAGATCTGTGATAATGATGAGTAAGTCAAAAACGGCAAGTCATGTTTAGACGAGTTGGGCACGTTCATCTTGTGGTGGCTGTTGGCTGCCATGTCATGGAGCAAGGCTGACAATGCCGCATCGCCCGCGCCGTTGGTGTTTTTGATCTCGAGTGGACCACCAAGGTACGGACCTATGTGCGAGTAGACTTTCAAAGGTGACTGACAGTCTTGTTTGCGCATCGCGCGGCTAAATTCATACTTATTAAACTCGGCGATGTTGCCCGGCAATAGCGGTAGTTCCGTATCACGCTTCGCTGATTCATCGGTGTAGCCCGCCATGTAAAGGCCAATAGGCCCCGCTGTACACAGTACCAGGTCGACCCATTCTAGCGCTTTATCAGCCGCGAGCAGAGGATCTTTCTCACCGGTAAGCGCTTCGCCTTCTTCCTCGTTCATCGCGATCACTGAAATGTTCTCTTTGATGTACTCTTGCCACCACTCCGCGTTGCCTTCAATCACCCACTTGGTACCCAAGGTCAGCACAACAGGAACCTGTTTTTGCTTGGCGATTTCAATTGCACGTGCGACCGCTTTTGGCATCGGATCTTCTGGCTTACCGCGCATTAGGTAAGAAGAGACCACCAGTGCCGAGGCTTTATCAAACACCTCTTCAGGAATGCTTTCCGGACGCAGTTGATTCATGTGACCTTCATTGATAGCAAACGTACGTTCGCCATTTTCAGAGATCAAGGTATAGCAGCGGCCAATCGATCCTTCGACCATTTGCAGGTGATTAAGATTCATACGAGAGGAAGTGCGACACAAATAGCGATAGGCAAAGGAGCCAACCTCAATGTTCTTCGACATTACACCCAGCAACACCGATTTGCTGTCCGCAAGCACGGAGTAGTTGTGTAGGGTATTGCCAATGGTATCACCGGGGTATTGGTGTGTGATCAGCTCGCGTTCCACCAGCTCTTGATATAGCGCATCGGCTTTATCCTCTTCGAGTACCAGTGAGTGTCCTTTGCTCAACTCGTATTTAGCGAGGAAATCGTCATCGACGCGCGCTTCAATATCCACGATGGTTTGACCGACACCGACCACGATAGGGCGGTAGAGCTTCGGTGCTTGCTTCATCTGATTGATCAATGGATCGCGATTGTCAGTAGGAAAGTAGTGCTTAGATTTACGTTGGCCAGGAAATTTCATGCTCAAAAAGGACAGTCAAAAATTTTCGCCAGTCTAACACAGAAGTGTCTTTCAAATTTCATAAAAATTACATCACAATGAGATTTTGATCAAATAAACGTGTCGGACAGGGAGACAGTCGAGATTGGCTTAAAATCGGCTATTGATTTAAGAATTAAGGCGAGCCAAAACAGCTCGCCTTAAGCCTGCTCACCCCTAGCATGACTTTGAGATAGGGCGGGTCAGTCTGTGTGTGATTAGCGCAATTACTGTGCAGCGACAGGGGCCTCCACATACGCATCGGTACCCCAAAGTGGCACGGTCGACAGACTGTGTTTGAAGCTACCTTCGGTTTCTTTGGTTGTGTACGAGAGATAGAGTAGGGACTGCGTGTCGGCATCGTAGATGCGGCGCACTTTCATGGTTTTGAAGAAGATGCTTTTTGACTTTTTAAATACCACTTCACCCGATGCGCTCTTATCGATTTTTGCAATCATATCCGTGGTGATTTCGCCGGTTTGACGACAGGAAATGGAGCTGTCGCTTGGATCGGAGAGGCTAAGATTCGCTTCAATGGATGCGATGTGGCAGGTCACGCCTGTCACCACCTCATCTTGCAGTGAGGTTATCTTAATGTCTTTCAATGTAAATAGACCGAGTGAAACGTCACCAACTTCGTTGCTATCACACGCGGTGAGCAGCAGTGAAGCCATGGCAACGCCAAGTAATTTTATCCGCATGGCCGCTATCCTTTCTTAAATAATGGTTGAGCTTTGTGATTGTCGAGCTAACTATGAACCAAGCTTATCTGTTTTATGCTCAAGCAGCCAATAGTTCAATGAAAAACTTGTCGCATCATGATCTTATCGTTAAGCTCATGACGACAAGACTCATGACCTTAAAAAGATATCCCATGCCCAATACCGCCTCTGCCATCACCGAGATGAAAAACCAATGGCTTGCCAGCCAAGTGGACGTTGAATTTCCAACGCCAGAGAGCCTCAAAGGGCACGGGCTCTATCAAGCGCGCGCCTTAGCGCAAGAAACACACTTGCTTGATCTCAATGAGCTCTCTCTCGACGAATTCAGTGAGCAAGATGTGTTTGTGGCGGATTTTCACCGCATGACCGTGATGTTTGCCTTGCAACAGGCCAAACAGTGGCAAAGCCAACAAGACAGAGAGTGGATTGTTGAGTTTTTCACTCAGATCATCTACTCAGCACCTTGCCAATTGATCGTTGCGTTTAAAGGCAATCAACCCGTTGGCGCAGCGTTGGTAACCACGCATCAAGGTGCTGCCCTGATTTCAGATGTCGTGGTGGAACCGGAATACAAGCGTCATGATCTGATTGCAGCGATAGTGAGTAAACTTGAACTCAATCAATGTGATGCTGTGTATGTTGAACACAGCGCACATTAAGCGCACGAGATAGTCATTATCTTCATCATTTATTCTACCTACCATTCGTGACGCGTGCGAGGGTTCTCAGCAAAACCCTTCCCTTGTCACTTAAAGTGTTAAGTGACGCATTTCAAATCGTGGCCGCTCGTTTACTATTTTGTTTAACGAATTAACAGAGTGTGCGGCTATGTCAGAAACCCAATGCGTGATATTTGATTGTGATGGAACGCTAATCGACAGCGAGAAGCTGTGTTGCCAAGCGCTGAGTGAGACGTTTCATCATTTTGGTGCTGGGCTTTCTACGCAAGATGCTTTGGCCCATTTTGAAGGGGGGAAGTTGGCTGACATTTTAGCAGCAACGAATGAGCGCCTTGGCTGTCGAATTTCAATTGATCAACTAGAACCTTTTTACCGTGAGCGGCTAGATGACTTGTTTGAACGTCATTTAAAGCCCTCGGCCGGTGCCACCGAGCTTTTGAAGCAGCTCGAAGCGAAAGGGATTGAGTACTGTGTGGCTTCAAATGGCCCAAAAAGTAAAATCCGCCGATCGCTTGAGCTGACAGGACTTTACCCTCATTTCGAGAATAAGATTTTCTCTGCGTTCGATACCAACAGTTGGAAACCTGAACCGGATCTGATTTTATATACCGCCATGACCATGGGATTTCGCTTAGAAAATTGTGTCTATGTGGATGACACGGTCAAAGGGCTAGAGGCCGGGATTCGAGCGGGGATTAAAACTGTCCACTATCTGGGCGTCAATAATCGAGTGCATGATCACGCCCTGCCCAAAATTCACGATTTACGCGAACTGACCACCTTGATGTGAAGCGATCGATAGACAAAAACAGCCTGCGACTGTGGCAGGCTGAATACTTGATAAGCGTAAGGCGTTAGGTGCGCTTGGCCAGATACGCCTGGTAGTCAGGGATCTCAATATCCACTTCTTTCTCAAGTAAGCTCGACTCAAAAAGGAACTTGGCCGTTGCGCGGTTGGTAGCCACGGGAATGTTCCAGACGCTCGCAATACGCAATAGCGCTTTGACATCTGGGTCATGTGGAACCGCGTTGAGTGGATCCCAGAAGAAAATCAACATGTCGATTTTCCCTTCCGAAATGAGGGCGCCGATCTGCTGGTCCCCGCCCATCGGGCCACTGATCATACTCTTAATGGCAAGGCCGGTCTGTTTACTTAGCATGGTGCCAGTTGTGCCAGTGGCATAAAGAAAGTGACTCTGTAACTTTTCTTTGTTTTCCGTTACCCAGCGCAGCAACTCTGGCTTGCAGTTGTCATGCGCGACCAGCGCAATGTGTTTGTGTGCAGGTAGGGTACGTGTTGTTTTTTCCATGAATGTTCTTCCTGATTATGAATCGTTATTCTTTAGCTAAGACATTAAAAATGGGTCGGTATTCGGATGGAGACAGCGATGCTTCGATAACCGAACGTGGTAAATGACTGGGCGTTAGCTTAACAATATCGGGCGCAATATGCCTGTCAAAAGGCGCTTGTTTGAGAGATTGAACCGCTTGACGGACCGATAGACGACCTTGCAACACCATCTGATCGCTCGGTGCAAACAGCACTTTATTGCGAAGTAAACCGCGATAGACGCCATGACTGAGGTAGGTAGAGACAAGACCGATATGCGCGCTCTTTCCGCCGAGGCGCAACTCACTGATTGCCGCTTCAATCGCGACCGCACTGCCAATTAGGTAATGGATATCGCGGTTTTCTGTTACACGCTGAACTAAATTGCGTTGCAGCTCTTTGTCGTTGTCTGCCCAATGCACGCCGGTGATAGTGACATCACTGCCTTTAATGGCTGCCTCGATGCCTTGCATCACAGGTTTGGTACCACCACTTGCCACGGGGCCGGGAAGCACCGCGACGTTAACATGACCACTGCCTTTCGGGTGACGTTTTGCCAAAAACTCGCCAGAGAAATAGCCCATCTGATACCAATCAACACCGACCTCGCCAAGCAAGACGTCATCGCCGTGTTCGGCACTGTCTAACTGATTGATGGTGGCAAAAACCGGGATATCGGCAGAGAGTTGCGCTAATTTGCCCAAATAGATGTCTGGGGCAACGGTACCGAGCAATATCGCATCGGCTTGCCAATCTCGACAGCGTTGCAACTGAGCGCCCTGTTTACTTTGATTGGGGTAGCCGCCCGCTTCCAGTACTTTCAGTGTCACGTTCTGCGCTTGGGCTTCTTGCACCATGCCATAGTTGACCGACAGCCAGTACGAGTCTTTTAGATGCGGATAAAGCGCGCAGATCTTAAACGCGGGTGAGGCAATCGCCACCGATGACCATGATACAAACAGCGCACCAAGCAGCAGAGAGGATTTCAGTGTTGGGATCAAAGTCATTAAGCAATTCATTGGCAAAGTCGTGATAAACCTTGCAAAATATAACCCAATATTTCGGTGTACAGAAGCGATGATTTGTTATGTTACTAGCCAAGGCCAGCATTGGGCGTACGCTCTTATTCGCCTTTGTCGCAATGGGGCTGCTGGTCGTCATTTCGGCGCTGATCGGCATGGCGGGCTTTTCTATGGTAGCGAAAACCGAGCGCGGCGTGGTCAATACGGCGATTCCCTCCATGGTGGAAGCGCGGCAAGTATCGGAGCTCAGCGCGCGTATTCTCTCATCTGTCCATACCTTATCGAACGCGAAAACCGCTCAGCAACATCGTGACTCCGGCCAAGCGCTACTGACACAGCTCGAATCTTTGTTACTGCACATTAAACAACTTGGTGCAGAGGCGTTTGATTCTACCTTATTGGAACAGTTAGAAATCGATGTAGAGCAGGTGATTGATAACGTAGTGCAATTGGGCGTTGTGGTGGAAAAGCGTTTGAGCTTTAACCAGCAACTTTCGGCAGATACGAGGGAGATGCGCCAATTTGCAACGGAGCTAGAAGACCTCACCCGCACCCAAGTGGCAAACACCAGTACTATCGCGGTGGCCAACGTAACGCATATCTATAATCTGCTTGGTGAAAACAAGCTCACGGATGCCTACCAAGCGCTGGATGCGCTGGTGGAAGTGGACATGGATTTGTCTGAACGTTTGCACGAACTGCATCTGCTGGCGTTTCGATTGCTCAATCAAATTGAAGAGTCGCGCACCATGAATGATGCGCAGCGTATTGAGGTCGTCAGATCCGCTTATCAGAACAACATCGAGATTATGCAGCGACGGGTTATGGGAGTCGAAGATCCCACTCGCTCACAGCAAATGGCCGACTTACTGGAACAATTGGCGCAGCGACAATCGGTATTTACGCTATTGCTTGAGCGATACCAAAATGAGCTTGCCGCGCAGGCGCTGCTCCAAGCTACCTTTGATCAATTTTCTCAGCTCAACTCGACAGTGACGCATCTAGTGGATCAATCCAACCGCTCGACTACTACAGCGGTTGAACGGCTTAAAGGCTCGTTGAGCTATGCGCAGTGGCTCTTGGCGATTATTACCGCGCTTGGCTTAGCGGTGGCCATACTCATTGTCTGGCGCGTTGTATATCAATCCGTGCTCAAACGTTTGGATAACTACTCGACCGCACTGCTCACGATCTCTAAAGGGGATCTTAATGTGGATTTTGAGGTGCGTGGTAAGGATGAGTTAGCAGAGATGGGGCGCGCGATTTTGACCGCCCGAGACACCGCCAAAGCCCTGAAAGTGGTGGCTGACAGCGAAGCGAAAGCCAAGCAAGCGCTTGAATCACATAAAAGCCACCTGGAAGAACAGGTTGAATTGCGCACTGAGCAACTGCAAACGGCCAATCAACGTCTCAATCAAGAAGTGGAGCAGCATGCTGATGCGCGTTCACAAGCAGAGCAAGCCAGCCAAGCGAAATCCGCCTTTTTAGCCACCATGAGCCATGAAATTCGAACGCCGATGAACGGAGTTCTCGGCACCGCGAGGCTGCTTACAGAAACGCCGCTTGATCAACAGCAGCAGCGTTACGTCGACATCATCACCCACAGTGGGCGAACCTTGCTGGCAATACTTAATGATGTGCTCGATTACAGTAAAATTGAGGCCGGGCATATGGAGATTCGTCCGGCTTCATTCCCAATCCGCGCTATGGTGGAAGATGTCGTGGCGCTGCATCAGGCCGACGCGTTGGCTAAAGGATTGTCACTCTCATATACGGTTGAAAGCGATGTCGCCGAGAGCGTGTTTGCCGACAGCACGCGTCTTAGCCAAGTGCTGAATAACTTGGTGGCGAATGCGGTTAAGTTTACTGACAGTGGCTACATTGATGTGTTCATCGCCAATGATCCAGCGAAAGCTGAGCACGTTTTGTTCGATGTGAGTGACAGTGGCGTAGGAATAGCCAAGCCAGATCAAAGTGAGCTCTTCTCTGCGTTTACCCAAGTGCATCAAGGACAAGGCAAGCTGGGTGGAACAGGGCTTGGGCTTGCGATCAGCCAAAAAATTGTGCGGGCGATGGGCGGCGAGATTGCGCTTGAATCGGATCAGAATCAAGGCAGCCGCTTCTACTTTTCTTTGCCGATGCCTGTAGGGGCGACATCACGCAAAGATTCACACAATCATACAGTGACAACACCGTCTGCTCGCGTATTGCTGGTAGAAGACAATGAAGTCAATCGCTTTGTCGCTGAGGGATTTTTGGCAGCGCTCGGGCATCACACCGACGCAGTCGACACCCTCGCTAAGGGAGCCGCGCGATTTAAGGCTCATACTTATGATATTGCGCTGATTGATATTAATCTTCCAGATGGCAGTGGTGTGGACTTAATGCAAAGCATGAAGCGTGACACCGATTGCGAGACAAAGATGATTGCGGTCTCTGCGCACGTGTTCAACCAAGAGGTCGAGCGATACCTGCAAGCGGGATTTGATGGCTATCTACCCAAACCGCTAGATAAAGACGCCCTCGATGCCATGATTCATACATTGATGACGGGAGAAACGGTTGATGATACGCCGCGCCAACCCGCGCCTATAAATGCAGAGGCTCCCAAGCTATTGAACACACAACTGATTGACACCGACATCAAGGTGTTGGGTTTTAGCCAAGTACAAGAACTCGCCGATCTTTTTGCCCGTACTACCCAGACATCGTTAACTCAGCTTGAACAGGCATTCCTCGATAATCACCCTCGAAAGGTGTCTGACATCGCACACAAATTGAAAGGCTCTGCTGCCAGTTTGGGCTTGGAACATCTGAGAGCACTTTGTCAACAATGGGAAAACTCGCCGAGCGAAGTGGGCAACGACATCACAGGACTTCGTGAGGAGGTCGATAAGTCTTTGCAAGCATTGCAGGCCTATTTAAAGGAAAGATCGGAGAAGCGTGAATAGATTAAAGAATTAAAAAGAGCAGCGTTTGCTGCTCTTTGCGTTATTAAGCGTTTTGATTAGGCGAGCGCCGCTTCAAGAATTTGACGACTGGCCTTAAGGTCAATGGCTTGGTTTTCACCGAGCGCCGACATGCCGTGGCTCTCTAGTTGTGATACGACACTGTCAACGGCCGCGCCTTTATCTGCCTGATACTCATCAAACTGTGTTGACACACCGAGTGAGTGGTAGAAGGCTTCAATGTGCTGAATCGTCTCTTCGGCAAGGTTGTCGCTGGCAGCTAGACCAAAGACGTTGATGCCCATCTGCTCGAGTTTGCCTTTTTTCGCCGTTAACTGGTTGCGCAGTAGGGAAGGTTGCACAATCGCCAGTGAACGTGCGTGGTCAACACCCCAAAGCGCCGTAAACTCATGACCAATCATGTGCGTTGCCCAATCTTGCGGGACACCTGCACCTATCAAGCCGTTAAGCGCTTGGTTAGCCGTCCACATCAGGTTTGCGCGCCACTGATCGTTGTCACGGTCAGCAAATTGTTCACCGAGCTGTTTTAGGTTTTTCAACAATGTTTCTGCGTAGCCATCTTGAACCATAGCGCCATGTTGGTAGGTGATGTACTGCTCACAGACGTGTACCCACGCATCAACAATACCGTTGACCAACTGTTTTTCCGGTAGGGTTTTCATTACGTCCGGGTCCATCACAGCAAATTTAGGCTGCACGAAAGGTGACATGAATGCCAACTTATCATGCGTTTCCGCTTTAGTGATCACGGCGCCTGAGTTTGACTCAGAGCCAGTCGCTGGCAGGGTCAGAATCGCAGCAAGTGGTGTGGCGGAAGTGACAGGGTGTTTACCTGTCAGAATATCCCAGCCGTCGCCATCAACGTGTGCAGCAGCAGCGACGTATTTAGAGCCGTCAATCACTGAACCACCACCCACAGCTAAGATGAAATCGACCGATTGCTCTTTAACGATCGCTACCGCTTTGTCGAGTGTTTCTTTGGTTGGGTTTGGCTCAACGCCAGAGAATTCAACCCAAGAATGCGCGTTGAGTGCCGTGACCACTTGGTCATACACGCCGTTTTTCTTGATGGAACCACCACCGTAGATCACGAGTACTTTTTGGTCTGTAGGAATTTGCGCAGCGATGTTTGCGATCTGACCTTGACCGAATAAAATTTTGGTTGGATTAACATAGGTGAATTGCATTGACATTACCCTCTTGTGTTATTGGGATAGTATTGATTTTGTATGTGTGCATAATAGTAATCAAATGAGACGGGATAAAGGCGAAATTCTGCATTTATTTTGCCTAATCCTACTTATATTGCTTGGGTGAATAGGTGGTAAGCGATGACGCTGGTGGATTGGATGGAGCAATACGTTGAGCAAAATGGCCTCGACGATTTGGAAGGGGTAGTCGGTACCGCCATTGAAGGCGTGTGGTTTTATCGAAGCTCCAAGGGGAATAAACGCCAACCTTTGGTCTACCAATCAGGCGTGATCATATTGGGGCAGGGGACAAAACATATCTATCTTGGCGATAAGCCCGTTAAATATGGTGGCGATGACTATCTTGTGGTCGGCGTACCGCTCCCCCTTGAATGTGAAGCCATTGCTGATGCTGGCAAGCCACTGATGGGGTTAACGGTCGATGTCGATCCTCAAGTGCTGCACCGTTTAGTCAATAAGCTTGAAGAGCTAAACGTTCAGCCAAAGGCGATGACTCCTGCGCGCAGTGAAGGGCTCTCTTCAGTGAGTATGGACAACGATATGATGGACGTGAGTTGTCGAATCATGAAGGCACTTTGTCATCCTGTAGAGAGCGCTCTGTTAGGTGAGTCTCTAACTGAAGAGTTGGCACTGAGAGCGCTAATGAGCAGTGAAGGGCATGTGTTGTTCGATTTAGCCAAGCACGAAGGGCATTACGCGCGCGTCGCCAAAGCGCTCGAGTATGTGCATCATCACTACCATGACTCACTCACTGTTCAAGGGTTGGCTGAGACGGCGAACATGAGCATTTCCGCTTTTCATCAAGCGTTTCGCTCCGTGACGTTAGAAACCCCTATTCAGTACATTAAAAAGGTGCGCCTAAACAAAGCGAAAGAGTTGATTCATCTTGATGGATTGAAGGTCAGTGAAGCCGCAAGGCGAGTCGGTTACAACAGCACCTCGCAATTCTCCCGGGAGTACAAGCGCCATTTTAACGAAACACCTCGTGCTGGCGCGTTAGCGGCGTAACCGAGCTATGTCCTAAAAAGGGGAAAGTGAATCGCACGCAATTTGCTGTGTTAATCCGATCGCAAATAGGTGATAATTACTCTCAACAAATCGAAGATTTGTCACTTACCCCTATAGGAGATCTAGTCAATCTCTGAGTGAAGCCTCTAACTTAGGTTAGAGGCTTTTTTTTACGAAAAACTGTAACTCTCTGGCACCACCACGATGCCGTCTGAGGAAATCTTAAAGCGCTTGGCATCTTCTTTCGCATCGACGCCGATTTCTGTGTTGGCGGGGATTCGGACGTGCTTATCAACGATGCAGTTGACCAAGCGGCAGCCTTCACCCACTTCAACATCATCAAACAAGATGCTGCCAGCGATGGTGGCGCCGTCGTTAATACGCACGTTGGGCGAGATAATGGAATGATGCACTGAGCCACCGGAGTTGATCACGCCATTGGCAATAATGGAATTAATGAAAATACCCTCATTGCCTGTGGCTGAGGAGACGGTCCGTGCTGGAGGAAACTGGGACTCGTAAGTGCGAATTGGCCAGTTTGCCTGATAGAGGTTCATTGGGGGAACGGGTTCGAGTAGATCCATATTGGCCTGATAGAAGGAGTCGATGGTACCCACATCTCGCCAGTAGCAGTCTCTGTCAACTCGACCTTTGTCGTTGCAGAAGTTATAAGCGTAGACGCCTTGCTCTTGGATGAGTTTTGGAATGACGTCTTTGCCAAAATCGTGTGAAGAGTGGCTATCTTTGGCATCCGCTTCTAGAGAGCGGGTCAGGGTTTTCATATCGAAGATATAAATGCCCATCGACACAAGACTACGCGTATCATTGCCCGGCAGTGATGGCGGATCTTGCGGCTTTTCAATAAAATCGTCGATGCGGCCGCTTTCGCCCACAGAGACACAGCCAAAGGCTGACGCTTCACTGCGCGGGACGTCCATACAGGCAATCGTCAGCTTCGCGTTCTTATCAATATGTTCTTTGAGCATCTCCGCGTAATCCATGCGATAGATGTGATCGCCCGACAAGACGATGACATATTTGGCATCGCTGCGGCTCAAAAGCCATAGATTATGGTAGATTGCATCAGCGGTGCCTTCATACCACTTACCACCACCCCGCATTTGAGGTGGAACGGCGGTGATGTACTCGCCAAGTTCAGGGTTAAAAATAGACCAGCCATCTCGTAGATGTTTTTGTAATGAGTGAGACTTGTACTGGGTAAGGACGAGGATTTTCCGAAGTCCAGAGTGTAGGCAATTGGTTAGGGTGAAATCAATAATACGGTACTTTCCGCCAAAAGGAACGGCAGGTTTTGCGCGATCGTCCGTGAGGGGGCTAAGACGAGAGCCCATTCCTCCAGCGAGAATGACCGTGAGAGCGTCTTGCATACTATTCTCCATAATAGTGCGGGGGTACTACTGGGGTATCAAGAACCGAGCCAACCCGAAGGTGATGGTGTTACCTAAGTATAGCGTTCGATAGGGCGTTTATCTGCGCTATCGTGGTGCGTGAACAAAATAATCTTGCACCAATTTAGACGAAGGCTTGCACCTGATCACTTTTGATCACGGAAATACGATTTCTGCCCAGATATTTAGAGTCGTAAAGCGCCATATCGGTGCGTTTGTAGGTCTGACTTGGATTCGCGCAGACATCACTGACACCGCCACTTAACGTCACATTATGCATAGAGTGTTGTTCAACCACATTGCGTATGCGATTGGAGACGGCTTCCGCCTCTTCAACCGAGGTGTTAGGCATGATGACAGCAAACTCTTCACCACCGACACGGGCGAGCAAATCCGTTTCTCTTAACTCACCTTTCAATAACTGCGCCACGCTTTTAATCACGTGATCACCGACATCGTGACCGTACTGGTCGTTCACCTGCTTAAAATGGTCGATGTCGAATAAACAGAGCGCTGCCTGTTCCTCTTCAGGATAACGCTTCACACGCATGCATAGGCTTTGCAATTCAATATCAAACTTGCGTCGGTTCCATTGCGATGTGAGGGCGTCTTTTTCACTCAATCGGCGCAGTTGCTGCTCCAATGCCTTCAACTCGGAGATATCGACAAACGATGCGACATAGAACTGAATTTTGCCATCATGATTCTTGACCGTTTGGATGCGCAGCAACTCAGTGATAAGGGTGGCATCTTTGCGTCGATTGATGATTTCTCCCTGCCAAATTCCCCTTGTATGAATAGACTCCCACATCTCACGATAGAACTTTTGCGTATGTTCTCCGGAGGCAAACATCGACGGCTGTTGACCTTTGACCTCTTCAAAGGTGTAACCACTAATCCGGCACAGCTCGTCATTCACTTTGATAATCCGATTGTCTTTATCTGTGATCATCAGAGCAGACATACCGTTTATCGCCGCGCGGGCAATTTTGCTTTCCAAGCTGTTTTTGTGGTGATTGTCATTCCAAATGACAAAGGATAGGGCAATCAGAAAAATCACCGCCGAGACAGAACACAACTGAACAAATAGCTCAAAGCGTTCGGCGCGACTGATCTGGTTAGCCTGCTGTGCAGGCATAGTCACGAAGAGCAAAAGCGATTGAGTATGCTGACCGAGGGTAAAATCGATGGTTTGATAGGTCAGCCAAGCATTCGACTCGTGCACTGTTCCTGAGGCGTTTATCGCTTGCTGTCGCCATAGCAATGGGAAGTCATTGGCGACAGAATGCTGGGCTCGGCCGGGGAGCAGATCACCAAACAGCGTTGCTGTATCGGGAGACAGCACATAAAAGCCGTTTGCATTGGCAACGATGGGCTTCGAACCGCTGTTGTCTCGATACGCCAACTCGTCATAAATCATCGACAGATTGAGATTCGCGATAAAGTAGCCTTGTCGGACGCCAGAAGTCGCAACGGGCACGATCACGCGCAGCGCCGGCGTGTACGGGCGTGCGTATTCACCGTGCTCAATCTCGAGATCAATGCCATACACCCCCAGTTGGCCGTCTTCCAAGCTCTGCGCATAAGAAAAATAGTTGCGCCCGGATTTATCTTGCAAAAATTCTTCTTCAACGATTTGGGTTGTCCGACCATTGTGGTTGATACGAATTTTTTCTTGGCCATGGATGTCCAAATAACGCAGTTGCGAGTAGTAGCCTTGGGTTCGAGCGACGAGGGCCCAAAAGTCTTCAATTACACTGCGTGAGAGCGGAGAGGGAGAGTCGATAGCACGGTGCAGCAGGCCATTGTTGGCCAGTTCCATCACAGAGAGTTGAATTTTTTGATTGATGGCACCAAGCTCTGCCACCGCGTAATTGACTTTGGCTTGCTCAATCATGGCGACTTGTTGTGCAGTACGAGTCTCGAGATCATCAAGTCGCTCATAGAAATAAATCGCAGGGACAACAGAGAGTGCGCTAAACACGAGGATAAATTGAAACAAAAGTTTGGTCGGAGAGTAGTAGCGCATTGCGTCTAGAGTCATCTTCTGGATTTATTCATCGAAAAGTTTACCCCAGGGGGATATGCAATACTGTGAAGATGGTGGGATTCTATTGAGCTTAACACCCGTTCCAATGTTTTTCTTGAGTATTATGTTTTATATCAATAGAGTTATTTGATTGCGCCGCTCTAAGCGATAAAAAAGCGCCCCGGAGAGGAGCGCTGAGCAGATTAAGCATAGACCTAATAAAAGGTTGGGGGGTGTTATGCTTGTGCTTGAACTTGTTTTGCGTCACTGCGTGCTTTTAGGAACGCGTAACCAAAGCCTGTTACTGCTGTACCCGCTGCGATAGCGACAAGATACATGACGACTGGAGTAATCGCGTTCGGGATAAGAAGAACGAACAGACCACCGTGTGGTGCCATCAGTTTAGCGCCAAACAGCATAGACAGAGCACCGGTTAACGCGCCGCCTGCCATACACGCTGGGATAACGCGCATTGGATCTTTTGCTGCAAAAGGAATCGCACCTTCCGAGATAAAGCATAGGCCAAGTACGAAAGAGGCTTTGCCCGCTTCTTGCTCGCTTTTCTCAAATTTGTTTTTCGCGATAAAGGTCGCCAAACCCATACCCAGAGCCGGTACCATGCCCGCCGCCATAATGGCTGCCATCGGTGCGTAAGTTTGTGACGCCAATAGGCCAACACCAAACGCGTACGCTGCTTTGTTGACTGGACCACCTAAGTCGAAACACATCATCGCGCCAAGGATAATTCCGAGAAGTACTGCGCTGTCAGAGCCCATGTTGTTTAGGAAGTCTGTTAGACCGTTCATAATGCCGGAAACAGGACCACCGACGATGTAGATCATGACCAAACCAGTAAAGAGGGTCGCGACAAACGGGATGATCAAAATGGGTTTGAGGGCTTCCATCGATTGCGGAAGTTGTACTTTATCTGCAAGGAATTTCGCGGCGTAACCAGCGATGAAACCTGCGGCGATACCACCAAGGAAGCCTGCGCCTGTTGAGCTTGCGAGCATACCACCGACAAGGCCCGGTGCCAGTCCTGGACGATCCGCAATAGAAAAGGCGATGTAACCGGCGAGCACTGGGATCATGAGCGCGAATGCTGAACCACCACCGATGGTCATCAATGCTGCGGCGAGCGTGCCTTCTTCTTTAAATGCTTCAATACCAAAGACAAAAGAGAGCGCGATAATCAAACCACCTGCAACCACGACAGGGAGCATGTGTGATACACCGGTCATTAGGTGTTTGTAGGCCCCTTTCTTCTCATCTTGAGCGGAAGATTGATTAGCTGAGCCAGAATGTTGGTAAACCGTCGCTTGTTCAAAGGCTTTATCCATCTCTTCGGCGGTTTTCTTCAGAGCAGGACCGGTTTTAGTACGGTACATTTTTTTGCCGTTGAAACGATCCAGTGGCACTTCGATGTCCGCGGCGATGATCACCAAGTCTGCGTCAGCAATTTCTTGGTCTGTGAGCTGGTTTTTCGCACCGACCGAACCGCGAGTTTCTACTTTGATTTGGTGACCACGACGCTTGCCTTCTTCTTCGAGTGCTTCAGCAGCCATAAAGGTGTGCGCTACGCCTGTTGGGCACGCAGTAATGGCCACAATTTTCTTCGCAGAAGAGGTGGCTGGAGCTGCAGCAATCGATTGTGTCGCACTGGAAAGGAGTTGTGCTTGGCTAACTGCTTGCTCAAGAAATGCAACGGCGTCTTTGGTTACCGCGCTGATGTTACTGCGGAACACTTTTTTGCCGACAAAGCGCGCGTCGTCAACCTCGGTGTTCGCCGCAATGACGATCACATCCGCTTGATCGATGTCCGCTTGTGAGAGCACAGTGGTGTCAACAACACTTGATTGGCATTCAATGGTCGCGTTCCATGCAAGTTTCTTCGCTGCTTTTTCTAACAGGCCAGCAGCGAGAATGCTGTTTGCCACGCCGCTCGGGCAGGCAGTAATGATGGCAATATTCATAATGATAACCTTCTGTTCCTTAGTTTGCTTCTACGTTTTGGCGAACGGATTCGCTTAGGCAAGCTCATTAACTTGAGTATTAAGCTTAATTTGATCCAGCTCTTGTTGGCTGGTCACACCAACGCCGACTTGACTCACTGCAAGTGCAGAGAGGGCTGTGGCAAATTGGAGTAATTCGGTTTTTGGCATCTGTTGCATGTGGCCCCAACATAGACCCGCGACTAACGTATCGCCGGCGCCCACTGTGCTGACCACTTGCATTCTTGGCGGCTTGGCGTAGAGCCATTGATCGTCGTGCAGCCACATCACACCGTCAGCGCCCATTGAAACGACAATGTTGTCGATGCCTTTGCTAGACAGGGTTTGTGCCGCGTTTTGGCACGCTTCTCGCGTATCCAGTGTTTGACCTAAGAAATCGCCCAACTCTTCCTCGTTAGGTTTGATAAGCCAAGGTTTGGCATCAAGCCCTGCGGCAAGTGCGGCTTTACTGCTGTCAAACAGGACTTTTTTGCCACGTTCACGCAACTGAGCGATCCATGCTGCGCACTGAGCCGGTGTGACACCACCGGGTAGGCTGCCAGCAAAGACAAAGTAGTCATGATCATTCGCCAGTTCGTGCAGAACTCGCTCAAATTGCGCGATTTGAGCATCGTTTACTTCGACGCCAGGAAAATTGATGTCGCTGACCTCGCCATTTTTCTCCACCAACTTGACGTTGATACGAGTGGAGCCGTCAACTTCGACAAAGCGATCTGTCACACCGATGTTTGAAAACAGTTGGTGGAACAGTTCAGGGTTATCTTTACCTAAAAAACCCGTGACAGTGACGTCAGCACCTAAATCGCGTAGGACCATAGCGACGTTGACCCCTTTGCCCGCCGCTCTTAGGTTGCTCTCTTTGATAAGACTCACGCTACCCACATTGAGGGTTTCCAGACTACCGGTCAGATCGAGCGCTGGATTCAACGTGATGGTCACGACTTTTTTGGTTGCAATCTCAGACATGGTCGCCCCTTAACCTTCACCAAGGCCAGATTGAATCGCGCTGCCAATGGCTTCCAGTGCCTGAGGTGCATCTGCCCCTTCTGCGGTGAATTGCAGCTGATGACCGTGTTTAACACCAAGCGCAATCACTTTCATTAGGCTTTTCGCGTTAACGGCTTTGCCGTCGCCATCAAGGTTTGCGACGCGAATGTTTGACTCAAACTTTTTCGCTTCCGCCACCAACATCGCGCCCGGTCTTGCATGTAAACCATGTGCGTTTCGAATTTTGAAGACTGCGGTATTGCCATCAGCGCTGGCTTGCTCTGCTTGTTCGCCTTTGAGTAGCGCGATGACTTGTTCGGCACTGCCATCAAGCAATGAGGTTTGTGTTTGATCAAAAATCAACTGCGTCAGGTTTTCTAAGATTGCTTGGTGTGCATTGTTGCACGCTGCAAAGGTGATTAATGCTTTGACGTTTTCACCGTCAAATTGGCATTGATTCGCCGTGGAAACAAAAGAGACACCGCTACGCTGAACACCTTTTTCACTGCCGACTAACCAAAGCCCTTGACCAAGGTGGGTGGGTGTTTTTGATACGATATCGGCAACAAAATCGTGGTTTGCGCATCCGGTATTTTTGAGCAAACCAGAGGCGACAGCGCTGAGCTGGACCATATCACTGGCTGGAAAGCCCACTTGAACTAACGACGCGTCGAGATCCACTTCTAACTGAACATCGCCATTCAGGAGTGCGACGATTTCATCCGCGGTTTTTACCGATTTTAGGCGTTCTTCAACGCCGTCAGCGCTCAGTACTTTGGTCAATTGCTTAAGAATGCCCAAGTGTTCGTCCGATTTTGCCGCAATACCAATGGCGACGTAGACACGGTTACTGTCACCCCATTCTACACCGTCAGGGAAGTGGTGAATCGCAACGCCTGTCTCTTTGACCATGTGACGGGTGTCGGTGGTTCCGTGTGGGATGGCTATGCCGTTGCCTAAAAACGTCGAGTTTTGCTTCTCGCGATTGAGCATGCCCTCGACGTACTGCGCGTCGACTAAGCCTTTACTCGCTAGTGTCGATGCAATGTTTTGAATAGCGGCAAATTTATCATCGGCCTGTTGCGATAGGGTGATATCAGTTTTAGTGAGCTTGAGCATGGCGCTTCTCCAGCATAAAAGTCATACAGTTCGTTCTCAGTCTGTGGGCGCGGAGTGCAACTTCTGTTGTCTCTTCTCGCTATTTACTTTCATCTGTTTACTGGGCAGTCAGTATAGCTTGAGACCAGCAACCACTTTAGTGAATCGATTCAGCAAATTCGCGCCACAAAAAAGTTTTAGCAAAGAATGGAGTAATATCGATGAGGTTCCCGCCTCAATAGTGTTCAACTTGGTTGAAAATAGTGACCTTACTCTTGTTTTATTCTTTGCTGAATCCTTTCAGCTTTTATACTGAAACGTTTCAGCTTATAATTCAACTCAGCGATAGATCTTTGATGAATTATTATGATCGTGCGCACAGATTAAGGTAGAGATATGACACTAGATGAAGTAGCCAAATTGGCCGGTGTGTCCAAGACAACCGCAAGCTATGTGATTAACGGTAAAGCACAAAAATATCGGATCAGCGAAAAGACACAACGTAAAGTGATGGCGGTGGTGGAAGAGCATAACTATCGCCCAGATCTTGCCGCCAGTACGCTGCGCGCAGGACAAAGTCGATCGTTTGGGTTGGTGATCCCTGATTTAGAAAACACCAGTTATGCCAAGCTTGCAAAACTTCTCGAACAAAGCTCTCGAAAAGCGGGTTATCAAATATTGATCGCCTGTTCGGATGATGATGCGGATACGGAAAAAAATGTCGTCAATGCGTTGATCAGTCGTAAGGTCGATGGGCTGTTTGTAGCGAGCGCGATGCCAGATGCCAATGAATTTTATCTCGACATCCAAAATAAGGGCACGCCGGTTATCGCGATTGACCGTCCCTTAGACGATGAGTTTTTTTCATGCGTGATCAGTGAAGACTTTGGTGCGGCGAATGAGCTCACTCACTCCGTAATTAGTGACGCTGTCACAACTATTGGCTTAATTGGCGCACTTCCAGACCTCAATATCTCTAAAGAGCGTGAGTTGGGTTTTAAGACGGCGGCAGAAGAGCGAGGTTGCAGTGTAGTGATTGGCTATGGTGACCACTTTAACCGTATTGACGCGAAAAAGGTGATGCGTACTTGGCTGGCCAACAATGAGCTCCCCAATGCGATTGTGACCACCTCGTATACTTTGCTGGAAGGGGTATTAGACGTATTTCTCGAGCAACCAGAGTTGGTCAAAGGCATCAAACTGGGGACCTTTGGTGATAACCGTCTGCTTGATTTCCTTCCCTTTAAAGTGAACTCTTTGCCTCAACAATTTGAAATGATTTCAGACAGCGCGTTGGCGTTGGCACTCAACGCATCGGCAAAACGTTACCATCCGGGTATTGAGTTGATTCCACGTGAGTTGATTGTTCGCTAACCGATTAAACTAAAATAAGGTTACTAAAACAGGGATACTAAAACCGCGGAACTAAAAAGCGCCAAGACGGCGCTTTTTTCACATCAGAGCAGCACGAACATCAGTACTGAAAACGTACGCTCATCGTCAATTGTGGACCATAGAGTCCGTTGTTTCTTGTCTCGGCTGATAGCGACATCTGCTGAGTAGAGTGAAAACGAAGTCCGGCGTGAAAGACAGAGGAATCATCCAAACGGCCTAATCGCATCGTCGCTTCGACTTGTTCAGTCAACCAAAGACGGCCGCCAATGTTCATTTCAATCTGCGTGTCACTATCACCTGCCACATATTTTGTTTGGTGAAGGAGCATTTGACCATACACATCCGCAAATTGTGTTACTGGTCCATTAAAACCGATACCACCGGCAACGTCATAATCGCCATCAAACTGAGAATCGGCGCGAATGATCAAATGGGAGTTTTCCGTGAATAGAGTGGTGAACTCACCGCCTAATGTCGAGGGATTGGCGCCTACACGCACTTCAAAGTAGTTGTAGCTGAAGTTATTCGCTTGTGCTGATGTCGCCGCAAGAGCCAGCGCGCTGGTAAGTAGGATTTTTTTCAAAACAGTCTCCGACATTGTCAATTTTCCGTCTAAGCGCCACATTGGCTTGGCGTTTTTGCCTAATGAGAAAATATTAGCAAGTTTTAAGCCAGCCATTTGAGGTGGGTGTCATTATTGATGATTTAAAATGATTTGTCGCCTACGAATTGAATTGATTGATTTTTTATATAGAAAGCTTACAGTGGAGCTCTAGCCATCTAAAAGGCTTATATTAAAAATGAGAGGGAAATATGAAGTTAGTCAGTAAGGTGTCGTTGTTAGCATTCATCACGGTAGTCGGACTTACCGGGTGCGGCGAAAAAGAAGAGTCAGTGATTAAAGTTGGAGCGACGGTTGGCCCACACGCCCAGGTTGTCGAGGCGGTAGCAAAACAAGCCGAGCAGCATGGGTTAAAGGTGCAAGTGATCGAGTTTTCGGATTATGTCACACCAAACGCGGCGCTTGATGATGGCAGTATCGATATCAATAGTTATCAACATCAACCATTTTTAGACAGTTTTAATCAAAATCATGGTACAGAACTTGTCTCAATCGGCCGTTCAATCCTCATGCGTATGGGACTTTACTCAAATAAATATCGCACTTTAGATGCGTTACCAGAGAAAGCGCGTATCGCGATACCAAACGATCCGACTAATGGTGGTCGCGGTCTGCTATTGCTTGCTGATGCGGGAGTGATCACCCTGAAAGAGGGCGTTGGATATGCGGCAATGCTCACTGATGTTGTGGACAACCCTAAACAGTTCGAATTCATCGAGGTCGATGCGGCGCAGTTACCCAGAACTCTGGATGATGTCGATGCTGCGGCAATCACGATGAACTATGTGATGTCATCAGGGCTTGATCCGCAGAAACAGAGTATTTATCTCGAATCGACCGATGCTCCGCTTGCTGTTATGGTCATCGCTACCCGTAAAGGGGAAGAGACTAAACCTGAGTATCAGCAGTTTGTTGAGATCTTCCAATCGCAAGAGACTAAAGCCTTCCTAGCCAAGCAGTTTGGTAGCACGATTGAAGCGGCGTTCTAATTCGCAGAATGATTGAGAGCCCGAGGTATTACCACCTCGGGCTTTTTTTATCGAAACATTAGCGATTGCAAGGTGGGAGTGGTATCGTCAGCCAACATAACGGATGGATTTATTGTAGTTTTTTCTTTATATGAAATCACCTCTTCAAGCTCTAATGGTACAGGGTACAACCTCTGACGCAGGAAAAAGCGTCGTCGTGGCAGGTCTTTGCCGAGTGTTGGCTCGCCGTGGTGTGCGAGTTGCCCCATTTAAACCACAGAATATGGCATTAAACAGCGCCGTGACCGCTGACGGTGGTGAAATTGGTCGCGCCCAAGCGGTGCAAGCTTTAGCCGCCGGTGTTGAGCCTAGTGTTCATATGAATCCAGTGTTACTTAAGCCTAATTCCGATACTGGCGCACAGGTGATCGTGCAAGGTAAAGCACTGAGCAATATGGAAGCGTGTGGTTACCAGAACTATAAACAGTTAGCGCTGCCTTTTGTGATGGACTCGTTTAGTCAACTGACCGAACACTATGATTCGATTATGATCGAAGGCGCTGGTAGCCCAGCAGAAATCAATCTACGTGAGAATGATATCGCTAATATGGGCTTTGCTGAGGAGGCGGATGTGCCCGTCGTGATTGTTGCCGATATTGACCGGGGCGGCGTGTTTGCTCACTTATACGGCACTCTGGCCCTGCTATCAGAGAGCGAGCAGCAGCGAGTCAAAGGATTTATTATTAATCGCTTTCGTGGTGATATTTCACTGCTCGAACCTGGCCTTGATTGGCTGGAAGAAAAAACCGGCAAGCCTGTCATCGGCGTGTTGCCGTATCTGCACGGGTTTGAGTTAGAGGCGGAAGATGCAATCAATACTCAGCAATCGCTCAATTCGAGCGCGAAGATTCAGGTTGCGGTGCCAGTGTTTACTCGGATCAGCAATCACACCGATTTTGATGCGTTAAGAAGCAACCCAGACATTCACCTTAGATACGTAGGTAAGGGGGAGTCGCTGTCGGGAGCAGACGTCATTATTTTGCCGGGCTCAAAATCGGTCCGCAGCGATCTTGCCTACTTGCGCAGTCAGGGATGGGATCGCGATATCCAGCGTCATCTTCGTTTAGGCGGCAAAGTGATTGGCATTTGTGGTGGATACCAAATGCTGGGTCAGTACATTGATGATCCTTTGGGTATAGAAAGTGACGCAGGCAGCACAGCAGGGCTAGGGTACTTACAGACTCAAACGGTGATCACCGACTCCAAAACGCTCACGAATGTGGATGGCCAACTCTCATTAAGTGGCAGCACGGTGCCCGTATCAGGCTATGAGATTCATGCTGGTCGCACTCAAACCACAGATGTATCGCCCATTATGCTCAGTTCGGGTGAGAGGGATGGCGCGTTGAGTGAGTGTAATCAAGTCTTTGGGACCTATTTACATGGTATCTTTAACTCGGCCGAGGCGACGACGCAGATTATGCGTTGGGCAACCGGTGAGGATATCGGCGCGATAGACCATAATGCGCGCCAATTTGAAGCCATCGATCGTATTGCTGATGCCATCGAGCAGCATTTGAAACTGGATTTACTCTGGCCAGAACTAGAGACACAGAACAAACAATGAAACAACGATTTTCACTTTTCTTCGCTTTGTGGTTAAGCCTTGCTTTTCACGCTCAGGCGCAAGACAAACTCACGGTTTATGCTGCCGCGTCGATGACCAATGTGGTCTCAAAGCTCGTGAATGAATTCGAGCAGCAGCGTGATGTTTCGGTGACCACTGTGTTTGGTGGCTCGTCATCTCTAGCGCGGCAAATTGCCTATGGCGCACCCGCAGACGTGTTTATTTCAGCGAACCATAAGTGGGTGCAATATTTGATCGACAATGGCAGTGTAGAACCACACCAGGTGAAACAGATAGCGGCAAACCAACTCGTCGTCATTGCCAAGAAGCAGATCGCTTTGGCTGTCGGGGACGTTCAATCTTGGCAACAAGCACTAAACAGACAAAGACTCGCGGTTGGGCAAACCGACACGGTTCCCGCTGGTATCTATGCGAAACAAGCGCTGACTTGGCTTGGCGTCTGGCAGAGCGTAGAGATGTCGCTCGCGCCCAGTAAAAGTGTTCGTGCTGCTCTAGCGTTAGTGGAGCGAGGTGAAACGCCATTAGGGATTGTCTACAAAACCGATGCGATGCAATCAGAGAAGGTGACAGTGGTAGCCACGCTTTCGGAGCGTAGCCACGAACCGATTCAATATCCTGCTGCTGTTGTGAGTGACAATGTCACGGCGAACGAATTTCTTGATTATTTGCAAACGCGTGACTCAAGAGCGCTGTTTACACAATACGGATTTTTAGTCAGTGATGCTCAGTGATTACGAGATTCAAGCCTTATCGCTCAGTTTGAAAATAGCGGGGGTGGCGGTGCTATGGCTGATCCCCCTTGGTATCTTGTTGGCGTGGTTGCTGGCTAGAAAGTCGTTTGTCGGACGTAGTGTGCTAGATAGCCTTATCCACCTGCCACTGGTGTTACCCCCTGTTGTGATTGGCTATTTGCTGCTGATTTCCCTTGGTCGCCAAGGCTGGCTTGGCCAGTATCTGTTTGAGTATTGGGGACTGGTCTTCGCCTTCAGTTGGAAAGGCGCGGTAATTGCGTGCATGATTGTCTCTCTACCATTGATGGTCAGGGCGATTCGTTTGAGTCTAGAGTCAATCGACCCACGCCTTGAAGAAGCAGCGGCCACATTGGGCGCTTCCCCGTTGAAAATCTTTACCACCATTACACTGCCTTTAACCCTACCAGGAATTATTACCGGTACGATGCTCGCCTTTGCGCGCAGCTTAGGTGAATTTGGTGCCACCATCAGTTTTGTCTCCAACATTCCTGGCGAAACGCAAACCATTCCTTTGGCGATGTATACCTATATCGAGACCCCGGGCGCAGAGTATGCAGCAATGAGGCTATGTCTCATCTCAATTGCGATTGCGTTACTCTCTCTGTTTATCTCTGGCTGGTTAAGCCGAGTCAGTCAAAAAAGGCTAGGGCAATGACGAACTCTCACGCGCTGAACGTTCAGTACCGCACCCGACTTGGTGATCAAACGTTTGATATCGACCTTGAGTTGCCAAATCGCGGCATTACCGCCATCTTTGGCCGTTCGGGGGCGGGCAAAACCAGTTTGATTCATTCTGTCGCTGGTCTTCATACGCCCCTAGAAGGGCGGATTCAACTCAATGACCGTGTGTTGTTTTGCTCGCAAAATAAGATCAATGTCCCGGTGCATCAGCGCAATGTGGGTTACGTGTTTCAAGAAGCCCGCTTGTTTCCCCATTATCGCGTTGAAGGTAACTTGCTGTATGGCGTGAAGGGGGATGATAAGGCACATTTCGATAAGGTGGTGGACACGCTCGATCTCGGCGCGCTGTTGAGTCGTTACCCTAAAGCGTTGTCTGGGGGAGAAAAGCAGCGCGTCGCAATAGGACGAGCATTGCTGCGCAAGCCAGACATACTCCTGATGGATGAGCCGCTTGCGTCATTGGACATGCCGAGAAAGCGCGAAGTGATGCCGTATCTTGAGCAGCTTGCTGCCGATATCGACGTACCTATTCTTTATGTCTCCCACAGCTTGAATGAAGTATTGCGTCTGGCTGATCAACTGGTAGTGATCGATGACGGTCGGGTGGTGGCTTGCGATAATATTGAGGAGGTATGGTCTTCAGACGTCATGCGCCCGTGGCACTCGTTTTCGGAGCAAAGCTCGCTGTTCGAAGCTCGTGTCCTGCGCCACAATCACCACTACGCACTGACAGAGGTGAGTTTAACGCTTTCACATTCGCTCTGGGTGCAAAAAATCAACGCCGGTGAAGACGACTTAGTACGTCTGCAAATTCGCGCCAATGATGTCTCTTTAGCTCTAGAGCCGCCAAAGCAAACCTCGATTCGTAATAGCCTTAAGGTCACGATTGAGGAATTGGAAGAGGTGCGTCATGGTGATCAACGGCAAAGTGTGACGGTCTATTTGCGCCTAGATGAAAGACGAACCCTCAAAGCGACCATTACTCAGTGGGCCAAAGATGAGTTGAATTTAACACCTGGGATCACGGTCTACGCCCAGATCAAAGGCGTGAGCGTGACTCAAAAAGACATTGCGCTTGCCCACGGTGACAGATAGCCATTAAAAAAGCGCCTAGCGGCGCTTTTTTAACAAAACGGTTGTGTTGCGCTCATTACTTCGCAAAGACATCCGTAAAGTCGCGTTTAAGAATAGGGTCGCGGCGTGCTTTTTTTATTTGCTTAACCATATCTTTCACACAGTTGTGCAGGACTTGGTCGAGAAGCTGCGCACGGTACTCTTCTTTTTGCTCATCTGTCATCTCTTTGGGCAGATTAAGCGTTGGAAACTCTTCCATTACGTTAAGCCCGGCAAACGCTTGGCTTACCGACACAAGCGCATGGAACTGCTCAAAGTTATCGAGAACATTTTGCGCACTGTTTGGCAGTTGTTCCCAAGATTCGCGCACGGCTTCTTCCGATACTTCATGAATTGAGACGACCATGTTGTGCATAGCTTCTGGTACGCCATCAAACTCAATCACTTGACGAAGTTCAGCGGAAACGGTGGACAGGTCTACGACAGCTTGTTCTGCTTGATTCTCGTCAGACATAAGGATGCTCTCTTTAATTACTAAAATTAGGGCGTTATCGTAAAAAAAACCGTATAAAAGTCAACATAAGTTGGCTGAACATGGGGGGGTAAGGTATGCTTTTAGATAACGGATTACGATATTCATGAATTAAATCAAGGTAGTTAGCGTGGATAAAGCAGGTTCTTCGATGAAAATCTTGCTAGTGGATGACGTGCAAATGGAACGCATGCAGCTAGCCATTCGACTTAAGCAGCTTGGCCATACGGTCGAAATGGCGGATTCTGGCGCCGGTGCTTTGGATATCTATCCTACCTTTGAGCCTGATTTGGTACTGCTCGATATCAGCATGCCGGATATGAACGGCTTTGAAGTTTCATCTCGAATTCGTGATTTATATGAAGAGTGGGTACCGATCATTTTCCTAAGCGGTCACGATGAGCCGGCAATCATTGCTAAAGCCATTGAAGCTGGCGGCGATGACTACTTGATCAAGCCCGTGGATAAAATCGTTCTTAACTCTAAGTTGATTGCCATGCAGCGCATCGCTGCCATGCGTCGTGAATATAAAAAGAAATCCGCCGCCCTCGAAGAGGCCAATCGTCTGCTTGAAAAGTTGGCGACAGAAGATGGCCTTACTAAAGTCGCAAACCGTCGCTCAATCGATGAAAAAACTCGTGAGCTGATTGCGTTTCATGGTCGCCATCATCTGCCGCTCGGGTTCATACTGCTCGATGTAGACCACTTTAAACTTTACAACGACACATACGGCCATATCGAAGGGGACAAGTGCCTTGTTGCCCTTGCGAGTGCATTATCGGGCCTGTTTGTTCGCAATGGCGAAGTGGTGGGCCGTTATGGTGGGGAAGAGTTCATTGTGCTGCTCGGCTATACAGATGAAAACAAGGTTGAGCAAGATGCGCAGCGGATCCACAATACCGTTGAAGCGTTGGCTATCGCTCACGAATCTTCACCCATTCATCAAAACGTGACCGTGTCACAAGGTGTCTATTCCTTTGTTCCTAGCGGAAAAGAGACATTGGAGTCGGTGTTTGAGAAAGTGGATAAAGCTTTGTACCAAGCCAAGGCGTCTGGCCGAAATCGATATGTGATTGTGTGAGCGCTGGTTGCACTCTTCATTTATGCACTCTTTATTTATGTTGAATTTGATTTACGCGTATTGGGTTTATTATGCGTAAGCGACTCGGTTACGCCCAGCCTTTTTCGCTTTATACAAAGCGTTGTCCGCTTCTTTAATCACTTGAGACACTTTGCGCGTTTCCTGGCTGTCGCAGACACCAATACTGATGGTGACGCTTACCGAGTCTGGGTTTTTTGCCGAACCGCGCTGTTTCGTCCCTTGTTTGTTGTCTTTTGGCCGCGCAGATTGATCGCGTAACATCATTTCGTACTCTTCAATCGACACTCTCAACGCCTCTAGATGCTCTTTTACCTGCTCGGCGTACCGCCCTTTAAATATGACGGTGAACTCCTCACCCCCGTAGCGATACACTCGGGCTCTACCGCCCACTTGCTGAAGTTTACTGGCGACTAAGCGCAGCACATCGTCGCCGGTGTCATGGCCATAGGTGTCATTGAACGACTTAAAGTGATCAATATCGAGCATGGCAATCGTAAATTTTCGACCTAGGTGTTTTAAGTCTGACTCAAGTGCCAATCGTCCAGGGATATCGGTCAAACGATCGTTAAACGCCATTTCGTAACTGGCTGACAGTAAGTAAACCAGCAGCAATATGCCTGCAAGAGAGAACATGGTGCTCGAAATAAAAGGCACATGGAAAAAGATAAAAGTCACAGATGCAAGCAGTATTGATGAGTAAATCACCACATCTATAATGCGATTTTTTGCCATGACCAATATCGCGCCACTTAAAGTGATGGCAAACATGTAAAGCACAAGAATCAGTGGGATTCGCGATACGGCGGGTTCGATAAATAAAAATGTTGAGTTGATGTCGTCGAAACCACCATCGTAAAAGTGAGCCAATACGAGGTAGCACCAGACGATAATAAGTGACAGCGTCACCATATAAAGCCCAAATGAGCGAGACATTAAACTCGAATCTTTGTAGGGGTAGACACTGAGTAGTGCAATAGGCAGCAAAAAAGCCAACAACGACAACTCAAGCACTGTCGTGCCGGTCGATAGTGGAGATTGTAGTCGAGACTGTATCAACCAGTAGGCAAGCAGAAGGGTCGTGGCGACCATGGCGATTCGGCTCTGTTTGAACGCGTTCGCTAACGCTATCGCACAAATAAACAGAACAAAAGGCAGTTTCGAGGTGATATCCAGGTTGGCTTGCGTCAATGTGATGACATTGTTCATACCAGACGCGATGAATATCAGTAGCAGTAGCGGAAACGACAACCGAAACCAATTAGCGGAAACTACTGACAGTGACATGCAACAACCAAACCCACAAAAAAAGACATATTGAATAGCAAAAGATAAGAATACTTTGATTTGCTGAAAATCCAAGCTTTTTACTAAACTTAAGTAGCAAATTGGATCATATGTTTAATGTTTGAACACTATCATATCTAAATGACTCTATTGCATGGCAATTTTAGGTAATGTTCCACATACTGATACCAGAAGCATAACGAAAAGGAGTGATTGATATGCAGATTAGCGTTGATGTCCACAATTACATGGAAACCTTAGTTGGACACGTGCTTGCGCGAGAAGAATTTACTCAGAGATTCGACCATGATCAATTGGCCGATTTAGCGTGTCTCGCGCTGAGTCAATTGAGGCCAGTCTACATTCGTTTTGATGTCGACTTTCTCTCTGCACTCCCAGAAGAACGTTTAGTGGCATTAAAAGAGTATGCTGAGACAGCGGTCTTTTCTGCTGTGAGCCTGATCGTTGACGACCGCCGTAAAAATCGTAAAGATGAGATTCCGGTGATCATCAACAAGCCTCGTTTTGATGATGACTTGGAGCTGGAATGGTTTGAGAAACCGATTGTATCCATGAAAAGTCGTAAGTAAGGAGTTATAAATGGGATTGTTTTCACGTCTATTTGGTGGCGGAAAATCACAACAAGCCGTCGCGGTAGAGCCGGTTGAATATAAAGGTTATCTCATTTATCAAGAATCCATTGCAGAAGGCGGTCAATACCGTATTGCAGGACGTATTGAGAAAGAAAAAGAGGGCAAGATCCTAACACACCGTTTTATTCGCTCGGATGTGCTCGCTAGTAAAGACGATGCCAATGAATTGATGCTGAAAAAATCACAAATGTTCATTGATCAAATGGGTGACAGTATTTTTAACTAACAGTTTTCGTTAACAGTGACGTAATAAGACGCGTAATGGGAAAGTAACCCATAGAGAGTGCGCCTGATTGATTATTTTGCTGTGATAACTCCTCAATTTGATGAACATCATACTCTAAGAAGCCATTAGCCGTTATGCTGATGGCTTCTTTGTTTTGGTGAGTAAGATAATTTGTTGTTTTAAAGGAAATTTTTGCTTGCACTGGACGCAACTGGTTTGACCTCCTATCAATGGTTTCTGTCTTGTCCTTTTTGTCGTTCAGACGCACAATCCTTCATTCCCAACGGTTATAACTCATGATTTTTTCAGCAAGTTTTTAAAAAGACTTGCAGTCTGTTTTTACGTTGGATAAAAACAAATCAAACAGTGTTGCGAATAGTCAAGGAATAGCTAATGCAGATTGGTGTGCCAAGAGAGTCGCTCCCCGGTGAGACGCGTGTTGCTGCGTCACCCAAATCGGTCGAGCAATTAATTAAATTGGGGTTCAGCGTAGCCGTTGAATCAGGAGCAGGAGAGAAAGCCAGTTTTGATAATGGTGCGTTTGAAGCCGCAGGGGCGAGCATCGTCTCAACGCAAGACGTGTGGCAATCAGACGTCATTTTGAAGGTCAATGCGCCGATTATCGATGACACGCTGGATGAGTTGGCTTTGATCAAGGAAGGGGCCACGCTGATTAGCTTTATTTGGCCAGCACAAAACCCAGAATTGATGGAGAAGCTTTCGAGCAAAAACATTAATGTCATGGCGATGGATGCTGTGCCGCGTATCTCACGTGCTCAAGCGTTAGACGCGCTCTCATCAATGGCAAATATTGCCGGTTATCGTGCTGTAGTTGAAGCCGCGCATGAGTTTGGTCGATTCTTTACTGGGCAAATTACCGCCGCGGGTAAGGTCCCGCCAGCGAAAGTTTTGGTGGCTGGTGCTGGTGTTGCTGGTCTAGCTGCGATTGGCGCAGCAGGCAGTCTTGGTGCGATCGTTCGTGCGTTTGACGTGCGCCCAGAAGTAAAAGAGCAAGTTCAATCGATGGGCGCTGAGTTCCTTGAAGTCGACTTCAAAGAAGATTCTGGCGCTGGCGATGGTTATGCGAAAGAGATGTCGGATGAGTTTAATAAAAAAGCGGCTGAGCTTTACGCTGAGCAAGCGAAGGATGTCGACATCATCATCACTACCGCACTGATCCCGGGTCGTCCAGCTCCTAAGCTTATCACCAAAGAGATGGTCGACAGCATGAAAGCGGGCAGTGTGATTGTTGATTTGGCTGCGGCCAACGGCGGTAACTGCGAATACACTGAAGCAGACAAAGTGATCACCACAGCCAATGGTGTCAAAGTGGTGGGCTACACCGATATGGTCGGCCGCTTGCCCACACAGTCATCTCAGCTCTATTCAACCAACCTCGTCAACTTGCTCAAACTGCTGTGCAAAGAGAAAGATGGCAACATCACCATCGATTTTGATGATGTTGTTATCCGCGGTGTCACTGTAGTTAAAGAGGGTGAAGTGACTTGGCCTGCGCCACCAATCAAAGTCTCAGCTCAACCAGAGCAGAAAAAAGCGCAGCCAGTAAAAGCAGAGCCGAAAGTTGAAGAACCCACTTCTCCAGTGAAGAAACTGGCGGCGTTAGCTGTGGGTGTCGGTGCGTTTGCATGGATAGCCTCTGTCGCGCCAGCGGCCTTCTTGTCACATTTCACAGTGTTTGTTCTTGCATGTGTCGTTGGCTACTACGTGGTTTGGAATGTTACTCACGCTCTGCATACTCCGCTGATGTCGGTGACCAATGCAATTTCTGGCATTATTGTTGTCGGCGCTCTGTTACAAATAGGTCAAGGCAACGGAGTGGTGTCATTTTTGGCGTTCATCGCTGTGTTGATTGCCAGTATTAATATCTTCGGTGGGTTCACCGTCACCAAGCGTATGCTTGAAATGTTCCGTAAAGACTAAGGAGTAACAAGGATGTCTGCAGGATTAGTACAAGCAGCTTACATTGTTGCTGCATTATTCTTTATTTTAAGTTTGGCCGGGTTGTCAAAGCAGGAGTCTGCTCGCGCAGGTAACTACTATGGTATCGCTGGTATGTCGATCGCGTTGATCGCCACGATCTTTGGTCCTGAATCGCAAGGCTTTGCGTGGATCATAGTTGCTATGGTGATCGGTGGGGGTATCGGCATCCACTATGCGAAGAAAGTCGAAATGACCGAAATGCCAGAACTAGTAGCAATTTTGCACAGTTTTGTTGGTATGGCGGCAGTATTGGTTGGCTACAACAGCTACCTCGACGCACCAGAGGCAGCAACGCATGCCGAGCACGTTATCCACTTGGTTGAGGTGTTCTTAGGTGTCTTCATTGGTGCGGTTACCTTTACAGGTTCCGTGGTCGCATTTGGTAAGCTGCGCGGTATTGTGTCATCTTCACCATTAAATCTGCCGCATAAGCACAAAATGAACCTTGCGGCGATTGTGGTATCAACGCTTTTGATGGTGCATTTCGTCAACGCTGACGGCAGTATGTTCGCACTGCTTGTGATGACGTTGATTGCGTTTGCGTTTGGTTACCACTTGGTTGCGTCCATCGGTGGGGCGGACATGCCTGTAGTGGTTTCGATGCTCAACTCTTACTCAGGTTGGGCAGCGGCAGCGGCCGGTTTCATGCTCGCCAACGATCTCTTGATCGTGACCGGTGCGCTTGTGGGTTCTTCCGGTGCGATTCTCTCCTACATCATGTGTAAAGCGATGAACCGCTCGTTCATTAGTGTGATCGCCGGTGGTTTTGGTCAAGAAGTGGTGATTTCTGAAGATGTTGAGCAAGGTGAGCACCGCGAGACAACAGCAGAAGAAGTGGCCGAGATGCTCAAGAGCTCTAAGTCTGTGATCATCACCCCAGGATACGGCATGGCCGTTGCTCAAGCACAGTACCCAGTGCATGAAATTACCGAAAAACTTCGTGCACAAGGTGTGGAGGTGCGATTTGGTATTCACCCTGTTGCGGGCCGACTACCTGGTCACATGAACGTATTGCTCGCGGAAGCGAAAGTTCCTTACGACATCGTATTGGAAATGGATGAAATCAATGACGATTTCTCAGAGACCGATACCGTGCTTGTCATCGGTGCTAACGACACGGTGAACCCAGCCGCGCTGGAAGATCCAAACAGTCCGATCGCTGGCATGCCCGTGTTAGAAGTGTGGAATGCGCAAAACGTGATTGTCTTCAAACGCTCTATGAACACCGGTTACGCTGGCGTTCAGAACCCATTGTTCTTTAAGGAGAACACTCAGATGCTGTTTGGTGATGCGAAAGAGAGTGTCGACGCCATCTCCAAAGCGTTGTAATCTCCCTTCACAGTACGATAAAGCCAGCGTAATGCTGGCTTTATGCGTTTTAGTGGTAATGATTCCTGACATCAATATTACATTTGAAATGTCTATTTTTGTCATAATGGTTTATTCTATTTCTAACTTACTGATTTAATGAATTTTTACAGTGATTAAACCCGTAAACATACTGATAACTGCTTTGATAACTCTGGCCACGAAGGGGGCGTTCGCGAACTCTTTGCCTGAGCGTATCGACACATTTATTGATATGTTTGACCGCTCTGAGGCGGTGGTGAGTTACGACATTCGCGTACTACAGGCCGATTACCCCACACGCCTGCTCACGCCTGAATCTATGTTGCCGCAAACGGCGTATTATCCTCTCAAAGACATTCAGCGTTTGTATGATCTCGCAAGAGATTGTACCGGTAAGCTACCCCTTAGCCCTCTGGTGACTGAACCTTTGGTGTTTACCCGAACCGTATGCAAAGGGAACACGGTGAGCACTAAATGGTTTGCGCGCAGTGCGCTTATTCATCCGGGCGGCGGAACCTACGCAAGTCGTTACGTTGCACTGCATCCGGAAAAACTGGATGAGCTATCGCAATACATGCACATCAAGGAGCGTCCGCTCGATCCAGAAACGACCCTATTAGGACGATTGCAGCGAATGGATGAGTCTGCCATGTTGGCGCTATTGGCAGGATCCAGCATGTTTTTGGATCGAAATGCACTCTGGCTTCGCAATAATGATGAATATTTAGTGTATCCAGACAATGTTTGGAAAACCTATGTCGATCAGAGTGGTCTAAAAGTAGAGCCGAAATCCACGGCGGTACGCTGTTTCGCACAGCGGGGCAATTTGTGTTGGGATATTGAAGATCAATCAGAGATCTTACGAATCAGTATGGCGGTTTTGGTCGTCGCGAACATTTTGCTGGTACTGGGGTGGTTGACATATCGCTGGAACACCAAGCGCCAAGAAATGAAAAGTCGTATGCTGATTTTGCAGATCTTAACGCACGAACTGCGTACGCCAATCGCCAGTTTATCCCTAACGGTTGAAGGGTTTCGTCGAGAGTTTGAAAAGCTGCCAGAGTCAGTGTATGACGAATTTCGTCGATTATGTGAAGATTCTAGGCGATTGCGCCAGCTGGCCGAAGCCAGTAAAGATTATTTGCAATCAGATAACAAACCATTGGCAGCAGATTGGGTACCATCTGTCAGCGAATGGCTTGAGTTCAAATTAGAAGAAGAATTTGGCGATAAAGTTGAGTTCTTAATTAACCAAGATGTCGCGGCAAAGCTCAATGTCTACTGGCTAGGGACTTGCATCGACAACTTAATCCGCAATGCCATTAAATATGGCGTTGCTCCTGTTCAACTTGAGGTTGAAACCTCAGTGGACATGATTACGCTAAAGGTCAAAGACCAAGGCCAGTTAACCCATAAAGATTGGCGCAATTTGCGCAAACCCTTTGTGAGTAAAAGCGGCCTGGGCTTAGGATTAACCATAGTTGAATCGATGGTCGGACGTATGGGCGGAACTATGAACCTCATCGGCCCACCGACAACATTTATATTGGAGATACCCTGTGAAACAGACACTGCTTCTCGTTGAAGACGACAAAAATTTAGCTGACGGCCTACTAGTTAGCCTTGAACAAGCAGGTTACGAATGTTTTCACTCTGAAACCATTGCGGACGTGGCACAGTACTGGGATAAAGCAGACTTGGTGGTCCTTGATCGCCAATTGCCTGATGGTGATTCCGTAGCGCACTTAACCGATTGGAAAAAAATAAAAGATGTTCCAGTAATCTTATTGACGGCTCTGGTAACGGTAAAAGACAAAGTCACAGGTTTAGATGCCGGTGCGAATGACTATTTAACCAAACCTTTCGCTGAAGCGGAACTATTTGCTCGAATTCGTGCGCAGCTGCGCTCTCCGGACGCTGAAGCACAAGATGATTCGAAAGTGACGACCAGCGACTTGGTGATCGACAAAGCGACTCGTGAAGTTTTCTACAAAGAAGAATCCATCACCTTAACACGTACAGAGTTTGATCTCTTGTTGTTTTTAGCCAGTAACTTAGGCCGCGTGTTTACTCGCGACGAACTGCTCGATCACGTTTGGGGATACAATCATTTTCCTACCACACGTACGGTTGACACACATGTATTGCAGTTACGTCAAAAACTCCCAGGTCTAGAAATCGAGACTTTGCGCGGTGTTGGATACAAAATGAAAGCCTAATATGAAGATACGGGCTCTCTTATGGGGTGCACTCATTGCGAGTGCACCTGCACTCAGCGATACTGCGCCTTGGTTTGAGGACAACACACCGTTGACTCAAGCTCATAAGCATCTACTCAACAATAACTTGTCGGGTATGTTTTCTTCATTGGTGGAAGTTTGGCAACTCGAATCAACCTCAAACCTATCAAGCCACCTCAATTCGTTACTCCTTCAATCGCTTGAAGTGGACTGTGGAAAAGGCCTAGATACCAATCCCACGCCCACGTGGATATCGTCGGTTGTCATCCGCCGCACTAACATTGAAAGCCCTGGGCGCGATGCGTTTCGAGCCATCGTCGAAGTGGATTCAGAAAAACCCATTCGAGATATTACATTAACCCAATGGGTATCTCGTAATATATCCACTGACAACACTTTAACTAAGTTACCGGGTAACGAAAGTGGGCTGAGTAAATACATTAAGCGATACAACTTGAACAGTCGTTTACCTATGGGGCTCTATCGATTGGACGTCACTGCTGCCGACCAATCCTCTTGGAGTGCTTGGGTGCTGCTTGGCGAACCCAATGCTGCGATTGATGTTCGTTGGAAATCAAAGGATGAGTGGAGTATCGATCGCACCGCATTACTCAACCCGCACTGCCCATTGCCTAAGCTAGAAACGGGGATTTATGACTATGTGGATGGCAAATACAACCAAATTTGGACAGAGGTACATGTTTCCGATTTTCCGACTGCGCTGAAACCGAATGTCGTGCCAGCAGGTCGTTACGTGTTGGCCGTTTCCATCAATCAACAACGTTGGCAGGGGCCAATAATAGTTGAACAATCCCAAATTATCAGCAAAACCTATGATGTTTCTGTAGAGGAATAGTTAAAGTTCATAGACAATAAGACGATATAAATGAATGGAACTGAAAAGATTTATATCGCTATGGATAATAAAATTAAACTCTTGAGCCTCTCTATTGCTCTGGCTGCCACGTCAGCCTCTGCCGCCAACTACGCCATTGAAGCACGTGGTGATGCCATGGGTGGCGTAGGGGTGGTATCCGCCAATTTTCTGACTGCACCGTTCTACAATCCCGCGCTTACCGCTATTTACCGTCGCAATGATGATGTCGGTATGATCGTGCCTTCTTTTGGTCTCTCGTATAGTGATCAAGATAATATGGTGAATGATCTTGATACTGTATCAGAAATTATTGAATCAGCAGATCCCAGTCGCGCCGGGGAGTTAGAACAAGCTCTTGATGATCTTACCGGTGACCAAGCAAAATTAGAAATGGGAGGAGTCGTAGCATTCGCAATCCCAAACAGTTTTATAGCTGCGAATGTTTTTGGAAAACTTTACACCGAATCTTATGCGACTCCCGACATTTCCGATGCTGTGGATCTCGAGACTCGGGTAGACCAGAGTAAGGTGAGAGCAGTATCGATAGGTGTTGCGGAAGCCGGGATATCTTTGGCGAAATATCAAACATTTTTGGGCCAACATATTTCCTTTGGAATATCTCCAAAGCTGCAACGAATCTATACTTATGTGTATGAAGCGGACCTAGAGAGCTATGACATAAAGGATGTAAGGGAAAGCGGAACTGGCGAAACCATGTTCAATATGGATGCAGGTTTCTTGTGGTTCCATGGCCCGTTACGCGCAGGTATCTCTGCGACCAACTTGATCAGCCGCGACATCGAAACTAAGGCGACTCCAATCTCTGGACGTACTTATCAATATCAACTAGGACCGCAATACACCGTTGGTTTTGGTTTAGTTGCTGACTACGCGACAATTAGTGTTGACTACGACCTTAATGAAGACAAACGTTACACTGACTTTGAAGACAATACACAAATGCTCAGAATTGGTGGCGAAATTGATATCATGCGTCAGTTAAAGCTGCGAGCTGGATGGAAACGCAATCTTGCGTATGACAATCAAGATGACACGCTGACAGCAGGTATAGGCATATCGCCATTGAACCTGTTCCAACTCGATATTGGTGCAAGCTACACCAATGAAGATTCTATGGGCGCCTTTATTAATTTCTTAGGCAGTTACTAAAGGCGAGGGTAGCGCTAGCCACCTCGAATAATTCGTACTATAGTCGGGCTCCTATAAAAGGAGCCTTTTTTATGTTTGATGATTTACCACCGCTGACACACGAAGAGCAGCAAAAAGCCGTAGAGCGGATTCAAGAGCTAATGGCAAGCGGGATGAGTACCGCGCAGGCGATAAAAGTCGTTGCCGATGACATACGCAAAGCCGCAGCAGAAAACAAACAATAACCCACCTAGAGAGAGCCAATGGCTCTCTTTTTTTTGCCTAAAACAAAGCGGTTACAAATCCTGAAAGTCTTGTCGAAAGTGATAACATTTAGATTAAGTGCATTAATTACAATGACTTATGATGGGTTATTATTCTGCTGCTAGCCCATTTTTGTTTCTTGGTGTAATTTAATTACACAACTGAAAGTCGGTCAGTGTAAGCGCTCACTATTGCCAGTTAATCATGCTTCTGGGTGATGCCGTCACTGATGCGGACTTTGACCAACGATGTCGCCTTGTCATTTACAGTCACCCATAAATTGGACGGATGGTTTGTATACAAGACTGTAGTTACGCGGTCACGTAAACTGAATCTAATTAATGTAATTAAGATAACGAGAGTTAAACGTGGATGATTTTGTAAGGACTACAATGTCCGACTAGAGGTGTTTTGGTTAGCGCCGTTTTTAAGTCGCGCACAGTATCGCCAACAGAGAAAGTTTGTGCGGACAAAGAAATGGTGTTGGTTTACTTGGCGGCCGATAAAGCCAAGTCGCACGAAGCGCAAACGCTGTGGAGCCAGATCGCAAAAAAGTATAACGGGCTAGGAATTACAAGCGTATCAGGTGCTTATGCGGTGTTTAGCCTTAGCTCAGATGGCCTATTTCAACGTGTCAATGGGTGCGTATTATCTGCTCTTATGGTAAATGTTGTTTCATATCAACATTTTGCACAAACTCCTAGTTTTAGGAGTTCAACTAATGAAGTATCGCGAAATGACAAAGAATTATATTTTTCGTGAATTAGAGTGCGGTCTTTCGGTACAAGAAACGTCAGAACTTTGTTTTAAAAGTGTGAGAACGGTCAAAGAATGGGACAAGGGGAAAGAGATACCCAAAGAGTGCGTAAGACTGATGAGGTGGTGCCGTGGCCGCGAACTCTCGAAGCACAATGATTGGCAAGATTTCAGGATGTGCAACGAATTCATGTTGCTACCAACTGGCAGAAGTGTAACAGCACAACAAGTATTGGCGGGTATTGCGCTTCTGGAAATTCAGTCTGAGCTAGAAATAAAGACCACAGCAAAGCTATTGAAGTATGCAAGGGCTATAGCTCGATTAAAGTAATAGCTGTCAGCACAACGTAGCTAAGAGCTTGTTCACTATTCAGAAGCGGAATGAAATATATGAGATAAAGCGCTTTTGGCAAACTTTATGAACTATGTGTTTTGGTGCATAATTAGTGGCAGAGTAACTTGGTTTCGGGTTTGTTCGATGGTAGGTGTTTTTCGGATACTCGGCAAAGAGCAATCTAACAAGCACAGAGTACATAATATAAAGCATAGGTAAATGTAGTTATATGAAAGTCACAGTGATCGTCTTATTTGTGTTAACGACATTATTTTTGGTTCTAGGTTATCAAGGTTTCTTTATGCCTGAATACGAGGTTCGCCCAAGTTGGTTTCAACGAAGTGGTACAGCATCATTAATATTTGTTGTGCTCGCTGATGCTATCTTAGCATCAAATGCATTGACATACTTCCCTGGAAAATCAACCGTAGTAGTGGGGGGAGCAAGCTCAAATCAAAAGTTTGTATTTAGTATTCTTTTGTGCACAGCCGCTACCTTAACCGCTATTTGTTCTGTGATTAGCGGATATGGTGATATTCTTTGGAAAATAATATAGAAAATTTGAGCTGATTATAAATCGTAAAGCGCTTGGGTATTTTGTCGTCATCCGCCTTTTAAGTTCTGTAGATACTCAACTAGTTCATGTACAAGGGTGGTTGGGTTGTCGGTATGGTTATTACTTGCGTTCTTGTTTGCTCTAATTGCATTCTGCTTTGCGAACTCTAGTTGGTCTAGTAGTTGCTTGAAAATAGTATCATTACCTTTGGAGTAATTAGGAATAAATACCTTCAAATCTTTTATTACTTGATCTGCAATACTAGATTTTCCGCTCGCATGATACGGCTTAGTAGAAAAGTTAAAATGTAATAGTAGCCAGTATTCAAAGCATGGTACTGAAGTTATAGCTATAAACTTTGAGTTAGATTGATAATTATCAATATCAACAAGAGTTTGTGCATAGCTCTCGTGAGAGTCTTTGTCGAAGACACAGTAAACGCGATCATAAGCATCGCCACGTCTCTCTTCTATTTGTGCTAGGTCTTTTGCTCTCTTGAAAACACTCTTGGGGCTTGAACCACACTTACCGTCGACAGCCACATTTGCTGAATTTAGTTTATAGTGATTTACCTGTTCATTAAAATAATTAGGCTCAGTTTTCTCACCTTCACAGACAATTAGAACCTTATCATAAGATGAGCGCTTTGATTTCCTGCGAGAAAGTTCTCTTTCTGCTTTTGCTTTTCGTTTATGGTGTAAATCATCTGATCCCATACTTACTTTAGCCCCTTTGTAAGTGCTCTAACAAATGGTAACGCACCATAGCGGCCAGAGAGATATCCAAGTTCAAGGTTCTCTGTTTCCTTTCTTGGGCTAAAATCTGTTAAAGGGTAGAGAGTGGTTTCTTGGTTATCGTTTTTTTCACAAAACCAGATTTGATCTCGGCGAAATACATCTTGATTTAAAATTGATGTTTCATGTGTAGTAAAGATTAACTGGGCATTTTTAGGGTTAGTTTCTTTATTGTGAAACAAGGAGACTAAATATTTAACCATCTTGGGGTGAAGGTTATCGTGTAGTTCATCGACAACTAGAATGTAACCATTTTTCAAAATATCCAACCAAGGGCCGACGAAAGAGAAAAATTTCTGTGTACCGTCTGATTCATCTAAGAAATCAAGCGGTACAAGCTTTCCTGCTTTCGTTTTATGGATAGTTTTAATTTCGATAACCTCTTTATCCTTCATTTCCCTAACTAAAGTTTCTTTTAGTTCGTCAGGAAAGTCATCAGGTAACGAATTAGGATCGAACTTTTCCTTTTCAATATTAATGTCATGAATATTGAAATCGGCAGCTTGAAGAAAATCTAAAATTTGTGCTTTTGACTTTTCATCTTCACATTGAGAAGCCGTATAGCTTGGCCCCCATCCACTAACATTGGTTGGTCTTAGCTTTTCTTTAAACCAGTTAAAAGCGGGCTTTAACTGATCACTGTTTAACTGAACTGCAGTCGATAGGAAAAGAGCGTTCGATCTAGTCGCGTTTTGCCAGACACTTTTTGAACCCAATAGATTATCGCTAAATTTATAATCGTACACAGTGTTTTCTTCATCGAACACACGAGAAAACCATCTCTGCGGCCGTCCTTTGGGGTAAGCAATTAGCCATTCTTCAAAAATTTGGTGTTTAGTAGCTGTAAATCCGTACTGGTACTTAATACCTTCATTTACAAATACTGCTTCAAACTCACTAGGAGCTTTAGCTGATTTATCATCAAATAAAAATGGGTCAATTGGTAGCTTGTCACCTTCTTGGAACTTAGACGCTGAGTTTCTTACGATTACCTCCATGTCCACTAATGCTTTGATTAAATTTGACTTTCCGGCAGCGTTTGCGCCGTATACAACAGCAGAATGTAATAACGGAGCTACAGAAGGCGCTTCAGGATCGAAAGAGTTCGTATCTTCGAGTTCATCGCCTTTATCTTTGACCATGCTAAGCAGTTGTTCATCTTTGATCGAACGATAATTCTTAACAGTAAACTCAATGAGCATAATAATATTGCCTTGAAATGTATTGCATGCCGTCATTCTAGCACTGTCAATAGGAAAGTCACCGTTGCAAGGCCGTTTTTTTTTATGTTCTTGCATAAAATTGTCAAAAACTCAGGTCTAATCGGCTTAACGACTGTGATGCTAAACTATTCGCGTAAACGTATAAGAATGGTGGAATTTACCCCCGTAATACCAGTCGGGGGCATACACCATTATGACGTTGTAGCTATTTGGTGGGTTGCGCGCTCGTGACTCAACTCCTCAATGTTTGCAATCAAACTTTGTATGTCGGAAGAACAATACGCTCTGCTGCTTTGAACCCTCAAGAGTGGGTGATGCCCATCCAACGCTTGATTGACGTAATAGTCACGCTTTTGGCGGTCATGCCGAGCGTGGCTACTGTCATCAAGCTCAATGACTGCAACGACTCTGGTGTCCATGTCAGTGATTACGAAATCCATTCTTTTGGCCCACGTCCGAGAGTTGTTTTTGCGCTGCACAGGTTGAACTAATGCCATCAATGCCGTCTGACAATGAACCGTGTAGCCGTTTGGTAAAGCATCAAGTAAAGCTGCGTGGAACTTTCTCTCATTGGGTGTCGTCAGGTACTCAGACTTTTTATGAGGCACACAGGCTGGCAACTGCTCTTTCTTCGGATGTGTTGGTACAGGAGCTGTATTAGCTTGACTAAAGCCCGGTGGTTTACGTTGACCGGGCGTTACTTTCAGCTTTTTTGACTTTGCTTTTGGCGTCGAAAACTTACTGTAAATGTAGAAACCACAGATCCCGATGATTATCAGTTCAATCACAATGCGTACCCCGTACGTACCAAGAAAACTTATGTATAGCAGAAATATAAAACAAGATGCTTATTTTTTTCTTGCAAATGAGATCACTGGCCTAACTGACGCGCTATCGCTTGTCGGGTTCAGACGCGATCTACATAGCAAAGCTATATAGCATCTTGTCTGAATCTGGACTTAAAGAACGGTGGTTTTGATGATGATGCGCAGCTCTTTATCGACTTTCTCATTGCGCTCGGAGCGGAACAGATTCCCCAGAACGGGGATGTCCATCAGGACGGGAACACCGGATACGCGCTTGCGGTCGTCGGAAGAGATCAACCCGCCTAGCATGATGGTTTGCCCGTCCTTGATGTTCACCACCGTTTGAAGCGTGCGCTTGTTGGTGATGATGTCGGCCGCAATGGTGGAGTTCGTGACCGATGACGATTCCTGACTGATTTGCAGGATAACACCACCCTCAACAACGTGCGGAGTCACTTCCAACGAGACACCGACATCTTGACGCTCGATTTGCTGAATCGTGTTGCCGCCGTCGGTCACTTCACTGGCTACAAGGAAAGGCACATTCTGACCTACCGTCACATAGCCGCGCTCGCGGTCCATAACAAGAATCGTTGGCCGTGACAGCAACTGCGTGTTTTCGTTTGTCTTGACCGCTTTCACGAATGCCTCAAAGTCGCCGCCGCTGTAAATGAGCGCGTTATCCGTCGATAAGTCAAAAATCGAGGTGTTGGTGATAAACCCGGCTTTATCTAATGCCAGTTTCATGTTTACGCCAACTTCTTGAGAGTCATCAAACGAGGTTTCAGTAATGGCCGCTTCAATAAAGACTTGGCGCTGAGGTCGGTCGATGCCAGCAATCAGAGCGTCAATGCTAGCAAGTTGGTCTTGCGTGCCTGTCACAAGCAAAGCGTTAGTCGTCGGCAACACTTCCACGGTGAAGTTGCTCGCAGGGGCGTTGTTGACGTGTTGCTTGGCGGTCGCCGCGAGGGTTGATTGAAGTAGGGCGCTGACTTTCGAGTTTCGCACATGAGTGAGTCGAAACAGTTTGACCAATGACGGCTCGATGTTGGTGATGGCATCGCTCGTAGGCTTAACGACATATAAGCCCTTTTCGTACTGTATCCAATAGCCGTGCGCACTCAGGACGTTGTTAAAAAACGAAGCGTATTCGCTCGGGTCAAGGTTAGGCGCGGTAAAACTCACCGTACCGACAACACCTGGACCTAACACAATCGGCTGATTGAGCTCTCGCGCGCCCCAAGAGACAAAGTCTTCAATTGGCGTGTTGGACGTTTCAAAGGTACTCGGCTCTGCGTGGAGCGCGGGCGTGATGGCCAATAGGCCAATGAGCATGAAATTAGCAAAACACTTGTTCATGGCGATCACCTTGAATGATGCGAATTTGACAACGGCTATCGGCTTCAAAGGTGTAACCCAATGAGGCGAGTTCAACGCTGTTGAAGCGTTTGCCGTTCTTATCAATCTCGAAGTAAAGCGGCGCATTGGGCGCACGCATGAAGCTGACGATTTTCGCCCCGGACACATCAATGTGAGTGGCGACGGTGTCAGGTGCAGTCGCGACGGTTTGAGCGGCGGGGCTTGGGGTTGGCGTCACCAGTTGCGTGAGGACAAAGCTCACAATCACGCCAAGGGTAAACATCGTCAGGCGTGAATACTGACGGCAGTAAATCTTTGTAATGCGCATAAGGTTTCTCGGTGTAAAAGGGACAGTGTAACGTCCGTGGGTATACCAAGACGGCAACACGCTGTAGGTACTGTGTTCGTAATGGTCAGAAAACGCTTGTTTGGTGTCGTAACTGGCGTACAAGTCGGTGCCCCAAAGGTGCCACTTGTCCACGGTTAACGATTGGGCGTTGTCGCCGTACTTCACAATGCCAATGTGCAGCTTGGGAAGCCTCAAGCGCAGTTGACCGAGCGTGATAACACGAATTAGCGTGGAGATAATCGGTATTTGCATCCGGTCTAAACGGCGACAAAACACCGTATGTTCAGCCAATGCGAGCCGCGCTTGCTTATCGACTATCGAAATGTCTTGGACAATGAAGATGATGTCCCAACCGAGTTTACGCGCATGCAAAAACCAGTTGATGACGTCTTGGCGGCTCTTATCGTTCCATGTGCGCGAGTTAAACCACGTGCCGCATTCATCTAAGACAAGCAGCCCGTTTTTACTTTCATCGTAAGACGCATTGCCTTTACCGAGCGCTTGTAAATCCGCCAATGACGGCTTATCCGGTACCCGATACAGGCGAGTATTGCGTTTATTGCGACCTAGCATGGCGGCCAAGTTGATGTTGAGGTTGGTGGCGACAGGCACACCACGCTCAAAGGCTTCACGTATGCGGCCCACCGAGGTCAAGGATTTCCCCGCGCCAAGCTTACCTGTGACAAAGTAAACCGCCATTAGCTCGACACTTTAGTGATGGCGTAGAACTGCCACGCCCAAAGCCAACGGAGCACGCGCGCAGACAGAACGCAGCTCATACAAGGAATCGCGTTACTTGGAATAAAGTACGCAAAGGCCTGATTAAGATAAGGGGGCGTGATGTATGAAATACCCATCACAGTAAAATACATGGTGGTCGCAATAGAGCCAGCAAGCCCGATTAACAGCGTCAAAATGGTCAGGTTGATGGCCAAAGAGCGGGTCATGCGAACCGCGAACCAACCCAAAATGTTTGAGGCAATCTGACCTAAAAAGATGGCCAGAGACGGAATTTTAAGCGCATTACCGAGCGTACCGAGAATGGGGAGCAGTGGAAGTGCCATATTAAATACCTCGCGAGCGATGCGGAACCGTACCGGGAGCCGGGGTCACGCCATTGAGCAGGATGTCAACCAACGACCAAACCGTGTAGAGATAAATCAAGAATGACGCGACGATTTTGAACTGAACGGAGAACTCACAACCGAAATCGACCACGCCAAACGGCGAGGGCATGGTGAACGATGTGCACTCTTTAATGGAGTAGGGAAACAACCATTCCAAACGGCGCACGACATTTTTCACAGGTTGCAGCGCGTCGTTGAAGTAGTAATCGTTGGTGTACTCATTTGCGTTGTACATCATGTCGGCTTCAATGGCGTCGAACTGCTCTGCGACGGACGAGTTGACCTCGTTGTGTATACGTGTGGCCAAGTCCGTGTCTAGGCCGTTGACCCCTTCACAGTTCAACGGATCATCATTCGGGTTACACACGCCATCGGTCAGTGAAACGGCATCGAGTTTATCGACAATCCGATCGCCTAAATTCTCTAAGTTGTCGGTCATGGTGTCGGTGGATGACGCCAATTGATTACTGAGTGCAGACGTTTGGCCATGCAAGTTACTGACGACGGCATCGGCGCCCTCGGCAATCGTGTTGGTTTGGTGGAGCATCAAATCTTTAGTGTTGAGGTAGATTTGATAGTCCTGATTGAGTTGGTCAACGGCGGTTTGGCCAATGGCATCATTAGACAATACCAAGTCGGCCAGTGTGTCATTCACTTGGGTAAAGCCGTCGTTGAGGTCAGTGCTCAGTGCTTCAAAGCCAAGGTTGCTGTCCCGGTTTAAATTGGTGATGGCTTCGAGAACGGCGGTGTCGGTGGTGTCCGTTGGCGTGACTTCATCGGGTTCAGGTTTGCTAAAACTTGGCGCGGAAGGGTCAGAGGGTGTCGCCGTGTCGCGGTCAAAGTCTTGGTTTGGCGTATCAATCGGATTGGTCGGGTCAATGGCGCCTAAGCAAGCGGGATAGGTCGCCACACCGGGTGAGCAGGTGCCCGGCGGTGTGCCGCCAAAGAATTCTGAATCGCTCGTTGAAATGGCGCCCGTAAACACAAAGTCACTGGTACAGGAATCGGCGGGGGTAATACCAAAATCGCCCACCGTACAGACCGTACTATTGATACGGCGCAGCTCGCAATACTGAGTTTCGGCGCTGCCATAACGTGACCCTGTGACGTCCATGCCGTAGATATACGGCTCCCAACTGCGATTCATCACGCGGCCATCATCAGCGAAGAACTGGCAAGTGTTTTTACAAGTGCCGTCGGGATTTTCACCAAGGTCGCACGACTCACGTCGGACGTTCATATACCAAGAGCTTGTTTCAAACTCACCGGAACAACCCGAACCCCAATAGCGATTGCCGATGAATTGGATGTAACCGAGTTCGCTGTAATCGTGCCATAGGCTTTGATAGCGGAAAGAGTAATTGGTGTAATGGTCAGACATTTGAAAACAGCCAAGTTCCTCGGTGAGATTGAAGTCATCAACAATGCGCGGAGGAATGACACCCGTTAACTTCCATTGATTGGCTGAGTGAGCACTAAACGAAACACCAATAAAAACGAGTAGTGCGAAGATGCTTGGTTTAATGTTCATGATGCCATGTCCGTTTGCACGAGGGGAAAATGTCGGGGCCTTGAACACCCGACGACCAAGCGATTAGGTCGCTTTGTTGGCGCCTTTTTTGAACAGCTTGATGCCCACAAAGCCCACCGTGACGACCGTCACGATGCCCCAAACGGCGACAAGAATATCGTCCACAAAGAGGGCGATAGAATCGATAGCACCTTGCGCGTCAGCAGGTAACGCAGCAGAAGCGACGCCAGCGGTCATTGCGAGCGCAAGGCCGACAGCGATTTTAGATTTCAGTGTTTTCATGGTTATTCTCCTTTAACCTAACCATTAATTTGACGTTGAAATTTCAACTGAACGCTTGAAAATCAACAGTTGTTTTCCGACCACAAGGCCAGAGATAAAGGCAGTCCCAAAGGCGCCTAGCATGAACTCAATAGACAGCATTTATCTTTGACCTCCGATAAACCAACCGATACCCATGAGCACCAGACACAAGGCGATGAACAACATCAGTTGCAGGTTGTCTAGCCTGGCCATTAACTCGATGAATTGGGTATCGGTCATGGTGATTCACTTATTTGGTTTGGGGCAGGGCGTAGAGATGGAACCCGTCCATCGATACGTGTTTGCCGTCGTTATCCGCAAAGCTGAATTTCTTGTACTCAATGTCAAACGACGAGCGATTGCCGACGAGTGTTTTGAGCAGTTCACCGGCTTTTCCGTTCTGCCACAGCTCCGGGGAGATGCGCACCTCAATGGTGTTGGTCGGATTGGTGGTGATGAGATTCAACTTGCCAAATGTCTGATGTTCGCCATCGCGGCCAATGCGCGTTTCTTGGCGAATGTCGGACGGGTCTAAAATCAGTCCTTCGGTTTTCATGGCTTGTCCTCTTTGATTGATGGTTTCGTTTGGGGTAAAAATTTAAGCGACAGTTAGTGACACAAGTCCAAGCCGCCCTGATGGCTGTCCCAGTCGGGCTGCGCCCAACTAGGACAACCATCGGGCGGGGAGTCGTATTGGGTGTATATCTCGCCGTCAAATAGGATGGCCGCTTCAATCGACGGCATATCAAAATAAAAGGCCGCTTGCTCTTGGATGCGTTCGTACTCTTCCAGCTTCATGGCTAAGTATTCTTGCTGCGCTTCGAGTGAATCGAACACAAGCGTGGTGCCTTGCATCATGGTGCGAATACCACGCACGAACTGTTTCTTATTGGCAAACTTCCAATCTTTGAAACGGGTTTGAATGAGTTTGCCTTTGAACATGACGCCAGCAATGGCCGCGCTCATTTCGTCGCCATAGCGGGTTTGACGAAACAGGCCCTCAACATTGACTTTCTTGACGTAGGCCGCTTTGACTTCTTGATCATGGCGTCGGACAAACACGCCGCCCATCGCCATGACAAAGCGCTTAAAGTCGCCGTCATCCGCCGCTTTTCGTATCGTCTCTAGGACAAAATGCTCATCCTTAGAAAGGGTGTTTCCTGCTATCACAGCATCGTCCTCTTTGAATTCTTCTCGAAAGCGGCGCATTTCACGCCACACCGTGACCGATGGGCCACCGTAAAATTGAAACTGGCGTATCCCTTGAATGCGGTTAAACGACACCACCGCGGATGAGGTGGATTTGCCATCAAGTTGCGTGTCTTTGTCGGTGTCGATGTTGGCGCCGTCAATGTTCTTAGAGAGGTACTTGGCAACGTAACCAACCGCAGAGCCGCGCTTCCAGTCAATTTGTTCACACTTAAAGCGGTATTTTTTCGCGCCGGGCTCTTTGGGTGAATCGGCCATGGCGTGATGACGCAATAGCTTGGTCACAGTGTCTTTGTGCTCGGGGCTGATGAAAAAGAGCATGTGATTGTGTGGCGTTCCGTCGTGGTGTGGCTCGACAATACGCAGCCCATAAATTTTGATGTCGAGTTTATCGAGGTCTTTGCGAAACGCGTTGGTGACGCCAAGCAAGTGCTGATGGGCATCAAGGGCCGACGGCTTCCCAGCTTTACTCCATGCCGGGTTGATATCATCGCCTTTGTAGACATGAAAGCGACTAGGGGCCGTGACCGTGTAGAACATCGCAAGGTGGCCCGACTCTTTGGCAATATCTTCGAATGCGCGAAGACGCACAAACATTTCAGCGCGGCGAATCATCGGGTTGGATGTGGACTTGGACGCGAGTTCTTGGAGCGTGAACCACGTTTGCGGATCGTCTTCGAGATAACACACGGTATTGATCAGCGCTTGTTCGGTGTCGGATTTGCGCGTTTTCATCACATCGACACTGTATTGTGAGCAATAGGCGTCTTGAGTTTTGTGCACCAAGAGTAAGTCACGGGCGACCGACTCGACTTGACTAAAGTAGCGGCGACGGAGTTGACGACGCAGCCACTTGTCACAACAAGCGCGTTTGACCAAGGCATCGAGTTCACCACGTTTGGTTTTTTGTTTGATAAGCTCAGGGCGAAACGCCAAACCGAGTGTGTCCAGTAAGTATTCGGCGTGCTCAAAACGTGCGTTCACGTCTTTGATGGCGACGAGTTGTTTCGCAAACGCGCGTGCTTTGGCTTTGGCCAGCTCGATAATCTCTTCGTCGGTGCGACTGAAACGGATGCCGTTCTCACGTAAGCGTTGGTCAGCGTCTTCGAGCATAGACAAGGCGGTGACGTAGTTCTTACGCTCAAGAATGTTGGTGAATGCGCGCATCATGTGCGGCGCAAAATCGCCGTGACGTCGGGTGAGTTTAAGCAGTTGTTCGCATGGGTGTGCGCGATTGGGCTTGATGAATTCGGATAAGTCGTGCGAATAAATTTGAGCGGCGAGGGCGCGGCGACGCACAGAGCGGTAAGAGACGTTCGGGTTGGTGTGGTCCGTGTACGAGTCGAGATGATCAAAGAGATAGTCGCGCTCGTAATCGGTACGCATAGGATCGGAAACCGGAATGAAATCCAGTGTTTCGAATTGTCCTTGTGATGTTTCTACAGTGCGTAACACAATCAGCCACCTTGAACGAGATTGGATTGGCTCGGCGGTTCTAATCGAATGTTTCAAGGACAAGCGACCCCGAACCACCAAGCCAAATTATTAAATCCACTAATTTGTGGACATTAAAGACACATTTCCGTGGACTGTAAAGACACAGATTAGTGGACAAATACGCTAGACTGAGACTTATCAATAAGATTTGGGGAATCACTATGTACACAAATCAGCTGTTAGATCAGTACAAAGAGGTGAAGAATTATGTGCAAGACAAGCAGATTGCGCATGATTTGGGAATTAGCCGCCAGAAAATCTCAGCGATTCGAAGTGGAGAACGCTATCTTACTGAAATTGAAGCGTTATTCTTAGCGGATCAAATTGGCGCGGACAAAGAAATGGTGTTGGTTTACTTGGCGGCCGATAAAGCCAAGTCGCACGAAGCGCAAACCCTATGGAGCCAGATCGCAAAAAAGTATAACGGGCTAGGAATTACAAGCGTATCAGGTGCTTATGTGGTGTTTGCAGTTCAAACTGATGGCCTATTTCAACGTGTTAATGAGTGCGTATTATCTATCTTATGTTAAATGTAGTTGTTCAAATATAGGGAGACACGCTCCCTATTCGATCTTTACGGTTAAATACAGCATTGATTAAACATAACTGAATTTACCATAAAATATCTAATAATCAGTTTGTTAATCTGCGATTACCAAACCGCTTATTACTTAGCATTAACCGCCAGCGAGCTTTACCGTGAAGCCTTTCTTTTCTAGATGGGCTTTGATTTTATCTCGCGCGTCGCCTTGGATCTCAATGTTGCCATCTTTAACTGAACCGCCGCAGCCACACACTTTCTTAAGTTCTGCTGCGAGGAGTTTCAATGGTGCGTCATCCAAATCAAGGCCAGTGACAATACTCACGCCTTTGCCTTTGCGGCCTTTGGTTTGACGTTGAATACGCACAATACCGTCGCCTTTTGGGCGTTGTACTTTCTCTTCTTCTGGCTTAATTCGGCCAACTTCTGTTGAATACACTAAAGACATATTATTTCTTCTGTTGCTCTGCTTTTTGTTTCGCGACCAAGTATGCCTCTATGTGCTTCTGAATGGCAAGTTTTCCGCCCTTAAGTAACCTGCCATTGAAAAAACAATACCAAGCGTTGGGTTCGCCTGTATCATTCTTTAGGGTGAAACCATTAAAATTTTCTTGTGCGGGCTGGCCTGAACCTTCACGTTTCGAGTTGATGGAACTGAACTCGCGGGGATCGATAATGGTCGCAGTATCACAAAACCAATCAATGCTCTTCTTCACCGCCGCCATACTGCCTTGCAGTTGGTGGTTTTTGATTTGAACTTGCCAAATCTCTGTAGAGTTCCCGGCAGTTTTAAGGTTAAAACCTCGATAAGTCGCTACTGGCATAGTATGTATTGTCTTAGTTATGAGTTAAATTAATGATAATTGTAATTCCTTGTTTATCAAGTATCTCGATATGAGTTTGTGCGTTTTTATAGTGAATCCATGAGAAAAAATGTTCGAATAGTGACCGATAACAGCATGAGACAAACATTGACTCGTGCACTCAACAAACAGACGACAATTCAAGACCTTAACCTTGTTACCGATGGGCAATACTCGCACAATTCCGTCTTGGCGATGAGTAATGATTGGAATCGTTTCTACAACTTTTGTCTTAGTCACCATGTTGTCGCGCTGCCAGCCGCCTCGACAGCGGTACGGTTATTTCTGCAGTCGGAATCGAGAAACAGAAAGTACGCCTCCATTCGTCGTTACAGTGTCACCATAAGTTTGATGCACCGTATATTGGGGTATTGCGCCCATTTCTACGAAAAGTTCCATGACATTGGTTAAGTTACTGTATTTGTTGGTTTTTATTGCAAGCTAGGGCGTGTTGATCTTTGCTGTACATTTCGTATTCAGCAATACATCGGTAGCCACATTAACATGAATGCCAGAGATAACATGCTGACATAATTCCTTTCTAGCTTGTCATATATACTTGAAATAGCTCGATAATGCTTAATTCTCGCAAAGGCATTTTCAACCAGGTGACGATACTTGTATAGACACCAATCCATACTGCCTTTGTCTATATCTTGCCCGTAATTGCGTTTAGCAATTACCGTTTCTCCGCCATATTCCTTAACAAAAGTACGGAAAGGTTCGCTGTCATATCCTTTATCACAAACGATGGTATTAACTTCATCGAGTTGTTCAACTAAGCTTTTGGCATGCACTATATCGTGCCGTTGGCCTTCTGATAAATCAAAGCAAATCGGCAGGCCACCACTATCCACAGCTAAGTGAATTTTGGTTGAGTTGCCCCCGCGGCTTTTTCCTATTTGCTCTGAGCTTTCAGTAGCTGCACCTGTGTACTATGTTGATGCGCTCGAACTATAGAACCATCGACAAAGACCCATTCAAAATCAGCCATGCTAGATAAGCTTTTGAAAAGGTAATTTAAAACCCCTTTCCTTGACCAAAGATTAAATCGTCTGTAAACGGTACTCCACTCTCCGAACTCAGAGGGTAGATCTCGCCAAGGAATACCTGTTCTCATTCGATAAAGTATTCCTTCAAAGGTCATTCGATGCTCAGTTTTATCGTAAATGCGACCTGTACTTTTCATCACTTGAAGTAGCAGTTCCCATCGCATATCAGTTAGTATTGTTCTTGGCATGGTATCGATTATGGTTTTACTTTTGGCGAAGCAAATTATAACTCTTTACCATGCTGTTCAAAAATCACGCACGAAAGATCAACACGCCCTAACCAGTTCACGATTTTCTTTTCGTACTTTAGCGATCGTAGATCTACTACACCCGAGCAATGTCTGTATCTGTGACCAACTCTTTCCCTCTCCCAAAAGAAGAGAGATGTTAGATCTTAGTTGCTCATCGGGTTTACGTCCTTGATACCTCCCTAGAGCTTTCGCTTTTTCTATTCCCTGAGTTTGGCGCTTGCGGCGAGTCTCATAATCATCTCGAGCCATCGCTGCAGCTAAATCGATCATAAATTCAGTAAGTACTTTCGAGATCATGGAGCCGTCAGAATTATCATGGAGAACGGGATGAGTCATCGGTTGATTAAGGGGTCTGAAGCCCAATGGAACGAAAACGTACGCTAAGCTTCTTACCCCGCTGAGCGCTCACTTGCCAACTTCTTAGCAACCCGTATTACTGTACGACCTGAAACATTGGTAAGTTTGGCGGTATCACTGATACTCAGCTTGTTGACTACTCGTAGCTGATAGATTTTTTCGTGTAGTTCTGAATCGGCTTGCCGCCCTCTGTATTTCCCTTCCTCTTTGGCTTTCTTTATTCCTTCAGCCTGACGGCGGCGGCGATCTTGGTAATCTTTTCTCGCGATAGCAGCTAGCATATCCATCATCATGCTATTTATAGATTTGATCATCGATCCGGTAAATTCATCGGTGATTTGGGGAGAGAATGCGATATGACTGGTTGGCAAATCTAAGCTAATCACTTTGAGTTCTTTTTCGTGCAGCATTTCTTTTAATGTGAACCAACTTTTCTCATCCAGACGAGAAAGCCTGTCTATCTGTTCAATGATGATTGCATCGCCTTTCGCAGCATCATCAAGCAAACGAAGAAGTTCAGGTCTTTGCAGTGAAGCCCCTGATTCATTTTCTATGTACCATCCGGCTATGCGGAATCCTTTATCCTGTACAAACTTATGTAAGGTGCTCTGTGCTCGTTTCGCGTTTTGATCGCTAGTTGATGCTCTAAGATAGCCAAAGATGTACATAATCTGCCCTAAGTGACATTTAAGTTATGATCTTACGTGGTGTGCCATATAGGTTATGACAAATATATAAAAACTGCCACTTTTAATCTGTGATCATGGGGTATAATTATATGGCAGTGTCGAGTGAAACAATTGTTATGTGGGAAATTAAGCCTGAAAAACTACAACACTCAAGTTGGTGAGACTTACGCTATGATAAAAGCACTGAAAAATCTTACAGGGTTCGGTATGCCAGAAACTCAGTGTACGGTATCGGAATTGGTCAATTTCAGACGGTTTAGCTCCCTTGTCCGAGTTACGTAACAAAGTCTTGGGTACTATCTCTTTTACATCATCATTTGCATTTCTCCTTGAGTAAAGTTATCCAAGGAGAAATGCAACGGAAGACCAGTCGGAAGTCAGCTCACTTTTGTGAACAGATATTAATCGGTCTAAGTAGTTCATAATAATATGAAATTTGTAACCACAATATCATTCCATCCATACTTTTATGTTTTTGGGTGGATCTTTTAAGCACCGAGTTTAGACTAGTTACTTTATTACAAGACATATTGCGCTTTCTTCAACAGGTTGGTGCTTTGTCCTAATAAAGGGCTTGACTTTATTAGTGGACTCAGACTTTAAAAACGTTCGTTTCTTTGTAATGAGAACATGAAAATATAAGGCATCGTTGATCAACTCTCTTATCAATGGTGACAATTTAAGTCGCTCACTAATTGTTTCTGCTGATACTTGACTTCTTTGACACACCATTAGAACAAGCCCTAGGCCTTGTTCTTTATAGTCAACCTCAACAAGTTGTATATCTGTATCCGATATAGAATGGTTAGAGCTTTCTGATAGTACCCGGGTGAATTCATAGATTGAAATCGAAGTGCCAAGGATGTTTCTCGACGTTGGGACCCGTCCCTCAAGGTGTAGGATATCGCCCTTATGGCCACATGGGCACAGGACATTGCGCTTGATAGCACCCACGTCTCCCATTGAATGCTCCAACAGGTGGCATTGTCCGGGATATATGACGGTTACACTGAGCTCACCGTTGGTAGGGGAACAAACGAGGTTTATATGGTCATAAATATGGTAGTGAGCGCCATTTAAGTGCGAACACTGAAAGCCTATTGGACCAGTTTCTTGTGTGGTGTACGCTAGAGGTTTGATACATACGTTTGGAAGTAGTTGTTGTATCTTTTCGATAAGTGAATCAGGGAACATTTCCCCAAGGTAAAAAATATTCCTGATCGAGGCTAGTTGCACTTTCCGCTTCTGGCTAAATAAGCATTCAGCAAAACTTGGCAGGCACATTATTGTGTCAATATTTTCTGTACATATAGCTTCACAAAGTGTGTCATGTTCAACAGCTGAGGCAAAGGGATAATATTTCACCTCGAGGTGACGGCAAATTTCATGGGCAAAAAGAAAACCTCCCCACAAATTGCCTGCCGTCAGACAATTTGCAACCGTGCGGACCTGTAAATCCATGAATAAAGGGCGTAATTCCTTAGCTGCTGAGGATGTTACAAACTGATAATTATCCCAAGGGTGCTCAACAATTCTAGCTTTTTCGGTTGTTCCACCGGTAGCGAAAACTATGGCTGACATGGTGACTCCTTTCTGTCGTCTTTTTTCAGGCAGATGAACGAAATCACCACGGAACTCAGTACTGTGATAAAGATAAACATCGGAACATGGTCAGCCAAGTGCGTAACCGCCAATCCGGTAACCCATGAGCCTAATGCTTCACCAGCGTTCGACACAATCAGTATGTAACTAAACAACACGCTGGTAGATATATCAGAGGGAATGTCTGTTGCCTGATAGTAAAGTTCTGGAATGATAACGGACTCATAAATGCTGTACGCAATTAACGCCGCAATTGCGACATACACAGAACCCAACAAATAAGCTGATGATAATAATCCACATACCAGAATGATTTGAGTACGCGACCGTTCACTAAAGGAGATAAGTTTTGCCACGCCTCCCTGCCAAAGACAAATTGTCACACCAACGACTGAGAAAAATACTCCGGAATATTTACCGAGGTGAGGATTGATTTTGTCTAACAGCGTTGTAGCGGTAATGAATATTCCCATAATGAGAAAACAGAAGAATGCTGACAGAAGGATACGCCGTATGTGGCTACTTGCCATGATGCTCTGAAACCCTTCCTGCATACTTGCCAGCGGTGAGTCAGTTGAATACTTATGATTGGCTGGAAGGTCATAAATGAGTTGAAGAGCTACTAGAGCTATAATGATACTAGATATTGTCAGAACCAGCAGCCCATCTTCGATAAACTCCAAATTCATCATAGCAACAGCCAGCATTGGCGCTACGAAGACGGCCGAATTTTGGCTGAGCGAGAACGTATTAAGTGCTTTTTTTAACTGCGATCCGGTTAGGGTTTCGGCTAGCACTTCCCGTAAAAAAGGCTTGGAAACCGACTTGGAAGCCGAAATAATTAAGAAGAATAATACCCAGCCGACCAATGATAGTGTCAAATAAATAGTCAGGAAGGCCGCACCTCTCAGTAGTAGAGATATAAAGATCAATTTTCTCCTAGAAAAGCGTTCAAGATAACCAGTGATAGTAAACATAAGCAAACTTTCCAGCATTACAGCCCCAGCGAGACAGGCTGCTACGTCGGAGGCACTAAGATTTGGGGATTTCCCTAATAGTGGTAGAGCAAAGAAGAATGAAAATTCTGCAAGAAATACTGTCAGATAAATGAAACAGGTTGTTTTATTCGCTTTCATGATGATTATGGATTATCCCAGCTAGTTGATCGAATACAAATGCCCTGATTCCCTCGGGCAGCTTAGTCAGGCCGGTTTCGACCGTGGCCACCTCATTAAAATAAAAACCTTCGTTATTCATCAGCCAATCAACTGACAATACCGAACAGTCGGCCTGAACCATTATCTCTCGAGACAACCGCAGCATTTCTTGAAAAAATGGCATATGGGTATAGTCTGCTAGGAACATATTTTCCGTTAAAATAACCTGTGATCCACCTAGAGCAACGTTGCCGATATAGCCTTCTCCTCGGGGTTTGCGGAATTTAATGAATGCCAGTTTATGTGCAATAAAGAAAAACCGTATATCACAGGCATCAGGAAGAAAGGGCATCATGAAATATTCGAGAGATGATGCTGAAATCAAGTTTCCGATGCTAATCGCATGCTGATCGTTTTCTGACTTGATTACGCCAAAGCCCATGCCAGTGCTGGCAGGTTTGAAAATATACTTACCAGGGTAGCTGGTAATAAATTGCTCAATGTTGGGAATAACCTGTCGGTGATACCCTAGCGTACTAAAAGGGAGCACGGGCGCACCGATTTTCTCTGCCAAAGACATCTGCCCTATTTTGTCCCACTCTAGTGTTTCAACTCCGGCAATACCACTGTTTAGTAGGCATGCGTTTCTGATACGAAGGAAATGGCGGAGGTTTGAGGCGGTAGAGCGAGCTTGAGCATTCAGGTTAGCAGGGGAGATGATAAATGTAGCAGAAGAGTAATTTAACGGCTGGTTTTTGTACAGCAGTGTCAGCCCTCTATCCAAGTGAGTGGAAACGACACAGTCTTCCAGAGCGATAAAGCTGAACGTGATATTTCGCTTCTTTAGTTCATGGGTGTACTCCGCATATGCATGCTCAATTTCCGTAACATTGCTGTATTCTTCCTTTGCGACAATCCAGTATAAGTTCATACCATATCCTTTTTCCACACCATGACGGACTGTGACAGCGAAGTGTTATGTACCCTGTCGATGGTGAAGCCCGCAGCTTGGGCCAATACCTCATATTCTGCATAAAATCGCTCCTTTCCAAGAAAGAGCGCATCCATGAGCAGATCTAGCGTCTTACCTTTATTACTTCTAGGCTGTTTGATGATTTCGATGACAAACAGAGTTGATTCCGGCGTCATTGCCCGATGACAGTTGCGTAGGATAGTTAAGGCGTTAGCATCATCCCAATCGTGTAGAATATTTTTCAAGATATAAATGTCTTTGTCTTCGACGATTCTAGTAAAGAAGTCCCCGTCTACAAAGTCGATACCAGTTTCGTTCTTGTTGTTCTCTGGGTACACATCTATAACAGTGGCGGATTTCAGGTTGTAGTGCTGATGCAGCTTTTTCAACAGCACCCCTTGACCTCCTCCAATATCTACAACTTCCGTCTGCGTATCACAAATTATGTGGCTAACAAGCTCAGTGGCAAGCTCTTCTGTAATTTTTGCCATCAAACGATCAAAGGTGCTTTTCAGCTCAGGCTTTGTGAGGATATATGAAAAGAAGGGCTTGCCATGTCGGGTTTCGAAGGCGGATGCAGGGGTAGAAGATAGTAGGGACGAAGGGTAATCAGGCCACATACTCCAATAGTCCTCACCTAGTTCGCACAGAATCCACAGTGTCTCGAGACTATTTTCGTCTGCTAAGGCGCCGCACTTATCTGCCAGAACATAGTGATCCCCTTCAACACGCACTACGTTGCATTCTTCCATTACATCCAACAAGCGTGATAGGCGGTTGGACTCTATCTGGCTAGCAGCAGAAAGTTCTTCCAAACTTGTGGGTCCCCTACGCCCTAACCAAACCGGTATGTTGAGCTTCACAAACGCATGCAGGGCTGCCGAATAGCGGTAGGCGGTTATCAACTCTGTTAACATGTCAATTCCTCTGTCAGAGCATTTATGAACGTAGCAAATCGCTCAAGATCGTCAATGGAATGCGCGGCGGAGAGGGCAACACGGACAATACTTTTTGATTTAGGTACGGTCGGATACATGGCTGCAGTGGCCAAAAAACCCTGTTGGCGGAGACGTCTAGATGTGTTGATAGCTTCAGTCTCATCGCCTATTTGAAGCGTACGGATGGGACTTGTTTTATCTTTGACTTCGACATTACGTACCGCATTGTCAAAGAAGTGAATATTATCCTTAAGTTTTTTTTGCAGTGTTATTATTTCACTAGAAAGATGAATGTCCGCTGAGGCCAAACATGCAGCAATGCCGGGTAAGGATGGAGGACCACTAAAGATATAATTTAATGCATATTTTTTTATGAAGGAGGCTGACTGTGGGTGACTAAAAGAGGCTGAACCACCATGAGAACCGAAAGCTTTTGAGAGTGAGGAGAGCAGAATAAGATTATCACTAAATTCCCCTATCTGGTGCAGTGTGTATCCACATCCATTTTTTCCGATGATTGAGGTGCCATGGGCATCGTCGACATAGTAATACCCCTGATACTCTGCTGCTAATTGCGTTAGAAAACGGACATCATGGCTTCCTCCCATTGAGCCTAGAGAATCCGATATAAGGACGGGCGTTTTGCCATTCTGTCTGCACAGGTTTAAGGTAGTATACAATTTATCCTGATCAGAGAAGTCTATCCTGTCGCAGTGGCCAAACTGTTCTAGTATTCCCCTTAAGATTTGCACCGAAGCATGAGTCGTTTTATCTATAATCCACTGCACGCCTTTTGGACTCATGTTGTAACCAGGCAGCTCTCCTGAACCAAGAATCGGTAGGACTGCTAGGTGTGCGGCCCCTACGGAATTAAATGTCACCGTATAGGAGTCGAGAAAAATAGTATTAAGTTTTTCTTCGAGAGCGTCAAATATATCGCATTTTGCCCGAGTTCTTGCTGCAGAATATTGCACACCAAATTTGTCAACTGACATTTTAATGGCCTGGCTTAAAGCGGGGTGCTGCTCAAGCCCGAGATAAGAGCAGGACATAAAATCGATATATTTTTGACCAGCGCTGCACACTATTTCTCTGTTTTTAGTTCGGGATACAATAGTTAAATCATTAATTCCTTGTTCCCATATTTGTTCCTGATAGGAACTGCTTGTTTTGATGCGATTAGATAACCAGTTTTTTGAAGTAGTTTTAGTTTCTTCAAACGATGTGAGTGTTTCTGCCATAAAAATCCTTTTTAATTGCATATTAAATCTGATACTTAAATAGTGTTAAGTAATTGTTTTGTTATGGGGCTACGAAGAAGGGTAGGTGTATCTGACCTGAGCGCAATCTCTTGAGTTTTCTTAACTTTAATCTAACAGGGTGTGGCTTATTATGCAACAGGGTGATATTTAACTTGATGATTAGGAATTTCAATCCTTAACCATTAAGACTTGCTATCTCACTGAATTTCCAGCCTAAATGATATAGTGAGCAGTTATTATGAAATGATTGGCCAAAGGCTTAGTAATACCCATTTGCTTTGGCCTAGTGACTAGAACAACGGCAACGTTACGTGTCGGATTGGTCAATGATCTAACTCAGCCCTCCTGCGCCAAATCATTTATGAGATGTTAAATGTAAAGCAACATTTTAGTGGAGGCTTAAGTCGCATACTGTGACAGTAGCAAGTAGGACTCTTAGAGGTGCGGTATTTGGCAATCGGTATTGTCTGCTCAACAAAAAACGTGTAGTGATGGTTGTGAGCACGTTTGGGGTATCACCCACCATGTTAAACGATTTCAGATAAACATGGTGCACAAATGTCTGTGTTGTTTTGGAAGTAGTGTTCACTTAGCATGCTGGCATCTTCTTGTTATAGTTCAGATAATCCCAATGTCAGCGACCAAAAAACAACGCCTCCAGATCCTGAAAGCCGACGAAATTGATGCTCTCTATAGTTTACCTACGCTCAGCCAAAAAGAAAGAGAAGAGTACTTCGCACTCGATAGTAAATTACTCAGCTATGTTCGGTCCCTGTCACGTTTAGAGACGCAATACTACTTTATCTTGTACTTGGGTTACTTTCGTGCCAAACCCGTTGTACCGCAGTTTGAGCTCGCTCAAGTACGTGGTGATATCCAGTACCTCAGTCAGCGCTACTTCTCAGGCAAAAAGCCGCAACAAGTCGTTCTAGCTAAAGCTACAAAATCACGCGTAATTAGCCAGGTATTAGCACAGCTGGAGTTTTCTACTTTGACGCCCACGTATTCGGCAGCGTTGCAAAGCCGGCTAGTTGATGTCGCTACGATTTTCAGCGACCCTCGATACTTATTAGATGAAGCGATCGCGTTCTTCAGTCAACACCGTATAGCCTTACCTGGTTACAGTACGCTCCAGTCACTGGTAACGACAGTACTCAGCAAAGAAAGGAAACGTATTGAAGCCATCATGTCGAGAAGTTTGTCTGTAGAAGCGGTTCAAACACTACAAAGCATCATGAAAAATAAAGGAGAGCTTAACAATTTATCTGAGTACCGCGGCTCTGCCAGAGGGTTTGCTTCTTCCGAGTTAGAACGCGAACTGAGTACACACCACACACTGCAGCGTATCTATCCAACATTAAAAGCCTTGGTCAGTTCCCTGCAGCTTTCACGAGGCAACATGATCTATTACGCCTCTTTAGTTAAACATCGTTCAGTATATAAACTTCGACGCACACCAAAGTGGCAAGGGTTGCTATATCTGGTGTGCTACCTTTATTTTCGGTACAGAGAAAATAATGACCGTTTGGTGACAGCCTTTTGTTATCGAGTTGAGAAACACCGAGAAGCCGCTCAAGCGTACGCAAGGCAGCGGGTTGCTGATGACCTAGAAGTAGTTCGTACAAAACTCAAAGAAGCTGGCAGTATATTACGATTATTTACTGACCACGACTTGGAAGACTCGGTCTCATTTGGCGAAGTACGTCAACGTGCCTTCTCCCTGCTTGAAGCTACAGATTTGAATAGAGTGAGCCAGCACTTGTGCCAAAACGAACTCGATCTGCGAGATTACCAGTGGCAGTACGTGGATCACCATGCACATAAATCAGGGAAAATGCTGCGCAAACTCTTTATCGCCATCGATATTGAGACGCTGCAGCCAACTTTAACGGATCAAATTACTGTCGCTAAGCGAGAGCTTAATCAGGGTTCGTTAATCCAGACAATCAATGAGACCCTTATCCCGCCTCGAGAGCAACCATACATTGCCCAGGAAACACCAAACCCTTTACGTTTTGAACACTACCTCTACCAGCGGATTGCGACTTATATTGAGAGTGGTCAAGTATATGTAATGGAGAGTGAAAAGAACCGCAGATTAGAAGACGACCTGATCCCTTCCGATACCTGGCGGTCGGATAAAGTATCGTTGATTGAAAAAACAGGTTTAACACGATTGGCTACACCGATATCAGAGACCTTATCCCAGCTAGAAGAACGCTTTCAGACACTGCTGAAGCGTGTCACAGCAAATATAACAGCGGATGCAAACGAGTTTGTTCGATGCCAACCTCGCTCTAATCAGTTGACTTGGAGTTTGGCAAACCGTCGTTGGAAGACCGCCATTGACAATCCAGTATACAATCAGATCCAGCACAAGGGGATCATCGAGGTAATGCGTTACGTCAGCCGTAAAACAGATTATCTTAGTGCTTTTTCTGCAATGGCATCACGGAAGAAGACCGTGAAAGCAAAAGATGAAGATCTGATTGCTTGTCTATTTGGCAATGGGGCGAACTATGGGCTGCACCATATTGCATCTGTATCTGATCGCAGCGTGGGTGCCCTTCGCGCAGTCAATGACAGTTACATCCGACCCGAGACAACACAGGTTGCTAACGACTTAATTTCTAATGCTACAGCAAAACTGCCAATCTTTAGGTACTACACCATCAATGAGCAAGCGCCATTTGGTAGTATCGATGGGCAAAAGCATGCTTGCCGGATCAATACCTTTAAAGCCCGTTTCTCAGCCAAGTACTTTCGCAAAGGGAAAGGGGTTTCCGCACTGACATTAGTGGTCAACCATGTGCCAGTAAACACGACAGTAAACGCGCCCAATGAGTATGAAGCTCATTTCGCCTTTGATCTTCTCTATAACAATAGTAGCGAGATACAGCCAAGCTCCGTGGCAACAGACACTCACGGCGTAAACAGTGTCAACTTCGCGTTATTAGACATTTTTGGCTATCAATTTGCGCCACGTTACGCACGATTTAAGCGAATTTTTGAAGGATTGTTTGATGTAAGTGTGACTCCAGAGCTGGAGATTAACCTAAAGAAGCCAATTAAGAGTAAGCTGATAGAGCAAGAATGGGACAATATTCAGCATATAGTCTGTTCGTTGAGCCGGAAATCAGCCAGTCAAAGTACAGTGGTAAAAAAGTTGGCTAATACCAAACGAAGTACTCGTACGCTTCAAGCTCTACGGGAATACGATCGGCTCATCAAGTGTATTTACGTTCTTGAGTATGTCGATAATCAAACACTCCGGCAGTTTGTTCAGCAGGCTTTGAATAGGGGTGAAGCGTATCACCAACTACGACGTGCCATAGCGTCGGTAAATGGAAACCAGTTTCGTGGTGGCCATGATTATCAAATTGAGCAATGGAATGACTGCGCTCGTCTCATAGCCAACTGCATAATCTATTACAATTCGGCTTTGCTATCAGGATTAGTGGAGCGCTTTGAAGAAAAAGGTAACCAAACGGTGGTCGATCTACTGGCCAATTTATCTCCCGTCGCATGGAGCCATATTCAGTTGGCGGGTAACTATACATTTGCCGAAGAACAGAATGCACTAAACCTTGAAGCCTTGCTGGAAGATGTCAACCCTTTATCAGAGAGGGCTTTAGGTGATGATAACGATGTTTGATAGATGACGCCTACTAAATAGTCTCATAAAATCATGACCTTAACGAGGTGCGTGGAACTTTTCGTAGAAATGGGCGCAATACCCCATATTGGGCTACGACGATCCCGTTAACACCCACTCTGTTAGGCGCTTGATGTCTGAACTTAGCAACGAAAAGCGTGGGGATGCGACATCAAGCCATGCCTTTACTAAATCCTCGCTCGATACACTGACTGATAAGCTTGAGCGCTCGAATACGCCAATCGATGTTCGAAATCTAGCGATTTACCACGTGATGTTTGAGTGTTTGTTAAAACGTTCAGAGCTCAAATCGCTTAACGTTGGCAATGTGACGATTGAGTCATCGCAGGGGATTTTGAGCTTGGGTAATGAGTGTTATCGATTGAGTAAAGGTGCGACAGAAAAGCTTAATCATTGGTTGATTTTACGTGGTGTGGCTCCCGGTCCTCTTTTTGTCGCAATAGACAAACATGGTCGGTTTGGTACCGCACCTTTGGATGACTCCTCAATATACCGAATCATGCGCTCAGCGAGTGACAAGCTTGGCTTGGCATTGGATTTTTCTGGTCAGTCTTTGCGTGTAGGTGGAGCGATTGAGTTAGCTAAACAAGGTATAAACACGCGTGAGATTCAGACTTACGGTCGTTGGAAGAGCGCTGCTATGCCCTATTACTATGTTGGTAATACAGTGCGAGCAGCGCAAGAAAGGCTCAAATATAAAGTGATCCGCCCTATTGATTGAGTGACGTTGTCACGCAGTTGGCGAGAAACTGATGAAATGGCACACCGTCGTTGACCACCATCTTAGGGAACATTGAGATTGGGGTCATCCCAGGGAAGGTGTTGACTTCATTGAGGTAAAGCTCACCCTCTTGTGTCAAAAAGAAATCGATCCGAGAGAGGTGACGCAGCTTCATATGGGTAAAGACCTTTTCAGCGTTGAGTCGAATCATCTGTTGTTGCTGCTCAGTGAGATTAGACGCGACGATATCCGTTGTGGAATGGCTCGTTGCGCTGTATTTTTCTTCGTAGCTGTAAAAGGCATCCGCAGGCGCCTTTACTTCACCGGGTAAGGTAATGTGCAGTTGGCCATCCATTTCGTAGGCCGCCACTTCGAGCTCTCGTGGCTTCACGGCTTTTTCGACCAAAACCTGATCGGAAAATGTGAACGCGTCTGCAATCGCTGTACGCAACTGATCGATATTAGTGACCTTGTAACAACCAACGGAAGAGCCCTGTCTCGCCGCTTTGACAAACACACTACCCCAGTTTTCAAAGGCTTGCTTACTCTGCTGATAAGTTTCTTCTGTGTTTTCTGTGAGAAACAAGTAAGGTGTGTTGGGGATGCCTAATGCGTCGTACCAAAGCTTAGAGGTGATCTTATTGAAGCTGTTGGTGCTCGCCTCAGGTCCACAGCCTAGATAAGGAATCCCTGATAGCTCGAGCATTGATTGAATATCACCCGTTTCCCCTGGGTAACCGTGTATGCACGGTACGACAAAATCGAGCGTGATGGCATCTGTTGCGGTATTTAAGGTGCCTGCATTGGTATCGAGATAGACTAACTCATCATCTTCGGTATGCCAGCCATCAGAGCGCATTTCAACGCGTACGACGTTGAACCCATCCGTCAAGGTAAGTTGTTCTTGCAGGTAATTGGCTGAAACGAGTGAGACTTCGTGCTCAGATGAGCCGCCGCCACAGAGTAATAAGATGTTGGTCGTCATTGATGGTCTTTCCGTAATGCAACAAAGAGGCTTATCCGATCTTAATGAAAACTCGGGAGCGTTTACATGTTTTTCGTCTATTCATATCGAGTTAGTTGGTTAGTTGTTGAATTTCTAAGCGGATAATAAGAAGAGTCATGAAAAAAGGGGCGCTTGGCCCCTTTCATTCTATCAGTTTAGTTTGTTGAGCGTCGGGTACTGAGAGTTCTTAATATCATCGATGCTCTTAACAAATGGCTTGAGTGCTTGCAGTTCGGCTGGTAATTCACTCACTGCTTTTTTGGCATCCGCACGCGTCGCATAATCCCCATAAAGTACGGTGTACCACTTTGTGCCGTTCACGACTTTGTAGTTTTCCCAAATGGGTTGATCACCTTGAGGTAGTTGTCGAGCAAACTGGTCCACTTTCGTTTGTGACCCTACGGCCGCGACTTGAATCGTAAAACCAAAACGTGGATTCATCGCTTTCTGTTTAGCTGTCGGCGGTATGATTGCAACAGCAGGCTTGCTTTGTGGCTGCTTTTTCACCACTTGCTTGCTAGATTCTGGTGACATTTTCACAACATTAGGCTTGACGTTACTTTCGGTCACATCTTTTGCCATGCCCTGCTCAGAGACGACAGGTTTGGCGACAGATGCCGTTTGGTAATCTTCACGGTAGCTCTCTGAGCTGACATCGGTGACGTAATCACTGGATACACAAGCGGAGAGAACTACGGACAGGCCTACTATTGCGATTTTTTTCATGGGATATTCGAATGCCTTAAACTAGAAATTACTGTAAATCATGCCGTTAGATAATCGTATAATCAACCCAACAATGAAATTATATACCAAGACTCTTGTGACACATGACACAAAGTCAGTGAGCAACACAGTGATCTGATTAAAACTACGTCAAACTCACGCAGCGAATGGGTCTAACCTCGGATACCATAAAGAGAGTTAGATTCAAGGAGTGTCACGTTATGTCCAGTATCGCTGCGTTACTCAAGCCCTCGTCAGTCGCCGTCATAGGCGCCTCTTCGCGACCGATGAGAGCGGGCAACATCGTGATGAAAAACCTACTACAAGGTGGGTTTGAGGGCGCAATCATGCCTGTCACACCTCGTTATTCCTCTGTTTGTGGCGTGCTCGCCTACCCGACGATTGATTCGCTGCCGATTGTACCGGACGTCGCGATTTTATGTACTAGTGCGAAGTACAATGTCGAGCTGATACGTCAGCTTGCCGACAATCAAGTCAAGGCCGCGATCATTCTTTCGGCGGACATGCACCTCCCTATCCAAGACGGCATCACTTTTCAATCTCGCTGTTTAGAGATAGCGCGGGCCGCTGGCATGCGCCTGCTCGGTCCTAATAGCTTGGGCCTCATCCTCCCTTGGCATCATTTTAATGCTTCGTTTTCCCCTGTGATGGCGCAAAAAGGCAAAATCGCATTCATTTCCCAGTCTGCAGCCATGTGCACCACCATTTTGGACTGGGCCAACGACAAAGACATCGGATTTTCCGCATTTATTTCGATTGGCAATGCCAGCGATGTCGATTTTGCCGATCTTCTCGATCACCTCAGCACCGACACCAACACTGATGCGATCTTGCTCTATGTCGATACCATCAAAGATGCCAGGCGGTTTCTTTCTGCCGCGCGTGCGGCGTCACGTAACCGTCGAATACTGGTGCTCAAAGGTGGGCGAACAAAAGCCGGACGTGCCGCTGCAAAAGCACACACTGGCGGCGATGACACGCTTGATATTATCTATGATTCGGCGATTCGACGTACAGGTATGCTGCGCGTCAATAATTCACATGAACTGTTTGCAGCCGTTGAGACATTGACTCACTCCGTCCCTTTGCGCGGCGAACGATTGGCCATCATTACCAATGGCGGTGGTCCCGCGATTATGGCGGTGGATACGCTGCTCGAACGTGGCGGCAAACTTGCGCAGTTGTCTGAAGAAACCATGTTGCGTTTAAGCTCTGCGTTGCCACCCAGCTGGAGCCAAAGTAACCCAATCGACATGGTCGGAGACGCAGACCATTTGCGCTATGTGAATACGCTGAACGCCTTGATGGATACAGATTGTGCGGATGCCATTTTGATTATGCACAGTCCCTCTGCCGTGGCGGAGTCGGAGCAGACCGCACGAGCAATTGTCGAAGCGGTCAAAGCTCATCCTCGTCATCGACGTTTCAACATTTTGACCAATTGGTCTGGCGAGTTAACCGCCAAACCTGCGCGATTGCTGTTTACCCAAGCGGGCATTCCTACCTATCGTACTCCGGAGAGCGCTGTGGTGGCCTTCATGCATTTGGTCGAGTACAGACGAAATCAAAAACAGCTGATGGAAACCCCAACCACCGCAGAACCTATCGAGATCAATGATAGAAATGAAGCAAAAGTATGGATCAATGAGCGCTTAGAGCAACATGATGTTCGTCACCTCGATACCCATCAAATAGGGACATTACTCAAGCACTATGGGTTCAATGTGCTGCCGACATGGCTCGCGTCCGATGCGAGTGAAGCAGTGCATATCGCCGAAAGCATTGGCTACCCTGTTGCGGTAAAGCTTCGCTCACCTGATATTGCGCATAAATCCGATGTACAAGGTGTAATGCTTAATCTAAGAAATAGTCAAGAGGTGGCAAATGCGGCGCAAGCGATACTGGACCGAACGCAGCTTTCTTACCCTTCCGCCCATGTTCATGGTTTGATTGTGCAGGGCATGGCAAAATTGGCCGGCGGTGAAGAGATTCGTATTAAGATTAAACATGATAATACCTTCGGGCCAGTAATTCTTATCGGTCAAGGTGGATCCGAATGGGACGAGGCTATCGACGCGGCCGCCGCTTTACCGCCGTTGAATATGGCGTTAGCGCGTTATCTTATCGTCATTGCGATTAAAAATGGCAAAATACGTCTACAAAAACTCCCAGAACCGATGAACATACAAGGGCTCTCTGAGTTTTTAGTCCGTCTGTCCCAATTAGTGGTGGATTGTCCTCAAATTCATGAACTGGATATACATCCAGTATTGGCGAATGGCTCACAATTTACCATCCTCGATGCGGATCTTACATTACGACGCTATCAAGGCGACGCACAGCAGCGTTTGGCCATTCGACCGTATCCAGTAGAGTATGAAGAGTCGATTACATTGAAAAACGGTGACTCCCTACTCCTTCGTCCAATCTTGCCTGAAGATGAGCCGCTTCATGCGGATTTTATTCACAACGTCAGCAAGGAGGATCTCTACAAACGCTTCTTTACGGATGTGGGCGAATTTAATCATGAAGCGCTAGCGAATCTAACCCAAATTGACTATGACCGAGAGATGGCTTTTGTCGCAGTGCGTGAAGAGCAAGGTCAGCCGCAAATCATTGGCGTGTCACGCGCACTAATCAACCATGACAATACCGACGCCGAGTTCGCGATTTTGATCCGTTCCGATCTTAAGGGGATCGGTTTAGGTAAGGTGTTGATGAAAAAGATCATTGATTACTGCCACCATAAGGGCACCAAGCAAATGTCCGGTATGACCATGCCCACCAACCGCGGTATGCTAATGCTGGCGCAAAAACTTGGCTTCACCCTTGATATTCAGTTTGAAGATGGCGTCGCGGATATGGTGTTACCCTTGAATTAAGGAGCCAAGTGTTGAAATCCGTGAGTTGATATTAGATTTTTGCCAGAGACTTCCAGTTTTTCTTCAGGTATTGGATGCACCAAGACTTGGCTTCGCCCATTTTATTGCGCTTCCAAGCTAAGACGATGTCGATGGTGACAGGTTCGGTATCGGTGATCTGTTTGAGCTCCCCTTTTTCAATCAAGCTTTGCGCCAGTTCGGCGGGAAGCGTTCCTATGCCTAGGCCACTGCGCAGAGCATCGACTTTGGCAGCAAAGGTCGTGACGGTTAAACGCGGTTGGCGCTGCATCACATTGATGCTGATCGCCGGTTGCTCTCTTGCTGTATCCGCAATCGCAATAACACGATACTTCTCACGCGCAGACTCATTAAATGCGCCTGAACGTTTGTGTACATAGTGATCACTGGCCGCGACCCAAATCATTTTCATTTCCCCTAAAGTTTCAGCCTTAACGTCATGGGGAAGCGCATCCAGTTTCGGACACACTAACAGGTCAGCTCGACCCGTACTCAATGCCTCCCAACTGCCGGCTAAAATCTCTTCTTGCAGTTTGACTCGAGTTGAACTGACATTGCCAAGCGCATCGACAAGGGGGAAAAAGTTGTGAACAGGAATGATGCCATCGAACGCGAGTGTAATATCGAGCTCCCACCCATTGGCTATCACACTGGCGTCATTGACGAGTTTCTCTGTCGCCGCCAATATGGCCCTACCTCGTTCGAGAATCAGTTTGCCTGCCTCAGTGAAATTCGCTTTGTGCCCAGAACGATCAAAGATGGTGATATCGAGGTCTTGCTCGAGTTTCTGAATTTGATAGCTCAAAGATGATGGCGCTTTATCCAATTCATTCGCGGCGGCCGCAAAGCTTCCTCTTCGATCAATCGCGTCCAATATGTGTAAGGCTTCTAACGTTATCGGGCTTTGCATCGCTTACATTCCTATAAATGAGAATCATTATTGTGACCTATATCTCACTAATGAAGTCTTGTTTTTACTAATACGCTGACTATTCTACAAGTTTAAGTTTATGTTTTATATATGAAATATTGATAGGATTCATTCTAATTCCAATAGTTCAACACAAAAGTGATATTGATAACGATAGTAATTATCATTTAGATCCAATAAAATTCACGCCGTTCAACCAAACCTAATGGATTTAAGGTAATCATAAATGTATAAGAAATCACTATTGTCGGCTTCGATTGTTTTAGCCCTAACAACGAGTGCGTATGCACAAGAGTATGCCCTATTTGACGAAGTTGTGGTATCGGCAACGCGTACTGATCAACAGCTTAGTGATGTTGCTGCATCGGTTGCGGTGATCGATAACGACGAAATCGAAAGTAATATGACCACAGGTCTTGAGGATTTGTTCAAGTACACACCGGGTGTGAGTGTACAGACAAACTCTCGTCAAGGTGTGCAAGGCATCAACATTCGCGGCATGGAAGGAAACAGAATTCAAGTTTTGGTGGATGGCGTCAACCAAACCAACCAGTTTGCGCCAAGCGGTGGTCAGTCGTACAACTTTATCAACTCCTCACGTATTGATGTAGACACTGACCTGCTAAAATCGGTTGAAGTGGTTAAGGGGGCCGCCTCTTCCCTTTATGGCTCAGGCGCTATCGGTGGGATCGTCGCTTTTCAGACCATCGACCCGAGTGATTTACTGAAAGGTCGAAATTTTGGTGGCCATGCTAAGTTCAATTTCTCATCTTCTGACAATACGTTCAGTGAGTCGATTGCACTTGCCAACAAAACAGGCAATTTAGAAAGTCTCGTCGCCTACACGCGCAGGGATGGGAATGAAGTGGATAACTTTGGCGAGCCTGATGAGCAAGACACCACGGCCAACAGTCTATTGGTTAAGCTTCAATACCAAGCGTCAGATGATCACCGTTTCGAGTTTACGGGTAATATCTTGCACGATACGGTAGACACGCAGTTTATTAGCGACAGCTACAGTGATTACAACGGTGATGATACGACCGACAAGCAGCAGATCGGCATTAAACACATTTGGAATGCAGACGCGTCTATTGCAGACACGGTGACCTGGCAGTTGGATTGGTTGAGCAAAGAAGAAAATGGTGTGACCAATCGTACCTCAAATGGTGGAATGTACTTGCCGACGGCAGGTAACGTGCAGCGTAAAGATTACCTCTATTCGGACGAAGGCTTCCAGTTTGACGCGCAGTTTGATAAAGGATTTAACCTAGGTTCAACGGAGCACTTCCTCGTCTACGGACTGTCGTTTGCCGATAAAGATATCAAAAACATCAATAACGAATACAACTCGATTGATGATGACAAAACGATTTTCTACATTCCTTCTGCCTCTGAACGAAACTACGGCTTATTTATCGAAGATACGATCACCATTGGTCAACTTACGCTGACTCCAGGTGTCCGTTTTGACAGCTTTGAGACAAAACCTGGCGACAGCTCGGAAAACCCAAGTGAAAACCCAGCGTCTGATTACCAAAAGTTCTCCGACTCTGCTCTCACTGGACGTCTAGGTGCGGTGTATGCACTGAATAAGCAGCACAAACTCTTTGCTCAAGTGAGTCAAGGTTTTAGAGCCCCTGATTTCCAAGAGTTGTACTACTCCTATGGCAACCCTAATTATGGCTACATCAATAAACCTAACCCTGATCTTGAGGCAGAGAAGAGTGTCTCGTATGAGTTAGGCTGGCGCCACAACACAGAGAACTCAGCCACAGAGTTGGCCATGTTCTACAGTGACTACGACAACTTTATCTCTAGCGATACGGTCAGCGGTTCATTTACGCCAGCGGATCCTGCAGTTATTCAATACATCAACATTGATCAAGCAACCATCAAAGGTGTAGAGCTCTCAAACACATTCTATTGGGATGAGCTGTTGCCACTTAACGGGATCAGTACGCGTGTTGCCGCGGCTTACACCGAGGGTGAAGATGGAGAAGGTAAACCACTTAACGACGTGACACCATGGAACACTGTGGTTGGCCTCAATTACGACGCACCTGCTGGTACTTGGGGTAGCGCGTTGAGTGTCACCTATAACGCGGAGAAGAAAGCCAAAGACATCAACTCTGAAGGCTCAACTCGTGGAGATTACATCGGTATTGATGCCGCGACCATTGTCGACCTAACGGCTTACTACGTACCAATGAAAGATCTGACGCTACGCGCCGGACTCTTCAACGTAACGGACGAAGAGTATTACGAGTGGAATGATGTCAAAGGCTTTGTAGAAGAGGACAAAGATTTCACTCAACCGGGTCGTAACTGGGCAATCACGGCTAAGTACGAATTCTAAATATTGACGACGTCAAAAACAAAAAAGCTCCCTTTTAAATAAAGGGAGCTTTTTTTGGTTTCCAATAAAAGTGAATAAAAAAGGGTTGGAATCCATTAAGCGTTTGAGCTAGCCATCTCTTTCTTAACCATAAGCGCAGCAGCGACGATGAAAGCGACGATTAAACCTAGTTCCATTATGAACCTCGTTGATTTGTTGAAAATACCGAATTTAAACTTCGGTAATTCTAACACTTTACGTCGTCGTGCAAAGTTCAAATGTTCACTTTTTTGCCAGTTTTATCGACTCAGTTCAAAAAAGCTGCGCTATGATTTATTTTTGACACATAAATCCGTCTTATCTTTGAGATAACATATGCCTTTATTACAAATAATTAACATTGAGCAGTGAGTGCTTGAGACTATCACTGTCCGAGTTCTGGTTTCACCCATACTGAACTAAAATCAAACCAACCCAACGCGTTACACTGCGCATTTTGCAATGAACCGCATTGATCTTTACTCACTCCCAACCAACAGTGGAACATCGGAATTAACTGCATTCTTTCCACAAGAGACTGCCCTAGTGCTTTAGCGGGAAAAGGCCGGTTTTGATCACTTTGCCAATCCATCACAAGTTGCTGCCAATATTGAAAGTCATCTGACTGGCTCATCGCTTCAATATCGCTGTAGCTGAGTAACCAAGCAGCCAATGCATCATCACGATTGTTAGTGATGCCCATCGCTTTAACCCAGATATCCACATCGGCGAGATCAGGTGTCTCGTGCTCATAACGAATGAGGCGAACTGATACCTTGTCTTGTTTGAGAACACGCTCTATACACTTAACCAAAGTCGGAAACATCGGGTGTTGCGATTGGTAGGCAACCGTCACCTCTCGCTCTGTTGAGGGAGTTTCGACAGCGTCGGTTTTTATGTGGTGATACCAACCTGGCTTGAGTCCATGTGCCGGCAGAGCGCCCAACTCGACTAATTTCTCATCAGGAATTTGTTTAAATAAATTGAGCGTGGCTAGGCGGTCATGGAAATAGCTTGCCCATTGTGACTCTTTAGCTAGTCCCGTTTTACGATTGAAGAGCAAAAAGGTACAACCTGGGTCTAGCTCGACATTATCTGTGACACGCTCAATGCCAGTCGCAATTGGCTGTGAAAGGCTCGGAAAAATCATTGAAGAGAGCGCACGCTCAATCACCCATACTTCCACACGATCGAGTAAAGGTCGGTAGCCAAAATACCCATCGTGCGCTTGAAGTACCAGACGTTTGGCATCATTTTGAACCACTTTGAACGGTCCTGTACCAATGGGAAACGCGTCATAATCGTCTTGTTGGTCTCGCTCTGGCAACGTGATCTTCGCACTCGACTCTGCTAACAGAACAGGCAAATGGTAATCAGGCCTAGAAAGGTATACATCAATAGTGTTAGCGTAACGACACTCAACGCATTCGATATGAGAAAAGAGCGTGTTTTGGCTCAATCGGCGCAGAACGGACAAAATGTGCTCAATAGTAAGCAACTCTCCGTTGTGAAAGCGTACCCCGCTACGAATGTAAAAGCGCCAATGCTGCGGTGTCACCAACTCCCAATTGTGCGCAATATCCGGCTCGATACGCTCTTGATCGCCAATTTTAGTTAAACCGCTGAATATCTGCGTGATGATGTGCAGCTCTGAACGGCGAACCCTTTTAGCGGGATTGAGAGTGGATAAGGGCCGATAGTAGGGTAAGCGAATCACCTGCTCACCTTGCTGGTGGACCACGCCTAAGTAGCTTTCAATCACTTGAGCTAACTTAGCGGTATCTTGATCGAGCGCTTTGAGCGCTTGGCTGATTTTTCCCTCATCTAAATATCGGCGAGCTAGAGTTTCGCTGACGTCACTGCGGCTACGTTTGAACACCAACTGGGAGAGCTTGCCGCGCCCCGGTGCTGGGTGCCACTCAAGCCACCCCTCTTCTTCCATTTTATTCAGCACGATTCGCGCATTTCGCCGTGTGCAGAATAAGATCTCTGTGATCTCTTCTAGTTGGACACCACAATCTTTGCCTTGGTAGTGCTCAAATAAAGTTTCGAACTGGACGCGTAATCTTGGGCTACTCATAAAGGGGAAATTCGTTGGTTTTGGATTCCAAACTAGTTTCCTCATTTATGAGCTCACATGCAAGTTTTGATATCTCACCCCAATACCGAGTTCTATGATATTGCGATACCTAATTGATCGGCAACTTGGGTTAATTGATGGGCGTTATCGAGCGAGATTGACCAGCTAGCTTCAGACGCTCTTACCGCAATCACGTTACCGCCACCATAGATCATGACGGCGTCCGCTTGGGCTTGTAACGTGACTCTACCCGGCCCTGCTAACTTAATCACCACTTCATTGGGTGTCGCGATGATTTTCCCTAAACTGAACTCAATGAGCATGAGCTTTCGTTCCACGATGTTTCTTAACCGCGATGGTCAAGCGACTGGTGCACACCAGTCGTTGCCTTTCGTCGGTGATATCAATTTGCCACACTTGTGTAGAAACGCCCAAATGCACGGGTCTGGCTGTACCGATGACATGCCCTTCCCGCATCGCGCGAACGTGGTTGGCGTTAATATCAAGTCCAACACAATAGCTTTCGTTATCAACACAGAAGTTTGCGGCCAGTGAACCGAGTGTTTCTGCGAGCACCACTGAAGCGCCGCCATGAAGCATACCGAGTGGTTGGTGGGTAAAATGACACACGGGCATGGTGGCCGTTAGGGAGTCATCACCAAAATCGGTATAGACGATATTGAGATGCTCAATCAGAGTGTTTTTTGAGGTTTGATTAAGTTTTTCCAGATCGATCTCTTTTTTCCATATTTTCATTCTGTGATCCGTCGTAATAAAAAGCGTTGTCGCGCGGTTGGTGCGTAGGAAACAGAGTCGCGTTGTAGCATAATGAAGCGGAATAACTCAAGCGTCATTACTCACAATGCCGACGCTGGCACATTCGTTACCTAGATGGAGAACGTCATGCACATCACTTATAAGCGCGGCTTGTCGCTATCCTTAATCGCTGCAAGCCTCGCGTTGTCCGCCTGTAGCTCATCGCCGACGGGGCGATCACAGCTGATTTTATTTTCCGATCAAGATATGAGCTCGTTGGGTGCCCAGTCATTTGAACAGATGAAAAGCGAACAGCCGATCAGTACCGATGCCAAAACGAATGCGTACGTGCAGTGCGTTGCCAAAACCATTACGGCTCATGTGCCCAAGCAAGCGGGATTTGACGAGTGGGAAGTGGTGGTATTCGACAGTGACCAAGTCAACGCCTTCGCGCTCCCCGGAGGAAAAATCGGCGTGTACATCGGGTTGTTAAACGTCGCGGTCAATCAAGATCAGCTAGCAACGGTGATTGGCCATGAAATTGCTCACGTACTCGCCGATCACAGTAACGAGCGCTTGTCTCAATCTCAAATTGCCAATGCAGGCTTACAAATCACCAACATCGCGTTGGGCAGTTCAGAGTATCGCGACATGACGATGGCGGCACTTGGCGTTGGCGTTCAATATGGCGTGCTGTTGCCCTACGGGCGTACCCAAGAATCCGAGGCGGATATCGTTGGGTTAGAATTGATGGCCAAAGCCGGTTTTGACCCTAAGCAAAGCATCGCGCTGTGGCAAAATATGGCGAAAGCCTCCGGGGGCAATACGCCACCTGAGCTACTCTCGACCCACCCCTCTCACAGTACGCGTATCGACGATCTCAGCGCGAAAATGAAAACGCTGCCAGCGAGCAGCGTAAGCAAACCACAATGCTGAGTGTGCATACTCTACACAATGACCAACGGGAGCATGCTCCCGTTATTTCTACCTAGTTCATGCTGTAAGCGTGATAGCGCGGCACGTATCGGGTCAATTAGGTGCCCAGTATCAATAGAGGTAGGCGTAGCAACTCATCGCCCGTATTAGCAAAGAAGGCAATTATCGCGACCAACCCCGCTACCAAGCCCACATACCATATGGATGAAACAACTTGTCCATATCGGTCGAGCGGTAATAAATGGCTCGCATGGCGGCCACGCCACTCCAATACGATCTCAAGCATGCCCATGATGAGCAAGAAGCCAAACAAGGTCAGACCGAGCGAATAGCTAAGCAAGACCCCTGCCCCAGCTGCCGCACTGCACAGTACGATGCCAGCGACGCTGTTCATTGAGAAGCTGATGCTTTTTAGAACATGGCCGCCGTCGAGAGGCAGAATAGGCAGCAAATTAAACAAATTAAGCAGTGCATTAAACACCGCCAACCCCGCAAAGAAGGCTTCCCCTGTGAGCAGATAGACTAACGTCAACATTAATGAAAGGATGAAGCCAAACATTGGCCCCATGATTGAGATCACCACGTCTTGCCAGCGAGTGTTAATCTTTTCGTCGCTGAGAGCGAGTCCGCCGAGAAACGGCACTAAATAGATGCCTTTGGTTTTCATGCCAAAGTATTTCATTGCTTTGACGTGCCCATATTCATGAAAGATTAAGCAAGCCAGTAGTGCTAAGGCAAACTGAAACGAGAACAGCCATGAATAGGCGGCTAAACTGGCTGACGCCAGTACAACCTTAATCAGTTTGGCGCTCTTTAGTGCTTTCATACCTAAAGAGACTAAGCCGATCAGGCTAAATCGTCTTTCTGCCTTTGGTGGGCGCGTCGGCTGCTGACGTTCAATGTCTTTTTCCGTGCGTGTGGTGGTTGAATAGAGTTGATCGTTGAGTATCACTCTCACCTCAAGTGAAAACGGCTGCCACTGCAACGTCAATTCTACTTTGCAGTCTAAGCGCTCATCCCCTTTGAGTAACTCAAATTGGTGGCTTGATTCGTGTCCGTGCTCGGCATTGGCATCGAGTTGTGACACTAAGTGGTTGTCCCAATAGATCTGTTGCCAGCCTGCCATAGAGGCTTCGCCCCGCAGCGGCTTGCCTAGAAAGTCGATAGAAAAGAGTTCCAAGAGGGTTCCTTTGGTTATTTACGTGCAAAATTCACCCGCGAATTATGCCGACTCGACTACGTCAGGTAAAGCTCTTGAGTGACACTGTCACTAAACATATATCAATTGAACGATCGTTCACGCCCTTTATTTTTACCCGATAGTGTGCATAATAAGCCGCCTAGATTAAACACCCATCAAATGTGAGTCCTTTATGTCTTCAGAAGCTACTATGCTAGAACGTTGTGAATCTAAGTGTGAATTGTGCGCCAGTGACGCACCATTGACGGCGTATGCAGTGCCGCCTCACAGCCACGTGACCGTTGATCATGCGATTATGGTTTGCGACAAGTGTCTATCAGAAATTGATGAGCCAAAAGACATTAACCACTGGCGCTGCCTCAATGACAGCATGTGGAGTCAAGTTCCACCTGTGCAAGTGACCGCTTGGCGTCAGTTAACGCGCCTCAACAGCGAGAGCTGGGCACAAGATGCGCTAGACATGATGTACATGGAAGAAGATCAGAAAACGTGGGCGATGCAAGGTATGTCTGCTGATGACAAACCTCTTGATTGCAATGGCGTTGAGCTAAAGAAAGGTGACGACGTAACGGTAATCAAAGACCTTCCCGTAAAAGGCACCAACCAAGTCATTAAGCAAGGTACGGTTATCCGTGGTATCAGCATTGGTGACGATCCTAAGCTTGTTTCTGGTAAAGCAAACGGCGGTCAGTCGATGTACGTGATTGCTGAATTTACTCGTAAGAAGTAATGAGCCGTTAAGAAAGCAAAACGCCAGCTCGACGTGAGCTGGCGTTTTCGTATTAACGTTTGGTGTTAACGGTAGAGACCGATATCCTTTTGCATGTGACCTGACAGCTGATCCGCATAATACGCGCGTGGCTGGCTGTTGTCGGTAAATAGAATATCGAGTAAGTGAGCAATCAATCCTTTGAAAGAAACCGCGTAGGTTTTTTTGTCCATAGAGATAGTTGGGTTTAGTGTGCCCATTTGCATTGCTTGTGCCATGATTGCCTCTCTATAAATCTGTACGTTTTGTTGGGCTAATAATAGACAAACTTATGTTGGCCAAAAAATGACAAAATTTCCCTATTCAAATTAGATTTTCTAATAAAACAAGTCGTTAACAGAACAAAAACGGATTATGCATCAAAGGGGTTAAAAAGTGCGTAGAGTTCTCGTTAATGTGCATAGTTTTTCTACAGACATTTCTTCTCTCTTGCGCCGTTTACAAAACTTTTACACCTAGTCGTGCATAATTTTCGTCATCAACTTGTTGATATCCATCTTGTCGTCGTCTTGTTGCTACTGATGTGGCGTTTTTACTGTCTTAATCGCTGTGTGAGCGCTCGGTAGCGTCATTTACCACCAGATTGATAGAAATTTGCAGGTTAGAACCATAAATTATCGAATTGTTTGCCTTAAAGCCATAACAATTGCTAATGTTTATTTTCCGCGGCGGTGGTATGACGAATCCTCAAAAATGAAAAGAGCGCACGGTGAATGTGCGCTCTTATATGTTTAATGGGATCATCATGTCGGTGAGTATCGCTTTCAAATCGTGCCCATTGGTACGAAATACACCAATGCCGACCAAACGCTTATCCAACTGATCACCACGACGACATCAATCCAGTCTTTACGCCACATAATGTCTTACCTTTGAGTTCGCTTATCGTAAACCGTTTCGGTCTCTCTGCTGACATTAATGGCTTAGCATACTCTATGCCAATTTGGATTTTGACGTCCCTACGTGCTTGGCATTGAGGGTGTCGGGGCAGTCTTGGAGCATTTCGATAAAGCAATCGGCCATCGACATGGGGGTCACCACTCCCTCGCCAACCATGTTCAAGATGGCGTCGTAGCCTTCTTTCCCTTTCATGGTGTAAGCCGATGATGTGCCCACATAGGTTTGATTTTGTTCAACTTTCACCCATTGGTTGCCTGAGCTTCTCACCTCTAGCCGCGTGATTCGTTCACCGATGGGTGACGATTCATTGTAAGTAAAGCGCAAGTTGTACGTGTATGGGTAAGAGCCATCCCCTGTCCCTTCAACTCCATTGCTGAGCGCGTTGTTGATGGCGCCTTCTATCACGCGATAAAGATGCTGCCCCTCAATTTCATATACGCCAATAGGGACGGCAAAGGGCAAAAGTTTGCCAGCAATGTCTGCCACACTCACTTGGCCAATATTGAGTGAGTTTCTCACTCCTCCGGCATTGTGAATGGCAAAATCCACTGTCATACCGCGCTTGCGCATCGAATGGACAAAAGAGCGCGCGACGAGAGGCGCGAGTTCGCTCGGCCCTTGCGTATCAGGGATCCTCACATGGCGGAGATAGCGACCCGCATCCGCAATGTATGTGTTTTGTAGGCTGCGGACATGACAGCTGTATTGGCGCTCTAAAAGTTGATAGACCGTGGGATCTTTTTTGCAGACCACCGCTTGAGGATACGCATCAATAAAATGTCTCGCGGCTTGATAACGGCGTTCTGTATGCGCTTGACTTCGCGAAGCATCAATAAACAGTTGTCGGCCTAGTAATAGCTCATTTTTTCCGTTAAATACGATCACCTGTCCGTGATCATCAAACTCAATGTCACAATGACCCATGCTCAGTGCGTGATAGCCTGCTTGCACAACATAGGTATTGTTGACCTTCACTCCGTATTCATCGTCTTTAGCAAGTCCGAGCGCCGAGAAGTCGCCTTGCAGGCGATGGCTGTGACCGCCAATCACCAAGCCAATCCCATCGACATGATTGGCGATATCCAAGTCTGCGTCGTAGCCCATATGGCTAAGCAAAATAATATTGCGGATCCCCGCTTGATGGATGGCAGCCACGGTGGCCCGCGCGGTTTCAATGGTGGAGACAAACGGCGTATCAACATCTGGATTAGAGATGTCTTCCATCTTATCCAACGCTAGGGAGAAAATCGCCACTTTGCTCTGCCCGACGGTTCTCTCTATCCAACCAGCCGTACGTGTTTGGGATTGATAGGCGATAACCTTAGGGTTATCGGATAAACGCGTGGGTTTGTCTTGGCGCTCTTGACTCAGATCCCAGTTGCCTGCCAGCAGCGGAAACTCGATTCGCTGGGCAAACTGCGCGACGGGTAAGTTGCCCATATCAAGCTCATGATTGCCTAACGCCATGGCATCTATGCCTAGCGCATTGAGCATGGTGGCGTTTGCTTCCCCTTTAAACAGCGAAAAGTAAAGCGTGCCTTGAAAGCAATCTCCTGCGTGGAGAAAGAGGAAGGCATCACCGGCCTGTTGCGCCTCGTCTCTAAGCTGTTTTGCGCGAGTGGCGATGCGAGCAAAGCCCCCGGCGCTGACGTAAGGTGTGAGTGTGTCACCTTCCACGTTCAATGTGAGCTGTAACGAGGAGGGTTCAAAATAGGAATGGGTATCGTTAATGTGCGCTATACGTAATTTTGTCATGTTATAGTTTTTATCTGTCTTCTCTACTCTCTTTTCCCGTCATCCTAACGCAATCGGTATGACAGATTCATTATATTTCACACTTTTATTGAACATGCCATTTGATATACATCACTCAGTGTGACTTGTGCATAATTGCCTGTTTGTGAGGTAAATATCTGCTAAACCACACTTTTTCAATTATGCTTAAACTGTCTATAGCCAAAACGGAGTGACTCTATGAGATTAGAGCGAATCGAAATTTCTGGCTTTCGCGGTATCCGCCGCTTATCTATCGCATTTGATGAACTCACCACGCTGATTGGCGAAAACACCTGGGGTAAATCGTCACTGCTCGACGCACTGAGCGTTGCCTTGCCGTCTGAAGGCACACCGTATCAATTTGAAATGACGGACTTTCATGTTGATTACTCCATTGCTCATCCGCAAACCCAACACTTACAAATTGTGCTCAGCCTCATCGCGACGGATAAAAATGAAGTTCGCTCCGGGCGCTATCGTAAAATCAAACCGATCTGGATCACCGACGAGGAAGGTGTACAAAGGATTATCTACCGTTTAAGTGCTTCACGCGACGGGCATTCCATCTCGACCCGCTATGCTTTTCTCAACGATCAAGGGGATCCTTTGCCGTTACCCCACTCAGAGAAGCTCGCTCAGGAGTTGATGTCGCTTCACCCCGTAATTCGGTTAAAAGACTCGCGCCGATTTGAACGCCCTTTCACCAACGGTAACGGCGTCAACGAACGATCAGAGAAACGTATTGATAACACTTGCCGCCGTTTGATGGCCATCCCTGGTCATGTCAACAAAGGCGAAATGCGCAGTAGCCTCAACTCGATGAACGTGTTGGTCGATCACTATTTCTCCTTTAAATCCAGCAGTCGTAAGAATCCGCGGAAGCAGCGTGACGGCATCTTCTTTAACGCTCCAAGCAGCAACAAGAGCATTACGCAGGTCGTCGCGGAAACGCACAATAAGCAGACGCGGTTGCTGTTTATGACACTCCTCAACGCTTATTTACAGGCTAAAGGGCCAAACAAACTTCGTCGCTGCGCACGTCCTCTGCTGATCATTGAAGATCCCGAAGGTCGCTTACACCCCACCCACTTAGCTCGTGCGTGGGGGCTGTTGCAGTTGCTGCCTATGCAAAAGATTCTCACGACCAACAGTGGAGAACTACTTGGTCAAGTGCCAATGCGCAGTCTTCGACGTCTAGTGCGCCAATCCGATAAAACCATCACCTACTACTTGCCAGAACAACGTTTTAGCCGCGATGAGCTTCGACGGATTGGTTTCCACATTCGCTTTCACCGCTCCGGAGCGCTGTTTGCACGTTGTTGGTTGTTGGTGGAGGGAGAAACAGAAGTGTGGCTGTTTAATGAACTGGCCAATCAATGCGGCTATAACCTCGCCGCAGAGGGCGTACAAATCATCGAGTTTGCGCAATCAGGGCTGAAATCTCTGATCAAAGTCGCTAAAGCCTTTGGTATCGATTGGCATGTGGTGACCGATGGCGATGCAGCTGGCAAAAAGTACGCGGCGGCGGTAAAAGCGCAATTGGGGCATGATCAGCAAAGACATCGTCTCACCGAGCTGCCCGATCGAGACATCGAACACTATCTTTACAACAACGGTTTTGAATCTTTCTTCAAGGAAAAAATCAAGGTGCCTTTGGATCATCCTATTCCCGCGAAAAAGGTGGTCGCGAGGGTGCTGAAGAAATACGCCAAACCCGACTTAGCACTCGCACTGGTCCACCATTGTGAAGAGCAAGGCGTCGAGTGCATTCCAATACTGCTTAGATGGACATTAAAGCGCGTGATTACGATGGCGAACGGCAACACGCCCTAAGGTTATAAATCGGCATGACCAACAAACGAAAAAACGGCAAATCACAAAGAGATGCCGTTGTATCAAAAGGCTCACTCATTCAGGTTGAGAGTGCGAAGAAGATACTCAATCGGGGGGAAGTAGAAATAACGCACTACTGGCTCACAGCTTGGCTGCTTCTCGCTGACGCGGATTTGCCATTGGATTGAGACTTTTGTTGCAACCATAGGCCAGACGCTTTCATCGCATAACCAAACACGCCGCCCAACATCAGCGATGGAACAATCAGTTGCCAATCACCATTTGCGGCAAACGTCGCGCACGAACCGATGAATGTACCTGGGATATAAGCCAGCCAGGACTGTTTCGCTTGAATACACATGAAAAAAGCGACAATCGCAGTAATGACATAGCCAAGTATTTCTAGCGAAGCAAACTGGCTAGCGTGAATGATCACCATTGCCCAAAACACACCGCTTAGGTTGGTGACTAAGCTTTGTGCTAAGCCTTTTAAGCCTGAAGTCGGAGAAGCAAAGTAACTGGTGCAGCCTAGAAATCCTGCCCAGGTCAGCAAACCGAGTGAGATGGCAATCCAGCCCCACAGGCCGGAAAGTAAGCCGGTGGTCAGCGATATCGCGAGTAATGTCGTCATAATGCCTCACAGAGAAAATCGGTAGCGTTAGAAATTGCCGCCATCATATCGCTATGCTCAGCCTTATTAAGTTACATTGATCACACTATTGCGCAACACAAATTCATTCGTTACATTAATTAGTGACGCAATCGATATTTAAACAGATTTAGTAAACAGAAAGCAAAAATGGCCAAACGTAATGCTTGGCCATTTTTTGTATCGACAAATGACGTGGGGGCTAGATCAACATAGTCGAGTAAACCACACCAGCAAGTCCCAAGGTGGCTAACACGCCAACCACTTTTTCTGTCATCACGCCCTCACGTTCCGCCGCTTTGCCGAACATACCGAAGACGAGTGGATGGACTAAGAAAGTCATCGCGAAAGTGAAGGTGATCAAGCTGGCCGCTGCACTACCAAACATGCCCTCTTGCACCGCAGCGAATAGACCAAAGTGAGATAAGCCTGAAGACGCTGCCATTGATGCATGTTCCAACGACATTCCCGCCAAACTCAGAAGGGTAAAGCTACCGAAGACTGCCATAATTTGCCAACCTAGGGAAAATAGCATCAACCCTTTCACCTCTTTTGCCTCGCTACCATCGGCATTGCGTAGATTTTTCAGTGCAAGGAAAACAAATGCTCCCCCGACTAAAATCAGCGGCAATGTCCATTGTACGAGCAGTGCACCACTCTCAGCACTCGCCGCAAGAATCGTAAACACAAAGATATGACCTGCAAACGGAATGTTGATCATGATAGGCGCTCTTGATGCCGCAGTGCGACCGAAATCCCCTGCTGTACATGCCCCTGTTAGCCCTGAGTGAGACAAGCCACCTGCCATACCCGGTGCCAAGTTTCTCAGATGGTTAGCACGACCAACAAAGATCAACAGCGCTAATCCACCAAACATCCAGAACACTTGTCCTGCAAAACCGTAAACGATCACGCTCGATAGACCCGGAATTGCGAACGCTTCAAGCATGTGCGAACCGCCGACCAAGAAGCTTCCGGCCAATACAAGTGGAATACCAGCGAACAACAGTGAGTTCATGGTTGGCCCTAACTTCCACTTTGGCAACATAGCACCAAGGCCCGATGATAAAATCATCGCAAAGAAAATCTGAGGTAGACCGATGTAGGCTTGCACGATATTAGACAGCATCAACGAAAACTTCAGTACCAGTACAATCGCAACGGCTTCCACCACCCCCTTGCGAATGTAAGACTGTTTACAGGCGAAAATCGCTTTGCTATCCACTAGGATGAACGCGATCGCTAGGCTGATGTAAGCCAGCAGCAAGTAAGAATCGCCCAATTGATAATGGCTCGCGCGCCCAGACAGCAGCGCGTCCGCCATATCGATACCGAGCAATAATAAAAACGCACGCACAATAAACATGAACTGAGTAGTGTTCGTTCCCAGTACCATTTCTTTGTTCGACGGCGTGAAGTAACTGTCGTCCGACATCTCGTGTTTTGACAACAAACGCTTAATCTCTTGTCCTCCAACGAAGAAAGAGGCAATCAAAGCGATGACGGTGGTTTGACTCATCATCACGACCACAGGAAAGTCGGTTAATCCCGGCTGAGCCATACCACTTTGAACCAACAAGGATCCAAGGCCTAAACCAAACACGACGATCACCAATAGTGAAGAGTACTTGGTACCCGCAACAATTGTGCGAGCGACCAGTACCATGATCGAAAGAGCGACAAACGCCAACACGTAATGATTAAACGCCGCTAGATGGGAAAACTGTTCCATTATAACTCCAACTATAAACTCGAATTAAGCGACACTGGTGTCTGCTTGAGGTGTGCTGACAGGCGACGTCGCCGTTGGCGCTTCTTTAAATAAGGTGCGCAGTGCACGCAGCACTTCTGTACGCGAAACCACACCCACGTACTTGCCATCATTAAGAACGGGCAGAATTTGTGGGCGATTCACCTTGATGCTTTTGACGCGCTCTTCCAAAGAGAGTGTGCTCAAACGTGTGGCAATACCCATCGCAGTTGTTGGATAAATCTGGTCTTTATCAAGCGCGAGAAACTCCATCACATCAGTGAGGCGCTCTTCAAAGCCAATTGTGACCACATCGGTTTTCATCAATTGACCAATCGTTACTTGAGTGTCGGGGATGTAATCCTGACACCACATTTCAGTCATTACGTCATGTGCCGAAAAGAAGCCAACTAACTTACCCTGCTCATCGCAAACGGCAGCACCGTTGGTGTTGTGTTGTAAAAACTGGTCGATCGCCGCGTAAAGGGGCGTATCTTGACGTAATACTGGTGCGTTCGAATTGACAATGTCGCTTACGGTTAACAATGCACTCATAACATTCTCCTAAAAAATAGCGGTCGGCATCCCATGCCAATCCAACAAAAATTCAATAACTCAGCAGCCCATACCTCACTGCTGGACGCCATGTTACAAAGTGCAATTGTATTAGTAAATTTGATTTTATTTATTTTTAGATTCAATTTTATTGATATGAAATAAAATTTAGGCTTTTCGTTATAGCAAGAGAAGGGTTATCAATCGGATTGATAGGGTGTTTCAGACTGACGAAGCCACAACGATCATCAATGGGAGCTTGATCTCGAAGCGCTGGGCTAACACTCTGATAGTATAGTATTCAAGAGCTGAAACACTGACTATGACAGAGCAGGAATAAATTGAAAAATTGATTTATTTTCATTTCTGAATCAGATTTTCTGATATACAATCTTACCCAATTTTGAGCGACTACGCCTCAATTATGCTTTGCCTGAATAGAAACAAAGAGGAGAAACGGTGCGGTATTCTTTGAAACAACTCGCGGTATTTGATGCCGTGGCCGAACTGGGTAGCGTCAGCCAAGCCGCTGATAAACTGGCCATTACCCAATCCGCTGCGAGTATGTCCTTGAGCCAGTTGGAAAAGCTCCTCGGCAGAGAGCTGTTTATTCGTCAGGGTAAATACATGCGCCTTAGCCACTGGGGCAACTGGCTAAGACCGAGAGCAAAAAGGCTCCTGCAGGATGCAGAACAGATCGAAATCGGTTTCTATGACCAACATTTGTTCAGTGGCAATATCAATATTGGTGCTAGCCAAACTCCCGCGGAGCACCTCGTCCCCGAGCTAATTAGTACCATTGATAATGATTTTCCAGAGATCCGCACCGCTTTGGATGTCAAAAGTACCAATCAGGTCATCCAAGGCGTACTCGATTATAAATATGACCTCGGCATTATCGAAGGTCGATGTGACGATAACCGTACACATCAAGAAGAGTGGTTCCGAGATCACCTCGTTGTGATCAGTTCAGCGCATCACCCATACGCCAAAAACGAACGCGTCAGTTTGGCGCAATTAGAGCAAGCCCAATGGGTGCTGCGTGAAGGCGGCGCCGGTACTCGCTCTGTGTTTGAAGGGGCGATGTTGCCGTTGATCCCTGACCTTGACGTATGGCGTGAATACGCGCACATTCCGGTCATTCGTCGGCTTGTCGCCAATGGTAAATACCTGTCATGTCTCCCCTACCTCGATGTCGCACCCTATATTGAACGCGGTGAACTTGCCGCGCTGAACGTACCGGAGCTGAAAATGAATCGAGCGATTTCATTTATCTGGCGTGCAGACATGGAAGATCACCCGTTATTGGATTGTATTAAGCGCGAAGCGCATCGGATGATTAAAAACCACAAATTCTGAGCTCCAATAACCAGCGCAAAGCCCTCTTTTGGAGGGTTTTGTTTTACCCCTTCTCCCTATCAATGCTTCTGATACTCTTTTCGCCCCCTCCCTTAATCGCTATTTTATTTATCTATATCAATTTAATTGATGGCAATTAAAACATTAATCAATTTTATCTTTACTGAATCTTTGCCTACCCTACAATGAATCCACAAGGACAATAGGATGCATAGTCTGCATTGAAAGGAGTTTGGGGGGAGCGATGACACAAACACACAACGAGAAGGTCTCTTTTTCACCCGCCGAGATGATGGCGGAAGCGGAAAAGTTTGCTTTCAGTAAAGCCAACAAAACCAGCACGATGACACTGAGCCTCGCGATCATGGCTGGTGCATTTATCGGTTTAGCGTTCGTCTTCTATATTACGGTGACCACCGATAATGCCGGAGCCGGTTGGGGATTGAGTCGCTTAGTCGGCGGTTTGGCATTCAGTATGGGACTAATTTTGATCGTCATTTGTGGCGGCGAACTCTTTACCAGCTCGGTGTTGTCGAGCATTTCCTGGGCGAACCGACAAATCAGTGCCACCAAGATGCTGTCAATTTGGGGTAAGGTTTACTTGGGTAACTTTATCGGTGCCTCACTGCTGCTGATTATTGTATTTTTTGCAGGCTTGTACGGCTTAGATCAAGGCCAGTGGGGACTAAATGCGCTGAACATCGCGCAGCATAAACTGCATCACACGCCCGTTCAGGCATTTGCACTGGGCGTTTTGTGTAATCTTCTCGTGTGTTTGGCCATATGGTTGACCTTTAGCAGTGCCAATACCATGACGAAAGCTGCCATGACGGTGATGCCGGTGGCAATGTTTGTGTCCAGCGGCTTTGAGCACTGTGTGGCTAATATGTTTATGGTGCCACTTGGCATCGCCATCCACAGCTTTGCTCCAGAGCCTTTTTGGTCGCAAATCGGTGTGCCTGCTTCGCAGTTTTACGACTTGACGGTCGGCCATTTCATCACAGCAAACTTAATCCCAGTCACACTCGGCAACATAGTGGGGGGCGCCGTGTTGGTAGGTTTAGCAAACTGGTCTATTTATCGTCGGCCTCAGCTTAAAGCGGCGGACAGTCAGGCGATCACTCAACCCGAAAAAATCAGCGCCCACACCCTTTATCGCGGCGAAGACACCGTAACTATCGGGACAATTATGGACACGCATCCGGTTCAGTTCGTTGCTAACACTCCGATCGGCAAAGCCATTGATACGCTACTTGAGCAGCACATCGACGGCGCACCTGTGGTCAATACTCAGAATGAATTGATCGGATTCTTTTCGATTCACGACGCCATGATTGAGGTGTGGAGCCATCCGCACCCTACTCAAATGGAACAAAGCGTCGTGACGGTGATGAACGATGAGATCAGCGCGGTGTCGGTAAGCGATACCTTGCTTGATGTATTAGAATACTTTTGCCTCGACAAAGCGGCGCTGTTTCCGACATCGAGCATGGGGTATGCAACGCAACTCAACTCTGCGTCACTGACCGCACGTGCAAAACATTCGCCCCCTAATCGCCCGTCAGTTTTGCCGGTACTGGCCGACGGCCGTCTTGTTGGCGTGGTGACCCGAGCACAAGTTCTTCGTGCCTTACAACAAACGACTAAACTTGAGTCAAAATCACCCTACGAGACTGATTCGCAAGACGGAAAGCGTCTTGCATAAATCATAGAAACAATAAAGCCCTCCGATTGGAGGGCTATGTCATTCCATCTAGAAATGATTACTTCTTAACGCCTTCGACATGCAGTTCCATATCGACGTAGCTTGATGCGCCCATCACCGCGATATCAAAATCAGCAAGCTCTAGTCGTGTTGTACCCACGAATCCTGCGCGCTCACCACCCCATGGGTCTTGGCCTGCGCCAACAAATTCAGCGTCGATCGTAATCGGTTTAGTGACACCATGTAGGTTCAAGTCGCCCTTCACTTCTAGCATGCCGTCCCCTTTATCGACAACGCTGGTGCTCGTAAAGGTTGCGGTTGAGAATTTTGAGGCATCAATGAAATCAGCGCTACGAATGTGCTTATCACGTTCAGCGTGATTTGAGTCGAGGCTGCGAGTGTCCACATTCACGGTCACTTTCGACGCTTCAACATTACTAGGATCGTAAGAGAACTCGCCATCAAAGGTGTTAAAACGACCCTTAATGAAGCTGTATCCTAAATGGCTAACTTTAAAGTTGACCGATGCGTGTGCACCTTTGGTGTCAATTACGTAATCCGCCGCGCTTGCGCCTAATGGCAGTACCATTGCCATAGCTAGTCCGGTAGCAAGTAACGTCTTTTTCATTTTGAAGCTCCTATCATTTTGCGTAGCGTGTTGTCTTTGTTAATAAAGTGGTGTTTTAGTGCTGCCAGTGCATGCACAGCGGCTAATAAGATTAACGCCCAAGCAGCGTAAAAGTGTATTTGCCCTGCGGTATCGGCTTGACCTTCAAAGAAAGCGCCCATACCAGGCACGGTGAACCAACCGAAGACTTCGATACCTCGCCCATCTTCCGTTGAAATAAGATATCCCGACACAAACAACGTCAGAAGTAGTGCGTACATGGCTAGGTGCGCCAACTTTGCGCCTAGGACTTCAATCTTTGCACCTTCGACTTGTGGTGACGCTGTCACATTTTTCCAGACAAATCGGAATAGAGTGACAAGGGCTAATAAAATACCCACTGATTTGTGCCAATGCGGTGCGGTTTTGTACCATTCACTGTAGTAGCTCAGATCAACCATCCATAGCCCCACCGCAAACATACCAATCACAACCAGTGCCGACACCCAATGGATGGCTCGCGCGACGCCGTTGTAGTTCTTTACCCTATGCGGATGATTTTGGCTGCTGTTCATTTGTATACTTCCAACTTTGGTTGACGCCCAAGCAAAAAAGTTATGGTTGAGCACGTTTTTATAATCAATTGCGTTGTGAATGATTATCGGACAGGTTCGCAAACTTGGAAATGTCGTCGCATTGATGAAGTCATTCAAAAAATTTGAAGGAACTTATCCCTGATTACTTAGGCTCCCACTGTTCTAGCTCGTATATTTCATCCGCAACATCCATCACTTTACGTTCAAACACCGCTTGGGCATCACTTAACCCCTTGTTATAAAAGGTGGCAGAAAACTGTTTAATCACAAAGTCAGTGAGAAATTCGGCATCAAATTGGCCAATTTCTACCTCCAACTCATCGTGCAAATAGTCTTGGAGTGACTGCGCCATCGCGTGTTTTTGTTGTGATGTAAATTCAATCTTAGACATAAACCCCTCATTTTCCCTGAATTTTAGCCAATTAAATGTAACTTAATTTAAAAGTGGCGTGTTACTCTAATTTGGCGAGTTTGAGTAATGGAGAACCCACCTTGCTACTGGATGTGCTAATTCAAAGCGTGAACGAGTTTCAAGCCGACTGTATGGCCCTATGTGAAAAGCACTACCCGACCATTCATAATAAAGGCATGAGTGAGCACCATTTGGGCTTGGCGTTTGCGCGGCGTCTTTCTCGCACACTCACCGAGTTTGGCCACGCGTGTGATTACACTGCCCAAGAATGCCTGACCCACAAAGAGATGCCTCACCACTATCGAGTGAGCTCTGAGCTGGGCACTGTTTGGATTATGACGTCTCATCTGGTCAGCGCAGGTTCCACCCACCGTAAGAAGTTATTTAAGTCCATCGCTCTATGGCACGCCGAATACAGTTACGCTATTCAGCCCAACGACCTTGTGCTCCTGCTGTCTGACCATTGGATCACTCGCAGTAAACAGAGCCGCGAGTTGTTACACTGGTGGACGGGGCAACTGCCTGACCAGTTAGACGATTACCGTATTCAAGGGGTGAGCTTATATGAGAGCGACTCACAATTAGCGGCGACACTAGAAGAGCAATTTGGCATGAGTCCTTACTACGTTAAGTTCACCCATCCACTGCGTCGCTCAACGGATCAGCAACTCGTGCGCAAGTATTTGCATTTATATTCAGTTATTCAGCTTAGTTAATCCCTCCCCCGCTCCGCCACTGTCACAGAAGCGTCACTCTGCGCGCGCATACTAAAGCGATCCCCTCACTGATTTAATGACTCGATGAAAAAACTGAAGCGTTATCAGTATGAACGCTACGCGGTGCTGTGTAATCTTGCTTATCAACGCGTCCTAAAACAGACACGCTATGGCTTTGCCCCAAACGGCCAGCGCGTTATTCATAACCGTTTTGGTAAACCTATGATTCGTGTGCTGTGGAGCCACGATAAAGACGAAGTCATTGTGGTGATCAAAGGCTCCCACAATGTTTGGGATTGGCTACTTAACCTTAAACTTTGGCACAAAAGCTGCGCGCCTTTCCAATTACCCTATGCGATTCACGCCGGCTACTTCGACTTACTCAATCAAGAAAGCACGCCAAGTCATAAGAGCGACACTCTAGGTATGAGTGTGTTCGACAAATTGCTCTCGATACTCGTGCCATTGATAGAACAGGGTAAACGAATCACGGTAACGGGGCACTCATCCGGCGGCGCTATCGGCTTAGTCATTGCTGACCGTCTTGAACGTTGCCATCCTAAGGTTATCAAACGAATCGTAACCTTTGGTCAGCCATCGGTCGGTGGTTATCGCTTCTATCGACACTACTTGCTAGTGCACAAAACCTATCGCGTCTGCTGCGATCTCGACATCGTCACCTTCCTGCCCCCTATTCCTTTCTACTATATGCACGTTGGAAAAATGCTGTGGCTCTACAATGGTCGTATTTACGAAAACACACCAAATTGGTTACGCTTTGGTCGCAGTGTTGTGTCCTGGCTTATCCGTCCGTTTTCCTATCATTTGATGTCTAAATACATACGCAATAAAGATTTTTTTGATGAGCGTTGATGAGACTTCTATCTGAAAATGGATATTTATTCATTTTTAAAACAAAGAAAACTTGGCGCAACTTTAATAATACTTGTATCTTTATTGAGACTAAAGGTTGGCTTCCAACGTGCGACAAAATCGGTACTTTCCAGTATGCTTAGTCGTTTGATTGTATCGCCATGTGGTATTTTTGAGGTAAGGCGTTTTTATGAATCTGTCCACCCGAGAGCAGTTTACTCAATGTCTCGAACAGCGAGAAGATGGCCAGTACATTGCGCACTATAAGTCTTTGACACTCTCTAGTGTCTACCAGCCGATTTACACCAAACAGACCAGCATGGTTGGTTTAGAGGCACTGCTACGCATCACCCGCAAAGATGGCAGTTCCGTGAGACCCGATCTGTTTTTTTCCTCAGACAACATCCCGTTGGATGACAAAGTGAATGTTGAACGCCTGAGTCGCGTGATTCATATTCGAAACTTCGCCCAATCAAAATTTCGTGACCGCAAATTGTTCCTCAACATCCTTCCTGTCGTAGGCGATGCGATGGCGGTGATTGATATGACGGAAAGCCTACTGGCCACACGGATAAAAGAGCTCGGGCTCGCACTGGATCAGATCGTGATTGAAGTGGTTGAGCATGAACATGCCAACGAAGCCTTATTGAAGACCGCGATGAAGAAGCTTAGCGATATTGGATTTCATATTGCGGTGGACGATTATGGTGTGGAAGCCTCCAATCGAGCCAGGGTGGAAACACTCAGTCCTGACATCGTAAAAATGGACCGCTCATTGATGCTCGACTACATGCAAGGCAATCAAGCCGCGATGATTTCAGGCATCGAATTAGCAAGAACGTTGGGCTGTCAGGTAGTGATCGAGGGCATCGAGACCCAAGAACAACTCGATGCCATGCGCGCCTTAGATCTCAATATGTATCAAGGCTATTTTCTCTCTATGCCTGACTGCGTATTAAAACTTAAGCATTCCTAGTCGTGATTTTACTTAATGTCACCATAACGTTCCAAATACAAGATGGTGGCAGCGGTACGCGACGGAACGCGCAGCTTTTTCAGCAAACTTTTCATGTGCACCTTGACCGTCGATTCGGAAATAAACAGCGTATCTGCAATCTGCTTGTTGCGAAATCCTTTGGCAACCTCTTTGAGAATCTGACGCTCTCGATCGGTCAGTTCATCAAACACATCGGTAGTGTGTTCTCGCTTGAGCAGGTATTTCGCCACTTCTCGGCTGTAAGCCTTGTTACCGCGAATGGATTGTTTGAGTAGCGATACCAACTCATCGGGCTCGGTATCTTTGAGCAAATAGCCATCGGCGCCGGCTCGAATGATCGCTTCGATGTCTGCTGGGCTGTCTGAGACTGTCAAAATAACGATAGTGGCGTCACAGTCATCGGCGCGCAGTGCATTCAGGGTGTCGAGCCCCGACATCCCTTTCATATTTAAATCCAGCAAGATCAAATCTGGCTTCAGCTCGTGATTTTTTGCCACCGCTTCCGTCCCATTGCTGGCTTCGGCGATAACATCAAATTCTGGCTCAAAACTCAGTAGCTGATGAATCCCTCTTCTCATTAGAGGGTGATCATCCACCAGCAAAACTCTACATTGTGACACTGCTTGTTTCCTTATTTCTTGGGTACGTGAGGATGACGCGGCACCCCTGCTCTTGTTTGCTTTCAATGACCAAGGTGCCGTTTAACCGGGACGCTCGCTCTTGCATAATACTCATGCCGTAGTGGTTGAGCTTTTCGTTGGCCTGTTCAAACCCGATGCCATCGTCAGATACCGACACCACAACGTTATTGTCGGTCTCAAGGCAGGCGATATCGATTTGCGTCGCTTTGGCGTGCTTGATCGCATTTAGGGTCGCTTCACGGATCAATTGCAGTAAGTGAACCTGATCACTGGCATCAAGCTCTACAGAGGAGAGCTGATTATCGACCTCTATGCGGATTGACGATTGATCGGCCAATTGCTCCGTCATCTCTTTTAGTGCTTGGCCAAAACTGCCTTCTTTGATCGTCAGTCGAAACGTGGTCAGCAATTCGCGTAATTGGGTATAGGCGGCTGATAGCCCGCCGTCGAGATCCTTCAGTACGCTCTGAGTGTGTGGTGATGCTTCGCCGGGAGGTAAAGCGGATAAACCACGTTTGAGTAACGAGACTTGAATTTTTAAATAGGATAAAGACTGAGCAAGCGAGTCATGCAGTTCACGGGCGATCGTCGCGCGCTCTTCCATCAAAAGCAGTTGCTCCGCTTGTTTCTGTGCTTGGTTGTAATACACCGCGCGCGAGAGGATTTGGACAAAGTTATCAATCAAAGCTTGATCTGGGCAAGGCAGTGACGTTTTCCAATACAATGTGCCTAACGCTTCCCCATCTAAGGCCAACGGTTTCCTTTGGCAGTCACTGTCACAGCTGAGGCAAACGTCGCCTTTGGTCAACACGAGCGGTCGCTCACCGTCACTGAAGATTTCCATTTTGACCGCTACAATCCCCTCAAGAGAGACGATATGTTGCAGTATCGCCTCAAAGTTTTCCTGCGTGATCCTTGAAGCGGTCAGCTCTTGCGATGAATTGTACAACACTTGCAGTGAGTCATTGGCATGCTGGAGCTTAAGCGTCTTTTCATTGACGGCTTGCTCCAATCCTCGATAGAAATTGCCCAAATCGCTGGCCATGCTATTGAATGTACGAGTCAAAACACCAAGTTCATTCTCACTTGAAACATCCAGCTTCACATCAAACGAGCGCGATTGAATCTGTTCGCTGGCCAACATCATAGCGTTCAGCGGTTTCACGATTTGCTTTCTGGAGTAGTGAATAACAAACAGCCCCACACACAAGATACCACCGAGCCCTGCACCACCCACCCAGGCCAAGCGAATCATTTTTTGTTCAGAGAAGTGTTGCAACTTGAACACAAAGGCATCGATTTGATTCACAAAGCCCGCAACCATGGTTAAATATTGGTGTCGGTCTTCGCTCTGAAGCACGGATTTCAGCTCATGCCAACGCATGATCAACCGATAGTAATCGTGAGTAATGTCATCAGGAACGCCCCAGCCTTGCAACGCCTTCATCGAAGGGGAGTAGATAGAGCGTTCAAACATCTCGATGTGCTGGAGATAGTCTTGAGATTGCGATTGGATGTCGTGCGCCAGTCTATAGCTCTGCATACGCATTGAGCCAGACACGTTCACTGCCTCAGCATCATTGAGGCTAGACGCTAATGTGATGATCGCATAGCTGGTCGTCACGACCGACAGGGCTAAGATCAAGCCCATGGCTTTCGCTATCGTGCGAGTGACGGATTTTTTTACGCTTCTTGGCATGCATTCACCACGTTATTACTCACCTATTCCCCATCACACCAAGTCATCATATTCACGCTTTCGGCTAAATATGTGATCAAACTAAACCAAATTTATTGATCTAAAACAACAACATAATCTGATTACCTCCAAAGGGTTATTTATACAAATATGTCAAAAACTACAATTTATGTGTGTGTTAATGACAAGTTATTAATAGGAAATGTGAGCTACGCTTACATAAATGCAGTTCACAACGGATAGCAACGTGGTCGATTTCAGTAAACGCCGTCTTTTTTCTCGCCAAGCAGACAATACGATTCGCCTGCCTTGGGTTGCGGATACACAAAGCTTTACCGATTTGTGTACCCGATGTGGAGAGTGCGCCCGCGTCTGTGACACGCAGATCATTGTCAGCGGTGACGGAGGATTTCCTACTGTCGACTTCTCTATCGACGAATGCACATTCTGTTATCGATGTGCCGACGTTTGTCAGGAACCGATTTTTTTACCTGAGGCAGAGACGCCTTGGCATGTAAAGGCAAGCATCAATGAAACGTGTTTAGCCAAACAAAATGTGGAGTGCCGGAGTTGTGGTGAGTTGTGTGACCCGATGGCCATTCAATTCAAATTGGAGGTAGGCAAAGTCGCCCAGCCTCACATAAGCCACGATAAGTGCAGCGGTTGTGGTGCCTGTGTTGCCGTTTGCCCTTCGTCATCCATCAATGTGAGCAATTGATTATAAAAATGGACAACAACATGTCACTGAATGAAGTGCATATATCAAGCTTGGTGGTTCACGCCGCGCCTAGCCATCTTAACGAGGTCAAGGAGTCGATCAGTGCACTGCCCAACGCAGAAATTTATGCAGACAGCCCTGAGGGCAAGCTGGTGGTGGTGCTCGAAACTCAAAACCAAGGGTTTATCACCGATACCATCGACGAAATCAACAACCTACCTAACGTCTTAAGTACTGTGTTGGTCTACCACCAGATAGAAACGGACCTAGGCGACGACGTGACAACTAACACTGGAAAAGAACATTCCCAATTCGAGGGTGAAGTATGAAGATGACAAGACGAGCGTTTGTAAAAGCAAACGCAGCAGCCTCTGCCGCCGCGGTAGCCGGCATCAGTCTACCTGCCACAGCGACCAACCTGATCGCCAGTTCAGAGCAATCGGCGATTACCTGGGACAAAGCGCCTTGTCGCTTCTGCGGGACCGGGTGTTCTGTGTTGGTTGGTACACAAAACGGCAAAGTGGTCGCGACGCAGGGTGACCCTGAAGCGCCGGTCAACAAAGGTTTGAATTGTATCAAAGGCTACTTCCTCTCAAAGATCATGTACGGTCAAGACCGTCTCACTCAGCCTTTGTTGCGCATGAAAGACGGTAAGTACGACAAAAACGGTGACTTTACCCCGGTATCTTGGGACGTTGCCTTCGATACCATGGCCGAAAAATGGAAAGAAGCACTGAAAAAACAAGGCCCATCGGGTGTGGGTATGTTTGGGTCTGGTCAGTGGACCGTAATGGAAGGTTACGCCGCCGCCAAGATGATGAAAGCCGGGCTTCGCTCTAATAACATCGATCCTAATGCGCGTCACTGTATGGCTTCCGCCGTGGTTGGCTTTATGCGCACGTTTGGCATCGACGAGCCCATGGGTTGTTACGACGATTTCGAGCACGCAGATTCATTCGTGCTTTGGGGCTCAAACATGGCTGAGATGCACCCTGTCTTGTGGACTCGTATCACAGACCGTCGCCTCAGCCATCCCCACGTTAAAGTGAACGTGCTGTCTACTTACTATCACCGCTCGTTCGAGTTGGCCGATACTGGGTATATCTTCCAACCGCAGACCGATTTGGCCATTGCCAACTTTATTGCCAATTACATTATCGAAAACGACGCCATCAATTGGGATTTCGTCAACAAACACACCACATTTAAGCAAGCTACCACCGACATTGGCTATGGTCTGCGTGACGATAACCCACTTCAACAAGCTGCGGCCAACCCAAACAGCGGCGATATGTCGGGCATCTCTTTTGATGAATATAAGAAATCCGTGGCGCCTTACACTGCGGCCAAAGCGTCAGAAATGTCGGGCGTATCTGAAGAAGATTTGATCACTCTAGCGAAACAATACGCGGATCCGAACACTAAAGTGATGTCACTTTGGACGATGGGGATGAACCAGCATACCCGCGGCGTATGGATGAACAGCTTGATTTACAACATCCACCTTCTCACGGGGAAAATCTCAACTCCAGGCAACAGCCCATTCTCTCTGACAGGGCAACCTTCTGCGTGTGGTACCGCTCGTGAGGTCGGCACTTTTGCCCACCGTCTACCCGCTGATATGGTGGTCGCGAATCCAAAACACCGCGCGATTGCAGAAAAAATCTGGAACATTCCTGATGGTGTCATTCCGCCTAAACCGGGTTTCCACGCCGTCCTGCAAGACCGCATGCTCAAAGACGGTAAGCTCAATGCTTACTGGGTGATGTGTAACAACAATATGCAAGCAGGTCCGAATATTAACGGTGAGCGTTTACCGGGCTATCGTAACCCTGAAAACTTTATCGTCTGTTCTGATCCTTACCCAACGGCCACTGCGCAAGCGGCGGATTTGGTTCTACCGACAGCGATGTGGATCGAGAAAGAAGGCGCCTACGGTAACGCAGAGCGTCGTACACAGGCTTGGTATCAACAAGTCGGTACGGTTGGCGAAGCGAAATCTGACCTTTGGCAAATTATGGAGTTCTCTAAACGCTTCAAGATGGAAGAAGTGTGGACAGAAGAGATGCTCGCCAAAGCCCCTCAGTATCGCGGCAAAACCATGTATGACATGCTGTTCGCGAATGGCGTGATCAATAAATACCCAATCGAGGAAGCGCGCGAACTCAACGACGATGCGCACCACTTCGGTTACTACGTACAAAAAGGCATTTTTGAAGAGTACGCCTCATTTGGACGCGGCAAAGCACACGATCTTGCGCCGTATGAAGTGTATCACCAAACACGTGGTCTTCGTTGGCCAGTCGTTGACGGTAAAGAGACCCTTTGGCGTTACAAAGAAGGCTCAGATCCATATGCCAAAGCCGGTAGCGGTTGGGACTTCTACGGCAAGCCTGACGGAAAAGCGTTTATTATTTCCGCCCCATACGAAGCTCCACCAGAAGTGCCAGATTCCGAGTTCGATTTATGGCTCTGCACCGGTCGTGTACTCGAGCATTGGCACACCGGCACCATGACACGCCGTGTCCCTGAGCTCTATAAAGCCGTGCCGGACGCCGTCTGCTACATGCATCCAGAAGACGCCAAAGCACGAGGCATTCGCCGAGGTGACGAGGTGAACATTGCTAACAAACGTGGTGAAGTGCGTGTGCGTGTTGAAACGCGCGGACGTAACCGACCACCGCAAGGATTGGTGTTCGTCCCCTTCTTTGATGCGCGCATCTTGATCAACAAATTGATTCTTGATGCCACGGATCCACTGTCTAAACAGACCGACTTTAAGAAGTGTCCAGTGAAGATCACCAAAGTTGCGTAATGTCGACATTAGGTTGCCCACATTTGGGCAACCTAAGCGAAGAATGTAGCCAGAAGGCGGAGAACAAAACCATGAAAAAATTCTTAGTTGCACTTTTCTCGGTAGGTGCAGTGTTGAGCAGCGCTGTGTTTGCCAATTTGGAAAACCCGGGTGGTATCGGTGGCTTGGAGTCGCTGCGCGGTAACACCAATCTGGAAGAGACCAGACCTGCGGACGCATTTAAAGATTTTCCCAAAGATCAAATCGTTGAAGATAGCTTTGTCTATCAGCCACCGTTGATTCCTCACAGTATTCGTAACTATGAGGTGTCGTTAAACGCCAATAAATGTTTGGCTTGCCACAGCTGGAAAAACGCCAAGCAATCAGGCGCAACAAAAATCAGTGTCACCCACTATGTGAATCGCCAAGACGCGGTGCTCGCAGACGTGTCGCCAAGACGTTACTTCTGTCTGCAATGCCACGTCCCGCAAACAGATGCGAAACCATTGGTTGAGAATGAGTTCCAGTCTGTTGATTCTCTTAAGTAAGAAACGCGAGTAAACGAGGTTATCTATGAAATTACTGAAAGCGTTTTGGAAGCGGTTCACGTCCCCTAGTAAAGCGGCGGTAGGCGTTGTGCTGTTTATGGGCTTTGCAGGTGGTTTGTTGTTCTGGGGTGCGTTCAACACCGGGATGGAAGCGACCAACAGCGAAGAGTTTTGTTCAGGCTGTCATGCGCCGATTGTAGCGGAAATCAAAGAGACGATTCACTACTCGAACCGCTCTGGTGTAAGAGCAATCTGTTCTGACTGTCATGTGCCTCACGAATGGACAGACAAGATTGTCCGTAAAGTTCAGGCATCTAAAGAGCTGTTTGCGCACTATGTCTTGCGAACCATAGATACACAAGAAAAGTTTGAGCAGCGTCGCGGTCATCTTGCTGAGCGTGAATGGGCACGTATGCAGAAAAACGATTCGCTCGAGTGTCGTAACTGTCATGAATTCGAGTTTATGGACTTTTCTGAGCAAGGTTCACGTGGTGCCCAGCAGCACTCAACGGCGCTTGCCTCGGGTGAAAAGACCTGTGTTGACTGTCACAAAGGGATCGCCCACCGCCTGCCTGACATGCATGGCGTTGAAGGTTGGCAATAAGGAGAGAGCATGAGTACGTTAGAATCGATTATTTGGCACATCCTTGGCTACAGTGCGATGCCTGTCATTATCCTATCAGGCTTCTTAGTGGTTGCGGTCATTTGTATTTGGTTACTCTCGTTGGGTAAAGATAAACAAGCCCAGTAACCCAACAATATCGATACACGACGGTTAGTCGTTTATAAACCAACGAAAAGAGCGACCACTAGGGTCGCTCTTTTGTTAGATTTAAAATCAGCGGTTGCGCTCAATTAATCTGGAAAACCATTCGGGTTATTTGACTGCCAGCGCCAGGTATCTTGCGTCATCTCATCCAAAGAACGTGTCGCACTCCAACCCAGCTCACGCTGCGCTTTTAAAGGATCGGCCCAACACTCGGCAATATCACCGGCGCGGCGCGGCGCAATTTGGTACGGGACAGGTTTGCCACTGGCCCTTTCAAACGCATGCACCATCTCCAACACACTATAGCCATTACCAGTGCCTAGGTTGTAGATGTGCAATCCGGATGTCTGGCCTACTTTCTCTAACGCAGCCACGTGCCCATCTGACAAGTCCATCACGTGGATATAGTCGCGCACGCCCGTGCCATCTTTGGTCGGGTAATCATCACCAAACACAGATAAAAATTCACGGCGCCCTACGGCAACTTGGGAGACAAATGGCATTAGGTTGTTTGGAATACCTTGCGGATCTTCGCCAAGCTCACCGGATGGGTGTGAACCAACGGGGTTGAAATAACGCAGTAAGGTGATACTCCAATCGGGATTGGCATTTTGAAAGTCGGTCAAACACTCTTCAACCATCAACTTGCTACGACCATAAGGGTTGGTCGCACTGGTTGGGAAATCTTCGGTAATAGGCACACTCGCTGGATCTCCATAGACAGTCGCAGATGAAGAAAAAACTAAGGTCTTCACCCCTGCTTCGCGCATCGCATCGACCAATACAAGCGTACCGTTGACGTTGTTGTCATAATATTCAAGTGGCTTTTCTACAGACTCACCGACCGCTTTAAGCCCGGCAAAGTGAATCACCGCATCGATGTTGTGCTCAACAAGCACTTGCTTCATCAAGGCTTTGTCGCGAATATCGCCTTCAATAAAGGTCGGCGTTTGACCTGAAACCTTCTCAATACGTTCAAGCACACTGCGCTTGCTGTTATACAAGTTGTCGACGATAACAGGCGTCATTCCAGCGGCGATCATTTGCAAACACGTATGGCTGCCAATGTAGCCCATACCGCCTGTCACTAATACATTCATAACTCTAGCCTAATGTAAGTATTTCGTTGAATGGTAACAGAAAATCGCGCGCGAGATAACGCTAACTTGCCTCACTCATGATGACCTGCCCTTTGCCTTCCATTTTAGCTCGGTACATGGCTTTGTCGGCCGCTTTGAGGAATTGTTCGAGACTGGTACCCTGCGCACGTTGAGTGTAGTGAATACCAATACTCACACCGACCGATAGACGCTCACCGGCATAGTCGATTTCATTGCTGATTTCCGCCAGTAGCCGCTCTGCGAGGGCGTGTGTACTGGGTTGATCGCAAGAAGTCATCAAGACCACAAACTCGTCGCCCGATAGTCGAGCCACCAAATCTTGACTGCGCACATGCAACGATAGGCGGCGCGAGACTTCTTTAAGTACTGCATCGCCTGCATCATGGCCGTAAGTGTCGTTTACCGCTTTAAATCCATCAAGATCGAGATACAAAAGTGCAATGCCCGTTTTGGATAGGCGTTCATCGGTGAGCGTTTTACCTAATACGCGATAGAGATGGGTGCGATTGGCAAGCCCGGTCAGACTGTCATGATTGACCATATACTCAAGCCGCTCCATCTCTTTGACTGAAGATAAGTCGACAATCACATAGACATAATCGAAGCGATGTTCACTGGCGCTGGTACGATTTTTCGATGCTCGAACATAAAGCGGTACTCGGTGACCAAGGGGATGAATCTCCCACACCTCACCTTGCCACTCACCTTGCTCTTCAATCATGCGTTTTATCTGCGTCATGACGGTATCAAAATCCGCCCAACGGAATAGCTCACGATGGTGCTGACCAATTATATCGCTGCTATCTACTCCCAGTATCCGACGACTGGCCGGATTGAGCATAGTGACCACGTCGCTATCATCGGTGACCACTAAGCCATCTTTACTGTTTTCAAAAATATTCGCCGCCATGCGTTGGCGACTCATCGCCACTTCGACTTGGGTGATGTCCTCAATCGCGATTAGGCACTGGCCGGGTTTTGAAAGCGGCGTACCACTTACTTTTAAGAATCGGCGATCATGAAACAGATCTTCGAGGACGATATGGCGATCTTCAAACTCTAGATTGTTTTCGAGCGCGTGCTTTAATTCGGATTGCCCTTTACCTTGAATCAAATCTATCAACTTACTGGCTTGGATAAATGCGCTGGTACAGCGGAATATCTCACACGTCATCGCATTAAAATGGAGAACATCGCCATGCTGATTGACAACAATAAGCGCGTGTTTGACCGACTCGACCACCTCGTTGGCGAAGGATTTCTCTTGTTCTAATCTATCAAGTGTATGATTGACTTGTTGATCACGCAGTTTCAAACGTCTCAGCATAGTGCGAAAGGCACGGACTAAATCGCCAACTTCATCGTTCGCGATGGTATCAATCTCAATACTGTTGGATTTGTGTTCAATATATCCTTGTATCGCAGCGCGCAAACTGATGACGGGGTTGAGAATGTACTTTTGTACGGTGTAAAACAAAATGGCGGTCGCAATGGTCAAAAAGACAATAAAGATCAGCGCATTATGTATGACTTGCTCTGAACTATCTTGAAACGATTTGGTGGAGATCGTCACTCTAAACTTTGCCACTTCATTACCGTTTGCATAGAGAGGAAAGAGCGCAAAAAGATAATCGTCGCTCACTGCCTGGCCCGTTTCTTTCAATGCAGCGAGCTGCTGCGCACTCGGCAAAGGCGCTGCGACACCATGTTGTTCATACATCGAAAACAGTTTGCCATCTAAGGTGTGCAGCTTAACGCGCACGATCTCTTGGTCTGCGGAAAACGACTGCAATATTTGCGTCGCTTGTTCAGTATGCCCACCCAAAATGGCCGAGTTTAACGGCGATGATAAACCAAGAGACAATACGTGAGCACGGTCGATAAGGTTGTCTGTTTGCGATTGGAGAGCAACATTGAGCGCATTGCCCTGAGTGAGAAGTAAAATCACCGATGAAAAAAGAATCAGTGGGACGATAAGCTTAGATTTCAACGATAGCGCGTTCAACGAGAGCATACGCGACTCCTCTCAGCCCATCTTCTTTGGCGATTCTGAATACCAACGCCACTTCTATCGCCGCTGACCCTTTTCATATCACATTTGAGCGCTTCGCCCCTCACCCACTACCTAAAACACTATTTGCTACCTAAAACATGAGCCGCTCTGTTTTCTTTTGATGCGGTTTGTGCGTAAGCTTAGCAACACGATAGGAACACGCTCAGTGACGCCGTTCAAAATTTGAACGTAACTCGGATTATTTGTACGATAAATCTCACTAATGAGCATAAAGGGACGTAAATGCATGGCAAAACGCGCAATCTTGTTGAATTGTGATATGGGCGAAAGCTTTGGTGCTTGGTCGATGGGCAATGACACCTTGGTGATGCCCCACGTAGACATGGCCAATATCGCCTGCGGCTACCACGCTTCTGACCCAACCATTATGTCACACACTGTCGCGCTCGCGGTTCGATACAACGTCAAGATTGGCGCCCATCCCAGTTACCCAGACTTACAAGGATTTGGACGCCGAAGCCTTGCCATGAGCCCCGAAGAAGTCACTGCGATGATCATCTATCAAGTTGGCGCGCTTAAAGCGCTTTGTGAAGCGCACAACACAGAACTCAGTTATGTCAAACCACATGGCGCGCTTTATAATGACATGCTTAAGGACTTATCGCTGTTCGATTCGGTCGCTGATGCCGTCTCTTGTTTCAATGTCCCTTTAATGACGCTCGCCGTGCTCGATAACCAGCCTTTACTTGATATTGCCGACCGGTATGAGTTGCCTTTGCTGTTTGAAGCTTTTGCTGACAGACGCTATCTCGCCAATGGAAATCTGGCACCAAGAACGGAGCCCGATGCGGTCCTTACCAACGCCGAAGATATCATTAGCCAAGTTCGCCAAATCACCCAATATGGCAAAGTGCGCACCATAGAGGGCTACGCGATTGATATTGAGGCGGATACCTTATGCGTACACGGCGATAATCCGGCGGCCATCGATATTATCAAGAAAATCCGCACCAGCATGGAGTAACAGATGACGATCACCTATACCATCGATCCCGTTGCCGAGTGCAGTATTTTAGTCACCTTTGACGCGGCCCCTTCGCCAGAGCTGTCGAGTATAATCCAGCACTGTGGCGAAAACGTTCAGTCTCAGTTAGCGCAATGGCTGATGAACGTCACCCCCTCGCACATCACCCTGTTGATTGACTATTTACCTCACCGAATCTCCATTTTCGATTTTATCCCATGCGTCGAACGCATCTTGGACAGCACCATAGCCAGCCCGCCAGTAAGCCATAGCGCAGAGATCGTTGAATTACCCGTCTACTATCATCCGGATGTAGGGCCAGACTTAGCGATCTATTTCGAGCAAGGTATGACATTGGACGAAGTAATCGAACTGCACACCCAAGAGTGTTACAGCGTCACCGCGATCGGCTTTGCGCCTGGGTTTGCGTTTATGAGTCAAGTCACGCCTCAATTACAACTGCCACGTCAAAGTACGCCGCGCGTCAATGTTCCCAAAGGCAGCGTAGCGATTGCCAATCATCATACTGCGGTTTATCCGAGTGATTCACCGGGTGGGTGGAACATCATTGGACGCTGCCCATTAGCGCTGTTCACACCCAATGAAGCGCAGATGCTGCCGTACAGTGTCGGCTCTCAAGTGCGCTTTAAGGCCGTCGATCGAGACCAGTTTCTTCAACTCGGTGGGTCGCTTGATGGGGAGTTTGCCTTATGAAGTCTTACGTTGAAGTCATCAAACCTGGACAACTGAGCCTCATCCAAGATTTTGGTCGATTTGGCTTGGCGCATTTGGGCATTACCCAAGGCGGTCCCTTGGATGATTACGCCTACAGTTGGGCGAATCATTTGCTCGATAACCCGGTCAATTGCCCAACTATTGAAATTACCTTGGGACAAGCGGAATTTCGTTTCAATGGTCACTGCAACCTCGCCATTGCAGGTGGGGATCTCAATGCTAAACTCGACGGTCAGCGCATAGATAACTGGTCAACATTTGTCGCCCGTAAAGGGCAAACGTTGAGCTTTGGTCTTCCGGCCAACGGGCTAAGAAGCTACCTTGCCATTAAAGGGGGCTTTGATGTATCACCAGTATTGGGCAGTGTGTCCACCGTCACCCGTGAAGCACTCGGCGGCTTAGAGCAAGGCCGCGCACTTAAAGCGGGGGATCAACTGGCGTTTACTTACCACCCATTATCCCGCCAAAGCACACAGATTTCATTTCGCTACCGCCCTGATTACAACCTGCCCATTCGTGTGCGCGTGATTGAGGGGTATCAAAGTGAACAGTTTTCTCCACACGCGATCGGAGCCTTTTACAGCCGACGTTTTGAGGTAAGCCAGCACATTAATCGAATGGGGTATCGCCTGCGCGGTAACACAATTACGCCACCGGATACGGAACTGTTGAGCGAGGGAATTGCGTTAGGCGCAATACAAGTGCCCAAAAGTGGCGACCCGATTATTTTACTCAGTGACAAGCAAACGATCGGCGGTTATCCCAAATTAGGTTGTGTAGCCCGTATTGACCTGCCACGTATCGCTCAAGCTCGGCCGGGCCAAACCGTGACGTTTGAAAAGGGCGATTTACTCGGCTTGCAAGATGTCTGGTGTCAGTGGGCGCGCTTCTTCGGCTATTAATTCATTGCCATCACTTTTGTTGTATTAACTAAGCTTAGTCGCGGCCAAGCGGGCGGCGAAATAACAAAAAGGCGCCGATTGGCGCCTTTTTGTATCATTCGATGACACGGTGTGGTGATCGCTGCGTTACTGGGATTCACCATAGACTTGGGCCAACTCTGCAGGGTAGCCACGCTCAATCGCGATGCGTTTCGCTTCTTGTTCAACGTCGCTCGCCACCAAGCGGGTACACACCGGATGAAGAGCCTCAATGGAGGCTCCCCGGTAATCATACAAGCCCCATTGAGTCACCACTTTTCTTGCTGCTTCAAGCGCAGATGAACCTTTGACCACTTCGATGCGTGCATAGTGATTGGCTTCAAACGAAACGTCTGCGGCTCTTAACGAGTCATCTCGTCCTGGTATTTGCTGCGCGCCAAACAAAGGCAGCGCATAGTAATCCGCCGAATGGTAGTCAGGCACGTACTGACCGATGTGTCGTACGGCACGCAGGCTGCGCTCTTTGGCCACGGACTCGTCCCAGCCTTGATTCAACGTCTTGATTAGGGGAGCCGGTAACTGGGGCTGAGAAGAACGATCATCCGAGGCAACCAACCCCTCATCGAATAAGGTAATCTCTTTCGTCATACCGTGCAGTTGAAACACTTTATTTGCATACGGAGTCAGTTGCGCCATACCTGCTGGCGTCCCCCGTTGACCATGGAAAATGACCTCTGGCCATACCTGATCACACTGTGCCCATCGCGTGACATAAGCGGCTTTAAACTCCACCAAACGCTGACGTTTCTTTTGAGCCAGATCGTCAATCGTACCGGTTTGATAACCACAGGCGTTGATGACGTATTGAGTTTGAAGTTCGTGCAGTCGGTTATTGTCATCGCGATAGCGAATCAACCAGCTGTCTCCATTCTCTTCAAGATCAGTCACTTCACATGAGGTAAGCAATTGACAATTTGGATGTGCGGCGAGTGTGAGTTTTGCGCTCGCGGCCAAACGAAAGACACTCCAACCGTGCTCTTGCACTGCAACCACAGGGTACTTTAGCGCATCGAGATCGGCATGCTGAGCAAAAGGAATCACCCAATCTTCAACACTTGTTGGTGCCTCAGGTTGAATGCGCGTCGCCAGTGCTTGCAATTCCTCTTTTGAAAAACAGCGATAATAATCTTGTGGTGCGCCCAGCACTTGATTGGCCGGGTCTCGGTCCACTAAGGTCTGGTAGCAATCACGGATGGTTTGCAGGCGAGATTCGACCTCATCGACACTGCCGGGATCGGTAATAGGAACAGCAATAAGAGTTGGGCGACGATTGATGGTTTGAGGGTAAAGACGCACCGTTTCAATCGACTGTTCAAGCAATTCAATACATTGCTCCGTCGAGATTTCCCGGTACAAATTACCACCAGCATGGAGATGGCAAATCGGCGGTCCACTGACAAGGCTCGCGCCTCGCTCAATGAGGGTAACTTTTTGCCCAAGTTCGGATAAATGGACAGCGGCCGTGGCGCCGGCAACGCCCCCACCAATAATGACGATGGACGTTGAACTTGGCTGTGTGTTGATCTGTGACATCTGCGCGGCTAGTTGTTTCATTTCTCGGTTATTTTACTCTTAAAAAACGGTGATAAAAATCACTTTTTTTGCAAGGGATATGAATGACATTTTCATCATAAAAAGTTGAAAAAAATGCTTGACTGAAAAATTGGAACTCATAGAAAAATCGATTCTGTGAATAACAACTTTGCTGCATGCTTGAACTTTCCTAGCGTTGCGCGATTTAGTGAGTTATCTACAGGTCAAGTTATCCCAAACCTTATCCACCGTTTTTGTGGATAACTGAATAACTTGACCCGAACAGCGTCAGCTAAACTCTTTATTTATAGGGGCTAACAGTTTTTTAATCATACTGAAAACAACCAACGCCAGTGTGCAAAACGTGATGATTGGCATGGTTAACCACAACAAATAATGCAAGCTTGGGGTGAGATCAAAACCGAAGTAAATGATCCCACCGACTACGGCTTCTGCCCCCAGTGCGGCAATCAAACCAGCAATCAATGCCATCAAGCCATATTCTGCCCAAATGGTGCGCGTGACCCGTTTTCGACTCGCACCTAACGTTCGGTAGAGCTGCATCTCTGATTTACGTTGTGACAGACTTAGCCTCAGCAACGTAAAGATCAAAAGTAACCCTGCCAAGACGCCAAGTGCCGCCAATAAGGTAATCGACCAAACGATTTGCTCAAGCAGCGATTGGATTTTCTCACCCATTTGACGAATATCCATCAAGCTAACCGTTGGGTGCGCCTTTGACAGAGTATTGAGCAACCCGTCATGTTGGTCGTCGACGCGAAAGCTGACCAAAAACGTCGCTGGGATTTGCTCTAGCACATCCGGCGTAAAAATGAAGTAAAAATTAGGCTTCATATCACGCCATTCTACGGCACGCACAGAATTCACCATCGCAATTATCGTTTGGCCGTTAATCACAAACTCAAGCTCATCACCAATCGCTAGACCCAGATCGCTAGCGACATCCGACTCAACGGACACGCCGCCCTTTTCAGTCCACTCACCCTCAAGCAACTCGTTGTGTGCAGGAATCCCCTCGGCGTAGGTAAAATTGAGCTCACGACGCAGTGCGTCGTTGCCTTCTCCGCCATCAGAGGCTTCTTTCGCATCTTGCCCATTAATTTTCGTCAAGCGGCCCCGAATGATGGGATAGTCGTCGGAGCGAGTGATCCCATTTTGGTCCAACACCTCTAAATAGGCCTCTCTTTCGTAAGGTGCGATATTCAGAGCGAAGGCATTCGGCGCATCTGGCGGAATAGTACGTTGCCAATCAGAGAGTAGATCAGTGCGAACGAGCCACATCACGGCCAGCAGCATCAAAGAAAGCCCAAGAGCGCCAAATTGCAAACCGGTTGCCGTCATTGAGCGGTTGATGCGCGAGAGCGCCAATTTGAATGACGTACTCAGTGGCATTTTGGCTAACTGCTTGGTGACAAGCAGACTCACCGCGCCGAGCAGCACAAACAGCAGCACCATACCCAGCATGACAATCCAAACCAACATGTTATCGTAGTATGCCGCGAGCATCGGCACGACAGGCACCAGAATCAACCACTTTGACTTATGGCCCGTGTCGCTTGCTTGGGGTTGCATCACATTGACCGCACTGACACTCACTAAACGATGAAGAGGAATCCCAAGGGCAGGTACGGCGATACACACGCTGCTGGCAAGCGCGACCAGCGCAGGCGTCAAGCCATAGCTCGGGAGTGGATTAGGTAGCAAGTCAACCAGAGGAATGCGGAGTAACACTTCTAACCCGACACCGATCAGTAAGCCAAGCACGCTCGCTGTCAGTAGCAGTATCGCGACCTGAATAGAAAGCCAGCGGACAATCCACTGCTTTGTGGCGCCAAGGCTTTTCAACATGGCAATGGTCTTGGTGCGAGTAGAGACGTAGTGCTGACAGGTCAGTACCAATGTGGTTGCGGCCATAATGACTACAATCGCGACGCTGAGAGACAAATATTGCTGAGTGCGCTGGAAAACATCGTTGGTACGACTGGCACTGTTTTGATCTCGCCAACGTTCACTTGGGGTCAGTTCAATGCGGCTTTTTAGCGTCTCTATGCTGGTGTCGTCGCCATTCAAAAATAGGTTGTAGCGCACGCGACTGCCGAGCTGAATAGCGCCTGTCTTATCGATGTCATCCATGTGGATAAAGACCGACGGCATTTGCTGAAATGGATTGAAGCTTAGCCCTGGCTCTTCTAATACACGTCCTGTAACGGTGAAATCGGCATCACCAATAGTGACGGCGTCACCAATAGTAACCTCTAACTGGGCAAATAGACGCTCGTCAAGCCACAGCTCACCAGGCGCTACTCGTGCTTTTTCCCCTTGGCCATCACTTAAGCGAAAATCACCTTGCAGCGGATAGTTCGACTCTACCGCCTTAACGGTGATCAGTTTCATCTGCGCGTCACTAAACGCCATGGTGGCAAAGCGAGTTTGACGCGCAGTGTCCATATTCAATGCCGCGGCGTTTTGTAGCAATGTTTCGGGCAGAGGATTCGAGCTACTGAACTGCACATCCGCCGTTAACGCTTGCTTGCCCTGTTTGACGATGACCTGCTCCATGCGGTTCGCTAAAGCAGTTAAGGCAAAGATGCAGGCGATAATTAACGTCAGCGCGGCGGCAATCGGCCAGAGCTGGCCTTGACGAATTTCACTGACACTCCAGCGCACTAGACGGGAGTTTAAACGAGAGTGTGCCATCCCTACTCTCCTTTGATCTGACCAGCCGACATGACTATGGTGCGATCGCACATACGTGCTAGCTCGCTGTCATGGGTCACCAGCACTAAGGTCGTCCCGTGCTGTTTATTGAGTTCAAACAACAGCTCGATCACTTTCGCTGCGGTGTGTTCATCCAGATTTCCCGTCGGTTCATCGGCGAAGAGGATTTTCGGTTCAATCATGAAAGCGCGCGCCAAAGCAACACGCTGCTGTTCACCCCCTGACAGCTGAGAGGGAGAGTGATGCATTCGATGCTCAAGTCCTACCGACGTTAACAACATTTTTGCGCGCTCAATGTTTTCGTCTTCGCCTTTCAGTAAGCATGGCAAAGTAACGTTCTCTAACGCGCTCAAACTCGGTATCAGCAAAAAGCTCTGAAAAACAAACCCAACCGATTCACTGCGTATTTTCGCCCTTTGCTCATCATCCAGCTCTGATAAAGTTTTACCTAGCAGCTGGATTGAGCCTTTTGTTGGGATGTCGAGACCGGCTAACAACGTCATCAAGGTGGACTTACCCGCACCGGATGTGCCGACGATCGCCACACTCTCTCCGGCAAAGATTTCAAGATTTACCTCTTCAAGGATTGTTAATTGCTCCTGTTTAGTGGAGACTATTTTTGATAATGACGTTGCTTGAATGATGGATGTTTGCATGATTCGTTTACTTTCCTTGGTCTTTTTTCTCGTTTTTGTTCAACCCGCATATAGCGCTAAGCTATTGGTTTTAGGAGATAGCCTGAGTGCAGGTTATCAAATGTCGATTGAAGAAGCATGGCCTACCTTGTTACCTAATGTAATGAAAACCAAAGGCCATGATCTTGCGGTCATTAATGGCAGTATCTCTGGAGATACCTCAGGTAACGGCCTCAGCCGGCTGCCTAGCCTGCTAAGTGAGCATCAGCCGGATTACGTATTAATCGAGCTTGGCGCTAACGATGGCTTGCGCGGATTTCCACCTAACGTGGTCGAAAACAACCTCTCGGCCATCATCGAACAAGTCAAACAGCAAGGGGCAATGCCGCTTTTAATGCAAATCCATGTATTACCCAATTACGGTAAGCGTTATACGCAAGCGTTTTCAGCCGTTTATCCCAAAGTGGCAGACGCACACAATGTGCCACTGCTGCCTTTCTTTCTTGAAGGCGTCATCACAGAGCCTCAATGGATGATGAACGACGGACTGCATCCTAAACCTGAAGCCCAACCTTGGATCGCTGATTTTGTCGCCAACGAGCTGGTAAAATTTCTGTAAATACTGATAGATAATCACTTGTCATTGGTCTGGCTCAATAAACTTTACCTATTTTTACGCTAGGTTAATCAGACAACGTCCGTTTCTAAGGAAAGTTTCATGATAATTGAACCAGTAATACAAGGTGTGGTAGCTCGCAGTGCGCATCCTTACGGCTGTGAACAAGCTCTCCTCCGTCAAATCCAATACGTACAACAAGCAGAGCCGATCAAAAACGGACCAAAACGTGTGCTAATCATTGGTGGCTCTTCAGGGTTTGGTTTGGCATCGCGTATCGCTCTGACGTTTGGCGGGGCTCAAGCTGATACCATCAGCGTCTCCTTTGAGCGTAGCCCAAGTGAAAAAGGCGTAGGCAGCGCAGGTTACTTCAATGACTACTTCTTCAAACAGCATGCTGAAAAGGCAGGACGAATCGCGGTAAATATTCATGGCGATGCGTTCTCTTCAGCGATCAAGAACGAAGTCGTTGAAGCGATAGAAACCTATTTTGAAGGCGAAGTCGATTTAATTATCTACAGTGTCGCCAGCGGCCTGCGACCTAACCCTGACACCGGTGAAGTGTGGCGCTCAGCCATTAAGCCAATGTTTGAACCGATTACCGGTGCAACGATCGATCTCGAGCACGATGCGTGGATCAACACCCGATTAGAGCCCGCAACGGAAGAAGAAGCGCATCATACACAAAAAGTGATGGGCGGCGAGGATTGGGAAGCCTGGGTGGATACCTTAATCAACTCAGAATCGATTGCCCAAGGTTGTCAAACGCTTGCTTTTTCTTACATCGGGCCTGAGATCACCCACCCTATCTATCTTGATGGCACCCTTGGAAGAGCCAAAGTCGATTTGCATCAGACTAGCCATTCATTAAATTTGAAATTAGCCAATTTCGATGGCGGCGCATTCGCTTGTGTGTGCAAGGCGCTGGTCACTAAGGCAAGTGTATTTATCCCTGGATTAACGCCTTACCTTTTGGCGCTCTACAAAGTGATGAAAGCGCAAGGCGTGCACGAAGGGTGTATCGAGCAAATGCAACGGCTCTACGCAAGCAAGCTCTACAATCAAGCAAAAGTAGAGGTTGATGGCGAACGGTTAATACGTATTGACGATCTTGAATTGGCCAAGCCCGTTCAGGATGAGGTGGCGCTCCTACTCAAAGAGATGAACCAAGATAACTTCAAACAGCTTGGTGACTATCAAGGCTACAAGCAGGAGTTTCTCAATTTGAATGGTTTCGGATTTGATGCCATTGATTATCACGCTGATGTCGATTTAGCCCCATTTATCGAAACAAAAGAGGCGTAACTTCCCCTACTCGCCGTGCCTTCCTCGCGCGGCGAGTGCTCTAGGCTCCGCTGACCTCTAGCACCTTATTCGTCGGTAGTTTACCTTTACTCTGCGCCGACAGGTTTCTATAATCCACGCTTTCAAAATTCTATAGTGAGCCAGTCATGGATCAGTTAACCGCCACCCTTAAAAAAATCGAAAAGCAGAACTATCGCGCTTATCAGCAAATCAAAGGTCAATACGACTTTGGCGATTACACCTTTCACATCGACTACGTTCAAGCCGACCCACATGCGTCAGCATCACGAGTGCGCGCACTCCGCCCTTGGTCGTTGACCGGATTAGACTGGCTACGTGAGCAATCTGCTGTCTATCAAATTGCGGCACGCGACTTTATCGCCCGCACCTTTGCTCAACTGGCAAAACAAGAAAACCTCATCAGCATCGCCCTAACGGGTCAAACTGTGATGGATTCCACTGCGGTGATGTTTACTGACGAAGGCATAGAGCTGCGTTTTCGGGTTAATTTACCCGCAGAAGGACGCAGTGTCCTTGGCAAAAAAGCGCTTAACCTCCTCACCTTTCACCTACCTAAATTTATCCGTCGTGCCACGATTGAGCGCGAGTTAGATAAAGCCGCTCTGATTGCACATTGCCAAGGTGTGGAAGATCAACAAGCGATTCGAGATCAACTGGATGAGCGTGGCTTAGTCGCCTTTATTGGTAATGGCGCCGTGCTGCCGCGTTTGGCCGGTAACTCTGACTTGCCAATGAAAGAAGCGGTCGCGTTTGTCTCGCCGCCGTCGCTTGAAGTGACGTTCCATACCCCTCATCACGGTGCGGTGTCAGGTATGGGCATTCCGGCTGGCATTACATTGATCGTTGGTGGCGGCTTTCATGGCAAATCGACGCTACTGAGCGCTATCGAACGCTCTATTTACAACCACATTGCCGGCGATGGCAGAGAATGGGTCGTCACCAGCAGCGAAGCGATGAAAATCCGCGCCGAAGACGGGCGCTGCGTGCATGACTTGAACCTGTCAAACTACATCAACCACTTGCCGATGGGCAAAGATACGGCTCATTTCTCAACCCAAGACGCGTCCGGTTCGACCTCTCAAGCAGCATGGTTACAAGAATCCGTTGAAGCTGGCGTGAAAGCGATGCTGATTGATGAAGATACCTCAGCCACCAACTTCATGATTCGTGATGAGCGCATGCAGGCTTTGGTCGCAAAAGGTGATGAACCGATCACACCCTTGGTCGATCGCATTGGCCAGTTACGTGATGAATTGGACATCTCGACCATAGTTGTTATGGGGGGCTCAGGCGATTACCTAGATGTGGCGGATACCGTGATTCAAATGCACGATTACCAAGCCATCGATGTGACTGAAAAAGCGAAACTTGTTACGCAAGAGCACCCAACCACGCGTCAAAATGAAGCCGAATCAGCGCTCGCTACTTTCCGTCCTCGTAAATTGAATTGCTCTGCTTTACAAGCGGTATTGGCAGACGGCAAGTTTCGCGTTGCGGCGAAAGGCGTCGATTCACTGCGTTTTGGCAAAGAGTTTACCGACCTTTCGGCTCTTGAGCAGTTGGAATCTAGCTCAGAAGTGAACGCGATTGGCTGGTTGTGGTTTCAGTTGGCTCAGCGTCCTGGTTGGTCTGCCAACCCTGCTAAAGACGTGGCACAAATGCTCAATGACCAGTGGCATCACACTATGCCCAATCAAGGTGACCTTGCTAAACCGCGTGTGTTGGACGTCATGGCCGCGCTCAACCGCATGCGCAAATCGCAGTTTAAAGGTCAATAAAACGTTGAATATGTGACGTGGTCACAATATGGACAGCAGCCGCTCGGTTTGCTGTCCACGGTTTGTCTGCCTAGAATCCCTTTTTACTGGCGAAGCACGTTCCACGCTTCACACAGTACTCGGAATCGTTCGCTGTTGCCATTCTCTCTATCAGGGTGCCACTTCAGCGCCAACTTACGCCACGTTTTTCGTATCTCTGTCTGTGTCGCCTCTTGAGGCAATTCAAATAGTGACAGTGCTTTGCGGCGGTCCATATCTTCATGATGATTGCCCCCAAGAAACCTCTGATAGCGACTCCAAAATTCATTCAGCAGACGCTTCACTTCGCCCTCTTCTGCTTCATAATTGGACCACTGGGTGTAGTAATCTCGCAAAGGATCATCGGTATCAATCGCAAAACCATGACTTTGTAGCGTCGGTAAAAGGACAATATTCATCGCCTGGACTTGCAGCCAATTATCTGGGTAAAGCGTCTCTTGCAGTTGGTACAGGGCGTTCATCATCAAGAAATTGCGTTTAAAGAGATCTTTTTCTGGCAAAGGATCCAACTCAGGCATATAACCAAGTTCACTAAGATGAGCCGCTAAGGTGTGAACCTTCCACCCCGACGGCTTTTTGCGTAGCACTTCGAGGATTGGCCAAAGCAGAGGGTTTTCCATGTATTGCTGAAACGACGTCGCGAGTGCTTGCTGATTACCCATAGGATCCTTCACCGTTTTTCTTTTACTTAAATGGATCCTCTACCATTTGTCGAGTAAAACAGATAACAACTGTTATTCTGTGCGAAAAAAAGAGCCACCAAAGGCGACTCGATTCTCATCCGCTTGATAGGGTTAGATGACCCCTAACTCACGTAGGCGTTCCATCAAGTAGCTGTCGGCAGTGTAACGCTCTGACAGCACAACCTCAGGCTTGGGGTGCAAAAAGAGCGGCAGTGAAATGCGTGAGTGCTCTTGGCGAGCGCCGGTTGGATTGATCACGCGATGCGTGGTCGATGGGAAATAGCCACCGGATGCTTCTTGTAACATATCACCAATATTGATGATGAGGTTGCCAAAATCGCAAGGCACATCGATCCAGTCACCCTCTTTACTTTTCACTTGCAAGCCCGGTTCGTTGGCGGCGGGCAATACGGTCAACAAGTTAATGTCTTCATGAGCCGCTGCGCGAATGGCGCCAGGCTCTTCATCGCCCGTCATTGGGGGGTAATGCAGAATGCGTAGCAAGGTTTTCTGGCTACCATTGATCATCTCAGAAAGCGCAATCGAGAATTTCTCCTGTACCTCTTTCGGCGCATGAGCTTCAACCCAGCCGAGCAGCTCTTGGGCAAATCTGTCTGCACGCTGGTAGTAATCAAGAATTTGTGCTTTGAGCTCCTCAGGAATCTGCCCCCAAGGATAGACGTGAAAATACTCTTTAATGTCTTTTACTGTATGACCTTTCGCGACCTCTGAGACACTAGGCGGGAAATAACCATCTTGCGTTTCGACGTTAAAGTGGAAATCATTTTTGCGCTCTGAGGTAAAAAATTGGTACCAATTTTCGTAAATTGACTCGACCAACTCTTGCGGAATTGGGTGGTTTTTTAACACACCAAAGCCGGTCTCTCTCAGGGATTGAACAAATTGCTCTGCGGCATCGTCAGCAAGGTAATCAACGGTATCCAGTTTCATGCTTTCTTTACTCGTTATTAGAATTTGACTCGATTCTATGTGCCTCCTAGAGGTAAATCAAATGTTGACTACAGGTAACGTAAGTGTTTGCACGAAGAGTGTGCAGCAAAGCGGAATTTCAACATAAAGCGAGATCGGCAGAGTGAAAGTTACAATTGAACAGCGTTTTATTTAATGGTAAAACAGTAGCATATCAATCAAACCGTAAGCGACTATGCGTACAACACACCTAAAAACCCTGAAGTTTCTCACTGCAATCTATAGCGCAGTGTTTCTATTTTCTGTTGTTAACCCAAGTTCAATTCATGTTTGGTTGGCTGAAATTGTGCCTGCCGTGGCGATACTGGCGATTGTTTGGTGGTTATCCCAGCGCTACGTATTTAGCCATACGGCCTACATTCTGATGTTCGTCTGGCTGGTATTACACACGATTGGTGCAAAATATACGTTTGCTGAGGTCCCCTTTGACTGGTTCAACCAACTCATTGGCTCAGAGAGAAATCACTTTGACCGCGTTGCCCATTTCTCTATCGGCCTTTACGCCTATCCGATAGCGGAATACCTGATGAGAAAACGCAAGCTACCGTGGGGGCTGTCTGCGTGTTTTGCCCTATTCTCAATGATGTCGCTGGCAGCGGGCTATGAAATCATTGAGTGGTGGTACGCTGAATTGGCGGGTGGCGATGAGGGCATCGCCTTTCTCGGTTCCCAAGGTGATATATGGGATGCGCAAAAAGACATGCTGATGGACACCTTGGGCGCGTTAAGCGCACTCGCTCTGATGTCCGTTCAACGACGAGTGTTTGCCTCAAGCCAACTGAGATAAGGGTTGAAACCATCGACAATGGGCACTTGCACGACTTGCGGGGTGTCGTAATCGTGCAACTCCACCACCTTTTGTTCGACTTCAACGTAGTTGCTCTGAGTCGTTTTGATCACCAGTAAGGTTTCGTTGTCACGACACACTTGCTCTTGCCAGACATAGTGACTCTCAATGGGCATGGTTTGAATACAAGCAGCAAGCCTTTCTTTAAGTAACGCATCTATGATTCGCTCAGTAAGCGCTTGACTGTTGGTGGTGGTGAGCGCAATACAAAATTCCATCGGCCACTCCTCGCGGTGCTATTTCACAATACTGACCGGGTAATCCTCTTCAAGCAGCTCTTTGACAAAACTCGAACCGCTGCCGTTGAAGGTTACCCAAACCTTTTTCTTTGCGCGTGTAAGCGCGACGTAGAACAGTCTCCGTTCTTCTGCAAACGGGTAGCTTTCTTGTGATTGTGTCAAGGCGCCGTCCAAATGGAGCGCTTTCACTCGAGCTGGAAACTGCCCCTCATCCACATTTAATATAATCACAAAGTCGGCTTCACGTCCTTTGCTCGCGTGACAAGTCATAAATTCTATCGACAATTGTCGAAACCGTTTCTGCCAATCGTCGAGCAGTTCAGGGCGATGATAGTGATTTCGGGCGAGTAACATCACTTGGGTTGTTTGCTTGGCGTTACGATCAAGTTGATCAAGGATTTTTTCCACTTGACCTGCAGGTGCCAGTGTCACCGCTTTGCTCTTTTGTTGTTTGTGGCTATTGAGTGATTTTTGCAACTGCTGTGGATTTTGCTGCACAAATCGATTGGCAACCGCGCCCAACTGATTGTTAAAACGGTAAGTGGTGTCGAGATAGTGAATGGTCGCATGTTGGAAGCGTTCACTAAACCCTGTCGTCAACGAAACGTCAGATCCAGCAAATTGATAGATGGACTGCCAATCGTCGCCGACGGCAAATAACGCGCAGCCATCTTCCTCGTCATTGGGTTCAACTTGCGTACACAGCGCTTCAATCAAAGCAAGACGTGCGGGAGAGACATCCTGATACTCATCCACCATGATGTATTTCCAAGGCGCGCGGAACTTGCCCTTCTTCACATAGTCGACGGCTCTTGAAATCATAATATTGAAGTCAACTTGCTGCTGCTCTTTCAGCATCTGCTGCCAAGCTTGATAACAAGGCCACACCAAAGAGAGTTCGCTATTCAAACGAGTGTAGTCAGGGTGCTCAACCAATCGCTGCTGCAGCTCTTTCTTCGATACACCCATTGCAGCCAATTGACTCAACTGTTTCTCTAGCCATGCGATGAGTTTAGGGTTTTCAACATGACTGCCTAACTCATCATCCCCGGCCAAATAGGCGATGGGCCACTTGACCAAATGTTTTTGCCAACGCTTAAAGTTGGTCGGCGTCATCCAGTGCTTTTTCAACCAGTCGACACACCATCCGTGACGCAACTTATCGTCCACCGCGACGGGACAAATCTCAACGCGACTGGATTCAACATCATTTAATATCTTCAGTCCTAGACTATGAAATGTGCTGACTTCCACCCCTTCAGCGCTCAGACCAATTTTACTCTCAAGGCGCTGTTTCATTTCGCTTGCAGCGTCTTTACCAAACGCCAGCATTAAAATCTGATTGGCTTGCGCCAAATGACTTTGCAGCAAGTAGGCCACTCGCGCCGTCAATACACTGGTTTTACCCGAACCCGCGCCGGCTAAAATCAGGTTATTGTCATCATTGAGTAGTACCGCTCGGCGTTGAGAAAGGTTAAGCGGCGAGGACTCGATGCGTGAAAACAGTACCTCCCAATTCTCGAGTTCGGTTTCCATCCATTGATGATTGCGAGTTTGGAGTGACGTTTGTGTCTCTTCAATCCACGGTAGCAGTGGCGCTAAGCGCTTTGGCATCCGCAACTCAGCTTCTTCGAGTGTCATGCGCATGCATGCTAAATCGTCCATCACTTTCGTATTCCACGCAGCTAACATCGACTGCCTTAAGAACGTAGGTCGACGCAGTTGACGATCGATTGCCGCTTCCCACTCTGGCACATACTGGTTGAGCTGTTGGCATTGAGTGGCGTGCCACTGCTCATAACTGGCCACCGCGTGCAGCGCGAATTGCCGACACGCTTTTGGGCTAAGGCCCTGAACAATCCAACGACGCTCTTTACCGCCATCAATGTGGCTATAAAACTCGAGCCCACTCCATACAATCCCCGTTTTGACTTTGACTCGCCCATCCCAAACACGAAAAGGCACCCGTGTTTCTTTCGTTTCGGATCGTAGAATCAACTCCTGCTCGCCCAGTTCGACGTGGTGGTATTCGTTTTGAGTAAAAAATGTAGCGGATGGGGATGCACTTAACTGCATGTCACAAGGTTCCTTGGCGTCAATAATCAACTCGCAAACTCTAAACGTTAATGCGATGCCCCTACTTTTCAGAACCTTGCTACATAAGTCAAGGGCTGGGCGGGTCATTTGCGCATCGAACAGACCTATTTCATTACCTCGATCAGTTAGTTACCATAGAGTCGGTGGTAATGTTTACCCCAAAGCTAACCAAGAAGAGACGCCCGTGCCCTATTTGCACCAACTTCGCCTCCTGTGGGTGAACCGAACGTTTAATAACAGTTTACTGATTTTAATCACGCTGCTTGGCGCGGTAGTGCCTGCCTGGTATTGGCAGCAGCAGACGCTATTAGTCCCACTGATTCTTGGTATCATCGCGGCGGCGCTGGCTGAAACCGACAATAGCTTTGTTGGGCGGTTAAAGTCGATCACACTCACTTTGATCTGTTTCGCGATCGCCACCTTCTCGATAGAGCTGTTGTTTGATACGCCTTGGCTGTTCGCTCTGGGTCTGTTCACCTCGACATTTGGCTTTATCATGCTTGGCGCAATCGGTAGTCGCTACGCAAGTATCGCCTTTGGCTCGTTATTGATCGCTATCTACACCATGCTCGGCATTGACCAAAGTGGTGACAGTTGGTTCCAACCGATATTACTGCTTACTGGTGCGAGTTGGTATTTCCTGGTTTCTATGGTTTGGTTTGCAATTTGGCCGTTGCAACCGGTACAACAAAGTTTATCTACCGTTTTTTATCAACTCAGCCATTACCTAGATCTGAAAAGCCAATTGTTTCACCCAGTGACCAATTTGAATCCACAACCGATGCGTATCGAAGAGGCCAAACGCAATGCGGCGACCGTCACTGCGCTCAATCAGTGCAAATCGACGCTGCTCAGCCGCTCAAAACGTGGCCATGTGGACAGCGCCAGCGACCGTTTTCTTAATATCTACTTTATTGCGCAAGATATCCATGAGCGGTTAAGTTCGAGCCACTATCGTTACCAAGAATTAGCGCAACACTTTGAGCGTTCCGATATTTTGTTTCGTTTCAAACACCTTATTGACACGCAAAAACAGGCATGTCAGCGCATCAGTCAAGCCATCATGACTGGCAAAGCGTATCAACACGATACGGATTCAGTCATCGCACTGGATGAACTGCAAAACTCATTGGCGCACCTCCAAGCGCAAAATCACCCCACATGGAAACCTCTGCTAGCGCAGCTTGGTTACTTGTTTAACAACTTAGCCATGGTGGAAAAACTGCTCGCCAACGTCAGCAACCCAGACACCACAAAACCCGAAGAGGATGAATTGGATGACACCGAAGCGCACACGCTCAAATCGATGTGGCAGCGGGTACAATCCAACCTCAACAGTGACTCGATTCTGTTTCGCCATGCGCTACGCCTGTCTCTGTCATTAACGGTAGGTTACGGCATCATCCAAGCGTTTGATATTGACCATGGCTACTGGATTTTGCTCACCACCTTGTTCGTTTGCCAACCCAACTACAGCACGACTCGACAAAAACTGATTGGCCGTGTGGTCGGTACCATTGCTGGTCTTTTGGTTGGTGTGCCACTGCTGAGTTTTTTCCCCTCACAAGAGAGTCAGTTGGTGCTGATTGTCGCATCGGGTGTCGCCTTCTTTGCCTTTCGTTTGGCGAATTATGGCTACGCAACAGGCTTTATTACCGTTTTAGTTCTGTTTAGCTTCAACCAACTAGGAGAAGGCTACTCGGTGGTGCTTCCTCGTCTCGCGGATACGATCATAGGCTGCTTACTGGCCGTTGGCGCGGTGGCGTATATTCTCCCGGATTGGCAGTCTAAACGATTGCACACCGTGATGGCCGAAGCTATCGCTGCGAATCAAGCATATTTAGCCCAAATCATTGGCCAATATCGCGTGGGTAAAAAAGACAATCTGGCCTACCGAATCGCTCGACGAGCGGCGCACAATAGTGACGCGAACCTCACTGCCGCCATATCGACCATGCTCGCAGAGCCTGGGCGCTATCGAAGCGCCGTAGATGAGAGTTTCCGCTTTTTAACCTTAAACCATGCGCTGCTGAGTTATGTCTCAGCGTTAGGCGCGCACCGTACCCGCATCGACAACGAACAAACGCATGTATTGATTCTGGATACCCACCGGCTGATTCACCAGCATCTTGAACTGCTGCGCATGCGTTTAAATCGTAAACCTTACGCTGAAGACTTTGTGATTGCGGAAGATCCGACGATTACCTCTAGGCTAAGTGAGTGGCGTGAAGAAGACGACAATTCGGTGCGTCTCGTGTTGCAACAGCTGCACCTTATCTATCGAATGATTCCTGAGTTGCATTCACTGGCTAATAAATTCAGCGTAAGAGTGATAAGCCCCACTAATACAGAGTCATGAAATTGCTGTCATCTCACTTTTCCTGACAAAACTCGGACAAAAAAACAGCACAATCCCTTACGATTTGTATGAATTTTCGCACAGGCGTAAGACGATGAACGGAGACATCTCTTTCACAACTGAACTTGAGCACATGATGCTAAGTGGGGTTAATAATATGTCACCACAACAATTTGAGATTATCCGCACGCAGCTGCAGAGCCTATCACCTCAGCAGTTACGCGCACTTCTTGGTGATATCAACGCCAAATTGGATCATCCTAGTGAATCGATTATCTCAGATGATGAGCTAGATATGATCACAAGCCTCTTTTCGTAATCAAACTTGCTCAATGCAGGCAGACACCTTAAGCTTAGAGTAAGTGGAGGCGCTTATGTCTGTTTCAGCAATACAATCTGGCTATCATATCATCGACCAGTCATCTCGCATGGCTGAAGAGGCTGCGCTCGAGATCAACAACCAGACCAATGCCCCGATCCCACTTAAAGACAAATCCCTCGATTTCAATAAGGTCGAATTTAAAGTACCGGTAATTGACCACATCCAGCCGCTCGCCGAGCTGACACAAGCGGAGCAATACAGCAAAATCGGTACAAATGTCATTCAACGCGATCAAGATATGATTGGAACCTTATTAGATATCCATGTGTAAGACCTTGTCCCAAAACCAACTCGCGCAGCCAGTTGCCCATTTTCCTCAATCCTGTTTCGCTGCTTCTTGATTCGGTGTTGAGTTCAAACCTCACCCCGTTAGAATGCCTAACACTTTTTGTACGTTTATCACTATTTTTGTACGTTTATCACTATTTTTGTACGTTTATCACTATGCCCAAAATGAATCACGCCGCCCCGAACACCTACACGCCTTTCCAGACGCAAGATGAGGAGTATGACTTAACTTCACAACTTGCGCCTCGAGAAGGAAAACCGTCACGCCGATTGACGCCGAGCCCTTACATCTCCGAGAAAGCGCTAAACCAACGGTGGAAAACACTCTCGGCGCTCACCGACCGCTTATTGTTGCTTGATGATCAGACTGAGCAAAATTGTGCCATTTTTGACCGCAATATCGAGCACTTCATCGGCACGGTAAAAGTCCCGGTAGGCATCGCCGGCCCGTTGCGGGTAAACGGCCTACACGCACAAGACGACTATTTGGTTCCACTGGCGACCACCGAAGCCGCTCTTGTCGCGTCATACAACCGGGGCGCTCAGTTGATCACTAAGGCGGGCGGGGCCAGCGCAATGCTGCTCAACGAAGGCGTTACACGCACGCCGGTGTTTGTATTTGAAACACTGGCTGAGGCGGGCCAGTTTGTCGCTTGGGTCACCACCCAATATGAACAGTTCAAACACATTGCCGAGACCACGACCTCTCACGGTAAGTTGCATGATATCAATGTCAATATTGAGGGGAACCACGTCTACTTGGTGTTTGAATACCACACGGGCGACGCGAGTGGGCAAAACATGGTGACTATCGCGACCAATGAGGTTTATCACCACATCCTCAAGACTACCCCCATAGAACCCAAAGAAGCGTTTCTCGACGGCAATTTGTCAGGGGATAAAAAAGCCAATAACTACACTCTACGCCATGTACGAGGCAAAAAAGTGACCGCAGAAGTCACGATAAAACGCGCGTTGGTTGAGCGCTACTTGCATACGACGCCGGAAAAAATGGCTCGCTTTGGACAAGTCACCACAACTGGCGCTGCGTTGTCTGGCAGTATTGGCGTCAATGCGCACTATGCGAATGCGCTGGCGGCTTTGTACATCGCATGTGGTCAAGATGCAGCCTGCGTCGCTGAATCCGCCATCGGAATGACTCGAATGGAAGTCAACTCACAAGGCGACCTCTATGCTAGCGTCACACTGCCAAACTTGATGGTGGGTACCGTTGGCGGTGGGACTGGCCTGCCGAGCCAAAGAGCCTGCTTGGAAATTCTCGGGCTGTATGGTGCTGGCCACGCAAAAGCGCTCGCTGAAATGGCCGCCGCACTTTGCCTGGCGGGTGAGCTTTCCATTGTCGGTGCATTCTGTGCGGATCACTTCTCAAGAGCCCATCAAAAACTCGCCCGAAAATAAACGCCACTCATTGATGAAAAGTTTTAGGACCTCGGCTCAGCCGAGGTTTTTTTGATTCGTTCGATAGTCTGATTGGATCATATTCAAACTTTTTTCATTTCATCTCTATTCGAACCTGTTTTTTCGTGATTAAATGAACATAATAATGAGCGAATGAGCATTTTGGAGAAAATTAATGGACGCAAGCTTGTTGACACACTCCTCCCATGAACCGTTGGACGTTATCGTCATTGGTGGCGGAATCAATGGTGCTGGCATAGCTGCGGATGCAGCAGGCCGTGGGTTAAAGGTTGGGCTATATGAGGCTCAAGACTTTGCCGGTGCCACCTCTTCTGCGAGTTCAAAACTGATTCATGGCGGGCTGAGATATTTAGAGCATTACGAGTTTCGTTTAGTTTCGGAAGCGCTCGCCGAACGTGAAGTGTTGCTCAAGAAAGCCCCCCACATCGCATTCCCAATGCGCTTTCGCTTACCGCATCGACCATTTTTAAGGCCGGCTTGGATGATCCGAATTGGGCTGTTTCTTTACGACAACATTGGCAAAAGAACCACCCTACCCGCGAGCAAAAAGATCATGCTCGACAACCAGAGCATTACCAAGGCCGACATAAAGACCGGTTTTGAGTATTCCGATTGCTGGGTGGATGATGCACGCTTGGTGATTGAGAATATTCTTCACGCGAAACAAAATGGTGCCGAAGTCAGCAACTATTGTGAAGTGACCTCAGCAGTCAGAGACAAGGGCTTATGGCGCGTCACTTTCTACGATAAACGCACCGGCGTCGCACACGAGCGTCTAAGTAAAACACTGGTTAATTCAGCAGGTCCTTGGGTGAGAGAATTTCTCACTCAGCAAGCGAACGTCACTTCGCCCTATGGCATCCGCCTGATTAAAGGGTCGCATATCATCGTGCCAAAACTTCACGATGAACCTCAAGCATATATTCTGCAAAACGAAGATAAACGCATCGTCTTCGTTATTCCATACATGGAGAAGTTTTCAATCATAGGGACCACTGATGTCGAGTATCAAGGAGATCCACGCAAGGTCGCGATCTCCGATGAAGAGAAACATTACCTCCTCGACGTAGTAAACCGACATTTTCGTCACCAACTGTCGATTCAAGACATCATTTCAGACTACAGCGGCGTAAGACCACTGTGTGACGATGAGTCCGACTCACCCCAAGCCATCACTCGTGATTACACGCTATCTATCGATGGGCGTAATGGCGATGCGCCTGTACTGTCCGTTTTTGGCGGGAAACTGACCACTTATCGAAAACTGGCTGAAGCGGCAATGGAGCAGCTGAGTCAATATTTGGAGGTATTACCGGCTTGGACAGCAGAGACACCTTTACCGGGTGGTTTAGATTTTGATTGGAAAGATGCGAAGTCCGCACTTCAGACCAAGGCTCCCTATCTCGATTCATATACACTCAATCGTTGGTTAAGAGCCTATGGTTCGCGCGTCTTCTTACTTCTTGGTAATGCGCAAAAAGAGCAAGACTTGGGAATGAAATTTGCGCAAGGTGTCTATCAACGAGAAATCGATTTTCTCATCACTACAGAGATGGGGTATGAAGCAGGCGATGTACTGACGCGTCGCTCAAAATTGCATTTATTGTGCACTCAAGAGCAAATTGACGCCATCAGTGACTATATTGCGATTTGTCATTGCAAACAGGATGCACCTGTTTATGAGGGCGCTGTGTAACAGCATCACAAATCGGTGTCATATTTTTCGTGATTGCGGCTTTATTATGTGTCAGGTTTCATTATAGTGATTAACAAGAAACCTGATACAGGGTTACATGATACCTATGACTCACACCCACGAAACGCTCGACGAACTGTACACACTGCTTAGACCCGGAGTGAAACTGTCTGTCACACTCAATTTTGGCCCCAACGATGAGTTTAGCTTTACATCGAGCTACATTGGCCATAAAGAATCTCAATTCTTCGTTTTAGATTTTCCTCAAAAGGCCGCCGAAGCGCTGATCATGCGAAAATTGACCAACACTGAAGTGATTGTTCGAGGAATCACCGCCAGTAAACTCGGTCATGTGGTTGCGTTTAAATCGTCTGTGATGTGCAAGCTGAATCAACCTTGCCACATGTTGTGCGTCCGTGAGCCTAGTCATTTCGCCACCAAAACCATCCGCGATCATGAACGGTTCTCTGTTCATATGCCTGTCGAGATACGCGCAAACAACGTCAGCTATCAGGCAACGATCGTCGATGTATCTGTTTCAGGCTGTGCGGTGTTTATTACTGGTGAAAACGAACTCTCCACCAGCAGCGCCATAGAGTTGCACAATGACCTATCGAAAACCTTGCCTAAGCCGCCCAAATACTCCATTGTCAGTATCAACAAGGAAAAATCAGGTCATAAATTAGGCATAAAGTTTAGCCCTGAACTTGAGCTGACTGACGAGTTAAAGACGTTGTTTCTAGAACAAGCGCATTTGCATTCGAAGTTTTAAACGCCCTACCAAACGAATAGGGTGGCTGCTTCACCTCGACTAGGTATAGAAATGTTGTTTAAAGTAGTGGAACGCAACATTCAATGCCGACTCTTTGATCGGCTTGACGATGACGTAATTCGCTCCAGCTTGTTCAAAGGCTCTGCGCGTATCTTCCATTCCATCTGCGGTACAAGCAAAAACAGGCACGGTTAATTGGAGTTCACTGCGAATCCTTGCCGTCGTTTCGATGCCACCAAGGTTAGGCAGTTGGTTGTCCATCAATACCAAATCAAACACCTGAGCTTGCAACAACTCAAGGGCATTGTAGCCATCTTTTACCCACGTCACTTCCATGCCGTACTTTTCACAAAAGGCTTTGGCAATAAAGGCATTGGTATGGTTGTCTTCAACAAGCAATACTGAGAGCGCGCGATCGAAAAAGGTTTTCGGATCAAATTGCAACCCACTTTGTGCTTGTTTTTCATCGGCAATTTTAGTGTGGATAGGCAGTTGAACAGAAAAGAGCGTCCCCTCGCCCTTGGTACTCTCAATATCCGCGGTACCATCGAGCATTTCCACTAAGCTATGCACGATAGCTAAACCTAAGCCACTGCCTCCGTATTCGCGAGTGGTCGTCGACTCCGCTTGGACGAACGGTTCAAAAATGTGTTTAAGCCGCTCACCGTCAATACCTATTCCGGTATCTTCGACGACAATTTCGAGTAATTGCTCGCCCTCGTCACCCACTAGATGAATACGCACCGTCACCTGACCATGATGAGTAAACTTGACCGCATTACTGGCAAGATTAAACAGTATTTGATTCAAACGAACCTGATCACTATGCGCCCAAACTTGGTCCGAGATATTACTTTCCACAACAAAACCGATACCTTTTTCTTCGCATAGTGGTCTAAAAATATTGTCGACCGCACTGGTAAGCTCACTGAGCTTAAAATCAATGCGTTCGATGTTAAATTTTCCACGCTCGATTTTGGAAAAATCCAAAATATCGTCCAGCACCGCCAGCAAGTGCTCGCCACTATTACATAGCACATCGACTTTCTCGATATTGCTCGGCTCTTTGAGTTTATGTTTAAGTAACTGTGAGACCCCTAATATACCGTTGAGTGGCGTGCGCAATTCATGGCTCATTTTTGCTAGGAAATCGGCGCGCATACGTGCTGATTCAAGCGCCTCTTCTCGGGCACGCTTGCTCTGCTCTTCGGCCTCAATCAGGCTCGTCACATCTTGACCTTGAGCCATGATTTGTAGCTCTGTGTTGTCAACGTGAATGGGAGACAGATTCCATCGGTACGTCTTAGTGCCTATGTTGGTATTGATGCCGGTGAGCGTCGCGCCTTTGGCGCACATTCGAATATGAGGGGTAAGGCACTCAACCATGCTTGCTCCCCCTTCACTGGCGCGACTGCTCTCTCGAAACGCGCGCTCTGCAGAAGGGTTCATACGAATCAACTCACCATTGACGTCCCATAGCATGATTGGAGAGAGGGAGAAGTTGAACAAATCAGTGAACTGCTTTTCCTGTTGACGAATACGTTGAAACGAGCTTTGAAAGGCATGACCTATGTGGTCAAACTCTTTGATTGTGGATCCCGGAAAGGGCTCGAGTGTCATCGACTCGGACGTGCTTTCGGTGTAATCCATCAAAGTTTGCAGTTCGCTCGATAAGCGACGTCCAATCCAATAGCGTGTCGATACCGTAATCGCCACAATGAGTACGGCTATCACAACCATCCAGATGTAGCGTGTTTTAACAAACAACATGATGTGTTCATTGCTCTGGATGGTATAAACCGATAAATAAGTGGGCGACTCGTTGATGGTTAGATCGGTTTTTGACACCGTAAATTCACTGGCATTGAACGACTTTGAGGCAGCGGCAAGCCAATCTATATGACGCAAATCACTGTTTTTTGTACTCGATGCGATAATGTCTGAACCCACGACGAACATCAAATCGTTGGCGTTACTTGCTTTAAGTATCGAGTTGACCCACGAGAAGTTGTCATTCAACACCACAGCAATGTAAGCGTGGCCAAACACCTCACCAGTATCTAAGTTAACAATGGCGGTGCGCCGAAGCAGAACATAACGCACGCCGAGTGGCGTCGGCAATTGCTCTAAACGCCAAGCGCGACTTGCCACCGTCTCATCATGGAGGTGTTGGATCTGCGCTTGGGTGATACCATAAAATTGAAAATTGTAATCCGCCCAGACAACTTGATCACGCGAGGCGACAAATCGAAAATCCGGTGCAAGACTGGCGGTGCGTTGGTCAATGCCGTCAAAAATGCGGATGACGGCGTCGTCGTCGTTTCGCGCAACAGCCTCGAACAAACCATCGTTTAAGCTATAGCTGTCTTGTTGGATCTCAAGCGCATTCAAGCGGTAATTGAAATTTTCCTGAACAAGACTCTGAGTTTGCTGCTTGGAACGCGCGACTTCTTGCTCAACCACCTGTTGATTCACTTGGTAGTTTTGCACCAACATGACCATGGTTAAAAACACAATGGTCAAGAAAATTGAGTTAGTCAATAAGGTGGCAAGTTTGTGCTTGCTCCGACTCACGGTTTTGCTCATGGTTGATCTGAGTACCTAAATGCGCGCTGCTTTAGCGACCGCACCCGCTCGGAATCGTCATCTGCTGTGACCAATTCAAAATCACCAGAATAAACTTGCGGAACAGGTTTACTCTCTAGATCCCATTTGATCGCTTCTGCCATCGCGATGCCAGTATCATCATTCATGCGCATTACAGTAAACGACAAACGAGCATCGGCAAGCGCATCTAATTCGGCGCTTCCCCCACCCCATCCATTGATCAAGATATCCTCTCGCCCTTGCTCTTTAAGCGCATCTGATGCACCAAGTGCCACATCGGTTGAACATGCGTACATAAACTCAATCGAAGGATCGCGTTCTAAAGCCAGTTTTGCCGCTTCGTAGCCTGACTCACGCGTCGCTTGAGTGTAAAACGATGAAGACAACACATAATTGTCATGGTGACTCATCGCCTCGATAAAGGTATCACCTCGCGCATCACTGACGTAGCCTTCAGAAAAATAAAGCACTGAGTAACGACTTTGCTTGTCCGTGACTTTTTTATAGTGTTGTTCTAAAACCTCCGTACCTTTGATATGGTCAAATCCTATGTACAAAAAAGGTTGCTGATCGGTCCAAGCCCGAACTGGCGTGGTGATATTCTGCAATATGAGTTTAGTGTCAGTCGAACTCAGTACGTGTTCAATAAACTTGCGGTGTCGAGTGGTATCAAGGGTAAAGATTAAATAGTCAGTTTTACTTTGTACTGCTTCGAGTAATGACAAACTCTGCTGACGAACATCCGCATTCGGACGGGTAAATACCTGATTGATTTCGTAACGAATGCCCAGCCTATCTAAGCGCATTTCAAAAGCTTTGATATTACGCACCCAATAATCGGAGACTTGCTGACCAGGATAGATAACAGAAATAGAAATCGATTTCTCTTGCTTAGCCGCTAGTGGAACCGGCGCGTTTCGCACTGCCTCCCCAAGAGATTCGGTCAGCACTCGCTGTGTTGGAAATTCGTCCAAGTATTGGTCATATTGCCAATACCCATCAAGTACCTGCGTGGCCTGCGCTGTGGTAACCATAGAAAACAGCACCAAGCCTGCACCAAGCTTTTTTATTAGGTTATTGTTTTTTCTCATTATACTCTAGCCAACTGTTGCCAAATACGCCGTTTAACGAGCTTTTGTACAGTAACACGCTTTTGTCGCCACGTTAACCTCAAAGACTGATCAAACAAGCGTTTGTTTGATCAGTCCTAACAGTATATTTTAGAAGGTAAATGCCAAGTTTGCAGAGGCGCCAAATTGGTTGTCGCCCGCGTAACTGCCAGCAAGGTCAAGACTGACTAAATCACCGGGGCTAATACCCAAGCCAACCGTCACTGAATCGTCTAACGTCTCTTCTAAATCAACTTGGTAACCTAAACGCAGTTGTGCCCAGCCAAATGCGTTGCCTTCAATACCGAAGCGCACAAACTGGGTATCATCCTCTACACCTAGAGCAGATACTTCGAAACGCTCTTGTTTGGTAAGATCAACATCCAATGCCGCAACAAAATAGTCTGATACGTAAGAACCCGAAGCGGTCACCTGAGTATTAAAAGCGTATTTATCGAGCCCATCTAAAGTTTCGATATCTTTGCTAAACAGATCCTTTGCGGCTATGCCTAAACGAAAGTTTTGATAGAACCAGACAAAGCCGAGGTCCATATTGAAGTGACTCTGCTTGTTTTCACTTTGATCGTAGTCACTAATATCGAAATCTTCGACAGAAATCGTCTCTTTATAGGTTCTCAACTCTTGGTATTTCGGCGTGACACCTATGGCAATGTCTTGACCACCAAGCGTGATGCGCTTTGCAAGAGCCACACCCACTTCTGTGTAACCAAAGGCCCACAAATTAACAGTTGAGTTCTCATAACGGGCCTGAGTGTCTGAATCGTCATCAATGTTGGTTTTGCCTATTACATCCGCGTAACCGCGCACAAAGACATTTGCTGAGAGGGTGTTGATGGGAAACGCAACTGCAGCGCCAGCGCCACCATTCACACCTAATGGTTTATCATCCGCCAATTGATCCAAGTAGGCGTTGAGCTGATCCTCTGTTGCAGGATCTGGATTATTCGGGTCAAAGCGGTCTATCGTGTCTTGCAAATCGTCAATCACTTTGAGCGATTCGTCTCCATCTCGAACGTTTGCCCCAATCGATGGAAGCAATAAACCAAAGTCGTCATTTTCACGATGAACGGCCACTAAAGCAGGGTTATAAAACGCGCCGAGCAGGTAGTCAGCGCTCGTGACGCCTGTGTTGCCCATACCGTTGCCACGAGCGTCCGCGACAAACGTCGCACTGTTCGCTGAAAACGAAAGTGCTGTTAACATTGCCACTGATGAAATTTTCGTTGTTAGTCTCATATCCATATCAACCTTTAGTATGATTTCATCTCTAAGATTAATACAAAATATTACAACCCATCAGGTAAATCTTTTATTTATCAAACATCAATCGCCTGAGTGAATAACAAGTGACCAGATACGATCGCTTCCTTCTTGCTTTTGCTCAGTTTCTTTAACCGCGCTTCGACCTTGCTGGCCTGACTGCGCGAGTCCGCGACATAGCTCGACCAGGCAAGGATTAGCTGGCCTTTTCCTTTCAGCGCCTTGGCGCCTTTTCCGCCGCAATGCTCGGAGAATCGGCGCTCGACGTCTGTGGTTATCCCACAATACAGTGAGTTTGAGCGGGTACGGACAAAATAGACGTACCACGCCGAGCACGGAGCTTCCTTATCGCTTGTCGTCATTTTTTATGACGTCAATAACGCAAGTTGTTCTTTCAGTTCCTCAAGGGAGGCTTTGAGCTCTACGACTTCGTGCTCTAATTGCTCGATGCGTTGCAGTGCGTCAGAATCGCCGGCTGCCGGCGCCAAAACAGGGCTTTGATGAATAACGTCGATATCGACAGCGCCACTGAATAGATGCTGATAACGAGATTCACGTTTGCCAGGCTCACGAGGGAGCTTAACCACAAGAGGCCCCTGCTCGCGTGACGCCATGCTGTCGAGCAGCGCTTCTACTTCTTTCACATCTGCAAACTCAGCCAGTCGATTGGTACGAGAGCGAAGTTCACCTGGCGTTTGCGCACCGCGGAGCAATAGGCAGCACACCAGCCCCTTCTCTTTATCGGTTAATTTCAAATCACCAAATTCGGTGTTGCAAAAACGGTGTTGGAATTTATTCGCGCGACTATTAAAGCCACTTTCGTCACTGACCAAACGGCGTGTAATCAAGCTATCGACCGCGTCACGCACTTCTGAGTCGCTAAGCGCCATAACGGGCTCACGGTTGCTTTTCTGATTACAGGCCGCTGTCAAGCTATTGAGTGTCAGTGGATAATAGTCCGGTGTCGTGACTTCTTTTTCGATGAGACAACCGATCACACGGGCTTCTAAAGGGGTCAGTTCTATATTCATGTTAGATCCTTAACGTGGCTCTTGATGTCGCACTATGCACTAAACGTCGTGCGCTAGTGCTCACCAATGAGTGGGATTCTTTTGATATTACCATTGTTGTCCATCATCACTATCTTGCTACGGTTGAGTTCGACTTCTGTGATCTCTTGACGAGTACGTTCAGAGCGATACGCATTAGCCACTTTCTCTGTCTTGGGTGACGCCTCAACAGCAGTAGCAATGTCGTCTTCAACAACGGAAGCGAGGTTAAATAAAATAGACGAGTGACGTAGCATTGATTGACACATAGTGAATGTTGAAAACAATCCAGTTTGAAGAGGTTCCCTGATAATAGCCTGAACTTTCCTATGGGCTCAATCACTGCGTTGCTCTTGCCCAGAGTGACCGGCGATAAAAGCGTCAACATGCTGTAATGATTGATCTAAAGACTATTCACCTGCGACATGATGTGATTTAATCGTGTCAGTCTTTATGAGAATTAGGAAAGGAACCTACTATGAGTGGTGTATTTGAAATCGTAGCTCAGGCTCGTCGTAAAAATAAACTCAAGCGTGAACTTCTAGATAACGAAAAGAAAGTTCGTGATAACCAGAAACGTGTCGATTTGCTCGATAACCTGCTGGATTACATCAAGCCAACCATGAGCACCGAAGAAATCACGCAGATCATCAAAAACATGAAAGCGGATTACGAAGATCGCGTCGATGACCACATCATCAAAAGTGCTGAAATTTCAAAAGAGCGCCGTGAAATCAGCCGTCGTATTCGCGAACTAACTGAAGAAGACAAAGTGGCACAAGGGAAGAAATAACCCTCAGCGTCATTTTACTGCTTATCGAGCCTGCATCACCTGCGGGCTTTTTTACGTCTCAACGACTTAGAAGTTCAACACAAATCGTTATTTTCCTTTGTCTCTTGACGTAAAACGTTTGCGTAATCGCTAACCTTCTCCGTTACGCAAATTGAGGGTTTCGTCACACATTTCACCCTGCTATAGTCCACCACAGTTAATCAACTGACCATTCGAGGCACGGAGCTTCCTCACTTATCTCATGACGAGAAGAATTGGGTCGGGCACAGACACTGCCTAGATACATTATGAGGGTCAAATTATGGACATGAATATGGTTGAAATTTTGGGTTACGCGGCGTCTATCATGGTCGCTATCTCACTTACCATGAAAGATATCGTTAAACTTCGCATTCTAAACTTCGTTGGTTGTGGTTTATTCACCGCTTACGGCTTGATGATTGATGCGTGGCCAGTGGTGGTCACCAACGGTTTCATCGCTTGTGTGAACGTCTACTTCCTTGCCAAAATGCAAAGCGAAAAAAAAAGCAGCGCTGAAAAAGTAACGAGCGCCGCTTAATTTTGATTTAATTAGACAGACGCCCTCGCTCACTGTAGCGAGGGCGTTTTTTATTCGTCGTCGTCCTCTTCATGCAATGCAGCCCACGCCTGCGCAGCATTGACAGCGCGCTTCCACCCTTTGTATCGACGTTGGCGTTTCTCTTCATCATGATGCGGCGTAAACTGGCGATCGATTTCTGCTTTGTTACTTAACTCATCCAAGCTGTCCCAAAAACCGACTTCTAGCCCGGCAAGATACGCTGCCCCAAGCGCAGTGACTTCGGTGACCTTGGGTCTCATCACATCCACATCCAGCACATCGGCTTGGAATTGCATCAGGAAGTTATTCGCCACTGCGCCGCCATCAACGCGCAACGCTTCGAGTTTGATGCCAGAATCACTTTGCATCGCGTCAATCACATCACGGGTTTGATAAGCAATGCCTTCCAACGTCGCACGGATAATGTGATTGGCACTGGTCCCACGCGTCAGTCCAACAATGGTGCCTCGCGCATACGCATCCCAATACGGTGCGCCCAAACCGGTGAACGCTGGCACGACATACACTCCGTTTGAGGTCGCCACTTTGGTTGCAAAATATTCAGAATCTTTCGCATCAGAGAGCAGCTTAAGTTCATCTCTCAGCCACTGAATCGATGCGCCACCCATAAATACCGCACCTTCTAGCGCATAACTGGGTTCCCCCCTCGGGCCGCAAGCAAGCGTCGTCAGCAGTCCATTGTGCGAGGTCACTTTTTCGTTGCCGGTATTCATCAACAAGAAGCAACCCGTGCCATAAGTATTTTTCGCTTGTCCCGCACTGACACACATCTGGCCAAATAACGCTGCTTGCTGGTCGCCTGCGATCCCAGCAATCGGAATTCGCGTACCGCCTTTGCCGCCGATGTTCGTTTTACCAAACAACGCTGACGAGTTTTTTACTTCCGGCATCATGGAACGCGGGATGTCCAATTCGTCGAGCATGCGCTGATCCCACTCTAGGGTGTTGATGTTAAACAACAAGGTACGTGAGGCGTTGGTATAGTCGGTCGCATGCACTCGACCCTGAGTCATTTTCCACACGAGCCAGGTATCCACCGTACCAAAAAGCAGTTTTCCCTCTTGCGCCAATTGACGTGCGCCTTCGACGTTGTCGAGAATCCATTTCACCTTAGTACCCGAGAAGTAAGGGTCAAGCAACAGCCCTGTGGTGTCACGAATGTAATCCGACAATCCACGCTCTTGTAACTGCTCACAAATCTTCGCAGTGCGACGACATTGCCAAACAATCGCGTTGTAAATCGGTTTTCCCGTCTCTTTGTTCCAGACAATAGTGGTTTCACGCTGGTTAGTGATACCGATCGCCGCCACCTGGTCGCTGCGGATACCGCTTTTTGTCAACGCTTCAATCAATGTTGAGCTTTGCGTGGCATAGATCTCCATCGGGTCGTGCTCCACCCAGCCGCCATGTGGGTAAATCTGAGTGAATTCACGTTGGGAGACACTGACGATATTGGCATCGTGGTCGAGTACCACCGTTCTTGAGCTCGTCGTGCCTTGATCGAGAGCGACGATATACTTTTGCTCCGTCATAGTAGGGTCCTTTACTTTCTTTTTGTTTTATGAGGTCATTGTGCACAAAGCAAGAACACAGAAAAGCATTGACCACCACAAATGAGCGTTCGAACACAAAATGTTAGAAAGTTATCGCCAGAATGTTGTTAAAATCGCGGTAATCAGGCTATAGGTGCGACTGTCAGGGCAAAAAACCGGTTTCGAACGAACATAAAAAAGCCTGACAAACGTCAGGCTCATGGTTGGTCGGCGTGAGATAACATATGGTGGGTATCACCCGTTAGTTATTTGAGACGATAAAGAGCACTTCCACTCGTCGATTGCAGGCTTTGCCAGACGGGGTGTTATTGCTACAGGCTGGTACATGTTCTCCATAGCCGCGCGTGAAAATAGAGTTCATGGATACGTTGTTGCGCGCCAGTTGCGCTTTTACGGCTTGTGCTCGCTTGATGGAGAGTTGGTCATTAAAAGTGGCATTGCCTGTACTGTCGGCATGCCCGTCAATCACGATGTCGATGTCGGGTTGTTTCGATAAGTAACGCCCCACCATATCGACCCAATATAGAGAATCCGGTGATAAGTTCGATGAACCAGTGCGGAACTTGATCGTATCTTTAAGTTTGACCATCACATGATTACCCGGAAGAATTTCGTAATCGACACCATTGCTGACTAAAAAGCTCTGTAAGTCCCCGTAGCTTTGAGTGCGCTGTTGCCCCATCGGGCCTTGTACACCAGCGTTTGATGATAACATCGGCGCCTTACCCCAATCTGGATAACGCAATTCAGAGTCGCTTTGCGGGGCGGTATCCAACATATCTCCGCCTAGTCGAGCAAACTCCTTGGGAATAGAGGCGCTGCATCCAGACAGGAGTAGCAGTAGAGGCAAAATGTATTTTGTCATGGTCGTCATCACTCGTTACTTCTCAACACTCTCTTTATATCGACCATTTTGCGCGAACTTTAGCGCTTCTCTCGTGACCAAACGCATATTTCTTACCACCCTACAGACTTTAAGGGTGGTTGCTCGTCCACCTACTTAGCTTGTGAATCAAGGCTTATCGATAGTAGAATCGAAACACATTCCACGCTCAGCGCGAATTCAACGATAAACCAATGAGTTAAATCGAGTTGGTGTCACGTTGAACGATAAGCCTGCGCATACAGAGATAGTCATAATGAACAAACTCCTTACTCTGACACTCGTCATACTGACATTTGGCTTAGCCGGATGCAGTGAGTCAACCGAGCCCACCGAAGGCAAACACTACGAACCACTCCCCGTTAACCTCTCCACTTTCCGAGTGGAGCCCGTTATTGAAGTGTTCTCTCTACATTGTAGTCACTGCCGTAAAATGGAAGAGGCGCTACCTGAACTTGAACAATTGGTCGGCCAGTCGTTTGGCAAGGTGCACGTCACGTTCAATGAAAGCGCACAAGTGGGGGCGATGATTTACTACTCCGCGCAAATGCAGCTTGGTCATACACCGGATCACGCAATGATGACGGAACTGTTTGCCGCTGCGCAAATGGGGGATGGTGCATCGTTAGATGACAAGAAGCAAGCGATTGATGCAGCGTTTGAAACTCGCCACTTAACCAGCCCTTACAATCTCGATAATGATCAGCAAAGTCAGCTGTTTAAAAAGATTGAACGCGCGCATGAGATGACCACTCAAGGGCAGATCAATGCGGTGCCAATGTTCATTGTCAAAGGCAAGTATCGCATCCTTACCTCTGCCCACAGCGATATTGCCGACATTGCCAATACGATCCAATTCTTACTTGCTCAACCTTAACTCTGACAGGACGTTATTATGTCTAAAATTATCATTCCTATCGTTATCGTGGTTCTCGCTGTGTTTTTTGTCTATCGTACTTGGACGAACGGCAAAGCGGCCGAAGCTAACCTTGCTGCTGGTGAGGCATTTTTGGCTGAGAATGGCCAAAAAGACGGCGTTATCACCACCGACAGTGGTCTTCAATACCAAGTACTCACCAAAGGTGAAGGGACGGTATTCCCTACGGTGGCACGCACAGTAAAAGTGCACTACCACGGTAGCTTGATTGACGGCACGGTATTCGACAGCTCTGTCGAGCGTGGAGAGCCTATCAGCTTTAAACTTGGTCAAGTGATCAAAGGGTGGCAAGAAGGACTGACTTACATGAACGTCGGTGACAAAGTAAGACTGTTTATTCCAAGCGCATTGGCGTACGGAAAAAGCGGCACTGGCCCTATCCCACCCGCGGCGACACTCATTTTTGACGTTGAATTGCTGGCCATTGACTGAGGCATGGTTACCTAACCGAGTCTCATTCGAAATTCCATAAAAAAAGCCGCTAAGCGGCTTTTTTTGATCAGCTGACAAACAGAGCGTTTTACTTGTGTTTGTCTTGAATAAACGTACGGCTGACATCGACAACGGCAATGTCTTTAAAGAAGCTACGACCAAGAAGTATTGGGTAGGTCAAGTGCGTTCTGTCGGCTAATGTGAACTCTGTTTTTTCCTTCACATCACCGATTTGAATCCAACCCTCAACCACTGCGCGCTTTTCAGACTCTTCAGAAGTTGATTGGCGAATTTTCACCCAGCGCTGAACAGGCAAAGCGATTTCTCTGCTTTTTACACCCTCGTGTTCAATTTTGAACTTGACCCAATCCTTTCCGTCACGCTCGAACGGCAACACCTCTACTGCACTGATGGATGACGTCGTCGCCCCAGTATCGATACGCGCTTTAAAGCTAGCTTCTAGTCCGGGCACATACACCCACTCTTGTTCACCAAGCATCAACTTGCCATCCGCCGTTTTCTTCGGCGATTCTGTCGGCTTAGGTGCCACTGGTTTTTCCGGCTTAGGCTCAGGTTTGACCTCAGGCTCTTGTGGTGCAGTCGGCTCTGGCTCCGAGGTGTCTGGTGACGTCACCTCTGGCGTTGTCACTTCCGGCTCCTGCGTTTGTGGCGTTTGCTCAGGCTCAACCACTGATTCACCCGTCGTTGAACACGCCACCAATCCACCACTCAATAGTAACGGTAGGACGATTTTCCATGTTTTATTCATTGGACCACCTAATCTTGTCAACATGGCCGCTCATCTTGAGCGGCACTCGCGAGTTTTCAATACGCAGATGTCTTTACGCGACACGAACGATAGCGTTGGCAACGTATGGGATGTCTTTTTCCGTCAAGCCGGCAATGTTAATTCGACCATCGCCTACGCCATAAATGCCATATTCTTCACGCAGTTGCGTCATTTGCTCTTGGCTAAAGCCTAGCACAGTGAACATGCCTTTGTGGCTCTGAATAAAGTCGAATTGTGATGTTCCGTGGCTATTTTTCAGTTCATCACACAATGCTTTGCGTAGGCTAACCAAACGTTGTTGCATCTGTGACAGCTCTTGTTTCCAGACTTGGGTCAGCGCGTCACTGCCCAAAATGGTTTTCACTAGCGCTGCGCCATGATCAGGCGGCATGGTGTAAGTGGAACGCGCGAGGGTCATCAACTTGCCTTTGGCATTGTCTGCTTCCTGCTTAGTGTTTGCAACCACAATCGCCGCGCCCGTGCGCTCACGGTATAGGCCAAAGTTTTTCGAGCATGACGTGGTGATCAACATCTCTTCCACGTTGTCTGCCATGTAGCGAAGACCTTTCGCGTCTTCCTCTAACCCATCGCCAAAACCTTGATAAGCGATATCGACAAACGGGGTAAAACCATTTTTCTGCGACAGCTGGGTGATGGCCTGCCATGCGTCAAAATCGATGTCAGCACCCGTTGGGTTATGGCAACAGCCGTGCAATAACACGACGTCATCTTTTCCAGCGGTGCGCAGATCCGCCATCATGGCATCAACGTCGACTTGCTTAGTGTCACGGCTAAAATAGCGGTAGTGACGTACTTTCAGCCCCGCCGCTTCCATCACAGGTTTGTGGTTCACATAACTTGGATCAGAAATCCATATTGTTGTATTTGGCTGCGCCACCTTCATCAGGTCACCCAGCATACGCAGCGCACCGCTCGCACCTGGGGTTTGAATAGCAGACACGCGATCCATTGCCGATGTGCCCGTCAACAGCAGATCAATCATCGACTGGTTAAACTGCTCACAGCCCGCAAGGCCAACGTAAGATTTGGTGGTTTGCGTCGCGACGACAATATCTTGGGCTTGTTTAATGGCTTGCATCACAGGGGTTTCACCTGCGCTGTTTTTATAAACGCCAATGCCAAGGTCTACTTTTTCATCACGAGGATCGTTGCGGTACGCAACAGAGAGAGAAAGAATCGGATCCAGCATAGGTGCTGGTAATTGAGAAAACATGAAAGTCACAACCCTTTGAAATTCAAGATGGCTGACAACTTATCATTTAATCCTACTTTCTAGAAACGATTTTATGAGCGAGAGTTCAATTTCATCGATTGCTTTTGTAAATTTTCACATACAGTTAACAATGAGCCCTACCCCAAGGTATCACTGTAATTTGAAGGTGTGGATGATTTGATTCGCGCTACCTCGCCATTCAAGATTAAGATCGCGCTTCTCTTGAATGAATTTGCCATCGATTAAGGTATCAATGTACTGCGTCACTTCACGCTGCGCATCATCAAGCTCTGCTAGGGTATACCCCGTCCAAACCCAGATGTCTTTTCCCGGGCACTCGGCGCGTACGCGTTTGACCAACTTAAGGATGTGCGGCACGTTAGCAGGGTGTAGCGGATCCCCACCGGACAGCGATAACCCACGGCGCTTTATACGTGGATCGTTCAGATCGGCGATGATTCTGTCTTCCGCTTCTTGGGTGAACAACACTCCTGAGTCCAAACGCTGAGTAGACTGATTGTAGCAGCCTCGACACTGATGCACGCAACCTGAGACAAACAAGGTGCATCGGGTGCCAGGGCCATTAACCACATCGATGGGGTAATATTGGTGATAATTCATCGCTCTTTCCAAAACAAAAGCCGCTAACTAAACACAAAACAGAGAACAAAAGAAGCCAGTCAAGCTGGCTTCTCATTAGCTTGTCTAGGTGACCACTTACAGATGCTTAACGCGTCGTTTTACTTCTTCTTGCTTGCCAAAGTTGAACGGTCTGGCGTCTGGGCTACCAAGATAACCACACACGCGGCGCGTCACTGATACTTTGGTCGAGTCGTGGTTGCCACAGCTTGGGCAGGTAAAGCCTTTGCTGGTACAGTCGAACTCACCGTTGTAGCCACACTCATAGCACTCGTCAATCGGCGTGTTGGTGCCGTAGTAAGGCACGCGGCTGTAGCTGTAATCCCAGACGTTTTCGAGCGCTTCGATGTTGCGCTGCATATTCGGGAACTCACCATAACAGATGAATCCACCGCTTGAGATCTCAGGGTATGGCATTTCAAAATCAATTTTATCGTACGGGTTGACCTTCTTCTCCACATCAAGGTGGAAGCTGTTGGTGTAGTAGCCTTTGTCCGTCACCCCTTCAATCACACCGTACTCTTTGGTATCAATTCGGCAGAAACGGCTGCACAAGTTTTCACTAGGCGTGCCGTATAAGCTGTAACCGTAGCCAGACTCTTGTGTCCACTGATTCACCGCTTGTTTAAGATGCTTAATGATATTGAGCGCTTTTTCACGCAGTTCACTGTCATCGTACACATGGGTTTGATGGCCAAAGAGCGCATTCACTGTCTCGTGGATACCAATGTAACCAAGTGAAATCGAGGCACGACCGTTTTTGAAGATGTTCGCAATTGGCTCATCGGCACCTAGGCGGATGCCACATGCCCCTTCCATATAGAGGATAGGTGCCACGCGCGCTTTGACATTCTCTAAACGTGAGATACGTGTTTCCAACGCGCGGCGTGCCAGTTTCAGCTTGGCATCCAGCAGTTGATAGAATTTGCTCTCATCGCCGCCCGCTTGAATAGCGATGCGTGGCAAGTTGAGGCTCACAACGCCCAAGTTGTTGCGGCCTTCATGAATCAGCTCGCCATTTTCTTCATAAGTGCCCAAGAAGCTACGGCAACCCATCGGCGTTTTAAATGACCCTGTCACTTCGACGACTTTTTCGTAGTTCAAGATGTCGGGGTACATACGCTTCGATGCACATTCCAACGCCAATTGCTTGATGTCGTAGTTCGGATCGCCCGCTTTGTGGTTTAGGCCGTCTTTAATGCCAAATACCAATTTAGGGAACACCGCTGTTTTGCGGTTTTTTCCCAAACCGGCAATGCGATTCTTCAAGATGGATTGTTGGATAAGGCGCGAGCCCCAACTGGTGCCCAAACCAAAACCAAAGGTGACAAACGGCGTTTGACCATTAGCGGTGTGCAGGGTATTCACTTCATATTCCAACGATTGGAAAGCGTCGTAACACTCTTTTTCAGTGCGCGCACGCGCAAACGCCTCAGGATCATGAATATCCCACTCTTTGGCGATCTCTAGGTGCTTGTCATAACTCGTCATCACATACGGTTCGAGCACCTCATCAATACGGTTGATGGTGGTGCCGCCATAGATATGACTGGCAACTTGCGCGATGATTTGCGCCGTGACTGCGGTCGCCGTTGAGATCGATTTCGGTGTATCAATCTCTGCGTTACCCATTTTAAAACCGTGGGTTAGCATGCCTTGCAAATCAATCAGCATGCAGTTGAACATTGGGAAGAACGGCGCGTAATCTAAATCGTGGTAGTGAATGTCGCCCGATTCATGAGCTTGAACAACATCACGGGGTAAAATGTGGGTTTTCGCGTAGTGCTTCGCAACAATACCTGCCAAAAGATCGCGCTGAGTTGGGATCACCTTGCCGTCTTTGTTGGCGTTTTCGTTGATGAGATCAACATTACTCTCTTCAATCAAACCTTCAATTTCGCGCGTCAGCGCACTTTGTTTTTCACGCGCGATGTCACGGTCATGGCGGTACTCAATGTAAGCACGCGCGAGTGACTTATACGGCCCCTGCATCAACTCGTTTTCAACTAGGGTTTGGATTTCATGGATGTGGACTTCATCGTGATCGCTTAATTGCAGCTCGATCGCTAACGCGACATTGAGTGCGTATATGGCACTTTCTTTATCAACGGTATCGGCGGCGGCTTCCACTGCGGCTTGTATACGATCCCGGCTAAATGGCGCTCTTGAGCCATCCCGTTTGATTACGATTGGTTTCACCTTTTCTCCTTACCCAGCATACTCACAGAGTTATCCACAAACACACTATATAGGGTTAATTTTTATTCGAGTAATACTATATATTGTGGCGTATTTAACGAGATAGGCACCATGAAAGTATTGATTTTGATCAATAAAAAATGCCCCTAGCGTAAGATCAAAGCGTTCTAGTGGCACCGATCAAAATTAGGAAGGAAACGATGAAAACATTCAGATTTGAGATGAATTCGCTTGCAATTTTCAGAGCACTTATAGGATAAAGGATGAGTCAAATTCATGGATAGGGTGACGCTAACAATGCGCGATTGGACCGCCTCTTTTCTCTCACTCAGAGCTTACGTGCTACTTGTCGCCTTGGTCGGTTCCATCGGCTCAAGCCATGCTCTAACGTTAGCCAGTTGGAATATTGAGTGGCTTAGCTCTGACCCTAGCGACCGCTTTGAAGCGTCACTGCGTTCTGCGCAAGATTTCGACGCTTTAGGTCGTTATTTTTCCCAAATCGATCCAGACGTGCTCGCCTTTCAAGAGGTCAATGATGAACAAGCGCTGCGCAACGTTGTGGGGTCGGGCTATCAAATCTGGTTATCGGATCGCTCGTTAGAGCGCCATCAAGACGCCCAGTTTGGTGCGATTAACCAATATACAGGGTTTGCGGTGAGAGCGGGTATTGAGGTCGTGCAACGTGATGACATCATACTGGTGGATCAAGCTCGCAGCCGACTGCGCTTTGCCGCTTATCTGGTGCTTAACCCGCAAGGCCATCAACCCCTGCACCTTCTTTCGGTGCATTTAAAAGCCGGTTGCAGCGGCGCGTATCGTGATAATCGAGATTGTCGTCTACTTTACACTCAAGGTGAGAGCTTAAACGCGTGGATCAGTGAACGAGAAGCAAACCAAGAGGCTTACCTCATCATGGGTGACTTTAACCATAATCTGGCGTTTAAGGGCGACTGGCTTTGGCGCACCTTGACAGAGGGCACCAAAGCGTATTTGGCGAGCGAGCGTACCGCAGCGCAATGCGTCGTGCGCTCTAACAAACAAGCCAATAAAACCCATAAGTTTCGCAGCCTAATTGACCATGTTATCGCCAGCCCATCGCTTACTCTGGCCATGCCTTATCAAGTCACCTATAAAACGAGTGACCTCTTCCAATATCGCCTTAGCGATCATTGTCCGATGGTCACTCGCATTATCGACTAATTTTGGTTATCCCCTTGGCTTTGAATAGACGTTAGCGAGCAAAGCGATGTTTCATCGCAACGTAGTACAGCACGGGGATCACCAACAACGTTAAGATGGTAGAAACGAAGATCCCGAAAATCAAACTGATGGCGAGACCATTAAAAATCGGGTCATCGAGAATGAACACCGCGCCAATCATCGCAGCCAGTGCGGTTAACATGATGGGTTTAGCGCGAACCGCCGCCGATTGAATCACCGCTTCTGCAAACTCAACGCCCTCTTCGACCTGTTGATTAATAAAGTCCACCAAGAGTATCGAATTACGTACGATGATGCCTGCTAGCGCAATCATGCCGATCATAGAGGTCGCGGTAAATTGCGCGCCGAGCAATGCATGACCGGGCATCACACCGATGATGGTCAGTGGAATCGGCGCCATAATGATCAGCGGTACCAAATAGGATTTAAACTGCGCCACTACCAATAAGTAGATCAAAATCATTCCAACGCCATAGGCAATGCCCATATCGCGGAAGGTTTCGTAGGTAATGGTCCACTCGCCATCCCAACGCACTGAGACGCCATTGAGTCCATCAGGTTGCGCGACATAGTATTGCTCTAGGGTCATCGCCTCATCCAACTTACCGACTAAGTCGAACATGCCATACAGCGGGCTATCCAACTCGCCAGCCATATCGGCGACCACCATCACCATAGGCACCATGTTTTTTCGTACGATATAGGCTTCCATTGGCAACACGTTGACGCTGACGAGATCCGAGAGCGGAAACACTTGACCGTTTTGGCTGCCGACCTTCATGTTCAGCACTTGCTCTAAGCGCACTTTAGCCTCTTCACTGGCTTGAATCATAATGGGCACTGGGTATTTACTGTGCTCGCTGTGCAGGTAAGTCACAGGCTTGCCACCCACAGCCGTTGCCAGCGCATCGACTATCGACGCATACGGCACTTGATAATGCGCGGCCTTACTTCGATCAATCGCCACCTGCCATTTTTGGTGATGTTCGGGCAGATACATGTCAACATCAACGATGTCCTCCGTCTCACGGAAAATTGCGCGTATCTGCTGTGCGGCTTGATGACGCATGGCATCGGTTGGCGCGTAGACTTCTGCCAATATCGGTGACCAAACCGGTGGCCCCGGCGGCACTTCAACCACTTTAACTTTGCCCCCAAAGCGCGACGCAATCTCATTGAGCACTGGGCGCACCTCACCAGCAATGGTGTGGCTATCTCGGTCACGATCTTTCCTATCCACCAAATTCACTTGAACATCGCCTTGATTCGGTTGATTGCGCATAAAGTAGTGACGAACCAAGCCATTAAAGTTGATAGGCGCCGCCGTACCCGCATAGATTTGATAGCCAGTGACTTCAGGCACCTCATCGAGCGCTTGGCCAAGTTCAAACAGCACGCGCTGCGTCCGCTCTAGCGGCTCACCTTCTGGCATATCCAGCACCACTTGAAACTCGGATTTGTTGTCAAAAGGCAGCATCTTCAACACCACCGATTGCACCACTGGCAGCAGTACCGAACCAGCAATCAGCGCCAATATCGCCAACAATAACAACCAACGATTGCGACGCTGTGCTCTGGCGGTGACAAAAGGGGCCATAATGCGATGAAATAGTGATGAGCTCGCACCTTTTGCGTCTTCGTGATGGGCGTGTTTGAGTAGATGATGCGCTAGCCAAGGTGAGAGCACAAAGGCGACCGCCAGTGAAATCAACATCCCCATAGACGCATTGATTGGAATTGGGCTCATGTATGGCCCCATCAATCCGCTCACAAACGCCATCGGCAGCAATGCCGCGATCACGGTTAAAGTTGCTAAGATGGTCGGTCCACCGACTTCATCGACAGCGACGGGGATCAATTCATCGAGTGATTTTTTGCCCATGGACATATGCCGGTGAATGTTTTCCACCACCACAATCGCGTCATCGACCAAAATACCGATTGAGAATATCAGGGCGAACAGTGACACGCGATTGAGGGTAAATCCCCAAGCCCAAGACGCAAACAAAGTGATCATCAAGGTCACCACAATCGCTATTCCGACGACGATGGCTTCACGCCAACCCATGGTCAGCAAGACCAGAATCACCACCGCTGCCGTGGCGAACGCCAGTTTGCCGATCAACGTATTGCTTTTGTCCGCCGCGGTTTTACCGTAGTCACGTGTTATTTCAACCTTAATGCCTTCGGGAATCAGTTGATTCTTAAGTGCGTCTAAACGCGCTTCAACGGCTTTCGCGACGTTGACTGCGTTCTCACCGCTTTTTTTTGCCACCGCGAGCGTGACTGCGGGATGCAAGCCCTCTTTTGAGCTCGTCCACACCTGCTGCGTCGGCGTGTTAGTGCCTAAGCTAACCGTAGCAATATCTTCTAAATAGACGGGGGTTTGGTTATACAACCCGACCACTAGCTGTTTCACCTCTTCAACGCGTGAAAGAAACTGGCCGACTTGGACTGGAAACTGTTGGTTTTCATGGGTTAAGCTCAGCATGGGAGAGCTTTGATTCGCGGCGGGCAAATGCTGATTAAGCTGATCCAAGGTGATATTAAAACTGTTCATCTTTACAGGGTCTAAACGCACGTCAACAATGGTCTCGTGACTGCCAACTGTATAGATGTCTCGTGTCCCTTCAATGCGTTTAAGCTCAGTTTCTAAGCCGTGTGCTACCTGAGTTAAGTGCTGCTGATCAAGCTGCGCCGATGGGCTGGATAAGGTGATACTGACGATCGGCACATCCTCAATCCCTTTGGGTTTAATGACGGGCTCACCGACACCCACGCCCTGCGGCATCCAATCTTTATTGGAATAGAGTTTATTATAAATGCGCACGACAGCGTCGTTACGGCTAACGCCAACATCAAAGATCGCGACGATCATCGCGCCATCGGGCTGCGAAAACGAGTAGATTTTATCGATACCCTGAATTTCAGAAATGATCTGTTCTGCGGGGGTGGTGACTAGGCTCTCCACTTCACCGGGCGTTGCTCCGGGGAAGGGAATATACACATCCGCGAAGGTGACATCGATTTGTGGCTCTTCTTCTTTAGGTGTAATGATAACCGCAAACAGACCCATCAATAAGCCCACCAACGCCAACAATGGCGTCATGGCTGAGTTTTGAAATGCTGCGGCAATACGGCCTGAGATCCCTAGCTTATATTCCATGCGACTTTCCCCCTGCCTTTATTGCTGCTGGCTTAATGTTGGTAAGGTCGCGTAGATCGCATCTCCCTCTTCCAACCCAGACAGCACCTCAACGTACTCACCCACTTGTTGACCTAAACGCACTGGGTTAAGCACCGGTCCGTTTTCACTTTGACGGTAAACCGCACTTAACTCGCCTCGGCGTACTACCGCCTCATTGGGAATCATTTGTATCGCGCGTTCACCGAAGCGAAACTCAGTTTTCACCCACATTCCCGGCACCAAGGCGCTCGCATTAGCAGGCAAATCTTTGCTGTCGGGTAAATCCAAACGAATTTTGAAGGTGTGAGACGTGGTGTCGGCATAGCTGAACAAGTTATAGGAGGTGGGCGCGACGCGCTCGCCATTCGGGGCCATCACATCAAATTGAGAGACATCCTTAACAAGCGGTTGATAGCGCTGAGGAATTTGCGTTTCAACGCGCAGGCGATCTAAAGAGAAGCCACTGAGTAGTGGCGACCCTGGCGCAACGGTTTCACCCAGTTCGACATGACGCGCTGTGACCACGCCGTCATAAGGCGCTCGAATACTGGTGTAGCCAAGGGACTCTTTTGCCTGAGCGACACTTGCTTGCGCCGCTTTCACTGACGCTGCAGTGCTGCGCGCACGCGCTTCTGCGCTGTCCATTTGATCTTGAGAAATCGCCCCTTTCGGGAAGAGTTGACGATACCGGGCAACCTGAGCTTGCGCCTCACGATTTAGCGCAATCGCACTAGCCAGTTGTGCATTGGCGGCATCGAGCGAGGCCGATTGTTGCACCGCGCTGATTTCCAGCAACACTTGCCCTTGTTTAACGACATCATTGACATCAACGTGCAGGCTCACAACTCGCCCAGACGTCTGAGCGGCGACGGTTCCTTGATTGACGGGTTGAATCACGCCATCTAAATGGACACTCTGCGCCATCGGAGCGCGTGTGACCGTGTACAACGTGTCATTCTGGTTAGCCATGCTCACATAAGAAAAGCCCATCAGGCTCACGGCCAGTGCATACGTGACTACAGAGAGTTGAAATGTCCTTTTCATGATCGCCGCTCCTTTTTTTGAGGGGTTATGTATCAGTGTAAAACTTAAGCAAGTTGAGACTGTGACTTGCGGCTGTTTTTAAAACAAATCATTAGGTTAGTGGCCCCTAGACCAACCATCATGCTGGCAAAAAAGATCCACACGCCCACGTTACCTAAACCAAGACTGGCCATTGCAGGTCCTGGGCAAACGCCAGCAAGCCCCCAACCCACGCCAAACAGCGCAGCGCCGCTTAACAATCGACCATCAATCTGCTTACTTTTTGCTAGGCAAAAGGTCTGTGCCGCGAGCGGCTTTTTCTTGGGTTTAATCAGCAAAAAATAGCTCGGCATAAACACCAACAAGGCGCCGCCCATCACAAACATCAAACTTGGATCCCACTGACCCGCGATGTCCAAAAAGCCCAGAACTTTGTTTGGGTCTGCCATGCCAGACACCACCATGCCCATGCCAAATAACACGCCTGCCAACAGTGACGTTAAACGAAAAACAACTTTATTCATGAGAAGATCCTAGGGTTATACAAGGTGGAATCGAACAAATACCGTCAACGCTGCCACGCCCATAAAGACGCCAGTCGCGACCATTGAACGCTTAGACAAACGGCCAAGGCCACAAATACCGTGCCCACTGGTGCAACCGTTGCCAAGGCGTGTACCCACTCCAACAAGCAAACCGGCGAGCGCCAATCCTGTCGCACTGGTTGAATAGACCGTCACCACATCGTCAACAAACAGCAAGGCTGCGAGAATACCGCCCGAGACCATGCCCACCGCGAAAAGCAATCGCCAAGCAAAATCGTTCGATTTCGGCGTAAGTAGCCCCGTCATGATGCCGCTAATGCCCGCGATTTTTCCGTTAATCAGCAACAAAATCGTGGCTGAAACCCCAAGTAACATGCCTCCTGCTAACGATTCCCAAGGAACTGTGAACGCCATATCTACCTCTAAATGTCGTATGTATTAATGTTGGGTTTACCCAGCGTTATCGAGCGCAAAAAATTGTCTCTAAACTCTGAATAAGTTGAATCACTCGCGCATCTGCCAAGGAGTAGAACACCTGTTGGGACTCTTTACGCGCCTGTATTAATCCATGCTTACGCAGCACAGTAAGATGTTGAGAGAAGGCGGATTGGCTCAATGTCGACCCTGCTTGCAAGGCCCCCACGCCGACTTCGCCTTGCGTCAATTGACATAAGACCATCAAACGCTCTGGGTGAGCCATGACCTTGAGTAGATCAGAAGCCTCAACCGCATTTTGTTGCATTTGGCTTAGATTCAATGTTTGTTCACTCATGACACACCTATTATTTTGCAATGGAATGCTCTCTAACGAATGGCTTGATAATAAACCCAAACCTAATTTAGTCAATACTAATTTAGTGTTTTTGTAATTAGACAAATAAACATTAGACTTTTCTAATTTAGAGTTCTATAGTACGAGGGTTTCATCACGGAAATGATTCGAAAGGAGAACGATCATGACGTTAGAAAATGCTATTCGTGTACTGGCAGGCAGTATGGTTCTGCTCTCGGTGGTCCTGACCTTCACCGTCAGCAGCCACTTTGTTTGGCTAACCGTGTTTGTTGGCGTTAACTTGATTCAAAGCGCGTTTACAGGTTTGTGCCCTGCCGCTTTCTTTTTGAAAAAACTTGGTTTTCACTAATCGGAGTCACCCATGACTAAAATTGTTATCGTAGGCGGTGTTGCAGGTGGTGCATCTGCGGCTGCTCGTGCTCGTCGCCTTAGCGAGGATGCTCAAATCATCATGTTTGAACGTGGTGAGTTTGTTTCGTTTGCCAACTGCGGCTTGCCTTACCACATCGGCGGCGACATTACCGACCGCAGTAAGCTCCTGTTACAAACTCCGGAGAGCTTCCTTGCACGATTTAACGTCGATGTCCGCGTGATGAATGAAGTGGTGCGCATTAATCGCGAAGACAAATCCATCACGGTAAAAAATCTGCTTGATGGCACTGAATACCAAGAGTCTTATGACTTTCTGCTATTAAGCCCAGGCGCAGGTCCAGTTGTGCCACCGATCCCTGGTATCAAGAATCCGCTGACGCATTCACTGCGCAACATTCCAGACATGGATCGCATCATCAAAACGATTCAGATGAACAAACCGGAACACGCCACTGTCGTGGGGGGGGGATTTATTGGCCTTGAAATGATGGAAGCCTTCCACCAGCTCGGCATCAAAACCACCCTCATCGAAATGGCCGATCAAGTGATGACGCCCGTCGATCGTGAAATGGCAGGCTTCGCGCACGCGGAAATTCGCCAGCGCGGCATCGATCTCAAATTGGGTGTTGCGTTAAGCGCCGTCGAATATGTACCCAATGATCACATGGCAAGTATCGCTTCGGGTGAGGATGTCGAACATCAACACATCGAAGGTGAGTTGAAACTGTCGCTCAACAGTGGCGAAACGCTCACCACGGACATTCTTATTATGGCTATTGGTGTGCGCCCAGAAACCAAGCTCGCACAAGAAGCCGGTCTACAAATTGGCGCCCTTGGCGGCATTTACACCAATGAAGCGATGCAAACCAGCGATCCTAGCATCTACGCGGTGGGTGATGCGGTAGAAGAGAAAGACTTCGTGACCGGGGAGCAGACATTGGTCCCTCTTGCAGGACCTGCCAACCGTCAAGGCCGCATGGCGGCAGACAATATGCTTGGCCGCAGTGAACAGTACCAAGGTACACAAGGCACTGCAATCTGTAAGATTTTCGATCTTGCCGTCGCCTCTACCGGTAAAAACGAGAAGCAGCTAAAACGCGCAGGCATCGTCTATGAAAAAGTGTATGTCCACACCGCGAGCCATGCGAGCTACTACCCTGGCGCGGAAATTGTGTCGTTTAAAATGCTGTTTGACCCAACCTCTGGCAAGATTTTGGGCGCACAAGCGGTCGGTAAAGATGGCGTCGATAAACGCATTGACGTGATGGCGGTAGCCCAGCGCGCAGGTATGACTGTCGATCAATTGCAGCACCTTGAATTAACTTACGCTCCACCGTACGGCTCGGCAAAAGACGTCATCAACCAAGCCGCGTTTGTAGCCAACAACCTAATCAAAGGCGACAGCAAAGCGATTCACTTTGATGAAATCGACAACCTCACAGAGGACCAAGTCTTGCTTGACGTGCGTAACCCAGGTGAGTTGGAATCAGTCGGTTACATCGATGGTGCGATTAACATCCCTGTCGACCAGTTGCGTCACCGCATGAATGAGCTCCCTAAAGACAAAGAGATCGTTATCTACTGTCAAGTAGGGTTACGCGGTAACGTAGCCTACCGTCAATTGGTCAACAACGGCTTTAAGGCGCGTAACCTACTCGGCGGTTACCGCACCTACAAGTTCGCTACGGCCTAAGTTTTTATTCCACCACGTCAACACTGTCTTGGGGAGCGAATGGCTCCCCTTTTTTTGTTTCGTTACCTACACAAGCCACCATATCGTATCGCCAACGTCCGAGCAAAAACAGGCACACCGTACCTAGTAAGATAGCACTGATCATCCATTGCTCTCGGTTCATTCCTAATTCCAGCATTAATTGTCCTTGTGATTGATGGTGCGAGTAGGCATCGGCATTACAAAAAACGTCCCTCTTGCACTGTCGCTTCTTTCTTGACGAAATCAATAAAAGAACTGATGCGTCGTGACGTAGCAGAGTTACGGTAATAGACAGCGTGAATGGGCTGACGAATGTCTTGTGAAGCATCTGTAAGCAATTCAGTGAGGGCGCCACTCTGCCTATCTTGATAAGTCATGAAGTCTGACAAGCAAGCGATCCCAGCACCGTGCAGTGCTAAGGCACGAATCGTTTCCCCGTTGTCCGAACGTAGATTACTCGTGATCTTGATGAACTTGTTACTGTCATCAAGCAATGGCCAATCTTTTAGCGACTCAGGGCGGCTAAATCCCAGCAATTTGTGCGACAGCAGATCTTGAACACAGTTAGGTTTGCCTTGTGCTTCAATATACGCAGGACTGGCGAGAATACGTATACGGCTATGGCCAATAAACGTGGCTCTGAGCGTTGAATCTCTTAGTTCTCCGATGCGAAACGCAATGTCGGTCTTTTTGCCGACCAGATCGATGTTCTCTTCATTGGAATTTAACTCAATCTCCACATCAGGATACGTTTGCTGATAGCGAGCAATTAATGGCGTCAGCACATGCAAACAAAACGGGGTCGCGGCATTGATTCTCAACAATCCTGATGGTTGTGTTTTTTGGCTGGTCAGCTGCGCTTCCGCCGCTTCTACCTCATCCAAGATTTGCCGAACTTTGGCGAGGTAGACCGCCCCTTCACTCGTCACATCTAGCTTTCGCGTTGTACGATTAAGCAGCGTCGTGTCGAGTTTCGTTTCTAAGCGCGATACGGTGCGACTGACAGCAGAGACCGTCACCGACAATACTTGTGCAGCATCGCTGATCGAACCCACATCCACTACAGTCACAAACGTCTTCATCTCATCGAGGGTCGCTTTCATTGTTTACCAATTATCAAATTAGATTTTCTTTTTGTTAACTATACGGCAAGAAATAGACACCGTACATTAGTCAGCACACAAACCCTTCCTTTAAAAATAGGAGTTCATATGGCAGTTCCCACTTTCGGTGTCGGCACATTTCGTCTGACAGGAGACACAGTAAAACAATCGGTCAAACACGCGCTCGACTTAGGCTATCGCGCCATTGATACTGCGCAAATCTATGGCAATGAAGCGGACATTGGAGAGGTGATCGCGGCAAGTCATCTGCCTCGTGAATCGCTATTTATTACCACCAAGATTTGGGTGGATAACATGAGCGAGGCATCACTTATTGCTAGCCTTCGAGAGAGCCTTAAGAAACTCAACACGGATTACGTCGACCTCACTCTGATTCATTGGCCGGGGACAGACAAGAATATCGAGGAGTACATGAAGGCGCTGATGGAAGCAAAGACGCTTGGTCTGACAAAACAGATTGGCGTGTCGAACTTCAATATCGACCTGCTTCAGCAAGCGATTGATATCGTCGGTGTCGATCACATTGCCACTAACCAAATTGAACTGAGCCCTTATTTGCAAAACAACAAACTGGTTGAATTCATGCAACAGCAAGGGATTCAGGTGACGTCATACATGACGCTCGCCTACGGCAAAGTGCTTCACGATGAGGTCATCAAACAGATCGCGGTTGAGTGCAACGCAACCCCAGCGCAAGTTACACTCGCTTGGGCGCTAAACAAAGGCTACGCTGTGATCCCTTCATCGACCAAGCGCGATAACTTAGCCAGCAACCTTGAGGCGCAAAAGCTAACACTGAGTGATGATAATATGGCACGCATCGACGCATTAGAAAGAAATGGGCGTGAAGTCGACCCAGATGGGTTAGCACCCATCTGGGATTAGTCGGGTAATAGCGCCGGAGATCTGTTTTCTCTAAAACGCCGTCCTCACACAAACCATTACACGCATTGGGTTTGCACCATCAAACCCTTTGCTTTTCAACGCTATTGATATATAAACTAATGCATTGTTTTACCACGTTATCCTTGCCTTTCCTTTTTTATGTTACTCACCCTGTTTATTTTGTTGGCTATCGTCCTTACCGCGCTGCTGGCGCACTACTATCACTCCGAATCTGTACGTAGAAAAAGTCGCCAAGACGCAAAGCAGACGCTATTGCTGCGCTCCAAACGCATTAAACAGACATTCAAAGGCCACATAGAACGCTTTTGTGCCCTTGATGCCCTAACGCCAGAAACAGAAATGGCCGTACTCCGTTTAGCCAACCTGTTTTTCGTTTTTCAACCGGTCAACAGCCACACGGTTGAGCAATACCAAGAGACGTTAAACAACTTGGTCAAGACGATTGATGAGCGAATTGATGCGGCCCAAGAGACATCACTGGACATGCTGAGTGCTGATCTTGAGCGATTTGCCGCTTCACTGCCTAAAGCGAACAGTGCTTATACTGCAAGCTTCTATCGTAATGACTTACCTGCGATGATTTATCACCTCAGCAATCAGACGACCACTTCCGTGAGTGATGAGGCCGCCATGAAACCTGCACCAGAAATGGTCACCGAGTAAGGTAAGCAGTTGAGAGTGCTCACACTCTCGTTTGTGTGCGCATGAGCTGCCTAATTAATACGCTATAGTGCAGACTGCAAAGAGAAAGGAGAACTCATGTCAGCCACCCACACTCAACCCGTCATGAAATGGGGCGTGATTGCGCCGGGTCGCATCGCGCATAACTTTGCCAAAGGGATCCGTGTTGTCGACGATGCTTGTATCACAGCCGTCGCCAGTCGAGATAAACAGCGCGCAACGGCGTTCGCTGAGCAGTATGGAACCGATCGCATATATTTGGATTACGCCGAGTTAATTCGCGACCCCGACATCGATGCCATCTACATCGCCACACCTCATGCGTTTCACTTTGAGCTAGCAAAACAATGCTTGTTGGCCCGAAAACCGGTGTTGTGTGAAAAGCCATTGACGATGAATGCCGCGCAATCACAAGCGTTGGCGAGCCTCGCTTTAGAACAGTCCACTTTCATCATGGAGGCGCTGTGGTCGAAATTTCTCCCTGTTTGGCGAAATATGAACACATGGTTGGCGCAAATTGGCGAAGTGAAACAGGTTCACTCGAGCTTTTGTTTTAAGGTGGATGTTGACCCAAATGATCGTTTATTTGATCCCTTGCTTGGGGGTGGCGCGCTTCACGACATTGGCATTTACAATATCGCGCTATCGAACCTCCTATTTGGTCAAGCGCCGTGTGACTGGAAACTGAGCGGCGATGTCGGGCAAACAGGGGTGGAAGAAACGGTTAATGCACTTTTAGATTATGGTGACGGCCGGCACGCAACCTTTCATTGTAGCTTCCATGTGGATGAGCCAATGGTGATGCAAATCTCAGGCACTCATGGACGCATTGTCATTGATGCTCCTTTCTTTGGTGCCCAATCTGCCACGCTCTACGCTGACGATAACGCCCCTGAAACCTTTCAGGTCACCCATCACGGCGGTGGGTTTGAATACCAGATTCGTGAAGCCATGGCATGCATTCGCAGTGGCCAAGTTTTTAGTGAGATTCACCCTCTCTCATCAACGCTAGAGCACATGCGTATTATTGATCAAATGCGCGCTAAACTGGGCATCCCAACGCCCTAGCATAAGACTTTTCGCCATCAGATTTAGGTCACCTAGATTTAGGTGACTCTTGAACAATTCGCAAAATAGTCACTCAACACCTCAATCACTAACTGATGATCGTCAGCTTGAGGTAACCCTGAGACCGTGATGGCACCTACAAGGCCACAACCTCGAATTCGAATCGGGAATGATCCACCATGCGCACAGTACTGAGTCGCATCTAGGTGCGCTTGGCGTTCAAAATCTCGCTGCTTTTGCGCATTGTACTGACCTAAGTAATAGGAGCTGTGGCCAAATCGCATCACAGAGCGGCGTTTGCGCATCGCCCAGTCTAGATTGTCGGCTGTGGTTCCGGGCATGGCGAACTGAAAAATGACCTGTTCAAATGCATACACTTCCACCAGCACAGCCGCCGACTGCGCTTCGGCACGCTGTTTTAATGCCAGCCCTAGCTCCCATGCTGTCTCATTGTTAAAGCGTTCAAACTGAAGTTGAGCTTCTTGCTCTAACAATACCTCTATTGACGCTTGAGTCATTGATTCCACTCCCATTGACCTTCCAGTGCCAATGTTTGCCCTAAGCGACTGCTCTGCATCGCTAATTCAATCAGGCGAATCGTCACTAGCGCTTGTTCGGGCGTTACCGGGACTGGTGTGTCGTGTCGAATCGCGCTAGCCATTTGCTCAAAATAGGTTTGGTATTGACCCGCAAAAGTGTCAATACGCTCAGAGCCTTCAGCGTGATAAAAACGCCCAAAGTGCGCCTCACTTTCTTGGCCCCAACTTAGGTCTTCAGGTGTCATGCCTGAAATTAGCTGAGACTCCTGAGGATCTAGACCGTATTTTTCATAGCTGCCCTGCGTGCCCTTAACAGTAAAACGATGGTTAGGACCCGCGCTGAACATATCGCCATGAAGTACTGCTAATCGGTTGGGGTAATGAAGCGTAACGTTGAAGTAATCCACCGTGGTGCTCGATGGACGCAGCATTTTGCAATGAGCACTGATCGCCTCTGGTAAGCCAAACAGTTCAAGCGCTTGATCGATAAGATGCGAGCCAAGATCAAATAAAATACCACCGCCATCGGTCGCCTGCTCACGCCAGCGAACGCGCACTTCGGGTCTGAATCGGTCAAAGTGAGACTCGAAATGTTTGACGTCACCCACTCTGCCCTCTTCAATAAGGGATTTAACGGTTAAAAAGTCTCCATCCCAACGTCGATTGTGGTAAACACTGAGTAGACACTGATTTTTTTTCGCCAAATCAATCAACGCCTGACCATCTTGCACATTCGTCACAAACGGCTTCTCAATGATGACGTGCTTCCCTTTTTCCAATGCTAATTTCGCTAACGGAAAGTGTTCACTGTTGGGCGCGGTAATAATCACCAGTTCAGCGTCAGATTCCGTAAGCATCGCCACGGCGTCTGTAAAGTGCTGGACGTTTGGCCAATCTTGGGCTACCTCTGTCTTACTGGTGCTGACAGCAACAAAATCAAAGGCTTCTAAGCTGGTAATAAACGGGATGTGGAAGGTTTTTGCAGAAAAGCCGTAGCCCACTACAGCAGTTTTGATAGGAGAAAAAGTCATAGCATCACTCGGTCAATTGAGGTTCGTCGTTTATGAACAACCGATTCTATTCGACATCCATCACTCATAAAACCCCAAAAACATTCATCACTAAAATTCCATGGTGACAAACATTACTCACTGTTCTGTAAACCTTATTTCACCATAGAACGCATGGGCTTGCTCGCCACTATTGTCCGTATCGGTCATAATAGCAATGACATCAATATACTGGTACGCGCGGGCGTTATCGATATCACTACCCTTGTCGCCAAAGTAGGTGATGAAGTCTTGATAAACGTTACGCTTTTCATCATGCCATAAGCCAAGTTTTGCCTCGTTGTCTTTCACCGCTAACATTTTGACCCTTTCACCTGCATAAGCATTATCCCAAGAAGTGCCTTCACTTTGTGAGCTCGACCAAACGTAGTTGAGCGCTTGTGAGCTTAGTCCCATCAAGCCCTTTTCCATCACAAGATAAATCCGCGCGGCATAATCATCCCCTTGTTTGCTGCGCTCGTCTAATCTGGTGAGTGCTTGATCCACTTTCCATCGCCAATGGATCATCGGTGTCTGCAAAAGATCAACGCGCTTAGCGATTACCCAGCCAGACGCACTCTCTTCACTGACTGCTTGCAGCACTGAACCACCTAGCATTGGCTGATATTGAGTATTGCCAGAAAACACTTTCTCACGCCACGTTGAGTCATTAATCTCAAACGGCGGTAATGTCACATCTGCGCTGACATAAAACGCGCTGCTGAAAAGAAAGAAGCCAAGTGAAGATTTCATGGATAACACCAATATAGAGTTGAGGTGATAACTTAGTGTAATCACCATTTAATAACGATGCGATCAGCATGAAACGGCCGCTGCCTAATTTCAAGGAGGCATTTCGCCTCCTTGAAATTATCGAGATTACACCCCGTTTCTGCGTTTTTGCTTTTCTCCCATTACCCGTCGCACCATTTTGCCAAATTGTTTACTTTGCGCGCGTTGCTGCGCAAGCGTGGCGCCGTTATGGGCCTGCTCACGTAAGAGCTTTTGGTAGTTGTTAAAACGGCGTTCATCCAACTCACCATTGGAGATAGCTTGCTGCACGGCGCAGCCCGGCTCACTTTGATGCTGACAATCACCAAAGCGGCACGCTTTAGCCAAGCTCGCTACGTCCGCAAAAGTCTCACTCACACCATCTTCACAGTCCGCCAGTTGAATTTCTCGCATTCCCGGCGTATCAAGTAAAACCGCGCCCGAGGGCAGAAAGTGAATCGAGCGCGAAGTGGTGGTGTGCCTACCCTTGCTGTCATCCTCACGGATACCTCCGGTCGCTTGCTCCTGCTCTCCTAGCAAGGTATTGACGAGCGTGGATTTCCCCACCCCAGACGATCCGATAAACGCCACCGTTTGGCCTTCGCCGCACCAGCTCATCAAGCGACTTACGCTGTTAGCGTCAAGTGCATTGACACTCTCAACCATGAGAAATGGATCCAATTGCTGGACCTGTTGGCGCAGCGCCGCTTCATCCTCGCACAAATCGGCTTTAGTCAGCACGACTACGGGCTCAACCTTGGCTTCATTAACAAGGGCAAGGTATCGCTCAATGCGGCTTAGGTTGAAATCATGGTTAAGCGAACAGACGATAAATACGGTGTCCACATTGGCGGCAATCAGTTGCTGTTCGACCTTTGTCCCTGCGGCTTTTCGGCTAAACAGGCTTCGGCGTTCAAGTAGCGACGAGAACTGTTGCTGACCATCCAACACTAGCCAATCGCCAACGGTCATCGCTGGCAATGAACGGGTGATCGGTAAATGATGCTCTTGATAGCCGTCACTTTGTTGGCTTAGCACCACGTAACCACTGCGATGATGTGCGATGACGCGAGCCCAGCGAGTATCATCGTAATCGTCTAATGAGATCTGCTGCTGAAAAAATGGCTTCCAACCGAGACGTTTAAGCAAATTCGGGTTTTTATTGGCCGCGGTTAAAAAAGAAAATTTTGTATTCATGATTGAATTATCCCAGACGCAACAATGCGCCTTAATACATAGAGCATTAGGGTCTAATTCGGATAGAGTTGACCCCGGTGATACCGGGCAAAGAAGGGGACTGTGGATTATCCACAAAGAGCGATTTGGCGGTTTACCCTTTCACTGCCCAGTTGCTGTTCATCATTACAATCATCTTGTGTCCTCGCTTTAGGTGAAATAACGCGCTGAATATAGACCTCAGTGGTGAGGCTGTCAAACCCAGCGCATACAATCCGAGCTCAACAATGCGTTACCCCGATGCGACTAACTCGTCTCGGACTATTTTGGCGCCGTCGCTCAATGCTTTGAGCTTGGCAGCAGAGACCTCGCGAGGCAAAGGTGCCATGCCGCAGTTGGTACAAGGGTACAACTTATCGGCATCGACATATTTGAGCGCTTCTCTGAGCGTACTTGCGACCTCTTCTGGCGTTTCAATGTCATGAGTGGCGACATCAATAGCGCCCACCATCACTTTTTTGCCTCGAATCAATGATAACAACTCAATCGGCACACGTGAGTTGTGGCACTCCAGTGAGATAATATCGATGTTTGATTGCTGCAACTTAGGGAACACGGCCTCATACTGGCGCCACTCGCTGCCCAAGGTTTTTTTCCAGTCAGTGTTGGCTTTGATACCGTAGCCATAGCAGATATGTACCGCGGTTTCACATTTAAGCCCTTCAATCGCACGTTCTAAGCAGGCGATTCCCCAGTCGTTCACGTCATCGAAGAACACATTAAACGCGGGTTCATCAAACTGGATGATATCGACACCTGCCGCTTCAAGCTCTTTTGCTTCTTGATTGAGGATCTTGGCAAACTCCCACGCCAATTTCTCACGGCTTTTGTAGTGCGCATCATACAAGGTATCGATCATAGTCATCGGCCCAGGCAGTGCCCACTTGATGGGTTGGTCAGTTTGCTGGCGCAAAAATTTCGCGTCCTCGACAAACACCGGTTTGATGCGACTTACCGGGCCAACCACGGTCGGAACGCTTGCTTCATAACGATTACGAATGGTCACGGTTTGACGATTGTCGAAATCCACCCCACCCAAATGCTCAATAAATGTAGTGACAAAGTGCTGGCGCGTTTGCTCGCCGTCACTGACGATAGTAACGCCCGCGAATTGCTGGTCTTGCAGGGCAACACGCAGAGCATCGCGTTTTCCATCTTGCAGCGCTTCCCCTTCTAACTTCCACGGGGACCAGAGTGTCTCCGGCTCGGCAAGCCATGACGGTTTAGGTAAGCTTCCCGCGGTTGATGTCGGTAGTAATGTTTTCATCGATTGTTCCTTCACAGTATTTTCATCATGGTTACGCGTAGCTTTCTGACCACTGCTCAAGTCGCGCTTGATACGGTTGAATAAAGTGCGTTTGTGCAAATTTCCCTTGCTCTACTGCTAATTGGCTGCGTTCTTCGCGGTCATAGACGATTTGTGTCAGAGAGTGATCGCGATTGTTCAATTTTGGTTGATACACCGCCCCAGCCGCTGCGTTGGCGTTGTAGATCTCAGGGCGATAAATCTTTTGAAACGTCTCCATCGTGCTGATCGTGCTGATGAGTTCTAGATTGGTGTAATCATTGAGTAAGTCCCCAAAGAAGTAGAAAGCCAGTGGCGCGGCGCAGTTCGGCGGCATAAAGTAACGTACGTCTAAGCCCATCTTTTTGAAATACTGCTCAGTAAGCGACGATTCATTCGGCAGATACTCAACACCGAGCACCGGGTGTTGATTGCTGGTGCGGCGATAGATTTTGTTGTCAGAAACACTGAGGCAAATCACCGGACGCTTGTTAAACGATTGGTGATATGTCGCAGAGCGAACAAAAGACTGGAACAGTTCGCCATGCAGCTCACCAAATTTGGGCGGCACACTAAACTGGTTAGTCTGCTTGTTATGCTCAAGCAGTAAGACACTAAAATCGTAATCGCGCACATAGGAAGAGAAATTATTCCCCACGATACCTTCAATGCGTTGATTGTTTTTATGATCCAAAATATGCGTTTGCAGGACTTCTATCGAGGGAAAAGCGTCACTTTGCCCGTCCAACGCAATCTCGACGGAGATGATGTCCAACTCCAATGCGTAACGATCACCAGTAGGATTGTCCCAATGGGCAAGCGAATTGAAGCGATTGTCCATCATTCGCAGCGCCGCTCGCAGGTTCTCTTGACGTTGCGGGCCCCGTGCCAAGTTGGCAAAGTTGGTGGTAATACGCGTGTTGTCTGACGGCAGATAATGCTCATCAAAACGCAGGCTTTTAATCCTAAAAGTGAACTCGTTATTCATTGTAATTATCCTATTTCCTAAGAAAACGCTGACGATTTAGGCTCTGCTGGGTGGGTCAAAGCCTAACGCCAGTTATACGGAGTTCACGAGTTGAAGAATATTGGTATTACTTCACATGAAACATGAGGAAGTTTCATGGTGAGACATCACAATGGTCGGGTTAAAAGCGCAAAATAAATGCGATGATGCATAGCGGATGACGAAGACTTCTCCGCCAATAACAACCGACGATCAAGTTTTGAGGCAGCTATCCATGACTCGCTAATTCAAAAGTGTTGGACACTAGATTTCCTGTTGTTCGCATCCAAATAAAAAATGCCAGTCAGCTAACCTGACTGGCATTAAAACTTGTGCATCCAACACGTAAAACTCTATATAGATTTAGCCTTTAAACTGACCAAAAGATTGCGTCAACTTGTAAAAAGTTGCCTGTGAGTAATCGTCTAGCTCACCATTGATATTTTGGTTATACACGCCAGCTTTAAAGTACATGTACTTTCCGCCGACGTCATACCCACTCTCACTCATATCGACAACCTGAACGATATCGTCATGTCCTTCTCGCATTAGGGTGACTGTCATCGTGTTGCCTTCTACCGCGATTCGATAACTGAATAACTCGCCTAAAGCGATACCTTGGTCACCGACTTCTGCTGTCATGTCTCCGATAAGGTTGTAGTAATCCTCTGTACCGCTGTTAGTATTCTCATGAGCAAAATACACCACCCCTGTTGGTTGGTCAGGTAGCTTACGGTAGTACAATCGAATCGGCTCATCATCCTTGTCATGAATTTGACCAATGATAAAACGGCCAACCTCATGGGCATCTCCAGTTACGGTAGCATGGTCTATCTTCAACGTTGCTTCTAATACGCCATCGACACCACCTGCCGCTTTTTGGTCCTCGACAGGTGCAGAGCTGAAGACCCAGTTATTCGGGTTCACGCCTTTTGTTGAATGAGATTTGTCACCCGCTCGAAGCATTGTTCTAAGTTCAGTCCGAGCATATTTGGTATTTTTGGAGGTGCGCGCGCCTTTTACGTATGTTTTAAAGACCATTCCACCGTCTGGAGCCGTATAGAAAATATCAGGATGTTGGAAACCGTTTGCGAGATCCCATTCATTCACATCGTCGGCTCTACCATCTCCATCGTGATCGAAAGGCGTGGTTAATTTCCATCGCGTTAAATCGAAATTTTGTCCAGGAGCATTACTCGCGAGCGGTGTTTCCGGCAATGAAGGTACAGCCATTGGCTTAGATAAATCGCATGCAACTGTTGTTGAGCAAGGAAGAACTAGAGGCGCTCCGAAGTCACCTTTGCGAAGATCTTTTCTCGCCTCTTTTAGGGCCTTAGATTCTGCCTCCATACGGGCTATCAATTCTTGCTCAGCTGCGACGACTGAATCTGTAATAATATGACTGGCAGGACACGCATTAATACTACAATTAACTGCAGCAAACTCTGTTACCGAGTTCCATTTATTCTTTGAGTTGCCAAAACCAACATAGCGTACATATCGCGCTTGGACGGCGGGCGAGAATTGGAATCGCTCAAGACCAATCACCTTGCCAGAACTTTGCTGGTTAGGCAGAACCGTGTTCCAATTTTCTCCGTCTTCACTGGTTTGAATCTCAAAGTTGGTGACACGTTCGTTTCCTTTGCTGAAGGCAATCTGCACGGCATCAAATTCATGAAGAGCACCGTAGTCAAGCATCGCCCATTCACCATCACCGTTGGCTGCCCATCGAGTCATTAGGTTGCCGTCGAATAATCGAGCGGGTACATTTCCGTCATGGCTGCTTGCAGTGATCGCTGTTGGAGTCAAAATTTCTAAACCGGTCTCTTTATTGTTTGGAAATGGGTCCGCAGCTTGGTCAGAAGTGCTAGCACAACCCACTGCTAGCAAAATAGAGGTAGTTAGAACGCTTTTGAGGTAGATATGTTTCATTTGTTTGGCACCTATTCAAACTCATAATTTTATATAACCGCCATTCAACAGACTTGTTGTTGTCACTTTCTTACGTTGGCTCTAGTCTCGTTGCATGGTTGAACCAAACTATTACATAATTTAATACTACAAATACATAAAGGTTCGATAAATGAGACCATGATCTCGCCTCATCTCGGACTATGTGGGGTCCATCACTTTCTTGAGCATCCTGATTACTCAAATTTTTGCAGTTTCCGCGATTGTTAACGAACACAATATATTCATGTCGTTGAGTATTAGTTGAAAGTAAAGTAATTAATCTCCAAAACACGCCTTGAAACTCACTTTTCTAAGCTTTTATTATTAAATGAACAATAAAATTAAAGCTGCTAAAAAAGCAGCTTTAATTTATTTTTACATCCTATTATTTATATTCAATCTGAAGACAATGGATCGGTTGAAACGACAGCAGAGAAAGTACTGGAGTTATAAGGTGATACATTTAGTTCGTGACCAATATCATAACTCTCAAAGTCATCATTAAATACTTCTACTGTCCCTTCAATATCTGAATAGACTTGATAGTCATCAACGTACAGTGTTGTTTCCGCCGTACCTGAGTTAGAAGAAAACTTTATTGTCGTTGCGGTCACAGGAATACCATAACCTGAGTTTTGAGATGTATATGGTCCATATTCAACACCATCAATTTTCACCCAGTAGTTACCCGGCTCAGATTCACTGGATGTGTCCCACGACATCTCTAAGTCAACCCACGTACCTGGTGTAAATGTCGCAACCTGCTCGTCCTCACCACGTAGGGTTATTTTTCCTTCATCAAGTCTGAGCTCGCCAATAAGAGAACTTGTTGAGTTTTTCTCATCGAATAGAGATACATAAGCAGACTCGGTCTCACCCACAGAATAAAACATCGATACTTTATGTAAGCCCGTTGTCATTCCTTCATCGAACTTATATCGAAGTTCGCCTGTGTCAGTAGTATCTGTATCCGTGATAGCGGCTACTTGGTTGTCAACCGGGTCCGTCGGATTGCCAGGGGAATTACCGTCCAAAACAACGATTGCTTCTGCAGAGTTGTTGTTATACGGGTTGCCTGACAAGTTTTGACCGTTAGTATAAGTATCAAAGGTATCGGAGAAGACGACTTCGTCATCCATACTATCGTGAGAGTAGACGGTGAAATCGTCAATCAACAACTCATAGTGCGTCGTATTACTCGTATCACCGAGCTTCAATGCGATAATTTGAACTGCCGTTTTGTCGAAGGCTTCAAATCCATTACCATTATTATCATAAGTATCTTCGTTGATTGAAAATGTGTAATAACCGTCTGACCAATTTAGTTCAACAAATAGATCTTGACCGAGCTCATAAGTCCCGACAGGTTGCTCAGAGACTTGCGGCTTACCACTGCTGTCTGTCTCAGTAGAACGGTAGTAAATATCACCATTATTCAGGATAATTTCGCCATGTAAGTTTGTATTTGAGGTACCTGATGAATAGAGCGAAACGTAAGCATTATTACCATTCCCATTTTCGGGTTGTTCGGTACTCTCATCCACTTGATATACTAACTTGACTGATACTTTACCTCGTAGAATACTGTCTACCGTTGCCGCTGTGGCTGAGTCAGAGAGTTTTAAACGCAACTCGCCCACGTCGGTTTTCGTACCACCATGGTTGGTGTCCAGCACGCGCACGTAACCATTGATACCACTATCGCTGTTCGCATCCGCTACTGCTTGTTTTACTCCATCAACGTTGGTTTGATCATTACTAGAAAGCGCTTCCGATAGATCATCACTGACGATAGTTAACGAACCATCTGTATTTATAGTAAAAGCGGCATCCGAAATATCTGTTGCGTTACTTTCCACACCAGTCGCATCATAGAACTTAAATGACACCGTACCGGATGAACTGTTAAAAGCAGACACAGTTGATATGCTTGCATCCTTTATAACATATCCAGCGGTAACATCTGCATCATCATCATAATATTTATGGTTTCCATCATCAGAAAATACATAAACATTGGGTAACCCAGGATCTGAGTCTGAGTCACCTAATTGCCACATACCACTAGTCAACGTAACATCAACGGTGCTATCGCCTGTATCCCCAACAACGAGTCCATCTCCATTACAACCATATAGAAGACCACTTAATAGCCCAATCGCAATAGATAGTTTAGAATATTTCATAATCCATTCTCATATTCGAAATAATTAATATTGCTATCGATTGATATAAAACCTCAATTAACAGCTCTAATTTTATCATTTTGTTTTTGAAATTAATTGATACTCTAGAAACTATAAGTAACACCAAATCGGTATTTAGCTTCTCTATCGCTTGACGAAGAACTAATGTCAGAAGACCAAAGTTCTACGTAAGGCTTCCAAGATTCGAATTTATACCCAAGCTTAATACCAGCATCCCATTCCCAATCTTTATCATCATATAACAACACATTATTGTGGGACTTCACGTAGTTTGCTTCCCAGGAAAGATCAACTTTTGGGTATTGTTCAATTTTATAAGAGCCCGTATAAGTTATTTTCGATTTCTGTGCTGTCGCTAATCGTTCACCAGTCTCAGAATCTTTGTCACCAAAAGCCAGACCATCTGTATCATGGTTGCGGAAATCATTAATTTCATGTCTGTAACGTAATCCAGTTGTAAGCCCGAAATCCGACTTATAAATGACACGTAATTGAGGCTTATAGGTGATTTTTTTCAGTTTCCAGTCGCCTTCGTGTGCATTGGGTTCATCCCAGTCCCAAGCTATAGGCATACCGACTTGTAACGACCAATGATTGTCGACCTTATACGTCGCGGTATTATCTAGCTCCATTCCGTAGATGTACCAATTGCCATTGTAAAAAGAACCACTGTTGGCTGGCTTGATATTGCCATCGTCATCTACGTATGTGCTGTCTTCATGAAATTTGATTTCTAAACTCGAAGAGTGCTTCCAATCATCATTGATTTTAAAGCTCTCGCCGATTTTTACCCTATGCTGATGACGTGCATCCACATGTGTATCTTGATCAGCACCATTCTTGCGGTAATCAGTTGCAGCTCGGTACTCGTATCGATAATCAATAGATGCTGCGGATAGGGTCCCTGCAGTCAATGTTGATGCCACTGCTATGGCTACAATGCTAATTTTGTTCATTATTCAGTCTCGTCTTTATGAGTTTCAGATATTCAGAGAAACAAGCTCCATGACATGACTCTTTACTAGTCATACAATAATCTTATATCTCAAATGAAAGAAAAAACGTGACTTAGACAGCATGCGATTTGACGGCTTGGTGAATATTTGATCCAAAACACAAAGACGAAAATCTGTTCTTTGCTGCTTTCAGGTCATTCACTTGAACGTTGGCTCCAACAAGACAAGGCTCAAAAACTATATTAAGCCCTTTATATTCATAAAGTTAACAATCAACTTTTAGTAAAAAATCTAGTAGAGGTCAGCTTTAAAATCATATCCTATTGGGAGTGTTTATGAACAAAGCTCAAACAATGATGGCGATAAGAAGAGAAAAAAAAGGGATTGATCACAAAACCATAAATTTATTGTATTATTATACTATTCCCATATTGGCTGTTGAAACTCTGCCCCACGCTAAACACTGGCGAGTAGTGTTTTTGCATGAGGCATGGGTACAAAACTGACATTGATCTCAGCAACCAATCGAATGTCCGAACTGTAAATAGAGGTTATTGCAAAAGTCGAGTTACGACTCTTGCAGATAATACCGCCACCCTCCAGTCTGGGTGATGTCGGTAGCCCCTTCAATGCCAATCCCTTCGCATATGAACCCAGTGACCCAGTCACCAGAATCAATCTCAACGCGGCCCAACCCCAATGGATGGGGAATTTTCATCAACAGGGAACCAAGCTGCTTTTTCGGCACGCGCCAAATTTCAACTTCAATCTTTTGCCCTTGGTTTGAATGACGGACTAATCCCGGTCTCAGTGGGGGCACTCCGGCTAAGCAATAAAGAGAATAGTGTTCAGATGTCGTGGTTCGCCGTTTAAAGTTCGCACCTAACTCAATCAGTTGATGATTGAGCGCTAAATCTTTCATGTGTGCGCCACAAACCAATATGTCCACACTCTCGCTGCTCTCTAACTCTATCTCGGTCGCCCCTAGCGGTAAGTTCATTGTTCTCTGCCACTCGGTCGCTAACGTAATCAAGGCTTCGTCATGAAACGCTTGGGCAAATAGAGTTACGCCAAACGGGAGTCCGGCGTCGGTGAAACCTGCTGGCATTGCGATCGCACTGTAGTCGAGTAAGTTCATGAAATTGGTGTAGTAACCAAGGTTAGAATTGAGCCCGATTGGGTTATTGTTCACCTCATCAATGGTGTAAATCGTGCCGGCGGTAGGGGTTAGCACAACATCCACATTTTCCATCAATTTATCGCACTGAACTTTAAATGCTTGCAGTAGATACATGGCTTTAAACGTATCCGCAGCCGATAGTTGTTTCGCTCCACCGACAATCGTTTGAATCACCTCTAAACACTGTTCTTGATTATCGTTGAAGAAGGATTCAATCGCGGCGTATCGCTCCGCAACCCAGGGACCTTGGTAAAGAAGATTGGCGGCCTCTAAGAAGGGTGACAAATCGAAAGGAATAGTCTGCGCGCCCAAAGACTCTAAGCGAGCAACCGACTGAGCATAGAGCTTACGGTATTCTTCATTACCAAAGAATTTAAGCTGGTCTTCACCTGGAACTCCGACCCTCAATCCTGAAAATTGCGTCGTTGTGTTTTGTCCTTGTTTAAGGGCATGGCGCGCATAACAGTCGCTCTCATCGTAGCTTGCGCCGACTCGGTAGAGGGTGCTTAAGTCTTCAGCACACTTGGTAAAAAACGTCACGCAATCTAGTGTACGGCAGGCCGGAACAACGCCACTGCAGCTCAACACCCCTCTGCTCGGTTTGAGGCCATAAAGGTTGTTAAATGCTGCCGGGACGCGCCCCGAACCCGCGGTATCGGTACCCAATGCAAAATAAACTTGGTTGCTTGCAACCGCAACCGCACTGCCAGAGCTCGAACCGCCTGAGATGTATTTAGGATCAAAGCTATTCTTCACCGCTCCCCAAGGGCTGCGCGTGCCCACTAAGCCAGTGGCGAACTGATCAAGGCTCGTCTTACCTAAGGGAACTGCGCCTGCTTTTATCAACTGTTGAACAACGTAAGCCGACTCCGTTGGTTGATAGCGGTATGCCTCGCAACCCGCGGTGGTGTCTAAGCCCTGTAAATCGATATTATCTTTGATCGCAAAAGGAACACCAAACAGAGGTAGCTGGTCAATCTCTTGCCCTGAAAGTTGAGCGAGATACTCGCCCAGTTGCTGGTCAGAAATCACTGACACCCAGGCATTGGATTGATCCGCTCTCACTTGCGCCAGTTTGCTGCGCAAAAACGTCTCTACCTCTATATCACCATTACGGTATGCTTCAAGTAAGCGACCGATCGTTGTTGGCTCTTCCATTGCCTGACACCTTGTATTTGAATCTGTCATCTTTTCTATCCTCAAAAACCGAATCACGCCTTGCAGGTGTTGACGACAAGCAGTGGCTCACCCGCATGGACTTGTGCGCCCGCCTCGTGGCATATCGAGTCAATCACACCAGAGACACTCGCGGTCACCTCAAGCTCCATCTTCATCGCTTCTAGTATCATCACGACGTCGTTCTCTTTTACCGTTTGGCCCGGCTTAACAAGCACTTGCCAGATGTTGCCAGCAACATGACTCTCAATGGCTTCTTGTCCCTCTGCAAGCTCAGTGTGTACATTCGACTGCTCAATTTCAGTGGCGACAAAATTCGCTTGTCCAGACTCTTCCCAGCGTTGGCGCTCTTGTTCAAATGCTTGTTGCTGGCGTGCTTTGCTTTGCTTTATTTCATCGGCATGGTCATCAAGAGTGGATTGATAGTCCGCGAGTGAAAACTCTGTCTGTTCAATTTTGATTGGGTAATGACCTAAAGGATGCTTTTCACGGATATCCAATAGCTCTTGTGCACTCACTTCATAGAACCTAATCTGGTCAAAAAAGCGCAATAGCCAAGGCTTGGTAAAGGCTTCTGTTTGACGATAGCGATTCCACATTTGCAAAGTGCGACCGACAAATTGATACCCCCCGGGGCCTTCCATGCCGTAGACACACAAATAGGCGCCACCAATGCCTACCGCGTTTTCAGGCGTCCAAGTACGTGCTGGATTATATTTAGTCGTGACCAAGCGGTGACGAGGATCCATTGGTGTTGCGACCGGCGCGCCAAGATACACATCCCCTAAGCCCATCACTAAGTAGCTGGCATCGAACACAATGCGCTTAACGTCCTCGACTGAATCAAGCCCGTTGATGCGGCGAATAAACTCAATGTTGTCTGGGCACCAAGGTGCGTCTTTACGTACGATCTCATCGTATTTACGTATCGCCAGCCGAGTGGCTTCATCATCCCAAGAGAGTGGCAAATGCACTACGCGAGCAGGGACAGCGAGATCATCGATGTTATCCAGCGTTGCTTCAATTTTTTCTAGCTCTTCAAGCAACTGCGCTCTTGGCAACATAAGGTTATCGTAGTGAATTTGCAGGGAACGTATACCCGGAGTCAGTTCTTCTACACCTAGCAACCGCCGCTCTTGAAGCTTCAGCATCAAAGCATGAACTCGAAATCGCAGACGAATATCGAGTCTTTGTGGTCCATATTCCACCAGCAGGTAATCCTCGCCACTGGGTCGATATACCACCTGTTCTCCATATTGACTGGCTGGTATTGTTTTAATGACGGGCGAGCCGAGATCTGCTCTTGGCAGCGCCATTTCATCAATAGCGCCGACTTCAATTTGAGCCAGCTGCGCGCGCTCGGCTAACTCGGCGTTTTCTACCGTAACCGGAATAAATCGAATCTTATCCCCTGCTTTGAGCTGTCCCATTTTCCATAGATCGGCTTTGATGATGGTGGCAGGGCAAACGAACCCTCCCAAGCTCGGCCCATCCGGCCCTAAAATGACCGGCATGTCACCCGTGAAATCGATGGTACCAACCGCATACGCATTATCGTGGATGTTAGAGGGATGAAGGCCCGCTTCGCCACCGTCAGCCCGCGCCCAATTTGGTTTTGGTCCGATTAAGCGAACGCCAGTTCGGCTCGAGTTAAAGTGCACTTTCCACTGCGCATCAAAAAAAGTATCGATATCTTCCTGAGTGAAAAAATCAGGCGCACCGTGCGGCCCATAGATCACTCGAATCTGCCACTCGCCGTTGAAAATCGGCTGAGGAAGTGAGCCAATGTCAGTGCTACCTGCTTGAACGACGGGATGAATGTGCAATACATCGCCCACTAGCAATGCGCGCCCAGCATGGCCCCCAAATTGACCTAAAGTGAAGGTTGAGCGGCTACCTAGATATTGAGGGCAATCAATTCCCCCCTGAACAGCGAGATAAGTGCGAGCGCCATCGAGTATTTTACCGAGTTTAAGCGTTTGTCCTGCTTTGATGTCGATGGCCGCATTCATCGCAACTGATTGATCATCAAGCGTCGCTTGAATCGTTGCACCCGTTAGAGCTATACGAGTGTCTTGGTTAAATTTTAACGTTGGACCAGAAACAATCATTTCCAGACCGGCACTGGATTCATCATTCCCCAGCAGTCTATTGCCTAAACGGAAGCTCAAGCTATCCATCGGACCTGAAGGCGGCACGCCAATGTCCCAGTAGCCTGTTCGTGCTGGGTAGTCTTGAATGGTGGTTTGGGTACCTCCGCTGATCACATCAAAGGTATTGGGCTTAAACTCAAAGCTATTAAGAGATTGAGTCAGCACCTCGCCTTTCTTAACCAGTTCGCTCGCTAAGAGCTGGCTCAAGTACGCTTTGTTGTGCTCTATTCCGTAAATAGTACTTTTGTCTAAGCTTTGTTTAAGTTCAGCCAGAGCCGTGTCTCTATCGGCAGCATGAACGATCACTTTCGCCAGCATAGGGTCAAAAAATGGTGATACTTCGACGCCCGCTTCAATCCAGTGTTCAATGCGCAAATTCTCTTGCTCTGCCCACTCAACATGGCTCAATAGACCGGCACAAGGTTGAAAGTTTTTGTTGGCATCTTCCGCATAGAGACGAACCTGAATCGCATGACCTTGTGATTTGAGGTGCGCGCCCAGCGTTGTTAAGTCGAGTTGCTCTGCCCCTTGGCGAACCATCCACTCGACAAGGTCCACACCAAACACTTCTTCTGTGACACCATGTTCAACCTGAAGACGCGTGTTGACCTCAAGGAAGTAGAAGGCTTGTGTTTGCTGATCCAATACAAACTCCACCGTTCCTGCATTTCGGTAATTCACCTGAGCGGCCAACTTCACTGCGGTCTCTTGTAGCCTAGATCGAGTTTCATCGTCGAGGTTGGGCGCGGGGGTTTCCTCAATGACTTTTTGGTTACGGCGCTGCGCCGAGCAGTCCCGCTCGCCCAAGGCAACCACATGACCCTGCCCATCGCCAAAAATCTGGACTTCGATATGCCGTGCTTGTTGTATAAACTTCTCGATGAACACGCCACTGTTGCTGAAATTGTTCTCACTTAATCGTTTAACGCTGTCGTAAGCCTCATCCAACTCTTGGCTTGTGAAACAACACTGCATGCCGATACCACCACCACCCGCCGTGCTTTTGAGCATCACTGGGTAACCAATGTTCTCCGCTTCACGCAGTGCTTGCTGCTTGTCGTTAAGCAACCCCGTACCAGGGAGAAGCGGCACATCGGCTTGGGTGGCAAGGTGGCGTGCAGAGTGTTTCAGTCCGAACGCACGCATTTGCTCTGCTGTGGGCCCTAAAAAGACCAATCCTTCTTGTTCGCAGCGTTCAACGAACTCTGGATTTTCACTCAAGAAACCGTAGCCAGGATGAATCGCTTGCGCGCCCGACTCTTTAGCGATGGAGAGTATTTTATCTTGGTCAAGGTAGGTCTCGGTCGCGCCCCCTTGTCCTAGAGAGAACGCCTCATCAGCACCGACGACATGGAGGCTGTGTGAATCGGCTTCGCTGTAAATCGCAACGCTGCCAATATTGAGGTGTTTTAACGTGCGGATAACTCGACAGGCAATGGCTCCACGGTTAGCAATCAATACCTTACTAAACATAATTTCGTCCCTAAAATCCGGGTCGTCCCGGAACAACAAAGAGCATTCGTTAGGGTCGTCCCTTGCTCATGTTCGACAGCGTGCTTGCTGACGTTATCGCCAAAACCTTTATTCCCAGATAATGACCTCAACGGGGGTGGGATTGTAGGCATTACATGGATTGTTCAATTGTGGGCAGTTTGACATCAACACAATGACGTTCATGTGAGCTTTTAGCTCCACGTATTTACCTGCACCACTGATACCGTCGGCAAAAGTCAGACCGCCTTCGGCTGTCACGGGGACATTCATAAAGAAGTTAATATTATGGGTGATGTCGCGCTTCGACATACCAAACTGCTCATTTTCAGCCACCGCCAGTAACCAGCTATCACGACAAGCATGCATACACTTTTTGTCTATTGAGTAGCGTACTGTGTTGCTCTCAGTCGCACATGCGCCGCCCAAGGTATCGTGTCGACCACAGGTATCCGCCACTATTTCAAGCATTACATTGCCTTGATCAGATAAAATCTTCGTGCCTGCGGTTAGATAAACATTGCCCTGCTCTCGAATCGTATCCATCGCGCTGTAACGCTCTGAAGGATCATTGGCGTTGTAAAACAGCGTATCTGCGGCTTGGTTACCCTCAATATCAAGAATGCGCACCGTCTGCCCTTTTTTGACGACTTTCATGTAGTAATCACCCGCTGGCACGGTGTCACGATATAGGGCTTCATTAAGTGGTAATTGGCTCTCTACAATCATGTTTTGCTCCTTTAGCAACATTGGCGGGTGGCTGATGGTTCAAACGTTCGACTTGCCGTTGCTGCATAGCGGCGGTTATTTTCAAAGCCTCGCTCGTTCTCTTCCCGGTGAGTGAGACAGGCATCGTCATCTTGCATTGGCTCAGATTCCCATACCGAAACCTCAACGGGCTGGTATGGGTAGGTTTTTGATGGATTAAGTGGATGTGGACAAGTAGTCATCACAACCAACGTATCCATTTCAAATCGCAGTTCAATGCTATCGCCCGCGTTGCTGTGTTGTGGGTCGTAGTTAAGATTACCCTCCTCATCGGTGGCGACTTTGCTAAATAGATTTAAGTTCGCAGCCAAATCACGCTTACCTAAACCGTATTTAGCCACCTCGACCAACAGCGCATCATAACCATTTTGCTTCCACTGATTGCGTTGGGCTTGGTAGTCCCGTTCACCCCATTTTTCTGCCACTTTTTGTTTGTTGCTGACCCCACACACCGTATCAATCCAGCCAGTATCATCGCGCACAATCGAGCAGAAGATGCGTCCCATATCAGAGTACAAACAGTGGCCTTGGGTTAACTTAAACGTATGTTGGCATTTCAAGGTATCGGGCGCATTGTAGCGCTCAAGTAGATTAGCCGGGTTGTAGAACAGCACACTCAAATTCGCACCACCCTCGATATCTATGAAGCGTACGGTTCGCCCTTTGGGTACCACCATTGACCAATGCGCGGCCCCTGGCAGAGTGTCTGAAAAAATCACATCCTGTTTTGCTAACATGTTTTATTCCTTATGCAATTTTGCAAAAAAGTTGGTCTGGCGGCGTGTTGTCCAACTGCTCGGTTGAGATATCAAATGTCACCTGCGCGCCAAAACGCTCCGGCGCTTGCTCATCATGACGAGTATGATCAAACACCCATAAACGGTTCCCCAGATGGAAGCCTTCACTCAGGTCGTGCGTGATCATGAACACCGTTAAATTTTGCTCTTTCCACAGCGACTTCACTAACACATGCATATCTTTTCGAATCCCCGGATCCAGCGCGCCAAACGGTTCATCCAACAACAAAATTCTTGGTCTTTTTATCAGCGCCTGAGCGATAGAGAGTCGCTGCCTCATACCACCCGATAGCTCATGCGGGTATTTATCTTGAGCCGCTACAAGGCCAACCTGCTCGAGCATCTTTAATGCCTGCTCTTTGGCCTGCTGCTTCTTCGAGCCAAACAGTCGTCCCAGCGTGCGGCTAGAAAGACTATTCGACTCAAACTCATAACCGAGCATGACATTCTCAAGTGCTGTTAAGTGTGGGAATACAGAGTACTTTTGGAAAACGATGCCTCGTTCGACTCCAGGTTCTTGTGTCAAAGGTTCGCCATCCAATAGTAATTGTCCTCTTGAGGGTGTTTCGGTACCGAGCAACATATTGAGGAATGTGGTTTTACCGCACCCAGAGGCTCCTACAATACTGACAAAATCCCCTTCATGAACGGTAAGGTTTAGACGCTCTAAAACAATGTTGTCGCCATACTCTTTCCAGACCTGTTTGACTTGAATGATCGGAGGGGTGTTTTCTTTGTTCGTCGTCGAGTTAACCATGGCTCTCTCCTTGTGACTGGTGATACCAAGGGCTGAGCTTTTTTGATGCTAGACGCAGCAACCAGTCCATGCTGTAAGCTAAGAGAGTAATCCACAACACGTACGGCAGAATCACATCCATCGATAGATAACGGCGTACTAAGAAGATACGATAGCCCAAGCCTTCGGTAGCGACTATCGCTTCTGCAGCAATCAGAAACAGCCATGCGCTACCCAAGGTTAGGCGAACCGCTTCAATCAGTTTGGGCATAATTTGCGGAAGGATCACTCGCACGATTATTTGCCAACTGTTCGCACCTAAAGTCTGAGCCTTTATGAGCTGTTCATCCGGCAAGCTTTGCACTCGAAGTTGAATGTCCCTAATGATGATTGGACACACACCGATGACAATCAGCACGACCTTGGACAATTCACCCACTCCGAATGAAATAAACAAAATCGGTAAAATCGCCATAGGTGGTATCAGTGATACGGCCGTGATCACCGGTGATAGCGACGCGCGCATTAAAGGAATGATCCCGGTCGCAATGCCCAATGACAGACCGATAAGGGCACTGAGACCAATCCCCCAGCCCAGCCGTGCAAGGCTTGCAAAGGTGTCCGTCCACATCAGGTATTCGCCCGTTCTTCGACTTGGGGTAAAGGCCATTCTATCAATGGCATCAGCAAAACTGCTAAAGGCTGGCAGCAATTTGTCTGCGGAGTTCGCCGCCAATCTCGCATCCGACGCCGTCACATAGACGGCAAGCAGGATAAGAAAAGGCATCACGCCGAGCATAACCCGCCCAAGTTTAGACGGGTGACGGTTAATTACTTTGGTCATAATGACTCCAATTACAACGACCGAATGGTGAGGTTACAGCGTGTTGTCCGCTGCCATCTGCATGTATTCAGAAGTAAATCGGAGCTTGACGTTGCTAGGGTCACCGAACACACCCGTTGGTGTTTCTACACCAATGAAGCCCGCATCAGGCGCACCTTCGCCAAGTAATCCATGTTCAAACGAAAACTCACTGACTTTTTGCATCGTTTCTGCCAGTTTAGGGCTTTGCGTAAAGCTGACCGCCTCATCTGCTGAGTAGAACATGTTGGTCGCTTGGAGCTGAGACTTGTAGCCATCAAGATCTGTCCCTGACGCTTGCGCCATATATGATTTGGCTTCATCGCCCTGTTCAGGTGATTGCATGATTGACATGATCTCATACCATGCGCCCGTTAATGCTTTACCTAGTGCGGGGTTACTTTGTAGCGTCTCTGTATTGACGACGAGTAGATCAATGATTTCGCCAGGAATATCAGATGAGTCGAAAACAAAAGAGGTGTCTGGCTGAGAAGTAATTTCGCTAAGAAGGGGGTTCCAAGTCACAACCGATGTCACTTCACTTGTGCTAAACGCAGCAACAAGATCAGCGTCAGAGGTGTTCACCACTTTCACATCACGCTCACTCAAGCCGACACTTTCTAATGCACGAGCCATCAAGTAGTGAGACACACTCAACTCGACAAGATTGATCGATTGGCCTTTTAGGTCTTCAAGTTGCTTGTCCCCTTTAAGGACAATACCGTCATTCCCATTGGAAAAATCACCGACCACAAGAGCAGTAGAGTCCACACCACTTGCAGCGGGAATCGTTAATGCATCCATATTGGTCATCACAGTGGCATCGAACTGACCTGTCGTGAACTGGTTGATCGACTCTATATAGTCGTTCACCTGCACGACATCGATGTCAATGCCATATTTGTCTGCCCATTTGTCTATGATCCCAGCATGATCGGCATAATCCCACGGCATCCAACCAACGTAGATGGACCAAGCCAGCGTAAATTTCTCTTTCTCTTGAGCGAGTGCTATAGGTGAAAAAGCGGATGCCAGTAGCGAAGTGCCGACAACCGATGCGAGTAGGTGTTTTTTGATTTGAGCTTTCATTTGAATCTCCTCCATGAGGTCACTGAATATCAACACAAGAGACGCAACCAATAAGTTTGGTTCAATCTCCCGGGCTTCTATCCCTCCGTGTGACCTCTTACGAGGTTGACAACTCTTGACCCAGACACTGTTTCAACAGCCGGAACCCTAGATGTCTATTTTCCAAATTGTATGTTAGCCAGACAACATTAACCGCTAACTATGCGCTCTTGTGAACTTATATAGAGTACTACAAAACTCATGCCAACCATTAAGATATATAAAATCAACAACTTAAAATCGATTAACTTCACTCAACCTCTCTAAATGAGATCATATTGGTGCATAAGCCCTACATGGGTGCATTGACAATCCGGTCACTCTTTAACGACCTATTCCATGCATGGTTGAGTATCCTGATAAACCCAAACAACATTTTCATCCGATAATGGTATTTCAAACCAAGACCAGAACAACTCCAACATTTCAGGTGTCATTTCATACGACTTGGCATCCAAATTTGAATTGCGCAAAAGCGCCCTTTGCCGACATGTTTCAAAAGGTACGTCAAGGTAATGCACTTCACTCTCAACCCCCTTTTCTGATGCCCAGCGAATAAAAGCAGAAGTGGCCCCCAATTTTCGGACATGACTTTAAGTGATTGATCTGTTTGTATAGTACCTAAAAATACTGGAACAGATTATGACTAGAAAACGTAGAAACCACTCTCCCGAATTTAAAGCTAAGGTGGCGCTTGATGCTGCTAGAGGTGATAAAACTGTCGCTGAGTTAGCTCAGAAATACAACCTTCACGCTAACCAAATCTCTACATGGAAAAAAGAACTTCTCGAAAATGCAGCCATGATTTTTGCCTCTGAAAGCCAGTCAGGAAAGGGCAGCTCTGAAGAAGTGGACAAACTGCACGCCAAGATTGGTCAATTGACCATGGAAATGATTTTTTGGCCAAAGTGCTCGGTCGTTAGACCGAGCCCAGCGAAAGAGCTCGCTGGTTAAATCCGCCCAATTGCCAATAAAGCGCCAGTGTGAGCTTCTCAGTATTGCTCGCTCTACTGCTTACTATCAACCCATAGGACTCTCTGCTGAAGAGATTGAACTACGCCGCATGATTGACGAAATTCACCTTCAGTATCCGTTCATGGGGAGTAGACGCATTCGAAATGAGTTGGCTAAAAAAGGCCACAACGTTAATCGTAAACGTGTCGTTCGGCTCATACGAGACATGGGCATTGAGGCTATTTATCCCAAGCCTCGAACGACCCTGGCGAGCAGAGCACACAAGGTTTATCCCTACCTTTTGCGTGATATCGAAGTCACTTACCCGAACCAAGCTTGGGCGATTGACATCACGTATATCCCGATGGCTAAGGGATTCCTGTATTTAGGCGCCATTATCGACTGGTATAGCCGAAAGGTGCTGTCATGTCGGCTATCCAACACGATGGACACGAGCTTTTGTATCAAAGCCCTTGAAGACGCGCTTAAACATTATGGACCGCCAGATATCTTCAACTCAGATCAAGGCAGTCAGTTTACCAGCACCGAATTCACACAGAAGCTAATCGACCATGGAGTCAGGATAAGTATGGATGGGAAAGGACGCTGGGTCGACAATGTTTTCATCGAGCGATTATGGAGAAGCCTGAAATATGAGGAGATTTACTTAAAAGCTTACACCACGCCCCGAGAAGCAGAGCTTGAAATCGGCCACTACATGGTGTTTTATAATGAGGAGCGTAACCATCAGGGACTCAATGACCTCACCCCTGATGAAGTCTACTTTGGTAGGCAGAGATACGCTGCATGGGCTGGATCAACCACTTAAGAAGTTAGCTTATGTGTCCAACCATTGGGGTCCACTTCTCTACTTCAGTCAGATTGGACACTGCATTGAACGACATATTATTTGTCAAAGTTTACTTGCCTTATTACTCTCATACATATGATTGACACTCCAGACCTGATTGATAATTCAATCAACTTTAGAGAATTACCATATTTAAACTATTCCTAATTGCATTGAAGTTACGACACTCATAGCTCATATCTATACATTAAAGTACCTCTAATAGACCAGAGGCTTGAATTATATGGCTTGGTCGATAGCCATAAGAACGAGTAAAAGATGCTTTTACCTTATTAATTAAGTCAGACATTGTTGATACTTTAGTAAGCTGTTAATCCGTGAATTGTTTCTTTTTTACATGGTTGCAGCTTAAGAGGTGATTAATGCTTTCCATGGTATTATCGAATATTTGGAAGTAACCATCATATAAAGGTAGCTAGAGGCTCATTACGCATGAACCTCTTGATTTCTAATAGATAGCTATTTTTAGTTTTGTTCAACACCGATGACATTACTGCGAGTAATCATCTTGTCTGCGAAGAGCAACATGGCTAATGGCACTAATAATCCTACTGCCTGGTTTAACACCGCTATGTTTTCCGATACCCAAGGCATAGAGTTAAAGACAAATTGTAATAAGAAACCACAACCAGCAGTTACTCCCACCGTCAAATAAGCATGTAGCTTGGTCACTTTTTTAACAAACAGAGCCCAGAGAGTTGGCATCACCATAGGTCCAACAAAAAGACTGGTAATACTAACTATCACTTTTTCCGCTCCTCCCATATATGGGATAGCAATACTGATCCCGACCACCAACAAACCAAGGAAAATTGTCACGTAACGACCAACGTTCATAATCTGTTTTTCAGAGGCTTGAGGGTTAATACGCTTTCCATAAAACTCGGTCGTCAGCGCACCGGAGAACACATTCAACTCCGATGATGCCATACTCGCTGTCGCTGCCAGCATCGATGACACTACCAAACCAAGCATACCGGCAGGCAGCACAGATTGTGCCGCTAATATATACGCTTGTTCTGGGTTAGCATTAGGGTTGATTGTGCTATAAATAATTGGAGGCAGCATCCACAGTACTGGTGTAACAACATATAAACCGCCGAAAAGATACGCCGCTTTTCGTGCTTCTTTTGGTGAATCAACGCAAAGGTGACGCTGAACAAATGCCCACTCACCCCCAACTTTAAAGATATGAACAAAAATCCAACCCGCAATGAACAGTTGTGTATAGCTGCTGTTGAAGAAGGCGAGATGTCCATCTGGTAGGTTATTAATGATTTGCTCACTGCCACCACCTAAACTGATGATCATAGGTACAATCAAACAGACAGATAACATCAGTACCACAAATTGAGTGACATCGGTGATCAGTACCGCCCACAGTCCACCCATAAAGGTATACAGAACAATCACCACCCCCACGATGACGATAAGCCAATTCAGACTAAAGAACCCATTTTCATCAGCAAAAAAACTGTCATGAGACACAGGGATCAGTGAACTAACAATGACAGAAACAGAATAGAGTGCCACGGAAACAGCAATGATACGGGTTGTGATCCCAAGCCATGTGTACATTTGCAACACGCCTTGACCATATTTATCACCCACAAACTCTGCGGCCGAGTTTGCACCCGATTCTTTCCATTTACCCGCAAATACGTAACCCGCCACCAACGCAGCGACACCCATACTAACGCAAACGGTGATAGCTACTGCGCCTAAGCGGTAAGCAACCCCACCCCAGACGACAAAAGTACCAGCAGAGAACATCGTCATATATGCCGATATCCCTGACATCCACCAAGGGGATTTCCCCCCCGCGGCAAACATTTGTTTACTGCTGGTCATTTTTTTCGAGGAGATGCAACCGATAGCAATCATACCGGCTAAAAAACCTAAGAGTACGAGGACGTCTAAAATGTTCATACATTCATTCCTATTGAGTTATTAGAATACTTTAATTTCGAAGATTCGTGCACACGAATCACCGTGTGTGGATAGAACAGTCAGTGTTACTTGGTCGCAGAGTAGGGCAGAGCCGAGCGTAATTTTATTATGTCTTAGATGGTTATCGCTCACGTATTGACTGTAGACAGTGGCATTGTTGCGAATGAAATCAATTCGATAGTCTTTCACTAATTCCGTAGGAAAGCCTTCTCGCTGCGCTGCTTTATTTGGCTTTGATATAGTGATCATAATTTCATTCGACAAGTTTGAGTCAAAATTGACGATCAACTCAGAGATGGATACAGGCTCGTCAAAACTTAATGTAATGTGCTGCTCGCCTCCATCTAGCGGCTCAGAAACCCATAAATTCGTATCTTGCCCAATACTACGTTGGTAGCCATTAATTACATTACTCGCTAAGCCGCTGGTTTGTTCTGAGCTAGCAGTGACTACACTACTTAATGCCAAGTTATTTGGGTTCTGGTCTTGAATACCGAACAGATAACAATCGTCTTTAATCAACTGGTGCTGAAGCTCTTGAATATGTAGGTTTACATCTCTTGGTGAAATGCCCTTTCGAACGGCGATGGCAGCAGCCGTACCAATTGCTTGACCTATCACGCCACAAGTAGCCATGACTCGGGTAGAACCGAACGCCATATGAGAGGCCGAGATATTACGTCCACCGACAAATAAGTTTTGGATATTTCGAGAGTACAAACTGCGATATGGGATAGAATAAAGATCGTTTGTCTCTATCCAGTTAGTTGGTGACTCTTTACTTTTCAGCCCGTCTTTTACATGCATATCCATAGGCCAGCCGCCATACGCTACTGCATCTTCGAAAACACGAGCGGAAAAGAGGTCATTGGCATTTAAAACATAGTCACCGAGGATACGGCGGCTATCTCGCTTTCCTGGCAACATACCTACCCAATCGAGCGCATAGTTCTCAGCTCCGTGATCGCCGCCATTTTTTATATGGTCCCAGATACCATAGACCGCTTTAAGTAGCTCATCTCGGATCACTTCACCGTGAGTAGTGGTATTTAACTCCGCTCCACCCAGCTCAATCCACCAATATCCAGCCGTAATATCACGATGACTGCGATCTTTGAGGTCTTCCTCTGTGTATGTATTTGCCCAAGCTGGCTTGTTAAAAGGTACAGGGTAGCCCATGTCTTTACTCTCAAACATGAGCGTATTTCCCATCATCACGTCGTCTGAGTGTTCTGGTGCAAGCTCCTCATCGTATTCGTGCTTAGCTTCACGGCCCACTCTGTAGTCTGCCCCTGCTCTAAACGCTAAGGCTGCATCACCAGAGGTATCCACGAAGTGAGAAGCTTTAAACTCGAACCGACGCTCCGTCGTCAACTGTTCTGCTTTAACTGCACGAATGATCCCATCTTCGACGGTGACGTCCGTCATATGTGTATTTAAAAACAGATCTAAGTTGGCTTGAAAGGTCACTTTCTCCCAAAGTACGGTCTCAAGAACTGAGAACGAATGCTGTGGATTGACGAGACGATTATCGAGAAGGAGTTCTTCAACAATACCCGTTTCACGCGCGTTGGACTTACTAGCATGGTAATCAGCGCCACAAATATGCATGCGTACTTCAGAGCTAGCATTTCCACCCAATACCGGGCGATTTTGAATGAGTGCAACACGAGCACCATTTCGAGCGGCAGCAACTGCACTACACACACCAGAAATACCACCGCCAACGACGACAACGTCATACTCTATCTGTTCAAATACAAACGAATTACTGCTCATTTTGTTCTCTCACAATGACAAGATCTAAACTGCTTAAACGCTTAAGCAACAAAAGTAAAAAAATAGCATACAAGCAAAATGAACCATCATGCTTAAACGCTTAAGCAAAAATATAGGTGAAATATCTTTATAAATACATAATGGTCTAACAAGAATGTGATCCACTCCGGCAAATTATTTCCATGAGTGCGCGACGTATCAGATTGAGATATAATGAAAGTTCTTAAAAAACAGACAGTAAACTTCCTTTTATTGTCAGCGACTTAACTAAAGGTTAGATATGGCAGCGAGGCTAAAAGATATTGCTGAACTTGCTGGTGTTTCAGTTGTTACCGTCTCATATGTTCTCAACAACAAAAATAGAGTCGGTGAAAAAACGCGAGAAAAGGTGTTACAGGCGGCTAAGAAACTGAATTATGTCCCCAACCGCGCGGCATCAACTTTAGCAGGTAAAGCATCTCGGCAAATCTGTTTAGTGGTGTCAGGCCCCGCATACGAATACCTAAGCAACCCATATATTTATAAACTGGTTACAAGCGTTAAGTGTTTATTGGACAAATTGGGCTATGAATTAACCATTCGAATGACCACGTCTGAAAGCGAATACGAATTTATCCTCTCTGAATTAAACTCAAAGCTCTATGACGGGATCTTAGTATGGGGTACCCGCATGATCGATACAGACTTTCAAAAACTATTCACTCATAAAACACCGCTTGTTTCCATCGCCAGAGATGATGAGCAACAAAAGGTGAACTCTGTAACCATTGAACATTACCAATGCGCCTATCAGATGACGCAACACCTGTTGAATCAAGGGTATGAAAAGATCATGTTTTTGGGCAAGTTAGATACGACGAAAGCGGCACGAGATCGATATCTAGGCTACAAGCAAGCGTTGGTAGATAATCAGATAGAATTTGATGAAACTTGGGCAATGGAGGCGGATTATTATCAGGAGAGTGCGTATGAAATTATCAAACATTACCCTGACTTTGATTATCAAGCTATCTTTTGTGGTTCGGATATGATGGCCATTGGTGCAATGAAAGCCTTGTTGGAAAAAGGGGTCAAGATCCCTCAAGACGTTGCCCTCGCTGGTTTTGACAATATACCCAACTCTGATTTTTTGCCGATAAGTTTAACAACCGTCGATACACCAATCGAACAACTTGGCACCAAAGCGGTGGAAATGTTGATCGGACTAATTAAAGGGAATTGCGAAACTAGGACTATCAAGCTTGATGCAAAAGTCCTTGTCAGGCAGTCGACCTAATATTACGCACCACTCACCCAGGGCTCGCCGATTTAGTTTGGCGAGTGAATTGCTTTATAGGGCGCGATCAAAAAAGCGGTTTGCTCGTTCGCACGTGACATCGCTTGCTGTTTTAAGTGTCCCTCATCCCAAAGGTAACTCAAAAAAATTTCAATCATGCATTTGAGCAGGAAGTCAGATAACATATCAAAATCTGTGTGTACTTAGACTGTACCGTTGGAGAACTGCTAGAAGTGCAGCAAGAACAAAAATTGGATTAGAAAACGTAATATTTAGCTGATAATATTGAAAGGTTTATGAGCGAGGTATTAGTGAATGCCTCTTTTATAAATCAGTCTCAATTTGGTCTCAAAATGGTCTCAAACTCGATTTAAAACGAAAGTAAATCTCATAATCAGGAATGAAAAACACACAAAAACCACGCAATAAAGCGTGCTATTTCAATCAGTTAAATTGGGGAGTAATCAGATAAGAGATTGGAGCGTACTGCGGGAATCGAACCCGCATCATCAGCTTGGAAGGCTGAGGTAATAGCCATTATACGAAGTACGCATCTTCGGAAAGCGTGTTTACTATGCCATATCCGATGAAAAAGAAAAGCCTAATTTCCAGTTATTTAGCTCGTTCGGACGCTTTTTGTACGTAACGGGCAAACTTTCATCGACGCATCGTCTCTTTGCCCTTTTTCTGCGTTGGGTGGCTCACCCAATTCGGTCGGTATCCTTTATTTGTCGTGTTTTGCTCGCTAGAATAACGCCAATTTTAGATAGCTATCCGAGAACTGATTGCCATGGCAAAACTCACCCTTCAAGAGCAAATGCTCAAAGCTGGCTTAGTCAATGAGAAGAAACTCAAGAAAGCCAAGAAAGGCTCAAAAAAATCGCGTGTTCAAGCACGTGAAGTGAAAGCCGCCGTCGAAGAGCAAAAAAAAGCGCAAGTTGAACGTGATAAAGCGCTCAGCAAAGAACAAAACGAACAGCGCTTAAGCAAAGAGATTCGTGCCCAAGTGAAACAACTGATCCAGATGAACAAACTAGACTTGGGCGATGGTGAAATTAAGTACAACTTTACTGATGGCACATTGGTCAAATCTCTCTACGTGACGGAACTGGTGCGAACCCAGCTCAGTAAAGGCATTCTTGCAATTGTACGCGAAGATGAGTCTTACGTTGTGATTCCAAGTAGTGTTGCAAACAAAATTGCTCAGCGTGATGAGAGTGTCATCGTCGATCAAAAAGAAGCGGATGAAGAAACCATCGCAGAAGACGACCCATATGCAGAATTTGTCGTCCCTGATGATTTAATGTGGTAATTAACGCCAACCTAAACAGCGAACTTGCCCATCGTGAGTTCGCTACTCTTGCTCAGTGGTCGACGCCTCTATCGTTCGACTGACAACACAGTCTTTACCCTTGGCTTTTGCCTCATACATTAAGTGGTCCGCATCGGATAGAGTAATGCCCTTGTAGGTCTTCGGGTACATTGCGCAGCCCACGCTCACAGTCACGTGGCGTGCGCCTTCGATACAGCAGTCAACAAGACGGACATTGTCACAAATCTGATGGGCAATTAACCGAACTTTATTCGACGTTTCACCAAACACCAACACAGCAAACTCTTCTCCGCCGATCCTGCCTAGCAAGCAATGTTTGCTAATGGCGTCTCGCGCCGCCCACGCCACATTTTGGATCACGCAGTCCCCTATTTGGTGACCAAAGGTGTCGTTGACCTGCTTAAAGTCATCAATATCAAAAATGATGACCGCCAGTGGGTGGCCTCGACTGATGGCGCGGTTGAACTCACGGATAAGATGACGGCGGTTGCTGATCCCAGTCAACTCATCTTGTTCACTCAACTTTTTCAACCGACGATTGGCTGCTTCCAGCTGCACCGTTTTCCGCTTCACCGTCACTTTAAGTAGCACAATGTAGCCAAGCGCCGTCAACGTACAGACAAAAACAATCAGCGGCACCAAATATTTAGGGTAGACAGTACTGACGTACATCCAGCGCTGTAATATTTGGTTTTTGTCGTCCTCACTAAAACGCTTGAGGTTGCTGATGATTGTGTCATAGAGGTCGCGCTCCCCTTCCGCCACGGCAGGGCGTAAGTCGCCGGAGTAAAGATGACGAACACCAATAAAGCGGTGAGGTTCATCGCTGCTGTAGAGATAAAAATTCGCGACCTGAAGATCAGAAACAAAGGCGGAAATTTGGCCATTAAACGCGGCATCAATCATCAGTTGGTTGTTGGCAAAACTGACGACATCTAAGCCAGGGAACTCACGTCGGGTAAAAGACTCTTCGTAACCACCGGCAACCACACCCACGCGATAATTGTGGTCACCACGCATAAACTCATCAATATCTTGAGTGATGAGCGATTGATGGACATAGAGTTGAGTATCGATCTTCATAATACTCGGGCCATACTCAAGATACTGATCTCGACTTTCTGACCAGAGCAAACCGGCATGGATATCGGCGTCACCGCTTTTCATCGCATCCAAAGAGGCTTGCCAGTCCACGAGTAAAAACTCGACGTTGACCTTATTCAACTCACCATATTTGCGCCAGTAATCAACCAAGATCCCATCCGGTTCCCCTTTCTGATTGAGAAAGGAAAAAGGCTTCCAGGCTTTGGAATTGGTCACGACTATCGTTTCCGCATGGTCGGCATACACCGAGTTAGCCACCAACACCAGAAGCAGTACAAATAACTGACGCACATCATCCCCTAAACGAAAAAGCTCAAGCATGCATTGCTTGAGCTTCAATACTTCACTCAACGGTTAATGTATAGACGACGTCAGCACGCTTTTCCTGCGCCCATCGTGAATTACCCACAAACTTAGTGCAACAATACACATAATTGAGAATTGGATCTCACTAAACAAGTGGGGGCATTACCCCACCACGTTTGCGCTACGCGTCTATTACTCAGTTTTAAAACGCTGCATCTCGCCATTAAGATCAGAAATGCCTTGCTTGACGGTATCCGTGACCTGTGAGGACGACACAGAAATCGTCGCCACGTCTTCTGCGGATGCGATCACCTGCGCCATGATCGACTGTATCTCTTGCGTTGCTGATGATTGTCTTTGCGCGGCATCCAACAAGGCATTCATTTGCTGGCTCACCTGTTCGATTTGGTCGGTCGTCTGGCTGAGCGTCCCATAGGCTTGCTGGGTTTGCGCGGCGCCTTGTTGCGCTAAGTGGCGGCTTTGTTCAATCTCACTGACCACTTGAGAGGTCGACGTCTGAATCGCATTGACGATAGCGTTGATTTCAGAGGTCGATTCCGTGGTTCTTGAGGCAAGCAAACGCACCTCATCAGCCACTACAGCAAAACCGCGCCCGTACTCACCCGCTCGCGCCGCTTCTATCGCAGCATTCAGCGCCAGTAGATTAGTCTGCTCCGCGAGTCCTTCAATCACCTCTGTTACGCGACCAATCGCTTCACTCTCTTTACTCAACTCAGCAACTCGCTGATTGGCCGCTTCAATACGACTGTGCAGCTCATCCACTGTGGTGCGATTGTGTTCGAGTGCTTCACCGCCAAGTCGAATCTGCTGGCGTGATTTCGCCAAACTCTCAGCCGATTGCTGCACTTGAACTGAAGTGGTTTGGGCACTTTCACTGACATCGGCAAGTTGATTGCCAACATCGCTCATTTTCTCTTTTTGCAGCGCCACTTGAGACGCAGTTTTTTGGTTGGCTTTGAGCAGGTCATTCATGCTGTCGTTGACCGACTGAGCCTTGCTTGATACACCATGAACTATTTCATTAAGCGCCGTGTTCATGGCATTGATTGATAGCATCAAGCTCGCGAGCTCATCGCTCCCTTCGATACGCAATGGGGATTGAGAGACATCCCCCGAGGCTATGGCCTGCGCGCGCTTGGAAACAATTTTCAAACGGCGGCCGATGTTATTGCCCATCGCTTGTGACAAGCTCACCGCCACAATCACTACAGCAATGATTGAACCAACCAAAACACTGATGACTGTCGTCACGGAGGTAAATATCCCCTCACCGCTTATGTCCGCTTTTTGCTGTTGTATCTCGATCAAGGCTTCAAGCTGACGGTCTAGATCATCCACCGCAGGAATCAGCTCGTTGGCCATCACTTGGTTTGCCTGGTTCCAATCGGTGGAGAGTCGCAGTGCAACCACTTGATCCGCTAATGGATAGTAGAGCTGCTGCATCTCTTTAAACAGCTCCCACAAACCTTGATCACTGCTCGACAGTAAGGTGAGTTTAGATTCAATTTCATTGACTGGTTTGGCATGCAGGTCAAGCCACTCATGGTACTTGTCTAAGTGCTCTTGTTTACCGTATTGGAGAAAATCTCGCATCGCCGACAGCGCATTAGCAAATGAGGTATAACTGTCTGCGTACAAGCGGAATAGGCGCTTGCGCTCTCCGCCCTCTTTATTGCCCGCTTCATCGTTAATCAGGCCCTGCAACTGATCCAAGGCCACTTCGGCAATCGGTGCCGCTTCATAGATAAATAAAGAGTGAGCAGGTAAATTTTCGTCACTGTGACTGAGTTGGGCGATACGTGAAAACAGTGTGCTGGTGTTCTGCCAAGCCGCATTGATCTGCTGGTATTGCGCCTCACTCACTAACGGCTCAAGTGTAGGCAAGGCGTTATTAAGTCCCTCCATCGCTTGCTGTAGTTGCTGGGATTGTTGCTCTCCAACACGCTCGTCCCCACCCAATAGCATATAGGCACGTAACGTCGATACGGTGGCTTGAAGTGATTGCTGAATGGAACGCGCAGCATCGACAGTCGGAAGGTCGGTCGATAGCAGCGAATCGGTATGCTGTTCGACAGTGTTAACACTGCGAAAAATAAACAAAGCGGATACGATAAAAAGTACTGCAAGTGACACAAAACTAAGACGTAACTTCCCTGATATCGTGAGTTTCATCCTTAAACTCCTAAAGTTAGTTTCGCTGCAACTATATCCTGTTCAACCGGATTGTTAAACAATAGTGAACAAAAACTTACTACTTTCGTTTTAGGTGGGATTAGTGATGCGCGATCGAAAAGGCGTTAAATCTGAGGACCAGTGTGGCAGGCGTTGACTCGGATAATAGACTTATAGACGTGATAGAACACAAAAATCGCCCCAGAAGATTCTAGGGCGAGACTCGATTAGATGTGCGTGCTCACCACGTACTGTTCTAATTCTTGGTTTGATACAGTTGTGATCAACTCATCATTCAAGTAAAACGCCACACTCTCATCACCTTTGACGCCGGTAATCGTTTTGCTTGTTCCATCTAGGTAAGCGATGTCCATTTGTACGGTATTGGCGTCAATGGATTGAATCGTTGTGCTTTCAATCTCTTTCGCACTGGAAAGCGGGACATCCGTTAGAGACTTGTCCAACTTATCGTTTACCTTGATGTAGTTGTCGGTTGGCGTATCCACTACCGCAGGAGACTTCCCAGTGATTGGGTTAGTGCCCGTCCAAAACTCCACCGCGTTGACGATAAACAGGTCAGCGACACTGGCAATACCGTAAACCGGTGACAGCAAAACAAACAAACCTTCGCGGCCGTAGCGGTTATCTACCGCTTCTAGGTTGAATTTAGTGACAAGCCCAGTTGTCGCCATTTGTCCCATACAACCCGTCAGTGTGCTAACGCCTAACGCGGCAATCACCGCGACTTTTACTTTGCTTGATTTCATTATTGTCGTTCCATTGTTGATGATGGCGCGCATGCTAACGACAGAGTCATCGGTTTGAAAGAGATCGCCTCAGTTTTTTACCGAATGCTGACATGTTAAGTGTCTAATTACTCAGCACTTCTATCATTCCGACAAGATGATTAGCCCTTATCCTACACGCCACACCAATAACCCACTGACAACTTAGGACATAAACCGCGCAAATTGTAACCAGAACAGGCATGAATTGTTGCACCATTTTTAACAACAAAACAAATAGTTAACATCTCAATGTTTATTTTCCGTTTTGTCCCAAAAAGAGATTCCAATCACATATAGATTGGTTATAATTCGCGCCCGTTGCGTCTTATGTTGATAAACGCAAACAAAATTTGAGTATTCCGCCATTAACCCGCCTCTTCCCCCAGAAGAGACTCACAGAGAAGAATAATGAGCAAGATTGATAAAGCATCACGCATCCTGCTAGCAGGTTTCTGTATCAACCTCTGCCTTGGCATCTTGTATGCTTGGAGCGTATTTAACAAGGCACTCGTCACAGAAGCAGGCTGGAGCGCCGCTGAAGCTTCTGCCCCTTATGCCACTGCAACCATCACTTTCTCTATCTGTCTTTTAGTTGCGGGCATTCTTCAAGATCGCATGGGTCCACGTCTGATCCTAATTCTAGGTACAGTACTGACTGGTCTAGGTATGATTGCGTCTGGTTTTGCAACCACGCCGCTGATGCTCAACATCACCTTTGGTGTGATTACCGGTGCCGGTATCGGTTTTGGTTATGCATGTTTGTCTCCATCGGCGATGAAGTGGTTCCACTCCTCGAAGAAAGGTATGGTTAATGGTTTGATCGCGGCAGGCTTTGGCTTGGCAGCGATTTATCTTGCTCCTGTGACGTCTGCGCTGATTGACAGCATGGGCATTCAGACCAGCTTTATGGTGCTTGGTGCCGGTGTACTCGCGATTGCGGTTCCTCTTGCAGCCACCATCAACAACCCACCAGCAGGCTACACGCCAGCAGAACCAAAAGTAAAAGCGGGCGCGGCGCCAAAAGCAGTAAAAACTTCTGAGAACTTGTCTTGGAAAGCAATGCTGAAAACGCCTCAGTTCTACTCGCTTTGGGTTATGTACGCGTTTGCCGCGTCTGTAGGTTTGATGATCATTGGTAACATCACCACCATCGCAAGTGTTCAAGCAAACCTGCCAAATGCGGTTTACCTAGCGTCTATCCTTGCGGTCTTTAACTCTGGCGGTCGTGTTGCTGCGGGTATCTTGGCTGACAAAATTGGTGGTGTGCGCACTCTGCTTCTCGCATTCGTGTTGCAAGGCATCAACATGGTGCTTTTCGCTACCTTCAAATCAGAGTTCACACTGATCATCGGTACGGCGATAGCAGCGGTGGGTTACGGTACACTGCTAGCGGTATTCCCAACCTTGACAGCGGAATTCTACGGCCTGAAAAATTACGGCACGAACTACGGCGTACTCTACACTGCATGGGGTATCGGCGGTGCAATTGGTGCGGCAGTCGTTGGTTTCTCGATGACGCACGGCGAAGCATACGGCCTTGCCTACACCATCTCAGCAGTCATGATGGGGGTTTGTATCGTGCTAGCGCTAGTGACCAAACCGCTATCTGAAGCGAAAGTTGCTGAGTTGAAAAATGCCTAAACATTGATTTGTTTTGCAAAAGGCTTACCCTGTTCGGTAAGCCTTTTTTGTATTGACGTCTTTTTTTAACTCAACGTAATGTAGGACGAGACAGATTGTTATGGACGCTCAACCCACGCTCGCGCCCCATTATTACCTCGACAATTTTATCAAGCTCACTTCGCATGCTCAGCAGTGGTACAGCGACCTGCTGCATGAGGACGAGCAAGCGTGGTTGGCTCGCTTTAATATGCAGAGCCGCGATGCTCAGTGCTTGCTGGTTCGATTACTGAGCCGTAAAGGCGAATGGTTTCGCAGTGATAAGTTACACTATCCAGAAATCAGCAGTATCACCGAGGCGTTAAGCACACTCGAGCAACACGGTTTTATCCTTATTAATGGTCCGATTGATAAGCAAACCTTAGCCGCGTCATTGCTGACCAAACCCGAAATCGTCGCTCTGTTTTCACCGCTCAATAAGCAGCAAAAGAAAGAAGCCTTGGTGGCTGAGCTGCCCCGCGAGCCTTTTCTCACCGCTTCCGCGTTAGATTTTGACTGGATCAAGCTTGAGCAAGGCAGCATGCTCGATCTGCTTCTCACGCTGTTTTTCGCCAATACCCACCAAGATTTAAGTCAATTTGTCCTTGATGACTTGGGCCTTCATCGTTACGAACCCTATCCTCTGAGCCGCGAGCGGCGCTTTTTTCCAATCAGAGACGATGTCGATAGTCTGCTGCAACTCAGTCAGTTGAGTAAGCAATACCAACAAGGCGACAGAAAATGCGCCGACACACTGGTCACGCTAGCCGATCAGATCCCCACTTCGCATACTCACCCTTACGTGGAGCGCAAACGTCAACACCTCATCAATGATATCGCGCGTGATCTTGAGCGCGTCCAGCGTCTTGACGATGCGCTGACGCTGTATCAGCAAACAGATCTTCCTCCCACCCGTGAGCGACAAGCGCGCATTCTAGATAAGTTGAATAGAGATTTTAGTGACGTTGTCACTAAAATGTTACATACACCAAGAGACCAAGCTGAGTACGAAGTCGCGCTCAAGTTGCAACAACGATTAAAGCGCAAGCAGGGAGAGCGCGTACCCAGGGCGCAAAAGCCTGCGCACGATGCGATGCACGTTGCGCTTGACCTCTCTCGAGAACGGGTTGAGTTGGCGGTGAAAGCTCACTTAGAAGCGCAAGGTTGGCAGGTCTATTTTTGTGAAAATGCGCTCCTCAATGGCTTATTTGGTTTGGCATTTTGGCCTGCCATCTTTGCGCCCGTCGAAGGGGCATTCATCAATGCTTACCAATATCGCCCGCTTGATCTCTACCATTCAGATTTCGCAAGCAAACGCCGCGAAGAGATTGAGCATGTGATGCAAACTCTACAAGGGCGCGACTGGTCAGCACTGCTCACGACCTATCGGGACAAACACGCCACCAACAATGCGTTTGTACAGTGGTCGCTATTGGACGAAGCACTGCTTAGTCTAGCGTTAAACACCATTCCAACACCCACACTGATCGCTTTGTTTCGCATTTTATTGAGCGATCTTAAGCTGTATCGCAATGGCCAGCCGGATCTGATTGCCTTTAAAGAGGGTCAATATCAATGGATAGAAGTCAAAGGACCCGGTGACAAACTGCAAGATAACCAATGGCGCTGGATTAAACACTTCACACGGCTTGAAGTACCTTTTTCGGTCTGTTATGTCACGCACCAGGCGGAACCTTATTCGAGCGAAAATGCGCATTAATTTGCACTATCGCTCAGTTTTTGCTGCAATTCATCTATCACTGACCAGCGGAATCATCCAAATCATGAATCCAAAAAAGATCTTGAGCCTACTTACCGTGCTCTTGTTTGCCGGCTGTGCCACCTATGCTGGCCTGAATTACGATCAGCTGTTTGGCATAGAGCAAGTGCGCGAGCGCCGAGTCGACGCGAGCGATACACGACACGATTTCTTTCATGCTCAAGTCAAACCTATTCTTGATAAACGCTGTGTGGTTTGCCACGCCTGCTACGACGCCCCTTGCCAGCTCAAGATGTCGTCAGTTGAAGGAATAGAACGAGGTGGCAGCAAGGAACTGGTCTATCAAGGTACGCGATTGACTGCCGCAAGCCCGACGCGTCTGTTTGAAGACGCGCAAACCACACAGCAGTGGCGCGAGCTCGGCTTTCACCCGATTTTAAACGAGCGCAATCAAACGCCAACCGCCAACCTAGAGGCGGGCTTGATGGCGAAAATGTTGTTGCAAAAAGAGGCGCACCCACTACCCAAACAAGTTCAACTTGAAGGTTTTGATTTTGCTATTGACCGAAGCCAAGTGTGCCCAACCATGGATGAGTTTGAGCAATACCAAGCGGATCACCCAACTTGGGGAATGCCCTACGGCATGCCGAATTTACCCCAACAGGAATACGCGACTCTCATGGCCTGGTTGCAAGGCGGCGCGACGATGAGCGCTCCGCTGCCGCTTAGCCTCGAGCAGCAGCAACATGTTGATCAGTATGAAGCGCTGCTTAATCTCCCTTCTCGTAAAGGTCAGTTGACTGCGCGCTATCTCTATGAGCATCTGTTTCTCTTCCATCTTTATTTCTCTGAGATAGACGATGCGAAGCCGAGATTCTTCACTATCGTACGCTCAGCAACCCCACCGGGCGAGCCGGTTCAGCGCATTGCCACTCGCAGGCCGTACGATGATCCGGGCGTGGCGCGCGTATACTACCGCTTGATCCCTGAGGAAGGCACTATTGTCGATAAGACGCACATGCCCTATGCGCTTAATCAGCAGCGCTACCACAACTGGAAAAGCTGGTTTATTGATGTTGAGTATGACGTCGCGACCTTACCCAGTTATGAGCCTGATGTCGCGGCGAATCCCATGACGGCCTTTATCGATCTACCCGTCAAAGCGCGCTTCAACTACTTGCTCGACAACGCACAAAATACCATCAACGCCTTCATCAAAGGGCCGGTATGCCGAGGACAATTGGCGCTCAATGTCATCAATGACCGATTTTGGGTCTTTTTCTTAGATCCCGATAAATCGGATATTCCGCAAGTGAATGAGTTTTATCGCTCGCAAGCCGACAACCTAAAACTTCCCGCTGAGCTGGAAAGCAATACGCTGCCGATTGCCAATTGGGTCAGTTATTCCAAGCAGCAAGCGCGCTATTTGAAAGCGAAATCTGAGTTCACCAATCAGTGGTTTAAAGACGGCAAACACCTGACCACCGATATCATCTGGACAGGCGGTGGCACGAACCCCAATGCCGCTCTCACGGTATTTCGCCATTTTGATAGTGCGTCGGTGGTCCAAGGGTTAGTCGGCACGCCACCAAAAACCGCCTGGGTGCTTGATTATGCCTTGTTAGAGCGCATTCATTACCTCCTTGTGGCAGGCTTTGATGTCTATGGCAACTTTGGCCACCAATTGATGACGCGCATGTTTATGGACTTCCTGCGCCTAGAGGGAGAAAGTAATTTTGTCGCCTTACTTCCTCAAGAGGTTCGTCATCAAGAGCATTCGAGCTGGTATCAAGATCAGAGCGCTCAGTTGAGTGATTTCTTACAGCGCAACGTCGAACCCTTCAACCAACCAACGCAAGTGCGCTATGCCAGCGATGATCCGAAAGCGGAGCTGTATGACATTCTCCAAACCCAACTCGCCCCCGTACTGTCCAACCGTTTCAAGATTGAGCAAACAGGCCTAAGTGAGCGCAGTGAAGCAAGCCTGAGACGTATCGATGCAATACAAGGTGAAGGTCTGGTCCATTTGCCACAAAGCCTGATGATCATGGTGCGCGCGCCAAGCGGACAAGAGCAGTTGTTTACTCTGCTACACAATAACGCTCACACCAATATTTCTAGCTTGTTTAATGAAGAGAGTAACCGTGATTTCGCCAATGATGATTTAACCTTAGTGCGCGGAGTGATCGGTAGCTATCCGGCTGCGTACCTATCGTTGGAGGAATCTGAGGTCGATCAGTTGGTCGAATCATTAGAAGCACTGCGAACCGAAGACGATTACATTAAGATACTGGATCAATTCGCGATTCGCCGCAGTTCTGATGAATTCTGGCCGTTCAGTGACCGCGTGCACGAGTGGTATAAAGCGGATCAACCGATCGAATTTGGATTGCTGGACTATAATCGTTTTGAAAACAGATAAACGCTTTAATTGGGTTTAACGTGTTATCGGAGGTAGTTATGGGACTTCAAGACAATATCCGAGCATTGGAGCAACAAATCTATGTCGCGTGCTCCGAAGGTGATTACGACACCGTACAGATGTTAGAGCACCAACTCGACAGCTTGAGAAACCGGTCATCCCACACCCGTGATGACTCCCCTTATGCAACCGAAGGGAAGCTCTATCCGGAAGACGACTGGTACTAACTATAGTTGCTCAGTCAACTGGGCCGCCTCACTCGCCCTGCCTTGCAGGGCGTTTTATTATTCTGTCACTCGCTCTGTTCATTCCAACATTGTTCGTTGAGTTATTGGCCTACATGTCCAACCCAATTTTCGTAGGCGTTCTTAGCCCAATCCGCTAAAATAATCCATCACTAAAAAGCGCTTTACAACGCAGTATTACACGCTATCATTCGTGCGCAAACGTTTGCCTCACTTTTTTAGTCTGTATTTTGAGGGTTTTATGCTGTCCGATATTGAAATCTGTCGCACGACATCACTGCAATCTATCGATCAGGTTGCGCTTAACGCTGGATTAACGGAATCAGAGTTTCACAGCCAAGGAAAATATAAGGCCAAAATCTCACTGAGCACACTGAAAAGGCTCGATGATCAACCTACAGGCAAGCTAATCGTCGTGACCGCGATTACTCCAACCCCTCTTGGCGAAGGCAAAACCGTCACCACGATTGGCCTTGCGCAAGGATTGAAAAAGTTGGGGCGCTCAGTAATGGCGTGCATTCGTCAACCTTCTATGGGGCCCGTGTTTGGCGTCAAAGGCGGAGCAGCCGGCGGCGGTTACTCTCAAGTCGCACCGATGGAAGAGTTGAACTTACACCTCACTGGCGATATTCATGCTGTGAGCGCTGCCCACAACCTCGCGGCGGCCGCCATTGACGCGCGTCTGTATCATGAACAGCGCAACGGCTATGACGATTTCGAAACGCGCAGTGGACTCAAAGCGCTGCGTATTGATCCAGAGCGCATCGTATGGAAACGCGTAATGGATCATAATGACCGTGCACTGCGCATGATCAGCGTGGGTCAGAACGAGCCAGGTAAAACCATCAATGGGTTTGAGCGCCAAGATGGCTTTGACATCTCAGCCGCATCTGAACTGATGGCCATTCTAGCCCTTGCCAGCAACCTGAGCGATTTACGCCAGCGTATCGGCCGCGTCGTACTGGCTTATGATCTCGATGGGCAGCCCGTGACCGCAGAAGATTTGCAAGTCGCCGGCGCAATGGCGGTGTGTATGAAAGACGCCATCGAACCCACGTTAATGCAAACGCTAGAAGGTGTGCCGACCTTGATCCACGCAGGGCCTTTCGCCAATATTGCTCACGGTAACTCATCCATCATCGCAGACAATATCGCCACCAAGTTGGCCGACTTCACGGTCACCGAAGGCGGCTTTGGCTCAGACATGGGCTTTGAAAAAGCGTGCAACATCAAAGCGCAATTCTCTGGTAAGGCTCCCGATTGCGCCGTCATTGTGGCAACGTTGCGCGGACTTAAAGCCAACTCTGGCTGTTACGACTTAAAGCCGGGTCAAGCCTTGCCCGACGCCCTATTCCATGATGATAAAGACGCGCTGCACGCTGGATTTGAAAACCTCAAATGGCACATCAACAATGTCAACAAGTACGGCGTGCCGGCCGTTGTAGCCATCAACCGATTCCCGCAAGACAGCGAACAAGAGCTCGCCGAGCTGAAAGCGCTGATCGAAGCTCTGCCAAACAATGTCGCCATTTCTATCAGCGAAGGCTTTGCCCTTGGTGGTGAAGGCACTCGTGAGCTTGCCGCCAAGATGGTGGAACAAACGCAGACGAACGCGAGCTTTAAGCCACTGTATCAACTCTCCCAATCACTGGAAGAGAAACTGATGGCGGTAACAGAAACAGGCTATGGCGCTGCGTCCATCACGCTCAGTGAGCTGGCGAAAGCGCAACTGGTCCAGTTCAAGCAACAAGGCTTTGATCACCTTGCCGTCTGTATGGCAAAAACGCCCATGTCCATCTCGACTGATGGCGCAGTCAAAGGGGCGCCTAGTCACTTTGATGTGCCAGTACGTGAACTCAAGCTGTGTGCAGGTGCCGGTTTTATCTACGCCCTGTGTGGCAACGTGATGACGATGCCTGGTCTCCCTGATAAACCGGCGTTTATGAACCTTGATCTCGACGATGACGGCAACATCATCGGGCTGAGCTAAACCTTAGCGAGTTAGATTGTAACCAGGCTTAGGCACTGTGCCTAAGCCTTTATTTTTTAAGCCACTGCGCCACTTTTCATCCTGGATGTTGTACCATTGACACTCAGTCAGCCAACAGTGGACCCCGTCATGGAAGCCGAACTACTCGAAATCAAAAACTTCCTCGCCCAACACCCGCCTTTCGATGAACTCGAAGATGAGGTGCTCAACACCGTCACGAAAAGCATAGAAATCTCTTATTTTCGTGAAGATACGCCTGTCATCCACTTTGGCGATGAAATTCACGACCTGTATATGGTGCGCAGTGGCGTCATTGAAGTCTACCGCCGCAAAGGGGAGCTCTATAACCGAATCGATGAGGGCGCCTTATTTGGCCAAATGGGGCTACTGACCAACAACAAAGTCCGCTTCCCGGCCAAAGCCATCACCGACACCCTACTCTATTGCATTCCCGAAGCGGTGTTCCAGCACCTCTACGACAACTACGAATCCTTTGCCGATTTTGTTGAAGTACAAGACAGTGCGCGTCTGCGCCATGCGATTTCCACCTCAACCGAGCAAAACGATCTCACCACGTCTAAGGTGCGCACCTTGCTGACCGGTGAAGCACCGTACATCTACAAAACCGAGTCGATTCAAAATGCGGCAATCAAGATGGCCGATGAGAACGTCTCTTCATTGTTGATTTATGATGCTGATATCGTCGAGAGCGATGAAGAAGACACCAACCCATTAGTCGGGATCATTACCGACCGCGATTTGTGCACACGCGTGCTCGCGCAGGGTCTTAACCCCGCAGACCAAGTGGCGGACGTGATGACTACCGAACTCATCTCCCTTGATCACAACGCCTACGTTTATGAAGCCATGCTCACCATGCTGCGCTACAACGTGCACCATTTACCTGTGCTAAAAGACAAAAAACCGATAGGCATCATTGAGGCTACCGATATCGTTCGCTACGAGTCGCAAAACTCTCTGCTACTGGTAAGCACCATCTTCCAGCAACAAAGCATTGATGAATTGGCGGTGTTGTCCCAACAAGTGAAGGACAGTTTCGTCCGTCTGGTGAACGAAGACGCCAACTCGCACATGGTCGGCAGCGCGATGTCGGTGATTGGTCGTAGCTTTAAGCAGCGTATCATCGAGTTGGCGGAAGAAGAGCTCGGCGAAGCGCCCATTCCCTATTGCTTTGTCGCACTGGGATCGATGGGGCGGGATGAGCAGCTATTAGTTACCGACCAAGACAACGCCATTATTCTCGATAACAGTTTCGATAAAAATCTGCACGATGACTATTTTGCACAGCTCGCCAAACGGGTCTGTGATGGGCTTGATCGCTGCGGCTACCAATACTGCACCGGCGACATTATGGCGACAAACCCCGACTGGCGAATGACACGCACCGAATGGGAAGAGTGTTTTGCCGATTGGATTGACGATCCAAACCCTAAGGCGCTGCTCAATGCCTCTATTTTCTTTGACTTAGATGGCGTGTATGGCAGGCTCAAGTTCGCTGAGCAGCTCAATGGTTTTATCGTCCGCCGCGCCCGTAAGAACAACCGTTTTCTCGCGTGTTTGGCGCGCAATGCCATGAACCGCACCCCACCACTTGGCTTTTTTAAAGATTTTGTGATGGAAAAAGACGGTCAGCACAAAAACTCGATCAACTTAAAACGTCGTGGCACCGCGCCACTCGCTGACCTTATCCGTGTGCATGCACTGGCGGTTGGCTCTCGCTCAAGAAATTCATTCGAACGTCTTGATGACATTCAAGAAGCGGGTATTTTGCCAAAAGGCAAAGCGCGAGATTTGCGTGACGCGTTGGAATTTATCTCCATGGTACGTATCCGCCACCAAGCCTATGATGTGGAAAATGAGATTGAACCAGACAACAACATCGAGCCTGAGCACTTGTCTGATTTTGAACGACGCAACCTCAAAGATGCGTTTCAGATATTGAGTAATGCGCAGAACTTCCTCAAGTTCCGCTATCAAGCGAGCAACAACTTTAAGTAGGCGACACTATGCTAAATCGACTCAAATTCGCTGGCAGTATAGACTGGCCGAACAAGTTCCAACAAAAGCTCGCACTGACTCAAGATGAGCGACTGCTGCGCTACTACCAAGCGGGTGTGCCTGCGCTCGACACCCCAATTAGCGAGGTGAAGTTTCTTGCGATGGATTTTGAAACCACCGGCCTTGATGCCAATCAAGATGACATCATCACCATAGGGACTGTGCCCTTTGATCTTAATCGAATCTACATGAATCAGGCCAAGCATTGGACCGTTCGTCCCCGTCAGCAGTTAGCGGAAGAGTCGGTGGTCATTCATGGCATTACCCACTCAGATGTGCTGGACGCTCCGGATTTGTCTGCTGTGTTTGATCAAGTATTAGAGCAAATGGCGGGTAAGATCACCGTGGTTCACTATCAAAAAATCGAACGCGAATTTTTCGATCAAGCGCTGCGCACTCGCATTAATGAAGGCATTGAGTTTCCGGTGGTCGACACCATGCAACTTGAAATCGAATGGCAGAAGAAACAGACCCAGGGCATCATCAATCGGATTAAAGGCAAAAAACCACAATCGGTCCGTTTAGCGGCCAGTCGCACACGTTACGGTCTGCCACAATACACGCCACATCATGCCCTGACCGATGCGATCGCAACTGCTGAGCTTCTTCAAGCGCAAATCGCCTATCGCTTTGCACCTTCAACGCCCATTGGCAAACTGTGGATTTAATTGGCTTTAAGTCGTGGATTTCGATTTTAGCGAGGCATAAAAAACGGGAGACCTTCGAGTCTCCCGTTTTATTTTCACTTATTGATGGAATAAGTTACTGGTTGTATTTCTCAGTACGCATACCGAGTATCAAGCTGACACACATCAACAGCAGGACAATCGTGAACGGCAGCGCGGTTGAAATCGCACCCGCTTGGAGCGCTTGAATCGCTTCCGTACCACCAATCCAGAGTAGCGCAACCGCAATCGCCCCTTCCATGAAGGCCCAGAATACACGTTGCAGGACAGGTGCATCCACTTTACCACCAGCGGTAATGCTGTCGATAACCAGTGAGCCTGAGTCCGATGAGGTGATAAAGAACACCAAGACCAGTACCACTGCAATCACAGAGAGCATCGTGCCCATTGGCAGCACATCAAACATCTGGAACATCGCTAGCGACACATCCGTCAAGCCGTTGGCACCTAGCTCACCAATGTTGTTGACCACTTGATCAATCGCAATGCCACCGAAGACCGACATCCAAAGCAAGGTAACGGCGGTAGGGACAAGCAATACTGCGGTCATGAACTCGCGCACAGTACGACCTTTAGAAACGCGAGCAATGAACATACCGACAAATGGCGACCATGAAATCCACCAAGCCCAGTAGAAAACAGTCCAACCTTGGAACCAAGCAACGTCTTCACGACCATGCGGGTTACTTAACGGGATGATGTTTTCAACGTACGCCATCAGCGTTGTGCCGATGTTGCCAAACGTAACCGCATAACCAATCAGAGCCACCAAAATCAGCAGCACGAACGCTACCAACATGTTGATGTTACTGATCACTTTTACGCCACCGTCGATACCACGAACAACCGATACCACCGCCAGTAATGTCACAATAGTAATCACGACAATCTGTAGCCCTAGGCCGGCATCAATACCGAAGACATGGTGAATACCACTGGCCGCTTGTTGCGCGCCAAGACCAAGAGACGTGGCCAAACCAAACAAGGTCGCCAAAACCGCGAGGATGTCCACCACGTGACCTGCCCAGCCCCAAGCGCGATCGCCCAGAAGTGGATAGAAAATAGAGCGGATTGAGAGCGGTAAGCCTTTATTATATGCAAAGAACGCAAGTGACAGTGCCACCACGCCATAGATAGCCCACGGGTGCAGACCCCAGTGGAACATGGTTGCGCCCATAGCCAGTTTGGCGGCGGCTTCTGTGTTGGCTTCCACACCCAGTGGCGTTTCATACCATCCGGTGAAATACGCAACGGGCTCTGCCACACTCCAGAACATCAGTCCGATACCCATACCAGCAGCAAACAGCATAGACAGCCAGGAGATGAACGAATAGTCCGCCGTCGCTTGTTGACCACCCAGTCGGATTTTTCCAAGTGGTGAGACAATCAACGCCAAGCAGAAGATCACGAAAATGTTGCCCGACCAAATGAACAGCCAATCAAAGCTGCCAATGATTTGCCATTTTAGGCCATCTAACGCAGATTTAGCCGACTCCGCATCAAGCACTAGCGTCGCTACCAAGAACAACGCGATCAAACCCGCGCTGATCCCAAAAACAGGGTTGTGAACATCAAACCCCCATTTCTGCACATTATCTTGCCCGACAGTGTAGTCGGTGCTATCGATACTGTACTTATCTATACCCTTAGTCATCGTTCCTCTCTTAGATGATTAGTGCGTGTGTTCGAGCTTGTTGACATAAAAATCATTAGTCGTAAAACTAATATCCTGCGCTTTACGACGCATTGCTAACGAAGTTCAAGCTCGTCGCGAACGCACACATTGTACTCACCCATATAAAATGTTCCATTAAACCTCGGTTAAACGTTCACTTTTTACTCAAAAAGGTTAGCAGAAGTTCAATTTTTAAACAAAACCCTCACTCAATGCTGACATATTTTTGTTTGAATTCTAAACATTTGAACTCTACTAAATTCCTCACTACACTTCTTCTTAATGATAATTTACACGATGGGTGGTCAGTCAAACGCCTGAAAGAACAGTGATCTTTACACTTCAAATGATTCACTAATTAAGGTATTTTCCCCGCTCCATCGCGACGTTAATAGAGGTATCAAGTTGGATAAGCACGAAGAAGTCTTGGTTTCACTCCGCCAAATCATGCGCGCTATTGATTTGCACTCGAAGAAACTGAGTAAAGAGTCGGGTCTAACCGGGCCACAATTAATACTCATGCGCTCGATTCGAGAACTCGGTGAAGTGACCATTCGTGAGCTATCTAACCACACCAACATGAGTCAGGCGACGGCCACTACCATCCTTGACCGCCTCGAGCGCAATGATCTGGTTAAGCGCGTGCGCAGCGTGCAAGACAAACGCAAGGTACACGCTCATTTAACTGACAAAGGCCGTCAAGTGCTTAGCGAAGCACCAATGCCACTGCAGCAAAGCTTCATCAATAAGTTTCAAAAGCTCGAGGAGTGGGAACAGTCGTTGTTACTCTCGTCCGTCCAACGCATTTCCGCCATGATGAATGCCGAAGACATCGAAGCGGCGCCAGTGCTAGAGCTGGGTAGCATCATCAAGCCAGAATAATTCGCCGCGTTGCTTACCGTGATCAAGGTGAGTGGCTAACGGTAGATTGGCCACTCACTCGATGCTTTCACTTGGCGAATCGATAAATGGGTGTGAATGTCTTTCACATGATTGAGAGTCTGTAACTTGCGTGTAAATGCTTCATAGCCACTCAAATCGCGTGCCGCAACCTCAAGTAGATAGTCGTACGCCCCCGACACCACATGACAGCTCACCACCTCTTCCATCTCAATCACATCTTGTTCGAAACTGGAGATAGAGCTCGCCTGATGGTTGTTTAAGCTCACTTCGACAAATACTGTCATTCCAACCCCAATATGCCCCGTGTCTAACTTTGCATGATAGCCGCTGATCACCCCACTCTCCTCTAAGCGCTTAATTCGCCTCGCACAAGGTGACGATGACAGTCCGACTTTCTCCGCTATTTGCGCCGCAGATTGACGCGAATCTCGCTGCAATAGCGAGAGAATGTGTTTATCAATTCGATCCATACTACGTTGCCTATATCACTCAAAAAATGGTTTATCATTAGCAAAATCTGGCACACATTAAGTAGATTCCCACTCACTTTGCCATCTTTAACCCCATCATACGATTCATACTTAGCAAATGATAATTAAATGTTAAAGCATTATGTTCACAGGCTATCTTGCCATGCTGGCAACCCTCCTGATGTGGTCAGGCTTTTTTCTTTCGCTCCGTATGGGCGCTCAATCTACATTGACTCTGGCTGATATTGCGCTGCTGCGTTTTATGCTGCCCGCAATTGTCCTATTGCCCTTTGTCATCAAACACACAGCGGCAATTCGACATACGCCTTGGAGGCTGAAACTAGGCTTACTGGTCGGGTGCGGCCTTCCCTATCTATGGGTCGCGGGTAATGGAATGCAGCTTGCGCCGGTTTCCGATGGCAGCGCACTTATCCCAGGCACCTTACCTCTGTTTGTCACGGCGCTTGCGGTGTTGGTTTATCGTCAATCACTGAGCTACCATAGAGTGATAGGCTTATGCCTGATTGTGGTTGGCATCGCGATATTTCTGCATTATGGGGCCAGTGCGGGCCACCATCAGCTTAATGGTTACCTTGTCTTGCTTGTGGCGAGTTTCATGTGGAGTGTGTTTACGATTTGCGCCAGAGTCGCCGCGCTCAACGCCTTAGCCGTCGCAGGATGGGTATCATTGCTTTCAAGCTTGACGTTAGCACTCTTGATAGGGACTGGGGTCGTGCCGAGCACCTTAGCCAGTGTCGACGTCACCCTGTGGCCGTACGATGAATTACTCCGCCACCTTTTACTGCAAGGCGTTGGAGCGGGCATTATTGCCGCCTTTACCTACCTTCATGCCATTGCTCACCTTGGCGCTGAACGCAGCGCGGCGTTTGCAGCGACGACACCTGTTATCGCGACGCTCTTAGCTTGGTTTTTCTTGCAAGAAAGTGCCAACGCGGTGAGCTTGCTCGCCCTCGGCTGTATATCGCTTGGCAGTATTATCGCCAGCAATGTCTTTTTAAAAAATGATCAGTCGGTCGCTTTTACTGTCAAACCCTATACTGTCAAACCGAAGGCAGCGAACGCCAAACAACCTTAATGCACCTTAGTGGACAAGCGTTAGACAGAAAGTTTGATAAACGCGGCGGGAATGATCACACACAGCCCATAGACCCATAAAGGGATCCAACGACCTTTTTGATGAATGAGTACGGGTGAGCAGACAAACAGGCCAATCAGTACCAACAAGGCGCTGCCCGGCGCCCATTGCTCAACTAAAGCGATAACCACCAAATAGCTGATAATAAACCATTGCGGTAAGTGCAGTTTTAACCCGAGCGCGAGTGAGAAAAGTAGAGCAGCAAGCAAAGACAACATAGGTGACTCTTTATTATGATTTGGATTAAATATTAATGAGAACCATTATCAAAAACAAGTCATTTTTACGCGCGATTCGAACGTGCTATCCTCTGCGCACCAATCTTCTAACACCTAGCGATTTATGAAAACACCTTGCATTGCAGCATGTAAAAACAATGGCGGAATCTGTAGCGGTTGTCACCGTACTATGGACGAAATCGTTCAGTGGTCTCAGCACTCTGATGAACAACGTGATCACATCATGGACTCACTCAGCGGGCAACAGAGCACACACACGTGTCCTCAGTGTGCCAGCCCTACTCAGTGTGACATTAGCCTAGGCAAATCAACATGTTGGTGCTTTTCGCTCGAAGAACGCGACAAATCGACGCTCAATGACGATACTTCTCGTGATCTTTGCTTATGTCGCCGTTGCCTTAGTGCACTGCCGTTGGCCTAAAACGCCCACAATTTTAGGGGTAAGATAAAAAATCGACCTATCGAACAAAAAAGTTGTAACCAAGCTTGTCATTCACGACAAAAATGAATCCATACACTATTAAACAACTTGCACTGAGTTCACAAAAACCGCGTTAATGTATATGAAATTCATCTAAAAGCCTTCAGCACTATTCACTGTCATCATTGATCAATAAATAGACAGCAAACTATGTCAAATTGCTATTTTTTCGTCATTTGAGTCGAGGATTCGCACGCGCTAGGATGACTAAAATAACGACATAATGAGGGCTTACCTATGGAAAAACTCTTCGCTTCAGCACTGGAACTCAAACAGCGTACCCAAGTGACAAGTCTATTTGCCATGAACGGTTTCAAGATTATCGACACCGACTTTGACCAAGTGATCTTCGAACGCTTGGGCACAAAAATTCAAGTCCATTTTGATCGCTCAGCTAACGCGCGCGCACTCGCCGTACTCGATAGTTAAACACTTCAGAGCTCCCCTACTTCCGCCAACGTGTTGACCTCCCCCAGGTAAGCACTCAGGCTCTAAAAGTCGCGGTAAATAGGCCGCGACTTTTTGTAGCACTCCACATCCCGATTCAGTAAGAACCTCACTAACGCCCAGCTCGCCGGCGGTTGCGAATCCACCAATATTCACGTCCTTTCACTCACTGCTGCTGTTTTTTGTCCTCTAATCAGCTCGGTAGCCATAACGCTAAGAAGAATAAAATGGTAACATCGCGCCAATAGATAAGTGTGTATTGAGCAAGCAGACACATCGCTAGCCCGTGGTATCAGCGGCAAACTTAAGATTAATGGGGCGACTCATTTCTCATCTGGCTCAAGCACAAAAGAGTAATTACAAGGTATTCAAATGGTTAACAACACAATTCAATGGTTTCCTGGCCACATGCACAAAGCGCGCAAGGAGATCGAAGAAGCCATTCCGCAAGTGGATGTCATTATTGAAGTGCTCGATGCTCGTATCCCGTTTAGCAGCGAAAACCCGATGATCTCTCAACTACGCGGAGAGAAACCTGTGGTTAAAGTGCTCAACAAGCGCGATCTTGCCGATCCTGAGCTTACTCAATTGTGGATCGAGCACTTTGAGAAAGAGCACAACGTGAAGGCGATGGCCATCACCACACAAAATCCCCAAGAAGTTCATAAAATCCTCGAGCTTTGTCGCAAGCTGGCGCCACATCGTGAAGAGATCGGCAAAAACGTTCGCACCATGATCATGGGTATTCCCAACGTCGGCAAGTCGACCATCATCAACACACTGGCTGGTCGTGTGATTGCACAAACCGGTAACCAGCCTGCCGTGACTCGACGCCAACAACGCATCAACTTGCAAAATGGCATCGTGCTGTCAGACACGCCGGGAATTTTGTGGCCGAAAGTTGAAAACCCGCACAGTGGGTTCCGACTCGCCGCAACGGGCGCAGTAAAAGACACAGCAATGGAATACGATGAAGTCGCATTCTACACCGTTGAGTACTTAGCCAAAGCGTATCCAGAGCGCCTAAAAGAGCGTTACCAAATTGAAGAGTTACCAGAAACCGATATTGAGCTGATGGAAGAGATCGGTCGACGCCGCGGCGCACTACGCACAGGTGGGCGCGTGGATCTGCACAAATGCTCAGAAATCCTTTTGCATGAGCTGCGCGGCGGAACACTGGGTCAATTGACTCTGGAACGCCCAGAGATGATCACCCAAGAGTTGATCGAAGTCGAAATCGAAGCGGCCCGCAAAGCAGAAGAGAAAGCGAAGAAGAAAGAAGAGCGTCGTAAGCGTTACTTGAAAAACAAACGCTAAGGCCGTTTAGGAGAGTGTCGATGAGAGTCCCCACGAATATTATTACCGGTTTTTTGGGCACAGGAAAAACCACCGCCATTTTGAACCTGCTCAAAGAGAAACCGGCAAACGAGCATTGGGCGGTATTGGTCAATGAATTTGGCGAGATAGGGATTGATGGCGCACTGCTCACAGACCAAGGCGCACTCATCAAAGAAGTCCCCGGCGGCTGCATGTGCTGTGCCGCTGGCGTGCCGATGTCAGTGGCGGTCACGGCACTGTTGCGTACCCAACCAGATAGGCTAATCGTTGAGCCAACGGGCCTTGGGCACGCACACAAAGTATTGGCTACCCTCACCTCTGCGCAGTTCGCTGACTATATCGATTTGAAAGCGACCATCGGGCTGGTCGATCCGCGCAATCTCTCTAAGGATAAATACACCAGTAATCAGAACTTTATTGACCAACTGGCCATTTCCGACATCATTATTGGCAACAAGGTTGATCAATGTCAGGTCAGTGATGTAGACGCCTTCAACGATTGGGTCACGGTTCAGACACCACCGAAAATCTACAGTCAGTTGGTGAAACAAGGTCGCTTCCCGATTGAGTTGCTCGATAGCCAGCGCCGCAGTAAAGCACCGTCGAGCGCGCCGATGGACGCTCATCACCATGAACATGCCGAGCAAGAGCCTCAATTCGCCCTTGCCCCCGATCAAGTGATGGCTCGCAAAGAAAACCAGGGCCAAGGTTACTACAGCTGCGGCTGGATTTTCGGTGCTGAAGTCACCTTTAATTTTGATGATCTCTTTTCAGTGCTGTCAGATCTTACCGCTGAGCGCGTCAAAGGCGTGTTGAATACCAACAATGGTAGCTTCGCATTTAACGTCAGCAATGGCGTGGTTTCCGTCAATCAAGTCAGTTTGGAGGGATTTGAAAGCCGCCTAGAAGTCATCGACAGCCAGTTATTACCTTGGCAACAACTTGAAAACGTCTTGGTTAGTATCTCAAGCCTCAACCAAGCATAACGAGTCGCTGCCAGTGGTGACGCTGGTGGCCTATCCTCACCGTTAGCTCATCCTAGAATAAACCTCTTGACCCTGTAGGCAACTACAGGGTTTATAATCACACCATGATCTCTTCAACATGGCTTATCAACATGGAACGGTTAACCCGCGGTCAGTTGGCCAAACAGCTGAACATCACCATTGAAGCAATACGATTTTATGAGCAGCAAGGGCTACTAAAGCCACAACGTGCCGCCAACGGCTATCGTCAATACGATAGTGACTGCGTCGCCAAGCTCTCGTTTATTCTGCACGCAAAAGAGTTGGGGTTCACACTAGAGGACATCCAAGAGCTGCTCTCCATCCATATCAAGCCTGAGCAACATACCTGCCAAGAGGTAAAGAGTATTACGGAAGCTAAGCTGGACGATATTGAACAAAAGATACAGCGCCTGCAACACATGCACGATGCGCTGCAAGTGATCAATCAGCGTTGTTGTGGCGGCGCCCATGCGGCAACACACTGCACCATACTCACAGCGCTTGCGCATACAAAGCCCGAGGAGAGATAGCATGAGCCGACTTGATACCTTTTTCATGACGTTGCTTGATTTATGGCTCGACTCCGCCTTTTGGATTATTGTCGGCCTCATCGTCGCGGGCATCCTAAAAAGCTTGATGAACACAGACAAGTTGGGGCTGCTATTCAGAGGTTCTGGCTTGTGGCCTGCGGTAAAAGCGACAGTATTAGGCGCGCCATTGCCTCTGTGCTCATGCGGCGTGATCCCCGCGGCTTTGGGCCTTCGACGCGCTGGCGCCTCCAAAAGCTCGACCGTCGCCTTTTTGATCTCGACACCAGAAACGGGTGTTGACTCCATCTCCATCTCTTACGCGTTACTTGGGCCATTTATAGCCATTATCCGCCCTATTGCCGCAATGAGTTCTGCGTTAGTCGCAGCGATACTCGTGCTAGTGACAGACAAAGAAACGCAACCCGTGACACCCTCTCAGCCAAGCAACAATCATTGCTCATCAAGCTGCTGTAGCAGTAAGCCAATGGAGAAAACCCCTGCCTCATGGACAACGCGGTTTTGGCAAGGTCAGCGATTTGCCTTTACCGACTTGATTGCCGATCTCTCTATCTGGTTAATCATAGGGCTAACGATGTCCGCGTTAGTCGTGACCTTTATTCCTCCTGAATCTCTCGGTGAACTTAGTCGCGGCCCTTGGGCGATGCTGGTTATGGCTCTGATTGGCGTCCCTATGTATATCTGCGCGTCAGCCTCAACACCTCTCGCAGCAGGCTTTATGCTTGCGGGTGTCTCCCCTGGCGCCGTGCTTGTCTTTTTACTTGCAGGCCCTGCCACCAACATGGCGACATTGGGTGTGGTTTATCACCAGCTAGGCAAGCGCGTTCTAGTGAGCTACCTGATTGGTGTTGTGGGCGTGGCAATGGTTTTTGGATATATGACGAACGCGTTAGTGAATACACTCGCTATCGACATCCAAGCGCAACTCGACAGCAGCAGTCAGCTTATCCCAGAGAGCCTCGTTTGGTTAAGCGCCATCGTATTGTTGATTGCGATCTTCAGAGACATCTACAAGCGATTTCAGCCGTTAAACAAACAAACCGCTGGCTGAAGATTCATCCTGTGGGTCTTTGTGACGATAGATTTAGAGTCAGTTTTTTAGACTCATACCGTGACCGAAAAGAGGGCCGCTGTAGTGTGGCTCTCTTTCTTAATTCTGTTATTCAAACAAGCACGCTCACTTAATCCACAACCAAACATCCTTTGCGGGTCGTTAGAAGAGCAAATAGCGCACATAAAAAGGCCGCAAAAGCGATAATGGTGAGTGACAATGACCAGGTTTGAGTCTGAGAGTAAATCATGCCAACAATAGCGGGGCCAACCGCCGCAAGAGCATAACCTATTGATTGGGCCATACCTGACAACGTCGCCGCTTGTGCTGAGGTCCCGGATATCTGCCCCAAAATCGATAAAGCGAGAATAAAGGTAGAACAGTTGCCCAAACCAAACACACCAACCCAGAAGATAGCCCACTGAGGAAATAGCATTAGACCTGTCACACCTACCCCGTTTAAAAGCGCAGCACCGACAAATAAAGGAGCAATACTTTTGCTTCTAGCCATGATAGGAATGAGCAGCAACCCCGGAACCATAGTCGAAAACTGCAAAAAGCCATACACATACCCCGCTTCTAACTCGCTATAGCCTAGAGCCGCGAGAATTTTTGGTAGCCAGCCTGCAAACGTGTAAAAAATAAAAGAGTTCAAGCCAAGCGCAAACGTGAAGTACCAAGCAATAGGCTGGCGCATCAGCTTGTTTAACGGGTAATACTCTTTGCTACTCGCAGTGCTGCGAGTTTTGCTTTCCGCTAACCTTGGCAACCAAAAAGCCAAAGCGAGCACAGGAAAAATCAAATTCCCCGCCAATGCGACTCGCCAACCGATAGAGGCGTCATCAATAACGTTGGTGACAGGTACCATGACCGAAGCGCTCAGTGTTGAGCCAATACCCATCGATATACCATACAACGCAGTCACTGTCGCAATTCGGCCGGGAAACGACGCCTTGATGATTGCCGGTGCCAACACATTGCCGATTGCAATACCAAGGCCGATCAGCGTTGTTCCAATAAACAACCAATAAAAGTGCCCAAAAGAGCGGGATACTACCCCAACCGCGATCAAAACTAACGCAAAACAAATCGACTTCTCTAAACCCAACTTGCTGCCAAGCTTGGGGCACCAAGGAGACGCCAACGCAAACATGATCAGCGGCGTTGACGTAATCACACCCATACTGACCGCTGAAATCTGTAACGAGTCCATAATTTGCGAAATGAGCGGAGCTAAGCTGGTAAACGGTGCGCGTAAATTGATAGACAGCAGCAGCACGCTAATCATCAACAAAGTCGTAGTTTTTGATTTGAACATCGGTTTCAAACTTTTTAGCAGGAGAGGTAACGTTGAAATGTCTTATCTTACGCTTTTAACTGGCAATAGCCAGAAGACGAACAAAATGCGCATTGAGAATGGCAGCGTATCCTAGATAAAACCTCAAGCCGGATAGATGGGTCTTTGAAAATGATAACTAGTGGTAATGATCTAAAGTGCGGCCGATTAACTGGTAGATATATTTTCGGGGCACTTGGGATATGCGCCGTCACCACGCCGAGACCACGCAAAAGGCTATTAAGAATGGTGTAGTTGCCACTCGCTTCGGTGATCAGCACAAGCTCTACGTTAGTTAGGATGTGCGGCTGCTCCGGGTTGAGCTTATTGCGCAGCATGGTGGCATTCATTCCTACGGCTTTTGCTAACTTGGTCATGTTCTCCGAGTTCGCAAATGCACAACACGCTTCGTTAAATGCCTTTTGTTTAGAGCCACGGAATTCGCACATTGAGTCATTATCGTTCATAGCGAATACTCAATTGAAGAAAAACGGTACGAAAACGAAACCCCAACCAAGGATGTTAAGCCACAACGGGCAACGCTCTTTGGTTGGAATTAAGGAAGATAAGCGCATGATCACCTACCCCAAGTTTTCCATCGCTTCACGCGTAGCAATTTCAAGTAACGCCACCATGTTGATCAGCGGTGTTTCTTTACCTTTTGCTTTAGTTTTAATAGGTAAGCGACCATCGGCCACCCAATCCATGATGGTGCGCTTAAACATAGCAGGGATCTGGGAATATTGGTCATACGTCATGAAAGGGGTATTTAGGACTACTTGATATGAAAGCATAATGCTATCCTTGTAAGTTGTTGATTGTTTAGATTCGGGTGATTGAGTTGCAGCTCGCGCCCTATTTCATTTGGAATTATTGATCGCACATGGAATCCTGCCAGTTCCCAATTCGACCGCCCGAGTACGTTGGCGGGAAAGAAGTTATCGAAAGGTTGATGCAGAACACAAATACCAGCTCCAACCAAGCGTTAGCCGATGCCTTTGGTTTACCTAAATCAACCGTTGGCACATGGCGACATAGAAACTTAGTCCCGTACGAAATTGTAATTCGATTGCATTTGGAAACGGGGATATCCATAATGTGGTTAACTCTCGGTCAAGGCGAGCCTTACGAGAGCCCAAGTGAGCTCACCCATATTTCAAAAAAGAACGAACCCAAACAGATCTTTGATGCTGACGTCTTTCGCATTGAGGAAGGTAAGTTAGTGAATCAAGGAACACTCGCCTTGGATAAGTCCCTTCTTAAAGAACTCAGCATTATTAACGTGATGGTATTAAAAGGCGAGTCAAGCACATTCCTGATAAACAAAGAATCTCGTCAAGCAGTTAGCGGCACATACCTTGTCAATATGGACGGCCTACTATCGCTCAACGAAATCCAACACCTACCAGGTAAGAAACTGGCGATCAGCTTTAATGGCTCAACTCTGACTGTTGAGGAAGATGAAGTAAGGGTCGTTGGTAGAGTTGCATTAACGATGAATAACCAATAATTCACTTCCTAATAAATTAAAAAACCTATTATTACAGGTACAGAAATCATGCATTTATCACCGTCAGATCCTGATTTATCTACTCTAGTAAAAAAAATTGAGAAAAAGCGACTAGATTTGCAACCTAACTTCCAAAGAGGTGAAGTTTGGGGGTTACAAAAAAAGCAACGGCTAATTGACTCAATTTTAAGGGGATGGCACATCCCTCCAATTCATGTGATTCAAGTCCCTAACTCTCCCAAACAGGAAGTACTTGATGGCCAGCAAAGACTTGCCGCTATTAGAGATTTTGTAAATGGTAAGTTTGCTTTCAACTCTAGCTTCGAGCCGAAAAATCCCGCTTTTGAACCAATCGAAGGTCTATTGTACGAACAACTAAGTGATGAATTACAAAGTCAAATTGATGATTTTACGATAAGAATCATCACTATTTCGGATTACAATCCAGGAGAGCCTGGTGAACTCTTTTACCGCCTAAACCAACCGACAAACCTGACTTCAGCTGAGCAAAGAAATGCGTACTTTGGTGAAGCCCGCCAACAAGTAAAAGATCTATCTGACTTGATGGAAGAACTTGGTTACGCCAATGACACTATTGGATTTAGTAACTCAAGGATGGCCTATGACGACATCATTGCAAAAGTTCTTCTGTCTCTGGAAAGTGAAACACTAAACCAAAAAATCACGGCCAATTTAGTTACTCAACGATACCGTGATTCAAATGGTTTTTCACCAGAGAACACTCGGTTGTTAGAACGCGCTTTGCATATAGTAATACATGCAATTGAAGAAAGTTTAGGTAGAGTAAAACTAAACAAGTCAACCCTATATTCATGGTTGTTCTTCGTGTGTACTGGACTAAAACAGCATAAATTGAATGAAAGAGCAATCACCTCGTTCATTACCTACTTTGAAAGCATTAGAGTTTCGGAAGATGCGATTTCTATTCCCCCGAAGATGACAAAACACACCATTACTTCCTTGTTGAAGATCTACCATGATCGAGCTAGCTCTAGAGTAGCAGATATCAGTAGCGTAAAACTTCGAGATTTTATACTTTGGGCCATATTCACCACAACACCAAAGTCATTCGAAGCATCTGCACCTAATAATGCTCGAGTTAGAGACAGTCTGTATTACTTATCATCAGGAAAATTCCCTGACTATGAAGCCGAGCTAAATCAAATAATAAAGAATTTGAACTGGGGAGCTAACTATGACTTCATTTAGATTAGCTACTATTAGTGACTACTGGCGAGCGGCTAACAATAGACGGTTTCCCACTCAAATAAAGAAGATTAAATTTGATAATTGTCCTACATTAATGGATCTATCTATAGAACTAGATAAAGGGGTGCTAGCAATATGCGGAGCAAATGGTATTGGTAAGAGTTCTTTGGTCAAAATGCTATTTAATAGCTTACGCAATAAAGAAGAAAATACGGGCGGAAGAGCTGCATTTAATTTAGAGCATGTAACGAATGAAAATCTAGAGGTTACACTTACCCATAACGGCCAAGAGCTAAAAGTTAGACATGACACAGAACATGATCTTGATATATCTCTATTTGACCCTTGCACCATAGCCCCTTTGTTACAGCGGTTCTATCAAGACCTAGCAGACTTAGATGATGTTCTAACGGCACATGGTAGCTACAACTATGAAGGAGATCGCCTTGCGAGGTTAAATTATTTAACCAACCACTCCTATCAACAAGTTACATGTACAGACGTAGACGATGAGTTTTCAACATTTCCTTTATCAAAGATGCCGTTCTTCACAGTAACAAATCGCCATGGAGTGACATACGATTCTAAATCTATGGGGCTTGGAGAATTTTCGTTATTCTATTTTGACTGGCTAATTCAGAGGGCTATTTCTGATGGATGTAAGTTAATTGTCCTGGAAGAACCAGAAAGCTATTTACCGCCTTCTATACAAAATAGGCTGATAAATATCGTAGCATTCCTAGCAGATAAATATGCTATTCAACCAATTGTTTGCACTCATTCTGATGCAATAATTAGTCGTATAGATCGAAGTCAAGTTATTAGTGTTAGAAGAGTTGGGAATAGTTTGAAGCCATTTAACGCGAACTCCGACTTTCAATCGCTCCAATCTCTAGGGTTAGTAGCAACAAAAAAAGGCATTATTTTTTGCGAAGATAATGCAGCTTTAGCTTTTGCCAAACATTTGGTTTCTCTTTCAAATAGTCATGTAGTAGATAATTTTTACTACCATATTTCTGGTTCTAATGGTGACATAGAAAATATCCTGAAATTCCTACCAAAAGATATTGAAAGGTTTCAGTTCTTTGGGTTGTTCGACGGTGATTGTAGAGAGAGAAATAAAAGTGCTTTTTCTGATAAAAAGTATGGGTATTTGCCAGGAAGTGGGTCACCTGAAGAGCTACTAATCCCATACTTTGATAGCCTAAGTACTGAAGTAAAGTCCTCGGTTTTTGCAAGAAGCGAATCTCGAATTGAACTAGCTGTAGACCATATTCAAGGGCTTGAAGCTCATGACTACCTTACCCAGTTCTTCTCATCAATTCAAATAGAGGTTACGACGGCCTTTGACCTATTGGTTGAACATTATCTTCAAGAACATCAAAATACCAAAGCGATTAAAGAATGTATTAAAGTTATTGATGGCATTGGTACAAATTAAAAATTACTTCTAGAAAAAACAGAACTCAAGCAATATTCATTGAGTATTGCTTGATATGAAAAAGATAAAACCTATAGCATTAGGCTTAAATAAAAACGGAAGAATAACTCAGCTTCTTACTACCTCAAAACACCTTACTCGCTCTCATATCACCGACGCTATAAGTGAATATCAGAAATTGAATAGAAGGGTTAACTCATACATTGAATCGACGTGACCTTTCCCCGAGATTAGTACCATCAAAATCTATAAACCAATATCAGGAAAACTATTTGAAGAGTGCTATACGCCGTTCTGCTACATTCTGAAGAACAAATTGGGTATCGAGTTGCCTTCAGGGTAAGCCTCTCGTGTGTTGCGCCACACGTTCGCTAGCCACTTGATGATGAATGTTGGCAACATTCTTGTGCTGAGAGACATTCTAGGCCATGCCAATATCAGCGTGACGATGCGTTATGCACACTTCACACTTGATCACCTTTCAGAAGCAACCACTCATAATCCAATCAATAATCTGTAGTTTGTCGCTACTTGACAATTTTCAGGCAAAAAAAGCCGCAAAATGCGGCCCTCAATAATTCGTATTTTCCGAATAATCGCCAGATTACTCTTTCCCGAATACGTTGTTTTCTTGTTCTTGTACACGAATAAACGTCGTACGCTTAGTTAACTCTTTAAGCTTTGCTGCGCCTACGTAGGTACACGTCGATCGGACACCGCCTAGGATGTCAGAGATGGTGCCGTGAACACTGCCGCGGAATGGTAGAAGCACGGTTTTTCCTTCCGCTGCGCGGTACTGTGCAACGCCGCCTGAGTGCTTGTCCATGGCTGACTGAGAAGACATGCCGTAGAACTTCATGAAGGTTTTGCCGTCTTTTTCTACCAGCTCACCGCCTGATTCTTCATGACCCGCGAGCATACCGCCGAGCATGACAAAATCGGCACCGCCACCGAACGCTTTGGCTACGTCACCAGCGCAAGAACAGCCACCGTCACCGATGATCATGCCGCCAAGACCGTGCGCTGCATCCGCACATTCGATGATGGCGGAAAGCTGCGGGTAGCCGACACCGGTTTTCACGCGAGTGGTGCACACCGAACCCGGGCCAATGCCCACTTTGACGATGTCAGCACCGGCTAGAATCAACTCTTCACACATGTCGCCTGTGACGACGTTACCCGCAGAGATGGTTTTCGTTGGGAATGCTTGGCGCACTTGCTGGACAAACTCCACCAAATGCTCAGAGTAGCCATTTGCGATGTCAATACAGATAAATTCCAAATCATCGCTGAGGGCTAGAATTTGCTGCGTCTTTTCGAAATCACGCTGTGAAGTACCCGTTGAAACAAACACTTTATTGAGCGTTTCTGGTGTGGCATTGGCGACAAACTCTGCCCACTGCTCAACAGAGTAGTGCTTGTGCATTGCCGTCATCACGCCGTGCTCAGCAAGTGCGGTTGCCATTTCAAAGCTGCCGACAGAGTCCATATTGGCAGCGATCACAGGCACGCCGGACCATTGACGGCCACTATGCTTGAATGTAAAATCGCGGGTTAAATTTACTTGAGAACGACTTTTTAGGGTAGAACGTTTCGGGCGAAACAGGACATCTTTAAAGCCTAGCTTAAGTTCTTGTTCGATACGCATGGATTACCATTCCTTTCTCTTCAAATCGGAGTGTCGGTGCGTTTTCGGTACGCTTTGGCAGAAGCGTGACTGAGTTTCGGACACAAAAAAACCGGAGCGTTGGCAGACGCTCCGGTTTTCAGCATTATAGGTTGTGATTTGTTTCCTGCAAGACTGATATTGTTAGATTTTTTGTGATACAGTTCGGTTAAGTTGCATACCTAAATTCCCTACCCTTCAAATTTCCTCTTAACTTTTCATCATTAATCAGACAGTTACCAACACCCAGCCAAACGTTTGCTTTTATCGCTCGCTCATTTACAGCGCACTCATCTGGGTTATTTCACCTTATCCACTCACACCCTGAGCGACGGGTATTCAAAACAGACGGCGTTTTCCGCTCAAATTTCAGGCAAAAAAAATGGCCAAGCACGAAGCTTGACCAAATGGGTAGACAAAACTGACGTTGTTTTGTGATTAGAAATCGTAACGCGCGCCTAGACGAAGTGTATCTTCACCCGCGGTAACTAGACCGTCTGCGTTTTTCTCTTCGCTGATGCCATTGATGAAGTAAGAAACGTAAGTGCGGAAGTTGCTGTTAAATTTGTAGTAGCCCGCAATTTCTACGCCATCGGTCGCGTCGGCTTTTGTACCGTCAGACGCTTCGTTCTCTTGATAAGTGTACAGAACCGCCGCTGAGAATTGCTTGGTAAACTTGTATTGCGCCGCGAGTTCGTAGGCCGTGAATTCAGAGCCAGCACCTTCATCAATTTCGTTGTCACCTTTTGAATAGGTGCCCGCTAAATACAGGTTATCTAAGGTGTAACCCAAACCAACAAGCACTTGCGAATCATCTAGATTGCCGCTTTCCGCCGCCGAGTACGCTAAACCGATGTCTAGACCCATAGGTGCAGAATACAAACCTGCTAGGCTGTAGCCGTCTGCGTCTTTTTCGCTGTTCGCTTGGTAGGTGACTTCAAGTTGTAGTGAATCAAAGCCACCACGGTAGGCGATCACACTGCTCGCTTTATCGCTAGACGCATCAATCGCTTGTTGTACGCCAGAAAACTCAGTGATATCCGTCATATCAGATACGATGACTGATGCCATGTCTTGCTTACCTACGGAGAAAGCTTGCCCATCAAAGTCGACACCAGCGTACATGTAGCGATTTTTGAAGTCAGAATCTACTTTTTGTTCTGCTTCGTAGACAGCAAACGCCGTCATGCCGTCTTGAATTTCACTTTTACCTTTAAGATTAAGGCGAGCACGTGAAGAATCTTCCATAGTACCCGGAATCTCTTCACCGTCGTCGTTGCCAATGAAATCACCACGAAACTCAACACGACCACCCACTTTAAATTCAGTACCGTCAGCTTTGTAAACTGTTGCCGCCAATGCGGAACCTGAAGTGAGAACCGCCAACACTGCTGATGCTAGAACTGCTTTATTCATCTTACTTACCTTTTTTAATCAAAGAGCTTCATTGCTCAAACCAATTCAATGGCGACTAAGTTAGTCAGACTCTATGAAGGTTTCATGGCTCGTTGATGACACTTTAGTGGCAGTTCTATGTAATGATAATGACAAAACCTTATTTAAAATCAGTCAATTAATTTAGATTGAATAGAAAAACGCAGGCTTAGATTAAAAAATAGCCGCTATCGTTCATCTTTTGGAGAGTCCATCACCACCATGGTGGATATGGAGTTGACTTGTCGGCACTCACCCAGTACATCCGCGTGAAATTTTTTGTAACTGGGCAGATCTTTCGTCTCGACTCTAAGCAGATATTCGTTCGATCCTGTGATGTTGTGGCACTCCACCACTTCATCAACAAACCTGACATGATCTTCAAATTCCAACTGGGCTTGCTTGCGATGACTGGCTAGCCCAATCGACACGTAGGCGACAAAGCCAACACCCAACTGCCCATTATCGAGCACCGCGCGATACCCTTTGATCACCCCTCTTTTTTCCAACTCTTGCACACGTCGCAAGGTTGCTGAGGCTGAGAGCCCAATTCGCTCAGATAGCTCTACATTGGATATTCTTCCGTCATTTTTTAACTCACGCAATATTCTGTCGTCGTATTTATCCATCTTGATAATTTATGTCTTTTGGTGGCGAATTTACACAAATAAAAACACACAATTGCTCGTACGACAACATACGATAAGGATTCATTTCTCGATTAAGGATTGCTTCATGTTACTGGATCAAGTGGTTGCGCTGACTCTGTTCGCGTTCGTTTCTACCTTTACCCCGGGGCCCAACAACGTCATGTTAATGACCAGTGGCGCCAACGTCGGCTATCTAAGAACGCTGCCGCATATCGCAGGTGTGGTGTTCGGCTTTGCGTTTATGGTGCTACTAGTTGGGCTCGGGTTGACGCAAGTTTTCATCACCTATCCAGCGCTTCATCAAGGGTTAAAGTGGCTCAGCTTAATCTACCTTGGTTACCTCGCGGTAAAAATTGCATTGAGCGGACAAGTCTCCAGTCAAGAGGCGTATAAACCGCTGACTTTTCTCAATGCCGCCGGGTTTCAGTGGGTCAATCCCAAAGGCTGGTCAATGTCACTGACGGCGGTCACCCTCTATAGTAATGGAGGAGGTGTATGGGAACTGTTGGTGATCTCCAGCGCATTTATGCTCGTGAATTTCCCCTCTTGCTCCTTCTGGGTATTGGCAGGCAAAGAGATGCAACGCTGGTTAACCAGCACCACGCGCGTGCGCATGTTTAACATCACGATGGCACTGCTGTTGGTGGCCTCTACCTTACCGATGCTGTGATTCATCTCAACGCTGTTGGTGCGGATGTGCTTTTGGCTAATTTACATCTTTCGAATGTAAATTTAGTTAAAGAGACTGACATTAACGAGGTTGAGCTGTTAATCTTAAATGCGAAAAAGAATAATTATCGACAACAACTGTCGAGCTCAACCTGATTGTAAGAGTCCTCATTATGAAGAAGCCTTCACCAAAACTGCTTACTGTTGTATCAACAGAGACCATCACGCCCAATATGCAGCGCATCGTATTACACGGTGACGCCTTAAGTGACTTTCCCCATGACTGCGATGGCGGTTACATTAAACTACTGTTTAACGCAGAAGGTGGCACCGATCTCACACAACAAGAAGGTCAGCGCCCCATCATGCGTACTTACACCATTCGTCACTTTGACCCGGCTTCACGCACTCTTGAGGTGGATTTTGTTCGTCACGAAACTCGCGACTTAAGTTGCGGCTTTGCGGCTCGTTGGGCGATGTCCGCTCAGGTGGGCGATACCATCTCAATTGCCGGCCCTGGCACCATTGCGCCCATCAACTCAGATGCCGATTGGTTCTTTATGGTCGCCGATATGACTGCGCTCCCTGCTCTGTCGGCCAAAATCAAACAACTGCCTGAGGACGCACGCGGTTATGCGGTGATTCAGGTTCAATCCGAGCAAGATAAACAAGCCTTAACGATACCCAGTCACTTTAATGTACTTTGGGTCACCGAAGGCAAGCCTTTGGCTGAGCATGTCAAAGCGCAACCTTGGTTAGCAGGTCAAGCGTCCATTTGGTGTGCCTGTGAGTTTGACTCGATGCGCCAACTGCGCCAGTATTTTAGAAATGAGAAAGAGGTGGACCGCGACTTCATCTACATCAGCAGTTATTGGAAGCAAGGTGTCTCAGAAGATGGCCACAAGCAAATTAAAAAGCAAGACGCCGATAGCCTCGCCTAGTTACTCACTAACCGGCTCGCGCTGTGCGAGCCTCTCTGCCAGAAAATCAATCACAAGGCGAACCTTGGGCGACAAATTTCGATTGTGGGGATACAGCGCCCAAATGCCTTCTCGGTCAACGCGATAATCGGTGAGCACTTCAACCAATTGGCCAGATTCTAAATCCTGTTTGACGTAGTAGTCGGGCAGTTGAATCAAACCAAGGCCGCGCTTTGCCGCACTGCGCAGCGCAAAACCAGAGTTACAGCGCACGCGACCCGAGACTTTAATCGCTCGCTCTCGCGTCCCTTCGACAAACCGCCAATGATCCAGTGATCCAACCAAGCAGCTGTGATTCACCAGTTCAGACAAGGTATGTGGCTCGCCATAACGCGCCAAATAAGCCGGCGAGGCACAAACATGAATTTGCCGAGATGACAGCCGCTTGGCAATCAAACTGGAGTCTTGTAAGCGACCAAGACGCACGGCGATATCAACGCCTGATTCAATCAAATCCAACGTTTGATTGGTGAGATTTAAGTCCAGATCCACTTGCGGGTAGTGCTCCAAAAACTCATTGAGGATCGGCGCGACATGCGACTCACCATAAGCCACTGGCGCAGTGATTTTCACCATACCTTTGGGGCTCGATTGCATTTGCGTCACAGAGAGCTCTGCCAACTCAAGCCCTTCGACCAGATGTTTGCAGCGCTGAAAGTACACTTGACCCGCTTCGGTGAGCGAGACTTTACGCGTAGTGCGGTTAAGCAGTTTAACCGCTAGCCGCTCTTCAAGCGCAGCGACCTTACGGCTGACTTGCGCCACAGAGGTATTCAATTTTTTCGCCGCGACAGTAAACGATTGATGATGACCCACTGCGACAAACTCGTTCACCCCTTCCCAATTCGCCATGACTCTCTCCTCATTTAAACTTGCCAATTATTACATATACGTAAAAATCATTTGCAAATCCACCTCATTATCAACAAAAGCGAAACAGTATAAGGTAGTAATGAAATAGGACGCTGCAGCTTTCGCTATTGTTGCTAGGCTTAGAGCGTCTGCCCACTGCTAAAAAAGAGGAATACCCGATGGCACTTGATATTAAACCCGGTCAGGAATTCATTAAGTCTAAAGCCGCTGTGGCTTGGGCGGCTGGCGAGCCACTGAAAATGGAAGAAGTGGACGTCCAACTGCCGAAAAAAGGCGAAGTGTTGGTGCGTATCGTGGCGACGGGCGTATGCCACACCGATGCTTACACGCTCTCAGGTGACGATCCAGAGGGGGTATTCCCCGCGATTCTCGGTCATGAAGGCGGCGGCATTGTCGAAATGGTTGGCGAAGGCGTAACGAGTGTTTCCGTCGGCGATCACGTCATTCCACTCTACACCGCAGAATGTGGTGAGTGTAAGTTCTGTACCTCGGGTAAAACCAACTTGTGCCAAGCGGTACGTGAAACACAAGGCAAAGGTTTGATGCCTGATGGCACCACGCGCTTTTACAAAGATGGCGAGCCTATTTTCCACTACATGGGCTGCTCAACCTTCTCAGAATACACTGTGCTTCCAGAGATTTCACTGGCGAAAGTCAACAAAGAAGCGCCGCTTGAAGAGGTGTGCTTACTCGGCTGTGGCGTCACCACAGGTATGGGCGCGGTTTTAAATACGGCGAAAGTACAAAAAGGCGATACCGTCGCGATTTTTGGCCTCGGTGGTATTGGTCTATCGGCGATCATCGGTGCACGTATGGCGGGTGCGGGTCGTATTATCGGTATCGACATCAACGAGAGCAAATTTGATTTGGCCAAGCAACTGGGTGCGACCGATGTCATCAATCCACAATCCTTTGATCGCCCCATTCAGGAAGTGATCGTCGAAATGACGGACGGCGGTGTCGATTTCTCTTTTGAGTGTATTGGTAACGTCAATGTGATGCGCTCTGCGCTCGAGTGTTGCCACAAAGGTTGGGGCGAGTCAGTGATCATTGGTGTGGCTGGTGCAGGCCAAGAGATCTCAACCCGTCCATTCCAATTGGTGACAGGTCGTATATGGCGCGGCAGTGCCTTTGGCGGCGTTAAAGGCCGTTCTGAGCTGCCCGACATTGTTGAGCGCTACCTAGCGGGTGAATTTGGCTTGCAAGAGTTCATCACGCACACCATGGGCCTGGATGAGGTCAACCACGCGTTTGATCTGATGCATGAAGGTAAGAGCATTCGCTCTGTCATCCACATGGACAAATAACCCGCCCGCACACTCATCATTCGTCTGCCGTCACACTGTGGCGGCAGCCAACGTTAGGAGCACACGATGACCTTAACTAACCTATCGCAAGCCAAAGTGGCCCAAGGCTGGCACAAGCAATATAGCCATGACTCTGAGGTGCTAAACTGCACCATGCGTTTTGCGCTGTTTTTGCCGCCCAATGCCAGTGCCACCTCGCCTGTCCCCGCTTTGTATTGGCTATCTGGCCTCACCTGTACTGACGAAAACTTCATGCAAAAAGCCGGTGCGTTCAAAAAAGCGGCCGAACTTGGCCTAGCAATCATCGCACCCGATACCAGCCCGAGAGGTGACGAGGTCGCCGATGACCCGGAGTACGACCTAGGCAAAGGCGCCGGATTCTACCTCAACGCCACACAGCCACCGTGGAAAAAGCACTATCAGATGTACAGCTACATCACCGAAGAGTTGCCGACCCTGATTGAATCGCACTTCCCTATCTCCTCGCTGCGCTCCATCTCTGGCCACAGCATGGGCGGACACGGCGCGTTGACGATTGGCCTGAAAAATCCGCACCTGTACCAGTCGATTTCCGCTTTTAGTCCGATTTGTCATCCGATTCATGTCCCTTGGGGACAAAAAGCGTTTCAGGCGTATCTCGGTTCAGATGTCGAAACATGGAAGCCATACGATGCGTGTGAGCTATTGAAATCTGGGCCATCACCTTTGCCTATCCTTGTCGACCAAGGTGATGCGGACAACTTTTTAAACGATCAACTCAAACCAGAGATGCTGTTTGCCGCGGCAAAAGCCCATGACAGCCATTTGGAACTGCGCATGCAAAGTGGCTACGACCACAGCTACTTCTTCATCTCGAGCTTTATTGATGAACATCTCGAGTTTCACGCCAAGCACCTCGCTTTGATTGATGCGTAACACGCTCTCGCTGGCATTCAAACGTTAATTCGGTACAATCGGCGCCAGATTGAATCAAGAATGAATGCCAGCCATGCACCAACCGGACTCGCTGTTTACTCGCTTTGAACCAGCGATAGATACCCGCACACTACCTGAGAAGTTCACGTTCCCCTTCTACTACCAGCCGCATCCGCTGTGCGTGGCAGCAGCTGCGCAGTTGCAGCAACACTTGATGAGCCAAACCCAGTGGCAGCATGACTTTGGTGTTTCGCCAAACGGCGCTCTGAAGAGGGATTCTGCGGCCGTGCAACACTCTAGTGGAAAAATGTTTGGTGTGCTGTTAGTGCGCTCACCGCAAGGTGAGATTGGTTTCTTTTCTGCTTTTTCAGGCAAAATTGCTGACCAAAACCTTCTGCCCGGTTTTGTCCCGCCCGTCTTTGATATGCTCGCGGAAGAGAGCTTTTTCCGCCGAGAATTAGCGCAAATCACCGACATTAATGCGCAAGTCACCACTTGGCAGCAAAACCACGATCTGACACCGCTCATCGAGGCGCTCACCACGCTCAATCAAACGTTCGCCAAAGAGGAGCACGCTCTGAGACAAACCATGATCTCGCGCCGTGCTGAGCGTAAAGCAGAGCGTCAAACCCTACAAAGCGAGCCACACAGCGCTGAGCAGCAAGCGCGCCTCGATGAATTAGCAAAACAGAGTGTCGCGGATAAAAACCGCCTCAAGTATCTAAAACTGGAGTGGGAAGAGAAAACGACCGCATTACAGCGACGCATTGACGAACAACAAGCGCAGTTAGACGCGTTAAAACAAAAGCGCAAAACGCTCTCAAACCAACTGCAACACAAGTTGTTTGACCACTATCAGTTTCTCAATGCACGCGGTGAATCGCGCTCACTCAATGCAATTTTCGCCCCAACCACCACCCCGACGCCTCCTGCTGGCGCAGGCGAATGCGCTGCGCCGAAACTGCTCCACTACGCGTATCAGCATGGTTATACGCCACTGGCTATGGCGGAGTTTTGGTGGGGAGTGTCACCCAAATCGGAAATTCGCCAGCACCGACATTTTTATCCATCGTGCAACAGTAAGTGTCAACCGATTCTCGGCCACATGCTGCAAGGGCTAGAGGTGGATGACAATCCACTTGAGCAAAACTGGGCCGAAAACCTGCCCCTCGACATTATCTATGAAGATGACGCCATGGTGGTGGTCAATAAGCCTTCTGGCCTACTTTCAGTCCCGGGTAAAACCATCACAGATTCCGCCTATACGCGTTTGATTGAGCGCTACCCTGAGCGTGAAGGGCCGTTTGTTATTCATCGATTAGATATGGCGACCTCTGGGCTTTTGGTGTTCGCTCTCACGCGCCGTGCGAACAAAAGCCTGCAAAAACAGTTTATCTCTCGCCAAGTACAAAAACGCTACATCGCGCTAATCGATGGCCAAGTGCCTGGCAATGAAGGGGAGATTTCGCTGCCGCTGCGAGGCGACCCAGAAGATAGACCGCGCCAACTGGTTTGCTTTGAACACGGAAAACCGGCGTTAACCCATTGGCAATTGATTGAACAACGCGATGGGCGCAGCAAGTTACGGCTTTACCCAAGAACAGGACGCACCCATCAATTGCGCGTTCACTGTGCCCATCACCTTGGCCTCGCCATCCCGATTGTCGGTGATGCGCTCTACGGCCATAAAGCTGATCGCCTACATTTGCATGCTGAGCGATTGGAGTTTGAGCATCCTTACACTAAAGAGCCGCTCATCTTCGAAGCGCCGTGTGAGTTTTAAAAAAAGCCGCATAGTGTTGATGCTATGCGGCTTATGAACTCATGCTATGGCAGTGAGAATGAGGGCGCTAAACACCCACTTAAACGCTTGGCGTAATCTCCATCACCACTGCTTGATACGGCGCTAAGGTTAATCCATCAAGGTTAAATTCCGCTTGCGGATAGTTGTTGATCAGCACTTGTTTGGCTTGATAAGGATAGCGGCGCTCTAAGGTTTGATCAGTAAAGTTCGCCACAACCAACAGAGCGCGACCGCTTTGCTCATCTTGCCTCACATAGGCGTACACTTCACTGTCTTGCGGGTCGAGCAATGTGTGACGGCCATACACCACCACATCACCAAACTCTTCACTTTTACGCAGCGCAATCAAGGCGCGGTAGTGATGGTAAATCGAGTTAGGATCAAGCACCGCTTGCGCCGCATTGATCTCTGGATAGTTGTCATTGACCGGCAACCACGGTGTCCCGGTGGTGAATCCCGCATTGGCCGCATCTTCCCACTGCACAGGAACTCGGGCATGGTCGCGTGAGAAGTCATTGAGAAACGCCAATGCGTCTTGCTCGGTCATGCCACGCTCCATCATTTTTTGATAATGGAACTTGGCCATCAAATCGTTGAATTCCTCGATACTGGCAAAATGCTTGTTGGTCATACCAATTTCTTCGCCTTGATAGATGTAGGGCGTACCGCTCATCATGTGCAGCACCGTACCGAGCATTTTCGCACTGATGACTCGATATTGCGGCGAATCACAACCGTAGCGAGAGACAGTACGCGGTTGATCATGATTGCTCCAATAGACGCTGTTCCAGCCTTTTTGGTACAAATCGTCTTGCCAACGTGCCATGATCTCCTTGTACTGCACCAGATCGAACGGCTTTTTCACTGCGTTATGCTCTTCGCGATCAATGCTGACGTGCTCAAATTGGAAAATCATGCTGATCTCTTTGCGATCAGGGTGCGAATAGTAGCGGCCATCTAAGGTCGTCGTGAAGGGCGTTTCTCCTACCGTCAACACATCGTAATGCTGAAGTACCTTCTCATGCATTTCACGTAAATACTGGTGCACCAACAGGTTATTGGACCAATGTTCCCAGCCTGCGACACCGGCATCAAAAATGGTCGCATCGGGAAAATCAGACGGCTTACCAATCATGTTGATCACATCCATGCGAAACCCGCCAAGCCCCTTTTTGAGCCAAAAATGCATCATCTCATACACGGCTTCACGCACTTCTGGATTAGCCCAGTTGAGATCCGGCTGGCGATTGCTAAACAGGTGCAAGTAATACTGGCCACTATTCTCATCCAGTGTCCACGCTTTGGGCTTAAAGAAAGACTCCCAGTTGTTGGGCTCACTGCCATCGGGTTTGGGATCTTTCCAGATGTACCAATCGCGCTTAGGGTTATCCTTGCTGCTTTTCGATTCAATGAACCAAGGATGTTCATCAGAGGTGTGGTTCACCACCAGATCCATCACAATCTTGATGCCGCGTTTGTCCGCTTCTGCCAACAACCTGTCCATGTCCGCCATGGTGCCAAATTCTGGTGCGATCTGCTGATAGTCTGAAATGTCGTATCCGTTGTCATCCATCGGTGACTTGTAGACAGGACTGAGCCAAATCACATTGGCTCCGAGCTCTTGAATGTAATCCAGTTTGTCGATGATGCCCGGAATATCGCCAATACCGTCCCCATTAGAATCATTAAAGCTTCTTGGGTAGATTTGGTACACCACGGCATCGTGCCACCAGCGTTTTTCCAGTTGTCCCGTCGTCATGGGAGACTCCTTAGCAAGTTAACTGCTGGTGCCAACCACCAGCTCTGTGTCCAGTTGGACGGTTTCGTAAGGGATGTGTCCAAGCGCCATTTGCGCGGCCACTTGGCCCTTTTTCATAATCGGTTGAGCAATCGTTGTCAGGCCCGCTTGCGCCGCTTTCGGAATGCCATCAAAGCCGACAACGCGCAGTGTATCGGGCATAGAAAGACTAAGTTCATTGGCCACATCCAGCGCGGCAAGCGCGATTTTGTCACTCATACAGAGCAGCACATCGACTTTTTTCGGGTTGGCCAACGCGCCGCGCAGCATGGTTTTCAGGCTGGTTTCGTCAAGGTCGTGAATCTGCCAGACGTTCTCGTAGGCCAAATCAATCCCGCTTTCTGCCAAAGCTTTTTTATAACCTTCAAAACGACAACGCGAGACGGACTCTTCACTGGTATAAAGTGAGCTCAGGTTCGCCAGCGACATTGACGTCGACGGCTCTAGACGCAGGCCGAGAATCAACACATTGTCATCCGGGCTACGAATGGCGTGTTTAGCGATCTCATAGCACGCGGTGAAGTTATCTACGTTCACGGAAGGAATATCAGGGAGGGAAAAATCCACCGACACCACCGGCTTGTGTTGACGCAAAATCAGATTGATCACGCTCGGGTCCATCGGCTTACCATAGACGATAAAGCTATCCGGTATGGTTTCCACCTGCGTATTTTGGTAGTTCTCGTGATTGGAGGGCAGCAGCAGCATATTGACGTGTGCTGCGTCCAAGGTTTTTGATATTCCCGCGAGAAATTCGGTCGCCACCGGATCGGTAAAATTGTACGCCAGGCTGTCTGCCAGCAATACACCAATCACGCCCGTTTTCCCCGTTCTTAAACTGCGCGCCGTAATGCTTGGCCCCGTGTAACCGAGCGTTTCACACTCCGCCAAAATTTTCTCACGCAGAGACTGGGAGAGTTGGTTGGGACGATTGAAAGCGTTCGACACCGTCGCGGTCGAGACCCCAAGATGGGCCGCCACGGTTTTCAACGTCGGTTTTCGCCTTTCACTGCTCATCGCACTACCACTCCTTCACTGACTCCCTGAGTGAACCACACCAACGGCGTCGATAGATCAGGGTTATATGTCACAATTCTAAATCGATTAAGAAGAAATAAGGAACTCACTTAATCACTAAAAATTGATTAGTTTGACAGCGGTCATAGAGTGAGCAGCAAACCAGAGAAAAATTTGATCAAAACCACAAGATTGAGCAGAAAAACAGGCGAATTTGAAATAACGTCTTATGTTGTTTATTGATAGCTTAATCGATTAAGAAATTTCTGGTCTTTATAGAAGTTATAGAATCTTGATGGGTTAAGTCTAGGGAATAACATCAATTATAACAATGAAACAAAGTATCTGAACCCACCCTAACCCATTGAAGGTAAAGGGTAGCGAATACATGGAGTCTTACTGATGAAAACCTCTCTACTTGCTGGTGCAATCGCGGTCGCGATTTCTGCTACCTCCGCGTTTGCCGCCGAACTGAAGTACGCACCGGGTGAAGACGCTCGCTTTAATTGGCAGAGCTACGAAGCACTCAAAAATATGGATTTAAAAGGTGAAACCGTCACCGTATTCGGCCCTTGGTTGACCGAAGATAAGGAGCTGGTGGAAAGCGTTATCGCCTACTTCGAAGCGGCAACAGGCGCCGTGGTGAAATACTCTGGCTCAGACTCGTTTGAGCAGCAAATCGCCATCGATGTACAAGCAGGTAGTGCGCCAAACATTGCGATCTTCCCGCAGCCAGGTCTTGCGGCTGATTTGGCCTCAAAAGGCTTCCTCACGCCACTTGAGCCCTCCATGGCCGACTGGATTAATGATAACTATGCGGCAGGCTCATCCTGGGTCGACCTGGGCACATTTACCGGCAAAGATGGCAAAGAAGCGCTCTACGGCTTCTTCTATAAAGTCGATTTGAAATCACTGGTTTGGTATGTGCCTGAAAACTTTGAAGACGCAGGCTACGAAGTACCAGAAACCATGGAAGAGCTTAAAGCGCTTACCGATCAAATCGTCAAAGATGGTGAAACACCTTGGTGTGTCGGTCTAGGTTCTGGCGGCGCAACCGGCTGGCCAGCCACTGACTGGGTAGAAGACATGATGCTGCGCACCCAATCTCCCGCAGATTACGACAAATGGGTTAGCAACGAGCTGAAATTCAACGACGCGAAAGTGGTCGGCGCAATTGAAGAGTTCGGCTGGTTTGTTCGTAACGACGCCTACGTAGATGGCGGCGCGCGTGCGGTCGCTGCGACTGACTTTAGGGATTCACCAAAAGGTCTCTTTACCTCTCCGGCCAAATGTTACATGCACCGTCAAGCGTCATTCATTCCAAGCTTCTTCCCTGAAGGAACGGAACTGGGCGCGGATGCGGACTTCTTTTACTTCCCTGCTTATGAGTCGAAAGACTTAGGTAAACCGGTACTGGGTGCCGGCACCATGTGGAGCATCACCAAAGATTCCAAAGCGGCTCGCGCGTTCATGGAGTTCCTCCAATCGCCGATTGCGCATGAAATTTGGATGGCTCAGTCT
>NZ_JCBDGO010000020.1:0-35348 GCF_059834045.1 Vibrio sp. R12-SG2-ISO1 | reverse complement strand
CTAATTTAGATAAATTAGCTGAAGTCTTCGGAAAATCTTGGAATAAGATTTGACGAACCAGTAGCAAAGAGGGCATCATTTGATGCCCTTTTTCTGCACTGAAGATAATGTTTGCTGATTTGTTGTTCATGTAAGCATTACGCAGGAAAATTTTGATTAAAAACTGGGCGTTTTGATCAATAAAGAGTACGTCGACCAGTAATGATTGGCGTGTATGGATTTGCCCTGCAACAGCGGGGTTGTTGTCGTCTATATTAAGACTAATGACAGGCTGGTTTTATGAAAGCTAATAATGCTGAAACTCCTGAAAGCTCAAATAGCGCAGATATCTTTAAGTGGATTGTCACTTTTGTTCTGCTAGCTGCCGCTGTTGTGGGTAATTACCTGTACGGTGAACTCTCTGTAGTGATTCGCGCTGCAGGTGTTGTTGTGCTAATCGCTGCGGCACTGGGTGTGGCTGCTACAACAACGAAAGGTAAAGCTGCGATTGATTTTGCTAAAGAATCTCGCATGGAAGTTCGCAAAGTGGTTTGGCCGACTCGCCAAGAAACTATGCAAACAACTTTGATCGTTTTAGCTGTAAGTATTGTAATGGCTCTAGCACTTTGGGGCATTGACGGCATTATGGTTCGTCTTGTTGCCTTTGTGACTGGGGTATAGAGGTTTTAATTCATGAGTGAAGCTCCTAAAAAACGCTGGTATGTGGTTCAAGCCTTCTCTGGATTTGAAGGCCGCGTAGCTCAGTCTCTTCGTGAGCATATCAAAATGCATGGCATGGAAGAGCTGTTTGGTGAAGTGCTAGTCCCAACAGAAGAAGTTGTGGAAATGCGCGCAGGTCAACGTCGTAAATCTGAGCGTAAGTTCTTCCCGGGCTATGTTCTAGTCCAGATGATCATGAACGATGAATCATGGCACTTAGTACGTAGTGTGCCGCGTGTCATGGGCTTCATTGGTGGTACCTCAGATCGTCCAGCTCCTATCTCTGATAAGGAAGCTGACGCTATCTTGAATCGTCTTGAGAAAGCGAGTGAAGCACCTCGTCCACGTACTATGTACGAAGCGGGTGAAGTGGTTCGCGTGACCGACGGTCCATTTGCTGACTTCAACGGTACGGTTGAAGAAGTGGATTACGAGAAGAGCCGCCTGAAAGTGTCTGTATCGATCTTTGGTCGTGCAACACCAGTTGAGCTTGAATTTGGTCAAGTTGAAAAACATGATTAATTAATGACCTTTTAGGGTTGTGTAGGGCGCGGATTATGACTATAATTTCGCGCCTTATTATTTTGGCTGAAGCCCAGCTTCAACCAAAGTAACAAGTATTGACATCAACGGGGAGCTGTTCAGTCGAATAGCGTCTGTACCCAAAATTTAGGAATTATCATGGCTAAGAAAGTTGAAGCTTATATCAAGCTGCAAGTTGCTGCTGGTATGGCAAACCCAAGTCCACCAGTTGGTCCTGCACTAGGTCAACACGGTGTGAACATCATGGAATTCTGTAAAGCGTTCAACGCGAAAACAGAATCTCTAGAGAAAGGTCTACCAACTCCAGTTGTTATCACTGTATACAGTGACCGTTCTTTCACGTTCATCACTAAGACTCCACCTGCTGCAGTTCTTCTTAAGAAAGCGGCTGGCGTTAAGTCTGGTTCAGGTCGTCCAAACACTGAGAAAGTGGGTACTGTTACTGACGCTCAAATCCAAGAAATCGCAGAAACTAAAGCTGCTGATATGACTGGTGCTGACATCGAAGCGATGAAGCGTTCTATCGCAGGTACTGCTCGTTCAATGGGCCTAGTGGTAGAGGGTTAATAAGATGGCTAAACTAACTAAGCGCATGCGCGTAATCCGCGAAAAAGTTGACGTAACTAAAGAATACGAAATCAACGAAGCTGTAGCACTTCTTCAAGAGCTAGCAACAGCGAAATTCGTTGAGTCTGTAGACGTTGCTGTTAACCTTGGCATCGATGCTCGTAAATCTGACCAGAACGTACGTGGTGCAACTGTACTACCTCACGGTACTGGCCGCGATATCCGCGTTGCAGTCTTCACTCAAGGTGCAAACGCTGAAGCAGCTAAAGAAGCTGGCGCAGATCTAGTGGGTATGGAAGATCTTGCTGAGCAAGTGAAGAAAGGCGAAATGAACTTTGACGTTGTTGTTGCTTCTCCAGATGCAATGCGCGTTGTAGGTCAACTAGGTACTATCCTAGGTCCTCGCGGTCTAATGCCAAACCCTAAAGTTGGTACTGTAACTCCTAACGTTGCTGAAGCGGTTAAGAACGCTAAAGCGGGTCAGGTTCGTTACCGTAACGACAAAAACGGCATCATCCACACGACTATCGGTAAAGCAAACTTCTCTGCAGAGCAGATCAAAGAGAACCTAGAAGCACTTCTAGTGGCTCTGAAGAAAGCTAAGCCATCTTCAGCGAAAGGTGTTTTCCTGAAGAAAGTCAGCATCTCTACAACAATGGGTGCTGGTGTTGCTGTTGATCAGGCTAGCCTGAACACTCAAGCATAATATATTTGCTTAGGCGCAAAATTAATGTATAATTTTGCGCCTAATATTTGTGGTTGGGGCTGAACTTTGGTTCATTCAATTCGTTAAGAATTGGCTGTGAATTATGACCCAGTCTCCGTCCAAGACCGTAGGTGTCTGAATTTGTTTTACAACTTCAGACTTAATTTTCCTACGTAGATGGTGCCCGAACTGACAGAAAGCTCTATGTAAATAGTTACCTTTCTTCTGGGAAGCACCTCAATAGCTCTCACTGTTGTGATAATAGTGAGTGGTGTAACAACAACCAGGAGTAAATCCAAGATGGCTTTAAACCTTCAAGACAAAAAAGCAATTGTTGCTGAAGTCAACGAAGCTGCCAGTGGTGCACTTTCTGCAGTTGTAGCTGATTCTCGTGGCGTTGAAGTAAGCGCAATGACTTCACTACGTAAGCAAGCTCGTGAAGCTGGCGTTTACGTACGAGTTGTTCGTAACACTCTAATGCGTCGTGCGGTTGAAGGTACAGACTACGAGTGTCTAACAGACACTTTCACTGGTCCTACTCTCATCGCGTTCTCTAACGAGCACCCAGGTGCTGCAGCGCGTCTTTTCAAAGACTTCGCTAAAGAGAACAAACACTTCGAGATCAAAGCTGCTGCATTTGAAGGCGCGCTAACTGACGCTGAAGTACTAGCGACACTACCAACTTACGATGAAGCGATTGCACGCCTAATGATGTGCATGAAAGAAGCTTCTGCTGGCAAGTTGGCACGTACTATCGCTGCTATCCGCGATCAAAAAGAAGAAGCTGCGGCGTAAGCCTTGCTTTTTACTGGTTGCTAATTAAACTTATTGTTGATTTTAAAAGAGAATTGTTATGTCTATTACTAACGAGCAAATCCTAGACGCAATCGCAGAAATGTCTGTGATGCAAGTTGTTGAACTAATCGAAGCGATGGAAGAGAAGTTCGGCGTATCTGCTGCTGCTGCTGTTGTAGCTGGCGGTGCTGCTGCAGGCGAAGCTGCTGCTGAGCAAACTGAATTCGACGTAATCCTAGAATCTGCTGGCGGTAACAAAGTTGCTGTAATCAAAGCAGTACGTGGCGCAACTGGTCTAGGCCTTAAAGAAGCTAAAGCTCTAGTAGACGGCGCTCCAGCACCTCTGAAAGAAGGCGTTGAGAAAGCTGAAGCTGATGCTCTTAAAGCTCAGCTAGAAGAAGCTGGTGCAAGTGTTACTGTTAAGTAATTACTGCATAGTTTCTTAGCCTAACGGCTAATGGCTGGTGGTTTTTTAACCACCGGCCTTTTTGCGCTGTAGGGCATAGGTGAATTTTCCGCTGTTTAGTCACCTAAGCTCAAGCAAAAAAACATTTCATTGTTGCTTTATGAAATGTCACTACTGTTAAACAGTTGTTCAGTCACTGTCTCATAACGATTGGAGACAGTTTGGGTCACTTATCAGCGAGCTGAGGAACCCCATGGTTTACTCTTATACCGAGAAAAAGCGCATCCGTAAGGACTTTGGTACTCGTCCACAAGTTTTGGACATTCCATACCTGCTATCGATCCAGCTCGATTCGTTCGAAAAATTCATCGAACAGGATCCTGAGGGGCAATACGGTCTTGAGGCTGCTTTCCGTTCTGTATTCCCAATCCAGAGCTACAACGGCAATTCCGAGCTGCAATACGTTAGCTACCGTCTTGGTGAGCCAGTATTTGACGTGAAAGAATGTCAAATCCGCGGCGTTACTTATTCAAAACCTCTACGCGTAAAACTGCGCCTAGTTATTTTTGATAAAGACGCGCCAGCAGGTACTGTCAAAGACATTAAAGAACAAGAAGTCTACATGGGCGAAATTCCGCTTATGACAGACAATGGTACCTTCGTAATCAATGGTACCGAGAGGGTTATCGTATCCCAGCTGCATAGAAGCCCAGGCGTGTTCTTCGACAGCGATAAGGGTAAAACCCACTCATCGGGTAAAGTTCTTTATAACGCACGTGTTATTCCTTACCGTGGTTCATGGCTTGATTTTGAGTTCGATCCTAAGGATAACCTATACGTACGTATCGACCGCCGTCGTAAGCTACCTGCTTCGATCATTCTGCGCGCATTAGGTAAGACGACAGAAGAGATCCTAGACATCTTCTTTGAGAAGGTGAACTTCGAAGTGAAAGACCAAACTCTCTTGATGGAGTTGGTCCCTGATCGCCTACGTGGCGAAACAGCGACATTCGATATCGAAGCGAACGGCACGGTTTATGTTGAAAAAGGTCGTCGCGTGACGGCTCGTCACATCCGCCAACTTGAAAAAGATGGGGTTGACCATATCGAAGTACCGGTTGAGTACATCGTAGGTAAAGTGGCGTCAAGAGATTACATCAATGAAGCCACTGGCGAGATCATTGTTGCAGCAAACCAAGAGATCAGCCTAGAAGCACTCGCGAACCTGTCTCAAGCAGGCCACAAAGCGCTTGAAGTGCTCTTTACCAACGATCTTGATCACGGTCCATTCATGTCTGATACCTTGCGTATCGACAGCACCGTTGATCGCATCTCTGCGCTAGTTGAAATCTACCGCATGATGCGCCCTGGTGAGCCACCAACGAAAGAAGCGGCAGAAGCTCTGTTCGAAAGCCTATTCTTCTCTGAAGAGCGTTATGATCTATCGACTGTTGGTCGTATGAAGTTCAACAGCTCTATCGAACGTGAAGATGCTGGTGAGCAAGGCACTCTTGATGAGACTGATATCATCGAAGTGATGAAGAAGCTTATCGCTATCCGTAACGGCATCGGCGAAGTGGACGATATCGACCACCTAGGTAACCGTCGTATCCGTAGCGTTGGCGAAATGGCTGAAAACCAATTCCGTGTTGGTCTTGTTCGTGTCGAACGTGCGGTTAAAGAGCGTCTAAGCCTTGGCGATCTTGATGCTATCATGCCTCAAGACCTGATCAACGCTAAGCCGATCTCAGCGGCAGTAAAAGAATTCTTTGGCTCTTCACAGCTGTCTCAGTTTATGGACCAAAACAACCCACTATCAGAAGTCACGCACAAGCGTCGTATTTCTGCATTGGGTCCTGGCGGTCTAACTCGTGAGCGTGCTGGCTTCGAAGTACGTGACGTACACGTAACGCACTACGGTCGTCTATGTCCTATCGAAACGCCTGAAGGTCCAAACATCGGTCTGATCAACTCTCTGTCTGCGTTTGCGCGTTGTAACGAGTACGGTTTCCTAGAGACACCATACCGTCGCGTTGTTGATGGCGTAGTAACAGACGAAGTGGATTACCTATCTGCTATTCAAGAAGGTCAGTACGTTATCGCTCAGGCGAACACGGTTCTGACTGAAGAGGGCACATTTGCTGAAGAGCTGATCACTGCTCGTCAGAAAGGTGAATCTGGTCTACACCCACGCGAACATGTTGATTACATGGACGTTGCAACCAACCAGGTTGTATCTATCGCGGCATCGCTTATCCCGTTCCTAGAACACGATGATGCGAACCGTGCATTGATGGGTGCGAACATGCAACGTCAGGCTGTTCCAACACTGAAGGCTGATAAGCCTCTCGTTGGTACAGGTATTGAGCGTAACATCGCGGTTGACTCAGGTGTAACGGCGGTAGCGAAACGTGGTGGTGTTATCCAATCTGTGGACGCATCGCGCATCGTTGTTAAGGTTAACGAAGAAGAGTTGATTCCTGGTGAAGCGGGTATCGATATCTACAACCTAACGAAGTACACACGTTCAAACCAAAACACATGTATTAACCAGCGTCCATGTGTGATGCCAGGTGAATCTGTACTACGTGGTGACGTTCTTGCTGATGGTCCTTCAACAGACCTTGGTGAGCTAGCGCTTGGTCAGAACATGCGTATCGCGTTCATGCCTTGGAACGGTTACAACTTCGAAGACTCGATCTTAGTGTCTGAGCGCGTCGTTCAAGAAGACCGTTTCACAACGATCCACATCCAAGAGCTATCTTGTGTGGCGCGTGATACTAAGCTTGGTGCAGAAGAGATCACAGCTGACATTCCAAACGTAGGTGAGTCTGCTCTGTCTAAACTTGACGAGTCAGGTATCGTTTACATCGGTGCTGAAGTGAAGGGTGGCGACATCCTAGTTGGTAAAGTGACGCCGAAAGGTGAAACTCAGCTGACGCCTGAAGAGAAGCTACTGCGTGCTATCTTCGGTGAAAAAGCCTCAGACGTGAAAGATACGTCACTGCGTGTACCAAACTCTGTGTCAGGTACCATCATCGATGTTCAAGTCTTTACTCGCGATGGCGTAGAGAAAGACAAGCGTGCGCTTGAAATTGAACAGATGCAGCTGAAAGAAGCGAAGAAAGACCTAACTGAAGAATTCCAGATTCTTGAGGGTGGCCTTCTTAACCGTGTGAGAGCTGTCTTGATCGACGGTGGCTACGCGGAAGCGAAGCTTGACGCAACGGATCGTAAGAAGTGGCTTGAGTTCACGCTAGAAGACGACGCACTACAAACTCAGCTAGAGCAATTGGCTGAGCAGTACGACGAGCTAAAAGCGGACTTCGATAAGAAGTTTGAAACTAAGCGTCGTAAGATCACACAAGGTGATGATCTTGCTCCTGGCGTACTGAAGATTGTGAAAGTTTACCTCGCGGTGAAACGTCGCATTCAGCCTGGTGATAAGATGGCGGGTCGTCACGGTAACAAGGGTGTAATCTCTAAGATTAACCCTGTTGAAGACATGCCATACGATGAGAAAGGCCAACCGGTCGACATCGTTCTTAACCCACTGGGTGTACCTTCACGTATGAACATCGGTCAGATCCTAGAAGTTCACTTAGGTCTGGCGGCGAAAGGCATCGGTGACAAGATCAACCAGATGGTGAAAGAGCAGCAAGAGCTGGCTAAGTTCCGTGACTTCCTACAGAAAGTCTACGACCTTGGCGAAACGCGTCAGCAAGTGGACATTGCTTCACTATCCGATGACGAAGTACGCACGCTGATCGGCAACCTTCGTGGTGGTCTACCAATCGCGACACCAGTCTTTGACGGTGCGAACGAAACATCAATTAAAGAGCTACTGAAACTGGGTGATCTACCAGAATCTGGTCAGCTAACACTGTTTGATGGTCGCACTGGTGATGCGTTTGAGCGTCCGGTAACCGTAGGTTACATGTACATGCTCAAACTGAACCACCTTGTTGATGACAAGATGCATGCTCGTTCAACCGGTTCTTACAGCCTAGTAACTCAGCAGCCACTTGGTGGTAAAGCTCAGTTCGGTGGTCAGCGTTTCGGTGAGATGGAAGTATGGGCACTTGAAGCATACGGTGCTGCTTACACGCTACAAGAAATGCTCACAGTTAAGTCGGATGACGTGAACGGCCGTACGAAGATGTACAAAAACATCGTCGACGGTAACCACAGCATGGAACCTGGTATGCCAGAATCGTTCAACGTATTGTTGAAAGAGATTCGCTCGCTAGGTATCAACATCGAGCTAGAAGACGAAGAGTAATCCACCATCTCTGAGACAGAGATAAATTGGGTTATTTGGTAGAAGGTGCCTGTCTTGGCAGGCATCTTTTAACTCCTTACAGGAGCTGATTGTGAAAGACTTATTAAACTTTCTAAAAGCACAGCATAAGACCGAAGAGTTTGATGCAATCAAAATCGGTCTATCTTCACCAGACATGATCCGTTCATGGTCTTTCGGTGAAGTGAAAAAACCTGAAACGATCAACTATCGTACGTTCAAACCTGAGCGCGATGGTCTGTTCTGTGCGCGTATTTTTGGCCCAGTAAAAGACTACGAATGTCTTTGTGGCAAATACAAGCGTCTGAAACACCGTGGTGTTATCTGTGAGAAGTGTGGCGTTGAAGTTACACAAACTAAAGTTCGTCGTGACCGCATGGGCCACATCGAGCTTGCTTCACCAGTAGCTCACATCTGGTTCCTAAAATCACTGCCGTCTCGTATCGGTCTACTGATGGATATCCCTCTACGTGATATCGAACGTGTTCTTTACTTCGAAATGTACGTGGTAACAGAGCCAGGTATGACGGATCTAGAAAAAGGCCAGATGCTGACAGAAGAAGAGTATCTGGACCGTCTAGAAGAGTGGGGCGATGAATTCACGGCTAAGATGGGCGCAGAAGCGATCAAAGACCTTCTAGGTTCTATGGATCTACCTGCTGAAATCGAAGAGATGCGTGAAGAGCTTCAGTCGACTAACTCAGAGACTAAGCGTAAGAAAATCACGAAGCGTCTGAAGCTTGTTGAAGCGTTTGTTCAATCTGGTAACAACCCAGAGTGGATGATCCTGACTGTGCTTCCGGTACTTCCGCCAGATCTACGTCCTCTAGTACCACTAGACGGCGGTCGCTTCGCGACATCTGATCTGAACGACCTATACCGTCGCGTGATCAACCGTAACAACCGTTTGAAGCGTCTACTAGAGCTAGCGGCTCCGGACATCATCGTACGTAACGAAAAGCGTATGTTGCAAGAGTCTGTTGATGCCCTTCTAGATAACGGTCGTCGCGGTCGTGCGATCACAGGTTCGAACAAGCGTCCTCTGAAATCTCTTGCTGATATGATCAAGGGTAAACAAGGTCGTTTCCGTCAGAACCTTCTAGGTAAACGTGTAGACTACTCTGGCCGTTCTGTAATCACAGTAGGTCCATACCTTCGTCTGCACCAGTGTGGTCTTCCTAAGAAGATGGCACTAGAGCTATTCAAACCATTCATCTACAGCAAGCTAGAGACTCGTGGTCTTGCGACGACAATCAAAGCTGCGAAGAAGATGGTAGAGCGTGAAGAAGCGGTCGTTTGGGATATCCTAGACGAAGTGATCCGTGAACACCCAGTACTATTGAACCGTGCACCAACACTTCACCGTCTTGGTATCCAGGCGTTCGAACCTGTACTGATCGAAGGTAAAGCGATTCAGCTACACCCACTTGTGTGTGCGGCGTATAACGCGGACTTCGATGGTGACCAAATGGCGGTTCACGTGCCTCTAACTCTAGAAGCACAGCTTGAAGCTCGTACTCTGATGATGTCGACAAACAACATTCTGTCGCCAGCATCGGGTGATCCTATCATTGTACCTTCTCAGGACGTGGTATTGGGTCTGTACTACATGACACGTGAAAAGATCAACGTGAAAGGTGAAGGCATGTACCTTGCTGGCCCAGAAGAGGCTGAAAAGGCATACCGCACTAAGAGCGCTGAGCTACATGCACGCGTAAAAGTACGTATTACTGAAACCGTTGTTGATGAAGACGGCAACAGCACCACTGAAACCAAACTCGTGGACACCACGATTGGTCGTGCAATGCTATGGCAAATCGTGCCATCAGGTCTTCCATACAGCCTAGTGAACCAAAAGCTTGGTAAGAAGCAGATTTCGAACCTGTTGAATGAGGCTTACCGTAAACTGGGTCTGAAAGACACGGTTATCTTCGCTGACCAAATCATGTACGCAGGTTTTGCTTACGCGGCACTATCTGGTGTGTCTGTCGGTATCGACGACATGGTAGTACCAGAGGCGAAGTACACTGAAATCGCAGAAGCAGAAGAAGAAGTACGCGAAATCCAAGAACAGTACCAGTCAGGTCTTGTTACTGCGGGTGAGCGCTACAACAAAGTGATCGATATTTGGGCATCGACCAACGATCGCGTTGCGAAAGCGATGATGGAGAACCTCTCTTCTGAAACTGTGGTTAACCGCGATGGTGAAGAAGAGCAACAAGAGTCGTTCAACAGCATCTACATGATGGCTGACTCGGGCGCTCGTGGTTCTGCTGCTCAGATTCGTCAGCTTGCCGGTATGCGTGGTCTGATGGCGCGTCCAGATGGTTCAATCATCGAAACGCCGATCACCGCAAACTTTAAAGAAGGTCTAAACGTACTTCAGTACTTTATCTCAACGCACGGTGCTCGTAAGGGTCTTGCGGATACGGCACTGAAAACAGCGAACTCGGGTTACCTAACTCGTCGTCTCGTAGACGTTGCTCAAGACGTTGTCGTTACCGAGCATGACTGTGGTACGCACGAAGGCGTCGACATGATGCCTCACATCGAAGGTGGTGACGTTAAAGTGGCACTGACTGAGCTAGCGCTAGGTCGTGTTGTTGCTGAAGACGTGATGAAGCCAGGTACTGAAGAAGTTCTTATTCCACGTAACACGCTGATCGATGAGAAGTGGTGTCAAATCATGGAAGAGAACTCAGTCGACAGCATGCGCGTACGCTCTGTTGTAACCTGTGATGCTGACTTCGGTTGTTGTGCACAATGTTACGGCCGTGACCTAGCACGTGGTCACCTAGTGAACCAAGGTGAAGCAGTCGGTGTTATCGCTGCTCAGTCTATCGGTGAACCAGGTACACAGCTAACGATGCGTACGTTCCACATCGGTGGTGCGGCATCGACAGCAGCGGCAGAGAACAGCATCCAAGCGAAGAACGACGGTTCTGTGAAACTCAGCAATGCGAAATTTGTTATCAACAAAGATGGCAAGCTGGTGATCACCTCTCGTGCTTCTGAAATGATGATCATTGACGAGTTCGGTCGTACTAAAGAGAAACACAAATTGCCTTACGGCTCTCTATTGAGCAAAGGCGATGGCGACGCAGTGAAGTCCGGTGAGACCGTGGCAAACTGGGAAGCGCACACCATGCCAATCATCACTGAAGTGGCAGGTCGCATCCAGTTCGTTGACATGATCGATGGCGTAACTGTATCTCGTCAAACCGACGATTTGACTGGTCTATCTTCAAGCGAAGTGACGGAAGCCGCCGCTCGCCCAGCAGCAGGTAAAGATATGCGTCCAGCTATCAAACTTGTTGATGCGCAAGGCAACGATGTATTGATCCCTGGTACTGAAATGCCAGCGCATTACTTCCTGCCTGGTAAAGCGATTGTGAACATCGAAGACGGCGCTGAAGTGGGTGTGGGTGATACACTTGCACGTATTCCTCAGAAGTCAGGTGGTAACCGAGATATCACTGGTGGTCTTCCACGCGTTGCGGACCTATTCGAAGCTCGTAAGCCAAAAGAGCCTGCGATCCTTGCTGAGCACACAGGTACTGTGTCATTCGGTAAAGAGACCAAAGGTAAGCGTCGTCTAGTGATCACTCGTGAAGGTGGTGACACCTACGAAGAGATGATTCCTAAGCACCGTCAGCTTAACGTGTTCGAAGGTGAGAAGGTGGAACGTGGTGATGTGATCGCCGACGGCCCAGAGTCTCCGCATGACATCCTTCGTCTACGTGGTATCCACGCTGTGACGCAATACATCGCGAACGAAGTTCAAGAAGTATACCGTCTGCAAGGCGTTAAGATTAACGATAAGCACATCGAGACTATCGTTCGTCAGATGCTACGTAAGTGTACTATCACACACGCTGGTGACTCAGAGTTCCTAGCGGGTGAGCAGGTAGAATACTCACAAGTGAAGATTGCGAACCGCCAGCTAGAAGCTGAAGGCAAAGAGCCAGCTCGCTTTGAACGTGAACTACTAGGTATCACGAAAGCGTCGCTAGCGACTGAGTCGTTCATCTCTGCGGCATCGTTCCAGGAAACAACTCGCGTACTAACAGAAGCGGCTGTTTCTGGTAAGCGTGATGAGCTACGTGGTCTGAAAGAAAACGTGATTGTTGGTCGTCTGATTCCAGCAGGTACCGGTTTCGCATACCACCAAGATCGTCAAGCGAAGCGTGCACAAGAGCAAGAAGGTCCATCTGCTGAACAAGCAACAGACAACCTTGCAGCATTGCTTAACGCAGGTTTCTCTTCTGAAGAGTAATCATACAGCGACATGAAAAAAGGCACCTTCGGGTGCCTTTTTTGTATTTTGGAATAGAATTTAGTGCCTAGTGCCTAGTGCCTAGTGCCTAGTGCCTAGTGCCTAGTGCCTAGTGCCTAGAGGTCGATGTCTGTTGACTTATCGAAGTGAATCGACCTTTAAGTAAATGAGGGAGCTGGTTATAAGTTAAGCGCCGGGCGGAATGGCTAAGCTGTCCGCAATAAGCTGAATGAGGCGATCTTCGACTTCGAAGCGCTCTTCGATCACTTCGCCAATCTCAGACATGTCCGCATCAAAATCGTCTAACGTCTCGTCGTCGCTCACCGCTGCGTACTTATCGGTAAAGTTTAATAAAGGCTCAGTGGTCAGGACAATTTTACCGTAGGTATCGTTTATCTCATCGGTCGCTTCAAAGCCTGTCGAGCGCCACTTATCCATGACCATGTCGTAAATTTTAAAATGACCTTCGGAAATATAGTCGACCAGTTCGCCACAAAAATGTTGCAGTTCAGCAGGGGTAGGGAGTTCGACGACAGCCGTTTTCGAGGAGGTCGGTTGCAAGGCGGCAAGCTTACAAAATTCAACGATCAAACGTTGGCGGCTATCTAACCAATGGTCGATAACATCACTCGATCCGCCCCATTGTTCTTGGGTTCTTTTTAGTTTTCTTAACATGACCAGGCCCTCTTGTCGGATCACCATCCGGATGATCGTTACGCTTTGAAATCAAAGCAGGTTGAGAGAATTAACCTCTTGTCCTTACTAAAATTTATAGCCGGAGATCTTTCCCACTACAAACTCTGGTATGAATTTAGATTGCCAGTAAAATAGACGAACTGCAAGTAAAGGGAGTGGCTGATGTTAAAGAAAAGTGACACGAACCGTATGGGTGATGCTTACTGGTGTGTGGTCTCGGGAAGTGAGCTTTGGTTACCCGGCGGTGCGTTGCCAAAAGGCTGCGCTGAAACCCTCGAATTGCCTGCGCATGAGGCGATAGAAATCGGTCACTACGAAGGGCTTCCCGTCATGTGGCTTTGTGAGGAGTGGGTGGTGCAATCATTACCGCTTACTTCGCTTCGAGAAGCGCTTACGCTACCTGAGGCACTGTTTCTCTTGGCCAGCAAAGCGGTGCAATATGGTCACATGCGTCAGACGATGCGTTTTTGCCCGCAGTGCGGTGGCCGTAACCATCTCAATCACAATCAATTAGCGATGCAGTGTGGTGAATGCCGAACGTTGCATTATCCGCGCATTTTTCCCTGCATTATCGTCGCTGTACGCCACCAAGACTCGATTTTACTTGCTCAACACCCAAGACATCGAAATGGTATGTACACCGTTATAGCGGGCTTTGTAGAAGTCGGAGAGACCCTTGAGCAATGTGTGGCGCGAGAAGTCAAGGAGGAGACGGGGATTGACGTCACCAACGTGCGTTACTTTGGTAGCCAACCTTGGGCCTTTCCATCGAGCATGATGATGGGCTTTTTAGCCGACTATGCCGGTGGCACATTGAAACCCGACTACAGTGAACTCAGTGATGCGCGGTGGTTTACGGTTGACGCCATGCCGCCCGTTGCGCCAGTCGGCACCATCGCGAGAGCACTGATTGAGCATACGCTTGCAGAGATAAAAAAAACCCTCCGAGAGGGAGGGGGTAAGTAAGATGTCGTTATGAGATGCTGAACACGGAGATGTTCAGTTTATAATTGTAGTTTTCGCTAGCAAACAAATATTTAACACTCCAATGCGTTGAGCGCAAATTAAGCACTGATTTAATAGTAAATAACTTGATCTGGGTTGCAAAGCACACCGCTTTTGAGAGCTAAACAGTGTTAGAATACGAGCGATAAAAAGTCAGCTTAAATGATTGGAAGAACAGAATGACAGAACTCAAAAACGACCGTTATCTTCTTGCTCTGCTCAAAGAGCCTGTTGATTACACCCCGGTATGGATGATGCGCCAAGCGGGTCGCTACCTGCCAGAATACAAAGCCACGCGCGCGCAAGCGGGTGACTTTATGTCACTGTGTAAAAACGCAGAGCTGGCCTCAGAAGTGACACTTCAACCGTTACGCCGCTTTCCACTTGATGCCGCGATTTTGTTCTCCGATATTTTGACGATTCCAGATGCGATGGGATTAGGTCTCCGCTTCGCTGCGGGTGAGGGCCCGGTGTTCGATCGCCCGATTACCTCGAAAGCTGACGTCGATAAAATTGGCATCCCAGATCCAGAAGGAGAACTTCAGTACGTGATGAACGCTGTGCGTCAAATTCGTAAGGATCTCAATGGTGACGTGCCGCTGATTGGTTTCTCGGGTAGCCCATGGACACTCGCTACCTACATGGTGGAAGGTGGCAGCTCGAAAGCCTTCACCAAAATTAAAAAGATGATGTATGCCGAGCCACAAACCTTGCACCTGTTGCTAGATAAACTGGCGGACAGTGTGATTGCGTACCTTAACGCGCAAATCCAAGCGGGCGCACAATCCGTGATGGTGTTTGATACTTGGGGCGGTGTATTGACCCCTCGTGATTATCAGCTGTTCTCATTGCAGTACATGCACAAAATTGTCGATGGACTGGTGCGTGAAAACGAAGGTCGCCGTGTTCCTGTCACGTTGTTTACCAAAAACGGCGGAATGTGGCTTGAGCAGATCGCCGCAACGGGGTGTGATGCGGTCGGACTGGATTGGACCATCAACATCGAAGACGCCAAAGCGCGAGTCGGTGACAAAGTGGCACTGCAGGGCAACATGGACCCATCCATGCTCTATGCCTCACCGGAGCGAATCCAACAAGAGGTAGCGAGCATTCTGGCAGGCTTTGGTGATGCGGGCACAGGTCACGTATTTAACCTCGGACACGGCATCCATTTGGACGTGCCACCTGAAAATGCTGGCGTGTTTGTTGAGGCGGTCCACGAGTTATCCAAGCCATACCACAAATAATTGAGTAATCTTTGCAAAGCGCCTGATATGACCAGGCGCTTTTTTGTTATCGGTTACACTAGCCGCTATACTGCTGAAATAACAAGAAAGGATACGGATTATTCATGAAGACTCGCGACAAAATTGTCTTAGCGGCTTTGGAGCTGTTTAACGAGCATGGTGAACGCACCATTACCACCAATCATATCGCCGCGCATATTGATATTAGTCCCGGGAATCTCTATTACCACTTCCGCAATAAGCAAGAAATTGTGCGTGAGATTTTTACGCTCTACTCCAACGAGCTGCTTGAACGTTTCACGCCGATTCAAGGTCAGCAGGAGAGTTTGGTGTTACTTAAGCACTATCTCGACTCTATTTTTACCCTGATGTGGAAATACCGTTTCTTCTATGCCAACTTGCCAGAAATCTTGGGCCGAGATGAACAGCTGCATGATGACTACATTCAAGTGCAGGAGAAGCTGCAAACCAATCTCATTGGGATCATGCACGCCTTTGTCGCTTTGGATTTATTGGATGTCTCTGAGCAAGAAATGCAATCTCTGGTCACTAGCTTACATTTGATTGCGTCCAGTTGGCTGGCGTATCAATCTGCCATGTCTCCACGGACACAGATTACCGAGCAAGTCATTCATCGCGGAATGCTACAAATGATCGCCATTGTGAAGCCCAAAGCGACGGCTCAGGGGCTTGAACAGTTACAATTGTTTGAGGAAGGGGTCAAAGCCATGCATGCTTAACGGCGCGCAGCACTGGCTTTTTCGATCCTAGTTATAACGAATTAAAATTGTTAGATTTTTTAAGACCCATTACAGTATCGAAAGATAAGTGAATGGGTTTTTTATGCATTACGATGTGTTTAATGGCGATGCCGATGGCATCATCGCCTTACTGCAACTGCGCTTAGCGCAGCCGAAAGAGACAACGCTGGTCACCGGCGTCAAACGTGACATCCAATTGCTAGACAAGGTATCGCCACAGCCTGGCGATAGCGTGACAGTGCTCGATATCTCGATGGAAAAAAATCGAGTCGCGTTGGAGAGCTTACTGCATGGCGGTGTGTCAGTCTTCTATGCCGATCATCACCGAGCGGGCGACATCCCCGAGCACCCACTGCTCGATGCTCACATTAATCTCGATGCCAACATGTGTACCGCGCTCATTGTCGATCAGTGGCTCGACGGGCGTTTTCACTTTTGGGCCATCACCGCTGCCTTTGGCGACAATCTCATTGCGACAGCGCAGCAGCTAGCTAGCCAAGCGGGGCTGGATGATAAACAAGCCGCGCAGCTACAAGAGTTGGGGACGCTGATCAATTACAACGGTTATGGCGCCAAGATTGAGGACTTGCACTACCACCCGGCTGCGCTGTTTAACACCCTTTTGGCTTATGATGATCCTTTTGCTGTGATTGCTGACAAGCACTCCCCATATTGGCAATTAAAAGCCGCGTATCACGCAGACATGGAGAGGGCATTGTCGGTGGAAGCCAGTTACCGTAGCCCCACATTGAGTGTTTTTGAACTGCCTGATGAAGCCGCAGCAAGGCGCATCAGTGGTGTGTATGGCAACGCGTTAGCGAATCAGGCGCCTCATTCTGCGCACGCGGTACTGACACAAAATCCTGATGGCAGCTTCTTGGTTTCACTGCGAGCGCCTTTGAACAATAAACAGGGGGCAGGGGCGATTTGTTCGGCGTTTGCGACGGGCGGTGGAAGAGAGGGCGCCGCTGGCATCAATGCGCTACCCGCCAATCAATTAGCGACGTTTATTGAACAGGTTGAGGCGTACTATCAGCTGCGCTGAGAATCGCTAGGCTAACGGGTGAGCCACTGACTTGGGTCTTGGGTTTTGCTGTTACGGCGAATCTCAAAGTAGAGGGACGCCTGTGGCTGACCGCCAGTATCACCTGCTAGGGCAATGGTCTCTCCGGCGGTGACTTTGTCGCCTTCTTTTTTCATCAAACTTTGGTTAAAGCCGTATAAGGTCATATCGCCTTTGCCGTGATCCAGCAGAACAACCAGGCCATAGCCTCGTAAATAGTCCGCAAAGACCACGGTGCCAGAATAGACGGCTTTGACCGATTGACCGTAATCGGCGTCAATCACCCATCCCTTCCAGCTTAATTGACCAGTTTGTGGCGCGCCGTAGCGATGTAGGATACGGCCTTTCAGTGGCCAAGGCAGTTTGCCTTTTTGTCGCGCAATACCATCCATCGGCACGGCATTGCGTTTAGCGGCCTTGGCGATTTCCGCTTTTAAGCGCGTCTCATTGCGTTGCAATTCAGAAAGGTAGACTTGGTCGTTGGAAATGCTCTTTTTGATGTTGGCGACCGTGCCTTGGCGACTGGATTGCGTTTTGGTGAGCGCGTTTTTCTGCTCAGTTTGCTGCTTGAGTAGTGCAGCAATTTGCGCTTGTTCTAACTCGAGTTGGCGTTGACTTGACGTTAGCTTTTCAGTAGTGAGTTGCAACTCATCGATGATGTCAGCGCGCTGTTTGGCTAGGTGTTGAAAGTATTGGCTGATGCGATCTTCTTCCACACCACGATTGAGCATATTGGCTGGCGCTTTCGCACGTTCTGTCATGTAATAGGTCTGAATCAGCTCGGCAAGCTTGTCGCTTTGGGCTTTTTTCTGCGCTTCTAGCTGATCAATTTGGCGTTGGAGCTCTGCAATGCTCTCTTGGGTTTTCTTTTGCTGCGCCTTGGTCTCAGTGATCTCTTTTTCGAGTCGAGTGATGCCGAGTTCTTGCTGTTTGAGAGACTGCTGAAGCTCATCGAGTTTTTTTTGTTGCGAGGAGAGATTTTGCTTTTGGCGGGAGATCTCGCTACTGACCCCTTTAAGCTCAGAGGTCGAGGCAAAACTGGTCATAGGAAGCCAACAGAGTACGGCGAGAATCCAAACCGTCATCGGTTTAAAAAGCAAACTGCGCTGTCCTTGCTCAACCAATACCATGGTTCTGTCTGTCCTAAGTGTTTGAGATTGGGTCAGTATACCCAAATCAGAAATTGGAATACACAAAAAGCCCGAGCATGGGCTCGGGCTTTGGTTCTCTATCACAGCAGCAAAATTATTTAACCAGAATTTCTCCGGTCATTTCTGCTGGGATTTCTAGACCTGCAAGAGACAGCATGGTTGGCGCTAGGTCAGACAGTTTTCCGCCTTCTTTAAACTCAACCGCTTTGTCACCAACGTAAATCAGAGGAACCGGTAGGTTGGTGTGCGCAGTGTGTGTGCCGCCTGTTTCTGGGTCGACCATCATTTCAGCGTTACCGTGGTCTGCTGTGATCAGCAGTTGACCGCCCACTTCTTTGATTGCTTCAACGACTTGGCCAACGCTGGCGTCTAGCGCTTCAATCGCTTTTTCTGCTGCGTCGTACACACCTGTGTGACCGACCATGTCAGCGTTAGGGTAGTTACAGATGATGGTGTCGTACTTGCCAGATTTGATCGCTGCGACCATCTTTTCGGTCAGTTCTGCAGAGCTCATCTCTGGTTGAAGGTCGTACGTCGCCACTTTTGGAGAGGCGACAAGTTGACGCTCTTCACCGTCGAACTCTTGCTCAACGCCACCGTTGAAAAAGAAGGTCACGTGTGCGTATTTTTCTGTCTCTGAAATACGCAGCTGAGTTTGACCTTGCTTTGATAGCCACTCACCGTAGGTGTTCTCAAGAGACGCCGGTGGGAAGGCAATCGCCAGTGGGATATCGGCAGCGTACTGAGTCAGCATCACAAAATGAAGGGCTGGGAATACCGCACGCTCAAAACCGTCAAACTCAGGAACGAAAGCACGCGTAATTTGGCGTGCGCGGTCTGCACGGTAGTTCATGAAGATCAGCGCATCGCCGTCTTGCATGATGGCATCTTCTTGTGCGTCAGTTTTAATCGCAGTAGCTTTAACAAATTCGTCGTTTTCTTCGCGAGCGTAAGCCGCTTCAAGACCCGCAACCGCAGAATCAAACGTGAAGTCCGCTTTAGCTTGCGTTAGCAAGTCGTAAGCAACTTGAACACGTTCCCAGTTGTTGTCACGGTCCATTGCGTAGTAACGGCCCACTAGAGAAGCAATGCGACCTTTACCCAGTTTCGCAAACAGTTCATCAAAGCGCTTGAGTGAGTTTTCTGCGCTGCGTGGTGGTGTGTCACGACCGTCTAGGAAGCAGTGTAGGTAGATCTTTTCTGCGCCACGAGCGGCAGCCATTTCTACCGCTGCGTAGATGTGATCTTCGTGAGAGTGAACACCGCCTGGTGACATCAGACCCATGATATGAACCGCTTTCCCAGCTTTTACCGCCGCGTCTACTGCTTCGACTAGCGCTGGCGTTTCGGCAAATTCGCCGTCAGAGATGGATTTGGTGATACGAGTCAGATCTTGGTAAACCACACGGCCAGCACCAATGTTTGTGTGACCCACTTCTGAGTTACCCATTTGACCGTCCGGTAGACCAACGTCCATACCTGATGCAGAAATGAGCGTGTGTGGGTGGTTAGCAAGTAGCGCATCCATAACCGGTTTTTTTGCGTTTGCGATAGCGTTGCTTGCTGTGTCCTCACGGTGACCGTAACCGTCAAGGATAACTAGAGCCAATGGCTTCTTAGCTGACATAGTGATGTCCTCGTTAAAATTTCAAAGTAACTTTGGAAACAAAATTAGCGTAATTTTACTACACTTTTTAACCAAAACTGTAGGTTAAGATCAAATAAACTGGGCGAAATGCCGTTGTTATCTTTCACCATGCCCAGTGTGTGGAATTACTCCGTCTCTCTTTACTTGTCAGTCTCGACCTAATTTTATCCCTTTTAAAGCGGAATCTATCTATTAGTTCAATAGGTGCTATTGATGGCCGCTGTTCACACTAACCTGTGTGAGCCTTGGGTTCAACTCACCAAGATACTGGTGCCGGCGACCGCGACCAAAGCGCCAATCCACGCATAGCGGTTGGGGCGCTTTTTGGTGTAGATCCACAGTATAGGCAACAACATGATTGGCGTGGTGGAAGAGAGTAGCGCGACCATACCGACGTTCCCTTCACGCAGCGCATAGAGGATCAGTGTCATCCCTACTGCCATCGCGAGAAAACCGTTGATCGCGGTAATCGCAAAAATGCGCGTGTTCATCGGTTGCGTCGCTCTCGCTAGCCGTGCGCCGGAGAGAAAAAAGACGCTGTGCGCGACAAAGGCGGTCATCATACGCATGGCGGAGGCGGCGATGGGATCGATCGCGGTTTGCATGATCGGCTTGGCGATAATGCCGCCCAATGCCTGACACAGCGCAGCGAGGAGACCAAGTCCGATCCCTGCCCAAATGTTGCCTTTAATGGACTCCAAGCTATTCGCCGCTTGACCTCTGCGCCCGAAAAATATCGCCGTTAAGACACCGGAAAAGACCAGCGCTGAACCGATGAGCTCAAGTGAGGTCATGCTTTCGCTAAACAGGAAATAGCCGAGTACGGCAGAGAACACCGCATGGCATGAGAAAAGCAAGCCCGCTTGTCGTGGTCCCATGCGGTTGAGACAGGCAAACAGCGCGGTATCACCGATGAAGATACCCACTAAGCCTGATAGCGCCATGGCTGAAACCGCAGTGAGCTCAACGCTTGCCCAGCCACCCGTCAACCAAGCCATCGAGGCGAGAATGGCAGACGTGCACCCCATTCGCCAGCGGCTGTAGGCAAAGGTCCCTAAGTGCTGCGCAGGTGTGACAGACAAAATACTCGCTACCGCCCATAAAAACGCGGCTGCCAATGCCAGCCATTCATAGCCCATAATCGTGAAATCCAAAGCAAATCATTAAGGTAAGCAATATGCACGAAAACGCGCTAGAAACAAAGCGCCCAGGTAAGAGAACCTGGGCGCCGAGCTAAGTATGATCTGTGGGGCAACGGTTACGTAAGAATGAGCGTTGCTGCATAAACAATCGCAAGACCAATCAAGCCAATAATGACGCCGGTTTTGGCCATGTCTTTACTCTCAATTAGCCCTGTTGAGTAAGCCAGGGAGTTCGGCGGTGTTGAGACAGGCAAAATCATACCGAGAGAGGCTGAGAAGGCCACAACAACCAATAAGGCTTGCAGCCCGCCAATGGCTGCCAAGCTCTCCATCGAAGCGCCAATGGCTGCCGCGATGGGCATCAACAAGTTGGCGGTCGCGGTGTTGGACATAAAGTTGGCCATCAACCAACACACCATAGACAAGGTGATGACCACCGCGACAGGCGATAGGGTCTCGTAATCGATCGCATGTGCCAGCGCTTCAGCGAGCCCGGTTTTATCTAGACCAATGCCAATGGCGATACCACCGGCAACCAGCCACAGCACATCCCAGTTGATCAGCTTGAGTTCTGCTTTGCCCATAATGCCAGTCAAGGTGAAGACGGCGAGAGGAATGATCGAAACCACATAGGTGTTCATGCCGTGCAATTGAGTGGTCATCCACAACAAAATAGTGATGGCGAAGGTGCAATAGACGGTAATAGCCCGCCAGTTGCGTTGGAACTGACCATCGAGTTTGAGCTGCATCTCATTGGATGTGGAGGGGAAGAGTTTTTGCAGTAAAAACCAAGCGATGGTGAGCTGAATAATCACGAAGGGCAGACCCATCATCATCCAGCTTAAGAAGGTAATCGAGTTGTCACCTGTCAGGTATTGCAGCGCGATGGCGTTGGGTGGGGTACCAATCGGGGTGGCAATGCCACCCGTATTGGCGGCAATAGGGATACATAACACTAACGCTTTGATGCCCAAATCCCCTTTGGGTGCAGAAGCGACAATCGGGCCAAGCAAGGCCAGCATCATAACAGTGGTTGCGGTGTTCGACATAAACATCGAAAACACAGCGGTGATCAGCATTAATCCCAACATGATGAACTTGGGCTGTTTGCCAAAGGGTTTGAGCAGCACCCGTGCTAGGTTGTTGTCGAGTTCATACTTTGAGGCCGCGATCGCAAGGGCAAAACCGCCCATAAAGAGAATAATAATCGGCGAGGAAAAGGCACTGAATATGTCTGTGTAATCAAGCAATACGCCTAGGTCATGATGGGGCGGCGGGGTACGAAACCAGTGCAATCCTTTATTGGAAATCATCACCAACTCAAGCGCGATAATCAGGATAGAAGTGGCAAAAACAGGTACTGGCTCTAACACCCACAGCAACGCCGCCAGCAAGAATATGGCCAGTAGGCGATGTTGGATCAGGGTTAAGTCGTCAATGGGAATCCAATCGATGGGCATAAAAAGCACAGCAAGAGGGAGCCCAAAACTGACCAGAAGTTTGATAAGGATTCCGGGTTTCAACATGACAGTAAACCTCAAGGTTTTTCGACGAAACACTAGAGTAATTTACAATCAAATTAAGGTCTTGGACGTAGCTGGAACTTTTAGCAAACAGTTGAAAATGTTCACTGGGTTTTGTCTTGGGTCAAAAAAGCCCCAACTTCGCGGGGCTTGGAGAGGCGGTGTGAATCGAACGCTCAGTTATTCAGACTCAGAGGTGGATTCACTCTGGGTCGCGTTGCGTTGGTGTGCGTAAGGCGTGCCCATAACGGTGGTCGCACCGGTACTCATTGCGTCATCAAAGGTGATCGCGTCTTTTGCAAAAAGGTTGATTACGGTAGAGCCGAGCTTAAAGCGCCCCATCTCCTGGCCTTTTTTCAAGATCACAGCTTTGTTACCAGTGGCTGGGTAATCCCATTTGTACACCGTGTTGCCACGAGGAGGGGTGACGGTGCCAGCCCAAACTTGTTCAATGCTACCAACAATCGTTGCCCCTACCAGCACTTGCGCCATCGGACCGAACTCAGTATCAAAAATCGACACCACGCGTTCGTTGCGGGCAAAGAGGTTAGGCACATTCTCGGCGGTCAGTGGGTTGACCGAGAACAGATCCCCCGGTACGTAAATCATCTGACGCAGCGTGCCATCGCATGGCATGTGCACGCGGTGGTAATCACGAGGCGAAAGGTACAAGGTCGCAAAGTCACCCTCAGCAAACTCTTTGGCCAACTCGGCGTCACCACCAAGCAATTCTTGCGCGGTATAATCGTGCCCTTTGGCTTGGATTAGCTTGCCATCTTGAATTGGGCCAAATTGGCTCACACAGGCATCTGCAGGGTGAGTTATGACTGACTCACCTTCCGCGATTGGGCGAGCGCCTTCTTTGAGTTCACGGACAAAAAAATCATTAAATGTGGCAAAGTGCTTAGGATCCGAATGCTTCGCTTCGTCCATATTCACGTTGTACTGTTTGATAAACCATTTGATGATGGCTGTGGTTAGACCGCCTGCTTTGGCAGAGGCTAGCTTGCCCACAAGGCGAGTGAGGCCGTGTTGTGGGATCCAGTATTGCAGTCCAACTTTAATCTTATCCATGGTGTTTGATTCCAATATCGAAATAACAGGTTGCGATTGCACGCGCTTAATCGGGCGCGAGATACTAATCAATCTGGCTTTAAAAGTCAGCCATTCTGATTCAACTTTCCAAGCTTGCTAGACACTTTAAGACCCAGAGCAAGGAATCTCTACTCTAGGGGCTAAAGATCCGCTTTCTTGTTACGTGAATACTGACGATTGGCTTTGTTTTCTGCCATGCTCTCTAAGATGCGGTGGTAGTTGTCGAAACGCACTTCGCTGATGTCGCCTTTCTCCACGGCTTCGACTAGTAGACAGCCTGGATCATCTAAGTGCTTGCAGTCCCTGAACTTGCAGCCCCCTAAGTAGGGTTTGAATTCGACAAACGCCTCGGTTACCTGTTCTGCTTCGAGATGCCAAAGGCCGAATTCGCGCACCCCAGGTGAGTCGATTAAGTCACCGCCAGAAGGGATGTGATAGAGGCGAGAGGCGGTCGTGGTGTGTTGTCCTAGACCGGAGTTTTCAGAAATTTCCCCTTCCTCTACATTAAACTGTGGCATCAAGGCATTAACCAAGCTCGATTTACCCACACCCGATTGACCAACAAAAATATTGATCCGCCCTTGCAGCTCCGCTTCGAGGGCCTCGATACCTTCTCCAGTCTGTTTACTGACCAGCAATATCGGGTAGCCGATACGTTGGTACTCTTCGAGCCAAGATTGGTAAGTCTCACGTTGAGCCTCATCGAGAAGATCGATTTTGTTGAGCACAATCAGAGGGGCGATCTGCAACGTTTCAGCCGCCACTAGGTAGCGGTCAATGATGTTGAGAGATAACTCAGGCAAAACGGATGAGACGATCACCATTTGGTCGACATTCGCCGCAACCGGTTTAAGGCCGTCGTAATAGTCAGGTCGAGTGAGGACGGAAGTCCGTGGCTCCACCGCTTCCACTACGCCGGAAATGCCGTCCATCGATTCTAATCCAGCGCGCCAAATCACCTTGTCGCCAGAGACAAGAGATTCGATACCACGACGAAGGTTGCAGCGGTGCACCTCTAGTGTTTCACTATCTTCAATATCTGCATGTTGACCAAAGCGTGTAATGACCAGGCCTTTCTTGGTCGCACCCAGCATGGTTTCGTCCCATTGCACGGACTCTTCACTTTTTAGCTTACGCTTTTGGTTGCTGCGTACTCGCCTAACTTGACCTTTGGTGAGCTTTTTCTTTTTTGCCACAGTGTTTACTTAACCATTTCTCTGCATTGTCGATCCGCTCGATTGCTATCTTGAGGATCAGAATTTGGGTATAGTACCCTTTTTAGCGATAAACCAATAGGCAACACTTTATGTCCTTTAGCGATCAAAATTTAATTTGGATTGATCTTGAGATGACGGGGCTTGACCCGGAGACTCACAAAATCATCGAAATCGCGACCATTGTCACCGATGCTCAGCTCAACATTTTAGCTGAAGGGCCCGCACTTGCCATCCATCAACCAGAATCTGAATTGGCGAAAATGGATGAGTGGTGCACGACCACGCATACCGCCAGTGGTTTGGTGGAGAGAGTTCGCCAGAGCCAAGTGAGTGAGCAGCAAGCGGTAGAGCAGACCTTAGCCTTTTTAGAGCAATGGGTAGCGAAAGGCCAATCACCGATTTGTGGCAATAGTATTGGTCAAGATCGTCGATTCTTGTACCAACACATGCCAGAGCTTGAGTCCTATTTCCATTATCGGTACATCGACGTCAGCACGCTGAAAGAGTTGACGCGTCGTTGGAAGCCGGAAGTGTTGACGCAGTTTTCGAAAAAGGGCAGCCATTTGGCGATGGACGACATCAAAGAGTCGATCGCAGAGCTCAAGTTCTATCGCGAAACCATCATGACTATTTAGTCTCGATGGCGATGAGTCCATCTCGCGAAAAATAAACAACCCCGCACTCATACTGCGGGGTTGTTTATTTTAGGTCTGTATTGATACCACAACGACTGTTAAGGGATCGGCAAGAAGACAAACTGTGCCACACCTTGGACGACCTTGGTGATACTGCGATTGGTTTTGTCTGCGACGATGAGCGCCATCATATCTTGGATCATCGCCATCTTGGCAAACAGCCGATCAAAGCTGATGTCATAGTCGTCCCCCTCGAGTTGGTTTGAGAGGAGAAACAGCTCGCCCGTATCATCTCTGCGCTTATACAAGCGCCAGACAAACACTTCTATATTGCGTGCGCTGTTATAGAGTGCCTGCTCATCCAGTGAGTCGAGGATGAAGAACTCTTGCTGGTGGTTGTACGATCGCCTGAGCATCTCTGTCAGTCCTACCATTGCCGCGAACACGCGATCCCCTTGGAAGTCATCATTGAAACTGAGTAGTATCGCATCAATGCTGGTTAGACCGCCGAGTTCCTCGAACACTAAGCTCGGGAGTTCAATGGTGTCCTCGTCGCCAAAGATTTGCGTGAGCCGCTGATCTAACGTCATGTCGGGCGCTTTTTTGAGTTGCCAAGGATTTCTTACGTAAAGCTTGCGTGTCAGCTCGATTAGCAGCGCTTTTTGTTCCCTAGCGTGAACGTCCATGACAAAATCGACATCACTTTTGCCAAGGTTCCTCACGGGCTTAGGCAGTGTACCACACCCAGATAAGAGCAGAGCGCTCAGCACAAGCCCAACAAGCCATCGATATGGCTGAGAGGTGGGAAACGTCATCCTGAATTCCTTGATTCTTCGTCTCGCAGTGAGTGAGGGCATCAATACGAGAGCATCCATCAATCCACTCTATCGTTCACTGTACTCTCCAGCAATTAATTCAGTAAAACGAATGACTTGTTTGATAGCTGGCTCTAATTTATCCTCCCTTACCGCCAAAGGGTTTGAGTGCTTTTCAAGCAAAAGTTGGCGCTTATGTGTGGTTTTTATCCAAACAGAAAAAAAATCATATTTTTTTCTTCCAAGGACTTGCATCACAAAAAAATGCTCTTATAATTCGCAGCCCTGAACAGCGGAAACGTTGTTGAAAAGCGACACTAGCTCAGTTGGTAGAGCGCAACCTTGCCAAGGTTGAGGTCACGAGTTCGAACCTCGTGTGTCGCTCCAGTTTAATAGCTTTCATCGTGCTTAACGGTGACAAAATGCGACACTAGCTCAGTTGGTAGAGCGCAACCTTGCCAAGGTTGAGGTCACGAGTTCGAACCTCGTGTGTCGCTCCATTTTGATAGCTTTCATCGTGCTTAACGGTGATACAATACGGACGCGGGGTGGAGCAGCTTGGTAGCTCGTCGGGCTCATAACCCGAAGGTCGTCGGTTCAAATCCGGCCCCCGCAACCAAATTCAATCAATAGCAAATGCTGTTGATATGCGACACTAGCTCAGTTGGTAGAGCGCAACCTTGCCAAGGTTGAGGTCACGAGTTCGAACCTCGTGTGTCGCTCCATTTTGATAGCCTTCATCGTGCTTAACGGTGACACAATACGGACGCGGGGTGGAGCAGCTTGGTAGCTCGTCGGGCTCATAACCCGAAGGTCGTCGGTTCAAATCCGGCCCCCGCAACCAAATTCAATCAATAGCAAGCGCTGTTGATATGCGACACTAGCTCAGTTGGTAGAGCGCAACCTTGCCAAGGTTGAGGTCACGAGTTCGAACCTCGTGTGTCGCTCCATTTTGATAGCCTTCATCGTGCTTAACGGTGACAAAATGCGACACTAGCTCAGTTGGTAGAGCGCAACCTTGCCAAGGTTGAGGTCACGAGTTCGAACCTCGTGTGTCGCTCCAATTTGATAGCTTTCATCGTGCTCAACGGTGACAAAATGCGACACTAGCTCAGTTGGTAGAGCGCAACCTTACCAAGGTTGAGGTCACGCCTTTCTGTTTATGAATAAGGAACCTCGTGTGTCGCTCCATTTTGATAGCCTTCATCGTGCTTAACGGTGACACAATACGGACGCGGGGTGGAGCAGCTTGGTAGCTCGTCGGGCTCATAACCCGAAGGTCGTCGGTTCAAATCCGGCCCCCGCAACCAATTTTAAAGGCGTTATGATTCGCTAGCTCGTCGGGCTCAGCTATTCATAAAACCTAGCGAAGGTCATCGATTCAAATCCGGCCCCCGCGACCAATTTTAAAGGTGGTATGATTCGCTAGCTCGTCGGGCTCAGCCATTCATAAAACCCAGCGAAGGTCATCGATTCAAATCCGGCCCCCGCAACCCAATGAAGCGTGTTGTGATTCGCTATACCTGCTCTTTCTAATGCTGAGAAGCATCATCCCCCAAATTAGAACCTCTAAGCGTCAATTGTGACGTTTTTTTGTTTGTCTCCAAGATGACACAGCAATGGCAATGGGCCTTGCGCGTGTTTTCAACTGAACGCCCCAGATCTAACTAACAGAGTTATCCACATTTTTTGCTCTGTGGATAAGTTCGTGGGTAACCTGAATTTAGTCTTTGTATAAGCGCTATGCAGGAGGATCTTTCTTGATGTTTTATCAGGTCAAGGGTGTTTGGTTTTTTGTTAAGTTGTTGATTTGTATTGATTTAAAGTAAATTTCAATAGGCGGGGTAAACCGGTTTTTTGATCATTAAGTGCTTGTTTTTTGATCTTAATCATTGGTGGCCAGTGTGATTAACTTTTTCAACTTTCAGTAAATTTGCCGCACATCTCATTTTTTTCCACATTGCCGTTTTTAGAACAACCTCAAACTCTGCGTTGATGAATTCGGCAAGCATTATGCATCTCTAGGCATTCCTTTTTCTATTATTCGAATCAGTCTTTGCTGCTTGTTGGAGATGTAGTGGCTTTGTGAGCGTTGTTGTTCCAGCGCCCACTCAATGTGCACATCTAATGTACTGCAAAGTCCAAGGCGTTGTGTGAGTGCATCCACAATCGCTTGGCGATAAGGGGCATTACCTAAGGCGATGGCAATATTTCGGAGCCATTGTTTGTGCCCAATGCGACGAATGGCTGAGCCTTGCATATTGGTGAGAAAAGTCTCCTCATCCCACAGAAAAAGCGACAACAACTCCGGGTCTTTCAGTGCAGCTCTTCGATGGAAGTCAGACTCTTTGGTGAGTGGCGAGTAGCGACTCCAAGGGCATACAAGTTGGCAGTCATCGCAGCCGTATATTCGGTTGCCCATCGGGCGGCGAAACTCTTCCGGTATGATACCGTCGAACTCTATGGTCAAGTAGGAGATACAACGTCTTGCGTCGACCACACCGTCATCAACGATCGCCTGCGTTGGGCAAGAGGTCATGCAAGCGGTACACTTACCGCAATCACCTTGGTGAGGTGCGTCAACAGGCAGTGGTAAGTCAATGAGAAGCTCACCTAAGAAAAACCAAGAGCCGCAGGACTCGTCAATGATAAGCGAATGTTTACCCGTCCAACCGAGTCCAGCTTTTTCAGCGAGAGGCCGTTCTAAAATCGGCGCAGAATCGACAAAAGGTCGATAGCCGAAGGCGCCAACCTCTTGCTCAATACGTTGACCGAGTTTTTTTAACTGATTGCGCACCAATTTGTGGTAATCGCGCCCTAGCGCATAGCGGCTCACATAGGCGTGCTCTGGATTGGCGAGGTTAGAGGCAAATTCCGCTTCTGGGGGTAAGTAATCCATTCGCGCACTGATCACTCTTATGGTCCCTGGCAATAGCTCATCCGGTCTCGCGCGCATCATGCCGTGTCTTGCCATCCAATCCATGTCACCATGATAGCCAGCATCCAGCCAGGCTTGCAGAGCGCTCTCATGGCGAGTCAAATCGACATCACAGATACCGACTTTTTGAAATCCGAGCTCCTTAGCCCAAACTTTGATCTTGTCTGCAAGCTGTTGGTAGTCCATGCTGGGATCTCTTGGTTCAATGGGGCGGGGATCTTAACGGATCTTAACGATCGGATCTAGCAACCTTCACGCGGCCAAACGCGAGAATTCGCGCTTTTTTTGACGAATACTCACACAACAGATCTTGTCTCCCAATTCCAACCCAGTTTACTATTCCTGTTCTTTTGATTTTTATATAGTCCCGAGTTAGAGACCCTTGTCCATGATGACCAAACAATTTTCCCTAAAAGATGAAACTGCCACCATTCAACTAGGGACACGATTAGCGCAGCTTTGCTCACAGCAAACCACTCTTTATTTGCACGGTGATCTGGGAGCAGGGAAAACGACGCTGAGCCGAGGGTTTGTTCGTGCGCTTGGTCATCAAGGGAATGTGAAGAGCCCAACTTACACCTTAGTTGAGCCTTATCAATTACAAGAGTGGCAGGTGTATCACTTTGATCTTTACCGCTTGGCAGACCCAGAAGAGCTAGAATTCATGGGAATTCGTGACTATTTCACCTCTGATGCGATTTGTTTGGTGGAATGGCCAGAAAAAGGCGAAGGGCTGTTACCTCAAGCGGATTTGGATATTGAACTACGCTATCACGGTGAAGAGCGCATTGCGTCACTCAGTGCGAACAGTGATTACGGACGTCATTTATTAGAACAGTTGGAGTTATGTTGAAGCGTCGATTTTTCAAAGCGGTATGGATCCCTTTTCTCTCTATTCTTGTGCTGCTCCCTAACGTCACATTCGCGAACGCATTGGAAGGCATACGTGTTTGGCCTTCACCGGATGAGACTCGGGTTGTCATTGATCTTCAGTCTGAGGTGGAATACAGCTACTTCACTTTGACCACGCCGGAACGTTTGGTGGTCGATCTTAAGCAGACAACGCTGAAAACGAAACTGCCGATTAACGTTTCAGATAGCCCGGTGCTAAGCAAAATCCGTAACAGTTCACCGCCGGAAAAATCAACCTATCGTTTGGTGTTTGAGTTGAAGCGCAAGTCGGCGCCACAACTGTTCAAACTGGCCCCAACGCCTGGGGGGCAATACGGTCACCGCTTGGTGATTGATCTGCCTCACGCTGAGCGAGCGACCTCGTCCGCGCCGAGTACCTCTGCGCCTAAAGTGAGTCGAGATGCCTCCCAATTACTGGGCAATGCCGATATCGTCGTGGCGATAGACGCTGGCCATGGTGGTGAAGACCCGGGATCTATCGGGCCAACGCGCAAATATGAAAAGCACGCGACGTTAGCGATCTCGCAAAAAATAGCGGCGCAAATCAACGCGGTACCTGGTATGAAAGCCGTGCTCACCCGTCGCGGCGACTATTACGTAAACCTCAATAAGCGCTCGGAGATCGCTCGCGAAAATCAAGCGCACTTGTTGGTCTCCGTGCATGCCGATGCGTTTAACTCACCTAAGCCTCGGGGTGGCTCGGTGTTTGTGCTCAACACCAAGCGCGCGAACTCTGAAATTGCTCGTTGGGTTGAAAACCACGAAGAGCAGTCGCAGTTGCTAGGGGGAGCCGGCGAAGTGTTGGCAAAGAACAACAGCGATCGCAATGTTAGCCAAACCTTACTTGATCTTCAGTTTAGCCACTCCCAGAAAGAGGGCTATAAGGTCGCGACCAATATTCTGTCTGAAATGACCAAGGCAGGCGTGCACTTGCACAAGAAAGACCCCGTCAACGCGAGCTTGGCAGTATTGAAATCCCCGGACATTCCTTCGGTATTGGTCGAGACGGGCTTTATCTCAAACCCGACCGAAGAAAAATTGCTGTTCCAACGCAGCCACCAAGACAAACTGGCGCGAGCACTGGCGAAAGCGATCGTCCAATATTTTGAATCGAACCCTCCAGAAGGAACGTTATTTGCCAATCGCGGGAAAGCGATTAAGCATAAGGTCTCGCGCGGTGAATCCTTGTCGGTGATAGCGAAACGTTATGGCACTACCACTCAAGCCATCATGCAGGCCAACAAGCTAAAGAGCACCAGTTTGGCGGTGGGGCAGAGTTTAACCATCCCTGGCGCGACATCGGCGGTGGCAGTGCCGAAGATCAGTAACCCGGTCGAGACGGAAACCCTGATACATGAAGTTCAGCGGGGCGAATATCTGGGTAAAATTGCAGAGCATTACAAAGTCTCGGTAGCGGATATCCGCCGCGAGAACAATCTGACATCGGACGTGCTTAAGCTGGGACAAAAACTCAAAATTACTGTGACGATGAAAGATAAGCCACTGCGTAAACACACCGTCAAGCGCGGCGAATTTTTGGGTAAAATCGCCAGCCAGTATGACGTCAGTGTGAGCAGTATTCGCAGCGCCAATAACTTGCGCTCCGATCAGCTTGCGATTGGTCAGGTACTGATCATCCCCAATAAATAAACGTGGGTAGCCTGAATGACGATTAAAATTCTTCCCGCGCGTTTAGCCAACCAAATTGCTGCCGGAGAGGTGGTGGAACGCCCTGCGTCCGTGGTGAAAGAGTTGGTGGAAAATAGCCTCGACTCGGGCGCTAGCCGCATTGATATTGATATCGAAAAGGGCGGCGCTAAACTGATCCGTGTTCGTGACAATGGCAGCGGGATTGAAAAAGACGAGTTGGGTCTTGCGCTCAGTCGCCATGCGACCTCGAAAATTCACACCTTGGACGATTTGGAAGCCATCATGAGCTTGGGCTTTCGCGGTGAAGCGTTAGCGAGTATTAGCTCTGTTGCTCGTCTGACATTGACATCGCGTACAGCGACGCAAGATGCTGCGTGGTCAGCGTACAGCGAAGGGCGTGATATGGCCGTTAAGATTCAACCGGCTGCGCACCCGATTGGCACGACAGTCGAAGTCTTAGATCTGTTTTTCAATACCCCCGCGCGTCGCAAGTTTCTTCGTACCGAGAAAACGGAGTTTACCCATATCGATGAGCTGCTCAAACGCATCGCGCTGAGCCGTTTTGATGTCTCGATCAATTTGCGCCACAACGGCAAGTTGGTTAAACAATACCGAGCCGCGAAAACAGAGTCGCAAGCGGAAAAGCGTATTGCAGCGGCCTGTGGTAGCGGTTTTGTCCGCCACATGCTGAAGATTGAGCTGGAGCACCAAGGACTCAAACTGCATGGCTGGGTCACGACGCCACAAGGCGCGCGTGCACAAAGCGATCTGCAATATTGCTACGTCAATGGGCGCATGATGCGTGACAAGCTCATCAATCATGCGATTCGTCAAAGCTACGAAACCAGCTTGAAGCCTGAACAATTTGCGGCGTATGTGCTCTTTATCGAGCTCGATCCGCATCATGTCGACGTCAATGTTCATCCTGCTAAGCATGAAGTGCGCTTTCATCAAGCGCGCTTGGTGCATGACTTTATCTATCAAGCCCTCACGGATGCCCTTGCTCAGGGAGCGCACATTGATAAGCCTGAACAGAGCCAGTCGGCGTTTCATGATGATCAAACTCCACCTATTGACGCTGCCGAGCACGTCCCAGCCTATCCAGGTCGCGCTGACTATGTGAAAGCCGAGCCTACCGCTCGCAATGAGAGCCGCGTTAATGAGCGAGAGGTTTCTCACTCCTGGGTACAAAGTCGCAGCGAACCCGCTCGCAGTGGTCAGGCGCGCGGCGCGAAGATGGAGTCCGCGCCTTCTCAGGCGGAGCTCAGGGTTTATCAAACCTTACTCTCTGCAACAGAGGATGAATCTGCGACAGCAGAAAAGGCGACCAAAGAAACCCAGAACTCTCACGCGCGCTCAACGTCATTTAGTGAGGAACCACCGAGCGATGAAGCGCTGACCCACGAGGAGTCCGCCCCGATCGTACAAGCCACATCGATCGTCGCTTTAGGGAAAGCCATCAGCATTGTTGCAGGGCAGTACGTGTTAATGGCAGATAAGTCGCACTCTCAGTTGGTCTCTTTGGCGAGAGCTGAGTGGTGGCGAATCAATGGTCAGTTGAATACCAAGCTAGGTCCACTGACCAGTCAGCCGTTGTTGGTCCCCCTCTCGCTTAAGCTCGAAAGCCCATTGTTGGAAAGTGCTGAGCGATATCACGAACTTTTGCTGCGTTTGGGTATCCAACTTAAGACAAGAGGTCAGCAAGGGCTCTTGGTAATGGGCGTACCGCAACCGCTTCGTCAGCAAAATCTGCAACAATTGCTGCCAGATCTGTTATCTTACGCGGCCACTTATTCCGCGCAGGCGTTAGATGAGCCGGCACTGGTGAGATGGTTAACCAATAAGATTACTCAAACAAAAAGCGACTACACTTTATCGGAAGCGATACACATCATCGCAGAACTCGAGCAGTTATGGCACGGTCAGTTGCCACTCGATGATCGACAATTTGTTCGTCCCGTAGACTACTCTGCTACCATTGCAGCAATGACATTATGAATGACCAATTACCCCTTGCTCTGTTTTTGATGGGCCCAACCGCTTCAGGCAAAACAGAGCTCGCGATTCGATTACGCCAGCGATTTCCCGTTGAGATCATTTCGGTCGACTCCGCACTGATCTATCGAGGCATGGACATAGGCACCGCCAAGCCCGACGCGCGCGAGCAAAGCCTTGCTCCTCATCGTTTGATCGATATTTTGGATCCACGTGAATCCTATTCGGCCGCTGATTTTCGGCGAGATGCGCTTAACGAGATGCACAAGATTGTCGCCGATGGCAAGATCCCCCTGCTGGTGGGCGGTACCATGCTGTATTACAAAGCACTACTGGAAGGTTTGTCGCCTTTGCCAGCAGCGGATCCGGATATTCGGCGCACTATTGAGCAGGAAGCGCAAACTCAAGGGTGGGAGGCGCTGCACGATCAACTTAAGGCCATTGATCCTGTTTCGGCTGAGAGAATCCACCCAAATGATCCACAAAGATTGTCGCGGGCATTGGAAGTTTTTCGAATTTCAGGTAAAACTCTTACTGAGCTGACTCAAACGAAAGGAGAAGCACTCCCATTTCGTGTGAAGCAGTTCGCAATCGCACCCAAGGAAAGGGCTGAGCTCCATCGACGAATTGAGCTACGTTTTGACAAAATGATCGACGCTGGGTTTTTAGAAGAAATGCGTTCGCTGTATGCGCGCGAGGATCTTCACCCTGATCTGCCATCGATTCGTTGTGTCGGCTATCGTCAGATGTGGGACTACTTGGATGGGCAATGTACGTTGGATGAGGCTATATTTAAAGGCGTCTGTGCAACCCGTCAATTGGCCAAGCGGCAGATCACCTGGTTACGCAGCTGGGATGATTTAACTTGGCTGGATAGTGAGAACATTGACCAAGCGTTGGAAACTGTTTCAAATGCCATAGCATCGGAAGGTTTTAGCTGTGTATAATGTGATCGCTTTTGCGTGAATGTGCCCTGTAAAAGATCTGTGACTTGAAATTTGATCGTAAAGTCGTCATAACAGTGAGGGACAGGGTGTTTTTTATTCATTTAGCTCAGATGCAAAGGTCGCACCTATTTTTACGCGCACCACTAGCTAAATAACTAGAACAAAATTACAAAATAAGGAAAATAAAAATGGCTAAGGGGCAATCTCTTCAAGACCCATTCTTAAATGCATTACGTCGCGAGCGTATTCCAGTCTCTATCTACCTAGTAAACGGAATTAAACTACAAGGTCAGATCGAATCTTTCGACCAATTTGTTATCTTGTTGAAAAACACAGTAAACCAAATGGTCTACAAACACGCTATCTCAACGGTTGTTCCTGCGCGTGCAGTAAGCCACCACAGTGGTGAGCGCCCTCAAGGTGACCGTCCTCAAGGTGGCGAGCGTTCTCAAGAGAAATCTGACGATTAATTTTCTCTACGCACACACATTACTGTTAAGGAGTTGATTGCTTGTTTGACCGTTATGAAGCCGGTGAGCGAGCCGTACTTGTTCTTATCAACTTTACTGAGGTGCTGCCTTGTCTGGAGGAAGACTGAGAATTAACCTTAGCAATA
>NZ_JCBDGO010000019.1:0-294468 GCF_059834045.1 Vibrio sp. R12-SG2-ISO1 | reverse complement strand
ATTTGGTTAAGTTTTGGCGCCAAGCTGGTTTTGCACCGATCAAAGTGAGCAGTCAACGAGACAGCGCCAGCGGTACGCACTCAGTCATTATGATCAAAGGCGATACTGAGTGGCTAGCACAGGTGGCACAACATTACGCCACGCAATTTCACTATTCTCTCTCAGACAGTTTGCGCCAACTTGAAACTGAGGTCGTCCGTAGTTTGGCGCCAAAAACTAATGCTTCCATTGTCCCTACTGGGACGGCTGCGCTTCTGTTGGGTTATGCAAAAGGTGGGGCGAGTTATGACAGTTGTGCGCCAATGCTCGATCGTTTTGCATTCACACACGGTTTTGAGGCGTTCAGCGATGTGATGATAAGAAAGGTATTGCAAAAACAGAGCTGGAGTGAGTGTGCCTTGGCTTTAGGTTTTCCTGGTAAAAAGCAGGTCGAAGCTCAGCTTCGGCTTGATATAGAAACTTGGTTATCTCAATGTTCTGGCTAGTCGAATTTACACTGTAAAATAGACGATAAATTTACAGTGTAAACGGCCACACAATCGAGTCGATTTACACTGTAAAATCTCATTCTATAGCACCCTACCTTCAACGCGTTTTCGAACTAGTACTAAAGAACCAGTCAATAAAACACAGTAGAAAATAAGAATTTTTTCCCAAATAGCCTCCATCGGCAACCCACTAAATCTTCGATAGTTTTTATCCCAGCGACAAAAGTTTTAACGGCAACTTGCTGTATCAAAAGTTAAGTCACATTTGCCAAATGACGAACCTTTCCTAAACTCAATATAAAACTTTGTGCGTAGTGTTTTGTGGCTAGGAAATAAGAATAACAATGAAAAAGGATTGTCTACTTCCTGATGCGCTTGATATCTCAAGTGCGCTCAATGTCGCTGCTGAATCTAAGCAGTGGCTTCAAGATCATCGCTCGCTTGTGATTCTCGCCTCGAATGTGGAGCGAGTCGACGCTGCGGGCCTACAGGTCCTTGTTTCTCTTTTTCTTAGTGCAGAGCGCGACTCAGTCGAGATACGACTCGACAAGCCGAGCGCCACATTAAAACAAGGAGCAAACGCCTTGGGATTACAACACTTATTGAAGTTAAGTTCAGACGTTGGAGATGGATCTCATGACTAAAATTCTTGCTGTTGATGATTCTGTATCAATCAGACAAATGGTCAGTCACACCCTGAAAGATGCCGGCTATGAGGTAGAAACCGCGAATGATGGTAAAGACGCGTTGAATAAAGTGATGAGCGCGAAGTTTGACGTTGTGATCTCCGATGTCAACATGCCCAACATGGGCGGCTTTGAGTTGGTCAAAGCGCTGCGAGAGAAACCGCAGTACAAATTTGTGCCGATCCTCATGCTTACCACGGAAACCAGTGCGGATAAAAAGCTGCAGGGCAAACAGGCCGGTGCGACGGGGTGGCTAGTGAAACCATTCAATCCCGATACCTTGCTAAAAACATTGAAGCGCGTGCTGTAGTCAGCGGTTTAGAACAGAGAGCGTTTGAGGGGAAAGTATGTCGCTAGATATGGGTCAACTGCGTAAGATGTTCTATGAAGAGTGTCGGGAAAACCTTGAGACTCTCGAACAGGTGTTGCTCAACCTTGATGCCACAAACATCGACAGTGAAGAGATCAATACCATTTTCCGCGCCGCCCACTCGATTAAAGGCGGAGCCGGCACGTTTGGCTTGCTCGATATCAGCGAGTTTACTCATTCCGTTGAAGCGTATCTGGATCTGGTGCGTAATGGCGAGCGCCAATTAACCCCCGCCAGCATTGATCTCTTGCTGCGCAGTGTTGACTGCATACACTCGTTGCTTGAGGCGCACGAGTCTGGCGTCCCTAATGAATCCAACCTAAAAACTGAGATCAGTCAGGAGCTAGAACGCTTATTAGGTGACGAACCAAGCGTTGAAAGTGAGCCCGACGAGTCATTGGCGGAGGCATCCGATGCGGGTTCTCTACCTTACCACATCACGTTTGCTCCCCATCCTGAACTGTTTTTTAGCGGCAACGACCCGTTACGCATCCTTCGCGAATGTCATGAACTGGATCCGAACATGTCGATTTGCGTCGACACCAGCACCTTACCCATGATTGAGCAACTGGAGGCGGAGCTCTGTTATCTGAAATGGCATCTCGTTATGGATGGTCAGCTCGCGCAAGAAGAGATTAGCGAGATATTCGAATGGGTAGAGGATGAGTGCGATCTCATCATTATGCGAGGAAAACCAGAAAGTGGTGAGCGTGGGGTTGAGGAGGCATCGTTAGAAGTCGCCCCATCTGAGTCAATCTCTTCTGCTTCGACGGCGTCTAAGTCCACCGGGTCTGAGCCCATTACACCTAAGCCAATTGCATCTGACCCCACTGAATCTGAACCTAGCGTAACCAAACCAAGCATTGATACACCAGCGAAAACCGCGTCCAAGCCGACGAAAACCGAGTCAAGCGTCGGTTCCATTCGGGTAGATATTGATAAAGTCGATAGCTTGATCAACTTGGTGGGCGAACTGGTCATCACGCAATCCATGTTGACGGAAATTGGTAACGATTTTACCCCTGACAAACTGGATAAACTCAAAGCTGGCCTCGAGCAGCTGTTGCAAAACAGCAAGGAGCTGCAAGATAACGTCCTCAATATTCGCATGTTGCCAATGAGCTTTGCCTTTAGTCGCTTCCCCCGCTTGGTTCGAGATTTGTCATCTCGCTTGGACAAACAGGTGGAGTTGGTGATCAAGGGCGAGCACACGGAACTCGACAAAACGGTGTTAGAGCGCATTGTTGATCCGCTCGTGCATTTGGTCCGAAATGGCATTGACCACGGCATAGAGTCACGCCAAACGCGCAGTGAACGAGGTAAACCCGAGGCTGGGATCATTGAGCTTAATGCTTTCCATCAAGGCGGCTCTATCATCATTCAAATATGCGACGATGGCGCCGGACTCGATTGCGATGTGCTGTGGAGAAAAGCGCAGGAAAAAGGCGTTGTCGCGAGCGATGCCAACCGGGACGAGTTTTCCAAACAGCAGGTGATGAACCTGATTTTTTCCCCCGGTTTTTCGACGGCGGAATCGGTCTCAGATATTTCTGGGCGAGGCGTGGGTATGGATGTGGTCAAGCGCAACATTGAAGAATTGGGCGGCCACATCGAGGTGGAATCCGAGCTGGGTAAAGGCAGCCGTTTCACCATCAGCTTACCCCTTACCTTGGCGATTTTGGACGGTCAGCTGATCAAAGTGGCCGACCAAGTGTTTGTCATTCCATTGCTGACCATCATCGAATCGGTCTCTTTGGATGAGAGCAAAATCAAACGCGCTTCCGGTGGCGTGTTGTTGTATCGCTTACGCGAAGAAAGCATCCCTATCATGAATCTGCAATCCGAGCTTGAACTGGCTCCCGCTACGCCCAGTGAGCACCCCATATTGTGCTTTGTTGAAGCGGCAGGCAATCGCGTTGGGTTATTGGTTGATGAACTGTTGGAGCAGCAACAGGTGGTCATCAAGAGTTTGGAGTCGAACTACAGCAAAGTCTCCGGCATTTCTGGCGCCACCATTTTAGGGGATGGGTCGGTGTCATTGATTTTGGATATTCAGGGATTAATCACCGGCTTTTTGAAAACCCACCTTGATGCGGCGGGCAGTAACGGATTAGCGGCGTAGGGAGACATCATGAATCAAGTGACCGCCATTCAACCAGATACAGACGCGCTCGCTCAAGACGCGGCGCTAGTGTCTGGGCAATACAGCGAAGAGCTTGGTGAGCAGAGCGCGGATTTTCTCAGCTTTCTGCTTGCTGACGAGTTGTATGCGGTGCCGATTAAGGATGTCGAAGAGATTCGGGTTTGGGAAAAGCCGACGCCGATACCTCGCGCCCCGGAATTTGTCTGTGGCGTGATCAATATTCGCGGCATGATCGTGCCAGTGACGGATTTAAGACGACGATTTTCGTTAGGTGAATGCCAATACTTGCCGACGACCGTTGTGATTGTATTGCGAGAAGAGGGTGATCAAGGCGAGCGCTTGATGGGCATCGTGGTGGATGCGGTCAGCGATGTGTTAGCGCAAGACGACAAAACCCTTCATCCCTGTGTCGGCGACACGGCTGTGACACCCTATTTGGTTGGGTTGATGAATGTGGGCGAGCAGGTGATGTCCCTGCTTGATACCCACGAGCTGCTCAACATGGACAAAATCTTGAGGGCTAAGTAATGGAAACCCGACATGAGTTTTTAAGTTTCACCCTACAAGATGACGAATACGGCGTGCCGATTTTAGATGTGCGAGAACTACGGGGCTGGTCGCCTGTGCGCAAAGTCCCGAACTCGCCAGACTATTTCAAAGGCGTGTGGGAAATTCGCGGTGAGTACTTACCCATCATTGACCTCAAAATGCGTCTTGGTCTGGGCAAAACCGAGCTGACCGACGTGACGGTCGTCGTGGTGTTGAGTGATGGTCAAGGCAACCCGTTTGGCATCATGGTTGATGCGGTGTCAGAGGTGTATCCCCTCAGTGACGAGGCCATCAAGGCACCACCTAAAGTGTCGATGGGGGTAGACCAGCGTTTTATTCGGGGGCTCGCTTCGGTGCAAGCAGGTCACCTCATCCTACTGAATATGGAAGCTTTATTGGATGTCGAAAAGCTTTCTGAACTGACTCAACATGAGAGCTGGGTCTAAAGCAAACACTGATAACAATAGAGCATGGCAAGAAGAGGGACAGGTATGGGATTTTGGAACAGAAAGGCAGAGCAAGCTCAGCAATTTTCAACCCCGACGGAAGACACGTTGACTCAAGACTTTACTCTGGATGTGGAGCAAGAGAGCGGCATTTCCAAAGAGCAACTCATGTCTGCACTGAATGCGGCGCAAACCGCGCTGATGATGATTGATCGTGATTTCAAGATTACCTATCTCAATCAGAAGTCTCTGGAACTACTTAAGCACCATGAAGCGCTGTTTCAATCAATGTGGCCGGGTTTTAAGGCAAACGAAGATGAGTTACTCGGGTTCTGTATTGATGCGTTCCACGCTAACCCAAGCCACCAGCGCCAACTTCTTTCCAATCCCAATAATTTACCTTACACCACGACCATTTCTGTCAAAGACGTGAGGATTGAACTCAATGTCGGCGCCATCATAGATGCCAAAGGGCAGTATGTTGGTAATACCTTGGAATGGTCTGATGTCACGCAGTCTGAGCAGATAAGCCAAGACATTGCGAGACTCCAAGCCGCTGTTGACCAAGCGCAAACCGCCATGGTGATGATTGACCGAGACTTTTTGATCACCTACATCAACAAAGAGACGCTGACTTTATTTCGCCAGCATGAGGCGACGCTGCGCTCGGTATGGTCTGGATTTACCGCAAGTGCGGAATGGCTTATGGGGCGTTGTATTGATGAGTTTCATCAAAACCCCGCACATCAGCGCAAGATGCTGGCCGATCCGAACAATTTACCTTACAGCACCGATATCACCATTGGTGATTTGAAGATTGAGTTGAACGTCGCCGCCATACACGACGCCCAAGGGGCTTACATTGGCAATACGCTAGAGTGGCGCGATGTCACCGATGAGCGGGCAAAAGAAGAAGAGATTGGGCGCCTCGCCTCTGCGGTGGCGGGCATGACGACGAATCTAATGATGGCCGATATGGAAGGGGTGATTACTTACGTCAACCCGGCTTTGCTCACTTTGCTCAAATCGCGTGAAGCGGAGCTAAGGCAAGCACTTCCCGGCTTTGATGCCAGTAATTTAGTTGGTCGTAACATCGATGTATTCCATAAAAAACCCGCCCATCAAAAGAGCATCATTGCTAACCCTGACCGCCTACCATTTAGCTCTAATATTGCGGTCGGAGGGCTAGAGTTTAATTTGACCTGTATTGCCATGAAAGATGGTCAGGGTAAGTACATCGGCCCTGCCTTACAGTGGGTGGATATTACCGAACAACAAGATGGGCAGCGTCAGGTCGAGTCTTTGATACAAAAAGCGATCGCCGGTGAGCTGCAAGAGCGGATAGACACCAGTGTGTACAGCGGCTTTATGAAAGAGTTGGGGGATGGCATTAATAGCCTACTCGACACTATGGTGACACCGATAGGGCAGTGCATTGATGTGATGAGCCAAGTGGCAAAAGGGAATCTTAATACGACGATGCCCGAAAGTAATAACGGGGAACTGGGTCGATTGTCTCAATCGGTCAATACCTCGATTCTCAACTTGCGCGACATGGTGGATAAGATCACGCAATCCTCGGCGCGCGTTGCTACCGCCTCATCAGAGATCGCCGAAGGTAACAACGATTTGAGTCAACGAGTGGAAGCTCAAGCCGCGAATCTCGAGCAAACTGCGGCGAGCATGGAACAGATGACAGCAACGGTGAAACAAAATGCCGACAACGCGAAAGGCGTTAACGAATTGGCCGTGGATGCAACGAAAAAAGCCACCAAAGGCGGCCAAGTGGTTGGCCAGGCGGTTTCTGCGATGGCTGACATTAACTCGGCCAGTAAAAAGATTTCCGACATCATTGGCGTCATAGACGAAATTGCCTTTCAAACCAACTTGTTAGCACTTAATGCAGCGGTGGAAGCGGCGCGCGCTGGCGAGCAAGGGCGCGGTTTCGCTGTTGTCGCGGGTGAAGTGCGCAATCTAGCGCAGCGCAGTGCGGCGGCGGCCAAAGAGATCAAGGGCCTTATCAAAGACAGTGTGGAGAAAGTCGATGAAGGTTCACGCTTAGTGGGTGAGTCTGGCGACACACTCAGTGAAATTGTCGAAGCGGTGGAGAAGGTCAACCAGTTGATTGAACAGATTGCCTCTTCCAGTGTGGAGCAATCGACTGGCATTGATGAGATCAATCGAGCCGTTGCGACGATGGACGAAATGACACAGCAGAATGCGTCGCTGGTTGAAGAAACCTCAGCCGCCAGCCAATCGCTCAAAGATGAAGGCAAAGAGTTGCTCAATCTTATGAACTTCTTTGTGACCGACGCCAAAGTGGCCAGCTTTGATTCGCGCAGCAACAAAGCCCCTAACGAAAATAACGTCAGAGAGATTCGCACCAACAAAGCCAGCAACACGGCATTTAAGGTGGAAGAGGAAGGCGACGAATGGGAAGAATTTTGAACACGGAATTGACACTACCCGAGCAAGAGTTTGAGCTCACGGATAAAGATTTTCACTTTATCCAATGGTTTATGCATAAACACGTGGGCATTTTTCTCTCGGATCAGAAGCGTGCTATGGTCTATGGCCGCGTCAGTCGTCAGTTGCGCCGATTGGGGCTACGCCGTTTTAGAGAGTATCGCCCGTTGATTGAGAATGACCGCCAGGAGCGAGTCACTTTCATCAATTGTTTGACGACCAATAAAACGTCGTTTTTCCGTGAGTACCACCATTTTGAATTTTTGGAGCAGGTGCTCAGTCGCCAGTGGCAAGAGCAAGGCAAAAAGCAGGTCGCGGTGTGGTCCGCGGGCTGCTCTAGTGGTGAGGAGCCCTACAGCATTGCCGCTTCACTTGCGGCATTTGAACGCAAAGGTCAGTTGGACGAAGTCGTGATTGTTGCGACAGACCTAGATACTGCGGTACTCGAGAAGGCGCAACTTGGCATTTACAGTGATGAGGCACTCAACTCTATTCCTAAGCACTATCTAAAGGGGAACTTTGTTCGAGGTGTGGGACGCCAAAGCGGCCAGATCAAAGTCAAACAGCGACTGATGGATCACGTACAGTTTTCACCACTCAACTTGCTTGAAGCTTGGCCATTTACAGCGAGCTTTGATGTCATATTCTGCCGTAACGTGATGATCTATTTCGACAAAAAAACGCAGGCGCGATTGCTCAAACGCTTTTATCAACAGCTATCCCCTGATGGGGTGCTGTTTTTAGGCCACTCGGAGAGCTTACCTGATGGAGTGGATTGCTTTCATCACCTCGGTCATACAATTTATGTCAAAAAGTAGGAAGCGGTTATGACGCCATACCATGGCCCGAACGTCGACCCGCAAAATGGGGCTTGTCATGTTAGTCGGTTTTATCACCCTATCCGAGAAAAGCACTTTGTCAAAGTGTACCCCGGCGGCGTTTATTGCAGTGAGGCGAGTGACGAGTTGATTGTGACTGGTCTAGGGTCATGCATCTCAGCCTGCATGTGGGATCCCGTCACACGTATCGGCGGCATGAATCACTTTCTCCTGCCTTTTGAGAATCGCAGCCAAATCAAATCTTGGCAGCCGAGCGCGTTGGATTCGAGTGCTTCTCGCTACGGTTGTTATGCGATGGAAATGTTGATCAATCAACTGATTGGTTTGGGTGCGCGTCGGCATCGCTTGGTGGTTAAACTGTTTGGTGGGGCGCAAATGCTCGGCAAAGAATCGATGATAGGGGAGAAAAACGTCAGTTTTATTCTGAGTTATGTTGAGCGCGAGCAATTGGATGTGGTGGCGCAAGATCTTGGGGGAATGGAGCCAAGAAAGATACTCTTTGATCCCTCGATTGGAAAAGTGTGGCTGAAACGGGTGCCCTTTAGTGAAGTGCATACGGTGCATCAACAAGAATCGACCTATGCCTATAAGTTGGAGCACGAACGTGACAATGGCGATGACGCGGAGCTGTTTATATGAAAAAAATCAGAGTATTGGTGGTCGATGATTCGCCGGTATTCCGCGCGATCTTGACTGAGCTGATCAACAGCGATCCGGATCTTGAGGTGGTCGCCAGTGCAGAAGATCCGTATCAAGCTCGGGCTTTGATCAAACAACACAATCCCGACGTGCTGACTCTGGATATCGAAATGCCAAAAATGAATGGCGTTCAGTTCTTAAAAAATCTGATGCGTTTACGGCCGATGCCTGTGGTGATGATCTCCACGTTAACGCAGCACGGCGCAGAGCCGACGCTGGCGGCACTGGAACTCGGGGCGGTGGACTACTTTCCCAAGCCTGCGGTGCAAAACACCGCCGAGATGGTCAATTACAAAAAGCTGGTGAATGAAAAGATCAAAGTCGCCGCAGGCGCTAACGTAGGACGAGAGACAGTGGCGCCTGATACGCAAAAACTCGACCCTATACGCCAAACCAATCACATTGAGCTGATTGCCATCGGTGCCTCGACGGGAGGGACGGAAGCGGTCAATCAGGTGCTTAAAACCTTGCCTGCCGGTTTGCCGCCGATAGTGATTACCCAGCACATTAGCGCGATGTTTTCCGCCTCGTTTGCGCGCAGGCTCGACGCGAACTCGGATATACAGGTGACAGAACTTGGCCAGACTCGTGAGGCGCTGAAATCAGGCTGCGCTTATTTAGCCCCCGGCGATAAGCATTTGGTCGTTACCCGACGTGGCGGGCAGTTGTACGCAGAACTTGACGACAGGCCAGCGATCAATCGCCACAAACCCTCCGTGGACGTCATGTTTGATGCCGTTGCCGAGACGTTAGGCGAGCACGCGATCGGTATCTTGCTCACTGGTATGGGTAAAGACGGTGCGCGAGGCATGTTGAAGATGAAGCAGCAAGGCGCGCCGACCATTGCTCAAGATGAGTTGAGCTCAGTGGTGTGGGGTATGCCGGGCGCCGCGGTGTATTTGGGCGCTGCGGAGTACGTTCTCGGGCTGCATAAAATACCGAAACAGATTTGTCAGTTGGTGAGCCTATGAAGAAAAAGAGAATACTGAGTCATCGCGTACGCTGCGCGCTCGCGGTGCTTATTCAAGTGCTGCTGTTGGGTGTGGGGGTGAGTTATGCACCGTCTCAGCTTCAACTTGCCTTAATGATCGCCGTGGCGGCGGTGCCTTGGATTGTCTTAGCCAAGTCACGCCCGATGCCAACAGAGAGCGCTGCGTCTTCACAGCCACCATCGAGCGATGATCCTAACCCTGCTCGGGAAGCGGCGTTGGGGCACATCTTACAACGTGTTATCCCTCAATTATCGGAGCCGCTTAGCCATCAACGCAGCGTGGTAGATGAATCAGTAGATACCTTAAACGAAAGCTATTTTGAATTGCAAAAGCTGGCGGAAGAGCAGAGTCAAGTGACGAGTGAGTTGGTGGAAACCTTGCTAGGCAATCACGGCAGCGATCATGACATCAGCCAAGTGTTACCGAAAACCGAAGCCATTATTCGCCACTTTGTGGACACCTTAGTGATCGTTTCGGAAAAAAGTATTTCTGCGGTGCACAGCATTCACGATATGTCAGACAAGCTCGATTCGGTGTTTAAGTTACTCAACCAAGTGCGCGGGTTATCCGAGCAGACCAACTTACTGGCGCTCAATGCGGCGATTGAAGCGGCGCGAGCGGGTGAGGCCGGGCGCGGGTTTGCCGTCGTTGCCGATGAAGTACGCCACCTTTCGGTCAAAGCGGAAGAGCTGAATAACCAAATTGAGCGCGAAATTAACACCGCGCAAGCCACGGTACAGGAGGCCAACAAAACCGTTGGGGAGATGGCCTCTATCGATATGACGGAAGCGATCGAGTCGAAGGAAAAAGTCGATGACATGTTGCGAGGCGTGCAGCAGCTCAATGTGTCGGTTGAACAAGAAGTCCACAAAATCAAGCACAGCGGTGATCTGCTCAGTGTTCAGGTTGCCAACGGCATTCGCGCCCTGCAATTTGCTGACATCATTACGCAGCAAGGGGAGTACGCGCAAGGTAGCGTGTCGTTTATCCAACAGCTGGCCGATCTGACGCTGGCATGGACAGAACGCACCCTCAGTGACGCTGAGTTTGCGAGTGAACTGCACGCATTGCTTGAACAGGTTGAGCAAAGAGGTTCACCGGCGGCAACGCAAGCAAACATTGATGAAGGCGAAGTTGAGCTGTTCTAATCCACCAAGGGGGCAATATGTCGGTTAAGTCTACAGTGAATTCAGGCTCACGTGAGGTGACCATTACCATTGAAGGGGCGTTTGGGTTTAACCTCGTTCAAGATTTTCGGCGCTGCTATACAGACAAACACAGTTATCGGTTTACCATTGATTTACGCAAAGTCGACTATATCGACAGTGCAGGGCTTGGGATGCTGTTAAACATGCACAATTATCTTGGGCAGCCCGATGGGGCGATTCTCATCACTAACACCTTGCCACAGGTGCGAAAAATCCTCGCCATTTCCCGTTTCGATAAGAAGTTCTCGATAGAGTAAGGACTGCCTATGCATGTCATGATCATCGATGACCACGCCACCAACCGTGAGCTGTGTCGTTTTATTCTCGATCACATCACCGAACGCATTACCATGTTTGAAAATGGCCAAGGGGTGGTGGAGGCGATGCAACAGATGGATTCGATGCCGGATCTGATTTTGTTGGATGTCATGATGCCGGTGAAAGACGGGTTCACTACCGCGCAAGAAGTCAGAGAAGCCTTTCCTAACGTCCACATTCCGATCATATTCTTAACCGCTTTGGATGATCGCGCCTCTTTTGAGCGCTGCCTCGCCTTTGGTGATGACTTTATCCTCAAACCGGTGGAGCGCAATGTCCTCATTGCCAAAGTGCAAGCGCACTATCGGATTGTCAAAATGCACAATGAAGTGATGCAGCAGCGTGATGAACTGAGCCAGTTTCATGAGCAAGTACGGTACGACTATTCGATTGCCGAGTCGATTTTTGCCAATCTCGCTCAAGAGATGAGCCGCCAGGTCAGCAATGTGTACGGCATCCATTATTTGTCGACCCCCTCAACCATCTTTAACGGTGATTTGATTGTGCTTGCAAAGCGGCCACACGGTGGTGTTTATGTGATGATCGCTGACGCCACAGGACACGGCTTACCAGCGGCGATCTCCGCGCTGCCTGCGACGCGTGCATTCTTTACGATGGCGGCGAAAGGATTACCGCTCGGGGAAATTGTCACCGAAATCAACGAAGTGTTGGTGCGTTTTCTTCCGATGGGAATGATGCTTGCCGCCAGCGTGTTTGAAGTAAGAGCCAATGGCTTTGAAGTCTCTTGGTGGGGAGGCGGTTTGCCTGATGGGTATATTGTCGATCCTGGAGGCGAGATTGTCAGCCGTTTAGTCTCAAGCCACATGCCGTTGGGCGTGCTTGAGCCGCACGAGTTTGAAGCCGACATTGTGCACTACAAACTGGAGCCTGATCAGCAGATCGTTTGCTACACCGATGGCGTGATTGAAGCCGCCAGCCCCAACAATGAACAGTTTGGCGCCAAGCGCCTTGAGGCCTGTTTCACAGGTCAGCGCGCGGTCATCCCAACGCTGTATGAAGCGGTACAAGCCTTTAGCAATCAAGAGGTGCGTGACGATTTATCCATTTTGACCATGCATTTCCCCATTACCGTCGCGGAAGAAGAGGCTTGTCAAACGGTGGAACAGCAGAGACGTCAAGTGCCGATACATGCCAGTCTGCAATTTGACGGCCATAAGCTGCGCCACCTGTCGGTAATGGCCGAAGTTAGGCAATTTTTACAGGGAATGTTATCGGGCGGTCCACATCTGGATCTGATTTGCTCGGTGGCCTCCGAGCTCTTTTCTAATGCCATCGAGCATGGTTTGCTCAAGCTTGATTCCTCCGTAAAAGATGACCCCGACGGCTTCTTTACCTATTACCAGCAGCGAGAGGACAAACTCAAGCAGCTTGAAGACAGTGCGTGGGTCAAACTTGAGCTCGATTATCAGCCTGACAGTGAGAAGGTCACCATGATTTTGTTTCATAACGGCGAGGGGTTTGACTACGAAAAACGCCAGCAAGTTCAAGACGGGCACACCTATGGCCGAGGTATCGTGCTGGCCACAGAACTGTGTGACTCGCTGCAATATAGCGAACAAGGGCGCAAAGTGACCGCGATCTATTCATTAAACGCGCCGCACCATTTTCCGCTTTCCGCATGATGCGCAGAGGAGCCTGAAGAGAAGCATAGCGGCCGACTGATTATCCACCCAATGAGTGGATGGCGCACTCAACCATAAGATGGGCCGATAAACGGAACTGGTAAACTTTACACTGTAAATAGCGTTGATGGACGTTTCTACAACAAAAGTTCAGTGACCTATGCCTGAATTTGTCACACATTCCATACTGTGTCAGTATCAAATTGAATAGACTGGACAGGTTACGTGGGTTAAGCAGGTCAGTTATGTGGGACAAGTTAGTATCTCTGTCAGAAGATGAGCAGGGAGTGGTCGCGAAGCTATTGCCAGACATCAGTGTGGATGGAAATTTCGATACGCGTGGATTAGATGCTGCGTTAGCCAATATTGGCGCCAGTGATTTTTATCTGATGGAAGAGGCGGTGAACCGCTTTATCAAGTGTGCGCGAGAAGCGAAAAGTGAAGCGTATGTGGGCTTTCCTATCGCTGAAGTGCGTGACGCGACGGTGGAAGTGGTGCTCTCAGAACACGACATGCTGGCCAGTATGGTGGTGACCGGCGCTTACAAAGGCCAACCTCTGAAAGGACCGCAAATCGTGCATGCCTTGGCGCAATCCCATGTCACTAAAGGCATCAATAAGCTCGCACTGAAAAAAGTGTTGGTGATGAGCCATCAACTCAAACCCGGTGAAACCTTCACTCAACCTGTCGCCAAAGGCAAAAATCCCATCCAAGGCAAAGACGCCAAGTTTGTTCCTTTAGTCAAAGACCCTGCTAGACAAGTGCTCGCTCCCAAAGAATCTGATCAAGATGGGGGCAAAGTGGACATGCTCAACTTAGGTGAGACCATCACCGTCTCAGCAAATGATCGCCTTATGAAACGTGTACCTGCGACGAAAGGGACACCAGGCATGACAGTACAAGGTAAGGTGATTCCGCCTAAGCCGGGTAACGATGCCATGCTCAAAGCGGGCAAAGGCACGAAAGTGGATCCCAACAATCCCAATGTATTGCTGGCTGAGGTATCCGGTATGCCGGTGCTCAAAGAGCGCAGCGTGGAAGTGGAAGATGCACTTTGCTTACCGACCATAGGTGTGGCGACGGGTCATGTTAAATTCAAAGGCAACGTGGTGGTGTTTGGCAACATTGAATCGGATATGGTCGTTCGGGCAACCGGATCACTCACGGTGGGCGGATTTATTGAATCGGCGGATGTTCAAGCGCAAGGTGACATTGAAGTTGCCAAAGGCATCATTGGTCACAATGTCTCTGAAGGCGAAGAAAAGAGCTGTGTGGTGAAGTCGGGCGGCAGCATAAAGGCCAATTATGCACAGTTCAGTGAGTTACAAGCTGGACAAGATATTATTCTCAATGTCCACAGTATGAACAACGCCATTCGCTGTGGTCGCCACCTCGTTGTCGCCGATAGCAGCGAAAAACACGGCACCTTAAGTGGCGGCAGTGCCAAGGTGGGTGGAAAAATCACCTGCGTCGAGCTGGGTGTGGAAGGCGACACCGCGACACATGTTCAGGCGTTTGCGCGCTTTCAGATGTACAAAGAGCGCCAAGCTAAACTCAAAGAACAATATACTCAAGCACAAGAAGCGACCATGGCGGTGGTGCGTAAAGAGCTGGAGTTGAAAAAAATTCCGAAATCTCAACGGACGCCAGAGCAAGAAGAAGAGGTAGAAACGCTCAAACGAGAGAGCAACGCACACCTTGAGAAAGTCAAACGTGCCCGTGATGGAAATGAAGCGGAATTGACCTCTGCACTCGAAGACAACACCATCGAGGTAAAAGGTAAGGTGTTCACCCATGTTACGGTGCAATATGGGGAAGAGAAAGTGATCACTAAGCGCATCCACGGCCCTAGCATCTTCTCGTTCAATCAGTTTGAAATCAAATGCTCATCTATGTTCGAAGAAGAGGATATCGAACAAGAAGCCTAACGACGTTCACAAGATGTGCAGCCGCGGCAGGCCGAGCGAGTGTGTTTATCCAGCTTGCTGCGCTGTACTTTACAATAAGCATTTTTTAGCGCACGTCGCGCTGAAAACCAATCATCAGGCTTTTGTAAAATAAGATTACCCCCAAACCGCTTCACCAACTCGGTACGATTCTGCTCGATAAACGTGCGGTCATAGCCTATCTCAAAATAATCCAAGGCCTGTTCGATAGAGGTGAAACTGGCGAGGGTTTCTGTTATCGAGTCGGTCATTCGCTTAATCGCTTCTTTCGCTCAGAATGGGTGTCCCATTATTGAACACTCGTTCACCATTGTCTACGATAGTAAGACACTCTCCACAACGGATATGGCAACAATGACGAAGACTTATGCGTTTGATGTCTATGGCACTTTGATTGACACACATTTTGTGGCGACTCAACTGGAAGCGTGGCGTCCGGGGCTGGGTCAGGCCATGAGTGTGACTTGGCGAAATAAGCAGCTCGAATACGCGTTTCGACGCGGGTTGATGAACGAGTATGTGCCGTTTTCAACCTGCACCGAACAAGCGCTGGATTACACATGCGCCGCCCATCAAACAACCTTGTCACCAGAGCAGAAAGCGCAGCTTCTCGACCTCTATCTTCGCTTGCCCTGTTTTGATGATGTCAAAGAGAGCCTAGCCTCACTGGTCGCGAAAGGGCATCGGCTGATCGCTTTTTCTAATGGTGAACAACACAGTGTTGAGACGTTGTTGCGCCGCGCGGGCATTCGGGACGAGTTTGCGCAGATAATCAGCTGTGAAGATGTGAAAACCTTTAAGCCCAACCCATCTGTCTATCAGCATCTTCTATCGGTCACCCAAGACAACGACACCCATTTAGTTTCGAGCAATCCGTTTGACGTGCTGGGTGCGCAATCAGCCGGTCTTAAAACCGTCTGGTTGCAGCGTAGCGTGGATGTGCCTTTTGATCCGTGGGGAGTTGAGCCCGATCGCATTATTCGTCGTTTGACCGAGCTGTAAAAAAGATAGCCGCCTAGGGCGGCTATCTCAGTTAGCTTTTGATCGGCACGACGAGGATATCAATCGGTGACTTATTGATGAGGTGGCGGGAGTAGGAGACAATTTTGCTCCAAAAGTCCTGATGGTGGCCACAAATCAACAGATCAAAGCCGTGCTCTTTAATGGTGTACGTTAATTTCTCACTGAGATCGCCGGTGCCGACAAGGAAGTGCTTGATCGGGACAGGTGAATCGGTTTGAAATTTCTCTAGCCATTGGTTGTTGTTTTCGTTCAAAGGTCGACGGCTAGGATCGGCTTGAATATCGACCAAATCTGGGTAGATTTCCCCATGTGTGCCATCGATATGGATGAACGAGACTTGTGCACCCACTATCTCAGCGAGAGACGCGGCGCGTTCAATGAGAACGTTACTCTCTTCAGACAGCTCTAGTGCAACTAGGATATGTTTGTATTTCATAACCACGCCCTCTTACGTCATTGTTTACCCTATAAGCATAGTATTTCTGTGGAAAAAGATGTGTCGGATAGGTCTCGTAATAGCTTGAAAATACCGATCTATCATTTAGATTTTGCCGATTTTTGTCGTTGCGCTCTGGCCTAAAAATGGGAAATATCCTGATAAATATCTAACCTTATTTAGTGCCTAATGGTTCGAGTACACTCAAGCTAGAATCATAAATAAAGAGAATGAACTATGACCTTTCCATCCGATTTTCTTTGGGGCGGAGCCATTGCGGCTAACCAGGTAGAGGGCGCTTACCTCACTGGTGGCAAAGGGCTTTCCACCGCTGACATGCTGCCAAAAGGGATCTTAAACCCACATCAGACCCGCGAAGCGCGTACTGAGGGGATCAAAGATCTTGCCATCGATTTTTATCATTGTTATCCAGAAGACATCGCTTTGTTTGAGGAGATGGGGTTCAACTGCCTTCGTCTATCCATTGCTTGGACGCGTATCTTTCCGCAAGGCGATGAAACCGAGCCGTGTGAAGAAGGGCTCGCCTACTATGACCGACTATTTGACGAACTGGCGGCCCACGGGATGACACCGTTTGTCACGCTTTCACACTACGAAATGCCTTACGCCCTAGTGGAAAATTACGGCGGGTGGGGTAGCCGAGAAGTGATTACCTTCTTTGAGCGCTATGCGCGCAGCGTATTTACGCGCTACAAGGAGAAAGTGAAGCTTTGGCTTACCTTTAATGAAATCAATATGTCGTTGCATGCGCCGTTTACTGGGGTTGGACTTCAAGAAGATGCGAGCGAACAGGCGATCTACCAAGCGATCCACCATCAGCTAGTGGCCAACGCCAAAGCTGTGCAGCTCTGTCATGACATCATCCCTGACGCGAAAATCGGCAACATGTTGCTCGGCGCGATTAACTACCCCTACACCTGTAATCCTGATGACGTTTTGGCGGCGATGGATGAGAACAATAAGTGGCTCTTCTTTGGCGATGTGCAGACTCGAGGCAAGTACCCAGGTTATATGTTGCGTTATTTCCGTGATAACGGAATCACCATCGAGATGGAAGCGGGGGACATCGAGACCCTGGCGGCGGCGAGTGTCGATTTTATTTCCTTCAGTTATTACGCCAGTGGGTGTGCGAGTGCCGATCCTAAGCAAAAAGAGGTGGGCAATATCGTCGACAGTGTCCCAAATCCCTATCTGGAAAAGAGTCAGTGGGGCTGGTTGATTGACCCTAAAGGATTGCGCATTCTGCTCAACTTCCTCCATGATCGCTACCAAAAGCCACTGTTTATCGTTGAGAATGGTCTCGGTGCGCGTGATACCGTGACTGAGGAAGGTGAGGTGATCGACGACTACCGTATTGCGTACCTACGTGATCATTTGGTGCAAGCGCATGAGGCGATACTAGATGGCGTCGAGCTAATGGGCTTTACCAGCTGGGGGCCAATTGACTTAGTCGCGAACTCTACCGCAGAGATGAGCAAGCGCTATGGTTATATCTATGTCGATCGCCACGATGACGGCTCGGGTACCTTGACGCGCCTGCGCAAAAAGAGCTTCTATTGGTATCAAGAGGTCATCAAAACCAATGGGCAGGCCCTCTTGGCTCAAGAGTGATGAAGTCAGCAGGATGCCGGAGTATTCGGCATCCTTAGGACGGATTGCTTAGAAGATTGAGTGACTGAGAAGCACATAAGCACACAAACATCGGAACATAGAAACAAGGGGCGTTGCTGCGCCTCTTATTGTGCTTGCTGCGTCTGGAGGAAGAAATCCAACGCGGAGTGAAGGTTGGCCCGGCGCTGCTCGATATTATCGTCATTCATACCAAGGAATGTAGGGTAGAAGGTGCGACCTTTCACTAAGGCCAGCAGATTCGTCGCCAGTTCTCGCGCATTTTGCTGCGGCAGTGTGTTGTGTGCCATGGCGTCGCTCAGCCAATGCTCCATTGGACAAGTTTTGATCTGTTCAAGATCGTTGAGATGACAACTGCCATGGCACATGGCTTCAATCGTGATGGCCACCAACAGGCGGCGGCGCTCGCAGCTCAAGACAAAATCCAACTGCTGATCGAAAATATCAAAAAGCTGAGATTTGATGCTACGGGTCGGATCAAATGGCGGCAGTTTTTGCGTCTCTTGCTCTTGGTGCAAAATATGTTCGACGACATTCTGATAGAGCTTCTCTTTCGAGCCGTAATGGGCATAGATGGTGGGCTTTGACGTGCCGGCGCATTTGGCGACAGCTTCAAGCGAGGCGCCTTGCACACCAAAATCCTGGTAGCACGCCATTGCTGCCTGAATAATATTCTGCCGAGTTTTTTCGCTTCGTTGACTTCTTTTATCCATACAAAGGTCAGAGCAGTGTTCTAATTTCTTCCATGTGGTCATTGTGTTAACGCTACCATAAGCATGGTCCTACCAGTATGCCCGTCGCTGAGAGTTGAGAGCTGACTCAACATTGCGACACTCTATTGCCGAGATTATCCGCGGCTAAGGATTTGGTTTAGCCCTTCAACCAGATTCACAATGGGCTCAATCTTGCGCCCGACCAGCTCATACGCGTAAGGATCGTTGACGACAAACTGGTTGGCCTCTAACCCGGTGACCGCGAGATAGCCCTCGATCTCAGATTTGACCATCAGCGGCGCGACCGGCACTTCTAGCACTTTCTTATCCCCATCAAGGACATAGACAAAGCTTTGGGTCTCTTTGGTATGCACCGCCTGTTTAGGGACAAACAGGGTCGCCTGACGTTCTATGGCGTTAAGGTAGAGCTCGGTTTTACTTCCCACCAGTAACTGATTATCAGAATTAGTAAAGGTCGCATAGGCGGAGAGTGTCTGGGCCTGTTCGGTGGTTTTGCTGTCGACAAAACTGAGCGTGCCATCAATAAATTGACCGTGGGCATTTTTTACCGACACTGTCGGTGGCGTTTGCGCTGCGGGATTACTCAGTGTCGTTAGGTAGGGGTAGAGCACGTCATTGGGCGCGCTGAAATGGAGCTCCACATCAGAGACGGCGATCAACTCCGTCAACTCCTGACCTTTGGTGACGAAGTTCCCGGCACTGACCAGAATTTGCCCCACTTTACCTGAAAAGGGCGCGACGATGGTGGTATCGACGAGCGCTTCTTGGGCGACAAGCAGATTCTTTCTCGTCGCATCAATGGCTTGCCGAGCGCCGTCGAGTCGTTCGCCGCGCGTCACGCCGGATTTCGTTAAATCAAGGATATTGTCGAGCGCCCGTTGGTATTCTTCTTGGGCGGCTTGAACCGCTAAACGAGCAAAGGTGGTATTAAATTCAAACAGCGGTGTGCCCTTTTTAACCACCGCACCATCGTTGACCAAGACATTGGTAATCTTGCCTTCCTGATCCGACAGAATTTTTGTGTATTCAGACGCTTGGAATTCACCGGAGAGCTTCTCGAGCCGGATCGCTTGCTTCTCTATCGGCAACTGAACTTGATACGCGTTGGATTGATAACGTTCGCTGGCGTTCGACAGTTGGCAGGTGACACTGAGAGTGGCCGCCGCGCCAAACAGAACGCTGAGGGTAAGTGCTAGAGGCTTCATGTTATCCCTAAACCTTGTGGTCGTTGATCCCAAAACGAGATGGCCGCTGGGCGGCTCGAGATGATTATGCAACATAGATTATTTTAACTTTACCGTTAAGTAAAGTTTTATTGATGGTTTGAATAGGTTGCGTAGGGCGTGCTTTTTATCACTCAGTGAAAATGTAGGTGCTCTTTGTGCTCACTATTCTCGCCTTATAAGAATATAATTTGAACTCACTCTATGACCCAGTTAGAAAAGAATTGACCATGAAAAACGGCAGCGGCCAAGTGAACGAGAAAATCTTACAACTGCTCATGCAGGTAGCGGTCAACGACGAGCCGGTGACCGCCAAAATCTTGAGTCATCAGCTCGGGACACCACTGAGCAGTTTGTATCGCCACCTCAAAATGTTGAAAGAGTGGAATCTGATTGAAGAGAGTACGCACGACAAGACCTTGATCATCGGTCCGGCAGCTTTGATGTTGATGCGCAGTTACCAATCGAGTCAAAGTGAGCTGGAGTCAGTGTCCGCGGTGCTCAGACGCTTACAAAAGCAGACGGGCGAAATGGCCGCTTACATGGTGCCTGTTGGCTATCGTGCTCTGTGCGTCAGCCGAAAAGAGAGCATGCAAGCGCTTAGGTGCAGTTATGTCGAAGGGCAGAGTCAGCCGCTGCTGCATGGCGCCTCATCGAAAGTGATGTTGGCGTATATGCCGAGTGCGCGCTGCGAGAAAATATTGCGTTATTTTGGCCAAGAGTCGCAATGGGACGCTTGGCAGACCAAATTGGACGCGATTCGAGCCCAAGGGTATGCGGTCAGTACCTCTGAAATTGATCCCGGGGTGTCTGGTATCAGCGCGCCGGTGTTAAAGGGCAGCAAACTTGTTGGCGCTGTGTCGGTGATGGCACCGGCTCATCGCGTTGAGATGAACGAGCAAAAAATTGTACTTCATGTATTGCAGGCAGCGAGAGCTCTGCCTCCTGAAAGGTAAAGGATATGTTTAGGCTATTTCAACGGCGCAAGCTACACAGTATTACTGGGCTCTGTTGCGACAAACTCACCTTGCTCAGTGTCAGTGAACAGATCAAACCGATGAGCCAAGTAGAGTTTGATATGGCCAACCAGAGCTTGGAAGAGCTCTACGATTGGTTGGCAGACAAAGTCTCGACCAATATTGGCTATGGCGGTCATTTCAATCTCCAACAAGCGGCCAAACATCGCTTGCTTGATACCGTTGCCGCGTTGATGGAATCGGCCAGTTTACCTGTGCTCTTTGCCAATGACGGTGAAAGCTTACTGCATGCGCTGCCGATGGTGGCGAGTCAAGGCAGAGAGTTGGGGTTTATCCATATCAGCCGCAGCTTGGATATCAAACCGACTCTAGAGCCTGAGAAAGGCTCGCTGTTTCATTTTGTCTTGCAGCGCAGTCAGCAAAGCCGCTTGTTCTGCCTTGGTGTTGACTCGGACAATCAAGATCCGAAGCTACTTGATTATGCAGAAGATCTCGGCTGTGATTGGTTGTCCGTCAACGAGTGCCACTTTCGCTCTCGTTTTACTGTGAAGCAGCAGTTGAGCCACTACTTGTCGCATTGTGACGACGTGGTGATCAATATTGATCTCGCCAGCTTACAGCCCGTAACGCGGTTGGAATCCGATACGTTGATCGAAGTGCAGATGGTCAATCGAGTGTTACGCCAAGTGCTGCTTTCAGGCAAGGTGCGCTTAGTGCAATTTGTCGGTTACAAAGACAAGCACATTTATTCGAAAGAGACGTTGGGCGTGGTGAATGGCTTGGCATCACTGTTTCCCAGTCATCATAGAGCAGCGTAATGCTCAAGTGGGTGAAAAACGGGGGCCTATAAAACTACTAAAGCTGGCGGTTAAGCCAGCTTTGTTGGGGTTGCACAGTTATTGAGGTTTGCTGTTCGTGTTTTTGTTCGAATCTTTCCAGTATTGAATACGAACACGATGCAATTGTGCTTTTCTCATTTTCTTCATGATAATCCCTCACGTTAAATACCATGCTCTTCATTGAGCAGATGTGAATCTAGTTCCTCATGAACAATTTCAATTTAGCGGCGAAATGCGCGAAACACCAGTGTTTTGATCACAAATTTTTCGCGAAATTGGCGTAATTTCTAATTTACATGTGACTGAGATCGCCATTTATTGGTCTTGTCATGTAATCGAAGTAAAAGCATCATCTTTACTTTGTATTTATTAAACAAAACCTTAACTGATGTGTAACTTTGCTCGCCTAACATTTGCTCGCTTATATAATGATAATTCAGCAAGGAGTCAGCAATGTGGGATCGTGATGAACAGGATTCACAATTCAGCCAGATGATCGAAGCGCGACTATCTCGTCGTCGTTTCTTAGCCGGAACCGCTGCCGTCAGTGCAGGGGCGTTTCTTTCCCTCAACCCGATCGCGAAAGCGATAGCGGCATCGAGTGATAGTCGTTTGCTCAACTTCGAAGCAGTGCCTGCCTCGACAAAAGATGCGATCATCGTACCCAAAGGTTATAAAGCCACGCCGCTTCTCTCTTGGGGTGATCCTATTTTTGCTGATGCGCCAGAGTTTGATCAAAGCGGTAAGCAAGATTCAGCCGCGCAAGCGCGTCAGTTTGGTGACAACACCGACGGGATGAGCCTATTCCCTATCAGTGACGATCGCGCTGTTATTGCGGTGAACAACGAATACACCAATTACGAATACTTATTCGAACATGGCGGTAACGCGATGACGGCGGACGACGTATTAAAAGCGCAAGCGGCACACGGTGTGACGGTGTTCGAAATCGTCAAATCTGGCGGAGAGTGGAAAGTGGATAAAGCGGGGAAACGCAACCGCCGTATTACCGCTAACACAGAAATGCGCCTGACAGGCCCAGCGGCGGGTCATGCGTTGATGAAAACCAAATTGGATCCTTCAGGCTTAGCGCCACTCGGCACCTTTAATAACTGCGCCAACGGTCAAACGCCTTGGGGCACATACTTAACCTGTGAAGAGAACTTCCACGGCTATTTTGGCACCAGTACGACGGCAGAGTTGAGCGACGATCATAAACGTTACGGAATCAAAGCAGCGAAGAGCAGTTACCAGTGGCATGATACCGATGAGCGTTTCGATGTCGCTAAGCATCCGAATGAACCACACCGTTTTGGTTGGGTTGTGGAGATCGATCCAAACGATCCGACGTCGACGCCGCTTAAGCGCACTGCACTCGGGCGATTTAAGCACGAGAATGCGGCACTGTTGATCAACGATGATGGTCATGTCGTGGTGTACCTAGGTGATGATGAGCGCGGGGAGCACATTTACAAATTTGTCTCTCGCGATCGCTACCAACCGGGCAATGATGCTGCCAATCGCAACTTGCTTGAAGAGGGCACCTTGTATGTCGCCAAGTTCGAGATGGACGACAACGAGTTGAAAGGCAAAGGCCAGTGGATTGAACTGACTTATGGCAAAAATGGTCTGACTAAAGAGAACGGTTTTAACGATCAAGCCGAGGTGATGATTTTTGCACGTCGCGCGGCGACTCAAGTTGGCGCGACTACGATGGATCGCCCAGAGTGGGTGGCGGTGCACCCAGACAACCAACACGTGTTCTGTACCCTCACCAACAACAAAAACCGCGGCGTAAAAGAGGGCCAACCTGTCGGTGGTCCTAACCCTCGTGCTGAGAACCACTACGGACAAATTGTTCGCTGGGTACCGACCTCGGGCGATCACACCCAAGCAGAGTTTGATTGGGATTTGTACCTGATTGCGGGTAACCCAACGGTGCACAAAGATTCGCTCTACGCGGGTAGTGACAACATCAACGCCGACAACATGTTTAATAGCCCGGATGGTATCGGCTTTGATAAAGCCGGTCGTTTGTGGATTCAAACGGACGGAAACTACTCAAATCAGGGCGATTTTGCAGGTCAAGGGAACAACCAAATGTTGTGCGGCGATCCTAATACTGGTGAAGTGCGACGTTTCTTGACGGGGCCAATTGCTTGTGAGATCACGGGGCTGACCTTCTCCGCCGACTACAAAACTATGTTTGTGGGTGTTCAGCATCCGGGCGAGAAAGGTGCGCCTTCTCACTACCCAGGTGGTGGTGACAGCAAGCCTCGCTCCACCATTGTTGCCATTACCCGTGAAGATGGCGGCGTTATTGGCGCTTAAGCTGTCTCACTGTTTGCATCAACAATCATTCGCATCAAGATGGGCGCCACGAGCGCCCATTTTCTATTGCCGATCTCCACATTGGCATATTTATGCGATCGCTCGCATAAAAAACGTCAAGGTTTCGTGTGTTCACCGCAAAGAGTGTTGCGCTTCACAATCGCAATCCCTATATTGAAAGAGTACTCAGCATAACCTTAAGGTGTTCTAATCCGAATAAACTCCAGATAACAATACGACATTGAGCGATTGACCCGGCGAATCTACCCCATTTCTATTGGTTCAGACGCCCCAACGTAAAAAGAATAAAGTCTATCTGAGCGCCTTCTGATGAGAGAAGTGGCACCTTTAGGTTATCAAGTACGGTGATGATAACTGAGGAGGAGGAGGTTAGGCTATGGTATCACTACTTTGGGTAGCATTAGGTTGTGTGGTCTTCTTATGTTGTTGGAGTGCTCAGCATGGTCTCCCTATGCTGGGGCTTAAACTGGATGAGTCCGATCTACTGATTATATCTGAACTCGCTGGCGAAGACGTCTTAGAGGCATGACCTCAAATAAACGACGATAATGAGCGTTGAAGCAGCAGCAAAAATGGAGCCTTGGGCTCCATTTTGCGTTTCAAGCCTATCGAAAATTTTGGCTATGGCAGTGCGTTGCGTTATAGCGAGATCACGTCCGTCAACTTATCCACCACCGTATGAAAACGGGCTGGCCACGCTCTTTGTTTCTTGCTCACCAAATACAGGGTCTCGACGACGGCTCTCTTTGGCTGATGCACAGCAAGTTGATCGCGCAAAGTGAAAGAGCTGAATGCGCTGTGTGGCAGCACCGTAAAACCGAGCCCTTTGGCAACTGGCAGAAGAATTTGGCTGAGTTGGTTGATGTAGCCCGAGGTGCGCAGGGCGCGAATATCAATCCCCGCCAGCGCTTTGTCGCCACACTGCGAAAAGTAGAGCGAGAGATAGTGCTCCGCGTCGGGGTGGCGAATTAAACCGAGCTCAAGGAGAAGTTCAGGGGTGATAGGCTCGTCGACGTTTGCCGGTACAATCAAACACATGGTTTCTTGACCTATCTCCTGCGCTTCGATTCTCGGGTCGAGCGGAATGTGGGTGACAAGGCCCAAATCGGCGCGTCCCTCAGCCAAATCGTCGATGATCTTGCGGTTGGGGGCGACTTCCAGCTTGACGACCAGTTGTGAAAATTCACACTGTAAATCGAGCAGATGCGGGTAGATAAGCTGCGCCAACGCGCCAGAGCAAGAGACCGACACTTCACCTCGATGCGCGTCATCCTGAGATAACGAAGCAATCAGGTCTGTTTCTTGTTTGGCGCGCTGCTTTGCGTACTGATAGACCTGTCTGCCTTGTTCCGTTACTTCAAAGCTCTTGTTGTGACGCGCAATCAGTGGGTAGCCGCAAGCCTGTTCGAGCTTTTTGATGTGCTGGCTGACACCGGGCTGAGTCATGAACAGCTTTTCTGCGGTATGAGTAAAGTGGCCGGTCTCGACCAAGGTTTGAAACGTTTTGAGCCAGAGTGGATTGAGCATAACCGTCAAATCAATAACGAAAATTTATAAAATTAAGAGTAAACGATAATGTTCTGTGTGCCAAACGTCGCGTTCGTATCGCCCACTCCTCGATTCACTCGGGTTATTTAAGTGATCTGAATAGGTTGCATCTGCGCTACCACAGGGTTAAGGTTGGCGACATAGTCGGGGAGCGTTCCTTCTGCTCGAATCATAACGATAGCTTGATTAACGAGCCTGTCGTAGAAGCATAGAAGGAAGGCTGAGATCGCATCGCGAGACCCGTTGAACCTGATTCAGTTAGCACTGACGTAGGGAACTATTCATAACGCGGTGTCGTGGGGTCGCCACAATCTCGCCCGTTATGTGTTGTGCTTGGCCAACGCGCTCTGCACACAGTTCCTGACGCGTGCGTGAGGAACACCGATGAACCAAACCGCATTTTATGACCCTCAAACTCCGATTGTCCTAACCATCGCTGGCTCCGACAGTGGCGGCGGCGCGGGCATCCAAGCCGACATCAAAGCGATCAGTGCAACAGGCAGTTACGCCTGCTCCGTTATTACGGCCATTACCGCGCAAAATACCCGTGGCGTTCACGCCATTCATCCTATCCCTATCGACCATGTTCAAGCGCAGCTCGATGCGGTATTGAGCGATCTCAATGTCGTGGCGGTGAAGGTTGGCATGCTGGCTGACGCTGAAATCATCCGTGTCGTGGCACAAAGTTTGGCGGCGTATCAGCCCAAGTTTCTAGTGGTGGACCCGGTGATGGTGGCCACCAGTGGTGACAGCTTACTGCACGCCAGTGCGGTGGGGGCGCTCAAGAAAGAACTGCTACCGCTTGCCGATATGATCACACCAAACTTACCCGAGGCGGCGGCGCTGACTGGGCGAGCAACGCCGACATCGGAAGAGGAGATGGGAGCGATGATTGACGCCCTGCGCGCCTTGGGCGCCAAAACAGTGCTTCTTAAAGGGGGGCATTTAGAGGGCGAAAGCAGCAACGATCTGCTGATTGAAACGACTGGCAGTGAATTGATTCGCGCTAAACGAGTCGCCACTCATAATACTCATGGCACGGGTTGCACGTTGTCATCGGCCACTGCGTCCTATCTTGCCCAAGGGTATCGGCTGCACAAAGCGGTCCATTTGGCCAAGCAATACATCTCACAAGCCATCGCGCATGCCGATGAACTCTCTATTGGTCAAGGACATGGGCCTGTGCACCACTTTTTCTCTGGTCACCAAAATGTACGTTAATCGCGATGGTGTGCAGTCACATCACATGGCCCTATTTGGGCATCGAGACCGAGCCAGAGCGGCTAGAGTTGAGAATAAAACGCGCCGCGTCATAGCGATCATTGGAGAGAGGAATATAGCCAGAGTGGGAGACAACTTTGTTGATGTTGTCTCTGTCGATATAACTATCGACAAAGCGTTTCAGTGATGGCCGCTTCTCTAGCGCCTGTTTGTTCACGTAAATAAACAGAGGGCGGGAAAGTGCGGTGTATCGTCCCATAATCACGTTCTCGACACTGGGTTTGACCGCGTTGAAGCCAGAGGGAGAGATGGCGACCGCTTTCAACTTGTCTTGATTTTGCAAATAGTAGGCAAAGCCGATAAACGCCATAGCGTTGGGGTCGGCGGCCACTTCGGCGACTAAGGCTTCATCGTCTTCATTCGCGGTGTAGTCTTGTCGACTCGCTTTGCCATCAAGCACCACCTCAACAAAATAGTCATAAGTGCCTGAATCTGATCCAGGGCCGTGCAGGACGATGGGGCGATCAGGGAAGTGCGGATTGACTTGCTGCCAGTGAGTTATCGTGCGTTCAGCGGTGCTTTCCCAGAGTGTTTTCAGTTCATCAAGAGAGAGCGCATCGATCCACTGATTTTCTTTGTTCACCACCACGGTTATTGCATCGAGTGCGACAGGGAGCTCAATATAGTCGATGTGGTTGATCTCACACAGCGCTCGCTCTTTCTCTTTAATCGGGCGAGAGGCGTTAGAAATATCCGTGCGGCCTCGGCAAAACTTGCGAAATCCGCCACCTGTGCCAGTGATGCCCACCACCACTTGGGTGTTGTGCCGCTCGGCACGCATAAAGTGATCGGCGACGGCTTGAGTGATCGGGTACACGGTACTCGACCCTTCAATTTTGATCAGATCTTTCCCGTGTGCCGTGGTACTCATCAGCGCTAGGCATACAGAAGCAAGAACAGTCGAACGCAATCGAAAAGTCATGGTTGAGCACAAAGGAAGAATCAACATACCGCGACTATACGAGCTAGCACTTTTGAGCTCAATATCTTCACGTGGACTGTCACTAAAGATTCATCAATTACTCACCAATAATAACTATGCTGAATATCTTCATGGGGTTGTAACATTTCTTCACTAGGCTGACTCGCCTATGTTTTTATTCCTGCCCGCAAAATACGTGGGTAAACGTTCGTGTGATGCTATGAAGCGCAAATTCATTTTTACTTCCATTCTCGCCTTGTTGGTGATCACGTTTACGTCGGCGCTAGTGACCCAAGCGACCCATCTTTTAGTGAAAAAGTCCCCGCTTGCGGAAGCGGCCGCTGAAATTAAAGTCAACGGTACGCTGGCCTACCTTTGGTTTGATGAGATCATGTCGGGCGATACCGCTCAGTCGATTCAGGAAGTGTGGTACTATTTAGAAATCGCCGATTGGCATGTGGTCGCGCTGCTTGAAGGCGGCGAGAGCATCATGGGCAATTATGAGCCAGTCACGGACAACGAATTACGTGAGCGTCTGGTTGAGCTTCGCAAAACGCTGGCGCAATTTCGCCTTCATGTGGAATCCACCTACCAAAAAATTCAGGCGCAGCGAGCGGATGCGTTTTTAAGCGCCGGACGCGACGAGCAATTTTTGGAGTTTGCCAGCCAAGCGGATGAGATCCAGCGCGTGATCAAAGCCAGTTATGAATCTGGGATTTCCAATTACACGCAAACCAGCATCACCCTGATTATTGCGGTGATTGTGATTGCTGCCTACTCGATACGATTGCAGCACCGCTATGAGAAAAACCGCGATCAATTGCTCCACTCTCTCACGCAAGCCAAAGCCGCAATAGAGGAGAAAAATGAGCAACTGCACAACCGAGCTTACTTCGACCCTTTAACTGGGTTGCCAAACCGAGCGCTGTTTTTAGACCGACTAGGCCAATCTATCCTCAACGCGGACCGCTCGAAAAAGCCGTTTGCTTTACTGTTCATCGATTTAGATCATTTTAAAGACGTCAACGATCTTTATGGGCATGAGATGGGCGACCGCTTGCTTGAGCAAGTCGCAAAGCGGATTGAGAGTAGCATTCGCATCACCGACTTGTCGGCGCGCTTCAGTGGCGATGAGTTTGTGGTGGTACTGAGTCACTTAAACAGCGTCAATAGCGCAATCAGTGTCGCCAACCGTATCGCCTCCAAGTTGATAGATACCTTGCAGCAGCCGTTTCATATAGAGGGTGTGGCGGTGAATGTGTCCGCCAGTATTGGCATTTCGCTCTATCCCGAAGACAGTGCGACGCAAGACAGCTTGCTACGCTACGCGGACAACGCCATGTATCACGCCAAAGCGATGGGCAAAAACAATTTTCAGTTTTACTCCAAAGAGCTCAACCGCATTGCGATGTCGCAAAAAGAGACCGAGAGCGATCTCAATAAAGCGATTGAGCGTGATGAATTCGAGCTGCACTTTCTGCCCAAATGGCAGTTGAACGATGAGAAAGTGGTCGGCGTTGAAGCCTTAGTGCGTTGGAACCATCCCACCAAAGGGCGGTTGTACCCCAATGATTTTATTCCCGTGGCCGAATCCACCGGTTTGATTCGCTTGCTTGATTTGTTGGTGATGCGCAAAGCGCTGCAAGCCAAGAGAAAGTGGTTAGATGACGGCGTCGAAACTGGGGTGGTGGGGGTGAATATTTCCGCGAAGAGCTTAAAGCATCCGGGCTTTTTTGACAGTTTGAAAAAGGTCATTGTTCAGTCCGGCGTTCCGACACGCTACTTAGAGGTGGAAATCACCGAGACCGTGATGATTGAGAATACCGAACTCGCGCAGGTGATTTTCAAAGAGTTACAGCAACTGGGTGTGCGCGTGGCATTGGACGATTTCGGTACCGGCTTTTCATCACTCTCTTACTTGAAAGATTTCGAGTTTCAAACGCTCAAAATCGATCGCAGTTTTGTTATCGATTATGCCAATAATGCCACCTCGTCGGTATTGCTGAAAAACATTATCTCGCTTGGCAACGAGCTTGGTGTTTCTGTGGTTGCTGAGGGCGTTGAAACCGCTGCCCATCAGCGGGATCTACTCAAAATGGGTTGCGCGATTGGCCAAGGTTTCTATCTCACTAAACCGGTAAATGCAGAGGCGCTAGCCAAATTGCTTGCTCCAGAAGCGTACCTCAGAGAGCGTGGAAACGTGGTGCCTATGACCCGATGGTCTTAGTTATGCGCTTGCCCTTATCAACTGTTGCACACCGATAATTTGGCATGATGCGAACTTGCAGCGAATTGACACGCGGTTGATAAAATCATTAACGCCACACGCCTAAGATCATCTCTCGAGAGTCGAGGTGAGAGGCGAGTGTGAAACATAGAGTTAGTGAGAAGCAAAAAGGGTTAGGGCTGTTGATGGTGCTGTCGGGTGCCATTGCGCTGATGAGCCTGATGTTTAGCTCAGTGGATTTGCTGAGTGACGTCTCAGATCCCATCGGGCAAGGGATGACATGGCTGACTTACTCCGCGGGATCGCAAGGCTTTCTCGTTACTCTCGCTTTGCTAGTGGGTTTGGCTCTTTGGGTCATTCGTACGGCTTCTTCTCGGTATTCTTTTTCTCATCGTTCTCTTTTGACCACGGATTACTCAAGCGTTCCACCTCGTCCAAGCGTTTCACCTCGTCGTCAGCTTGGTGTGTCGCTGATAGGAAAAGCGGCGCAACTGGCGCTGCTGCTGGTGTTTGCCTTTGTTGCCAAAAGTGGCTTGAAGCTCGCGACAGAAAGCCCGCGTCCTTACACGGAACTGTTAAGTCATCAGCTGTTGATTCCCCAGCCCGCGCACTTTTATAAGCTCGATGCCGAGCAAAAAGATCAGGTGATTGATGCCCTGGATACTCGGGTGAGTGATTGGCGTACGCGCCATTGGCATGGCGAGAAAGATTACTCTTTTCCTTCCGGCCATACGCTGTTTGTCGCGGTGTGCGTGGCCTTTTTTGGCGGCCTGTTTGCTGAGCGTAAGCACTATGCTCTGGCTGCGGGTGTGTTGATTTGGGCGCTAGCGGTCGCTTACAGCCGTCTGTGGCTTGGTATGCATCGACCCATTGACCTTGTTGGATCTGTGGCGGTGGCCGCGTTGATTTACATGTTGGTGCCGCGGTTAACTGTGCCATTTAGATGGCAAGAGAAGCTCACCTTGGGCCATGTCAAGCGCTAGTATTTCGCTTGGGGGAACCACGGGTTTGTCGCGGAGCAAGCAAGGCGAACTTTCGGTGCTATTCTTTAAGGTACCTTACTCATTTATCAATAAGACACGAGCCAGAGATGAAAGCGCCTGATTTACCACCCGATGAGCAGCAACGCATCCAAAGCCTTCACCAGCTTCAGATTCTCGACACGGAACCGGAGGAGCGTTTTGACCGCGTGACGCGCCTAGCTCGAAGACTGTTTGACGTGCCGATGGCCTTGGTCAGCTTGGTGGATGTGAACCGTCAATGGTTCAAATCTTGTTTTGGTTTGGAGGCGAAAGAAACCGGGCGTGATGTCTCTTTTTGTGGTCATGCGATTTTGGGCGATGCGCCGTTCGTGATTGAAGATGCCACGCAAGATGAGCGATTCGCTGATAACCCTTTGGTCTCCGATGCGCCCCATATTCGCTTTTATGCTGGCGTGCCCTTGGTGTATCACGATGGCACCAAGCTCGGTACTCTGTGCATTATCGACACCAAACCGCGACACTTCTTACCGGATGAGATCAACGACTTGCTGGATTTGGCCAAAATTGCCGAGCAGGAGCTGTCGAACAGTTTAACCGCGACCCTAGACCCTTTAACGCTGATCTCAAATCGGCGCGGATTCTTTGCCTTGGGCGCAAAGTCGGTCGATTACTGCCGCGCGGCGCAGTTACCCCTCTCCCTGGCCTATTTTGATCTCGATAACTTCAAGCACATCAACGATACCCACGGTCACAGTGCCGGGGATGCGCTACTCAAAGCGTTTGCTGCGACAATGCGAGACTCTTTTCGTGAGTCCGATGTGTTTGCTCGTATTGGCGGTGATGAGTTTGTTGTGTTGATGTCTGGCGCGTCAGAGCCGGTTGCGGGTGTGGTGATAGAGCGGTTTAAGCAGGCGATAGAGGCGCACAATCAACGCAGCGGTCATGCCTATGCGATAGAGTTTAGCGTGGGCATTACCTCTGCCAGTTCTAACGCTAAACTGTCGATACAAGAGCTTGTCGAACTGGCCGACAAGCGCATGTATCAAGATAAGCAATCGAAATCCCGTTAAAGACACATCCCGTAAAAGATAAGGTCCGCTAGGGAATAAGTCGCAAAGAGAATCAATGAGCGAGTGATTGTGATGAGGCCGCATCAAGCGTGTCATTATCGCCAATAAATCCGCCGGTTTGATGTGCCCACAGCTGCGAGTATATCCCTCCGGCACTGATCAACTCTTGGTGGGTGCCTTGCTCGACGACTTGACCTTGGTCGAGGACGATAAGGCGATCCATCGCAGCGATGGTTGAGAGTCGGTGCGCAATAGCGATGACGGTTTTTCCTTCCATCAACTCATTCAAGCTCTCTTGAATCGCCGCTTCGACTTCCGAATCAAGCGCCGAGGTGGCTTCATCTAAAATCAGTAATGGCGCGTCTTTTAACAGTACACGAGAAATAGCGATACGCTGACGTTGCCCGCCAGACAGTTTCACCCCTCGCTCACCGACTTGCGCGTCGTAACCCGTATTGCCAAAAGGGTCACTCAGGGTTTCAATAAACTCATGCGCGTGCGCCTGTTGAGTGGCACGTAACAGCGCTTCCTCGCTGGCCTCAGGGTTGCCGTAAACGATGTTGTCACGAATAGAGCGATGCAGCAGGGAGGTGTCTTGCGTCACCATACCGATGTTACTGCGCAGCGAGTCTTGGGTTACCGCATTGATCGCTTGGCCATCAATGGTGATTTGCCCGCTTTCGACATCATGAAAACGCAGCAGAAGGTTCACTAGGGTGGATTTTCCTGCGCCAGAGCGGCCCACCAGACCCACTTTTTCACCCGGTTTGATGGTCAGATTAAGGTGAGAGATCACCCCTTTAGTTTTATCACCATAATGAAAGCTCACGTTATCAAACTTGATTTCACCGTCAGTGACAGTGAGCGCTTTGGCGTCAGGCGCATCTTGGATATCCACCGGTTTTGAGAGGGTTTTCATCCCATCCACCACGGTGCCCATGTTTTCAAACAGCGCGCCCACTTCCCACATGATCCACATCGACATACCGTTAATGCGCAGCGCGAGGGCAATGGCGATGGCGATCGCCCCGACACTGACGGCATCGTTCATCCACAGTACGATTGAGAGCGCACTGATAGTAAAGACCAACACATAGTTGGTGATTTCCACCGCAACATTGAACCCTGTGACCAAACGCATCTGGTGATAGACGGTATCCAAAAAGCCGCGCATCCCGGTTTCGGCGTAGTCGGTTTCCCGCTGACTGTGGGAGAACAACTTGACGGTGGCGATATTGGTGTAACTGTCGACGATGCGTCCTGTCATGGTGGAACGCGCATCGGCTTGGTGTGACGCGATGTCTTTCAGCTTTGGTACAAAATAGAGCTGAATCCCCACGTAGCAGCATAACCAAATCAGCATCGGGATCATTAAGCGCCAGTCTGCCTGAGCGAGGAGCACGACGATGGAGGTAAAATAGACCGCGACATAAACAAACACGTTCATGGTTTTCATCACGGTTTCGCGCACCGCAAGGGACGTTTGCATGACTTTGGTTGCCACTCGGCCGGCAAAGTCATCTTGATAGAAGGTCAGGCTTTGTTTGAGTAAATAGCGATGAGCTAGCCAGCGGATAGCCATAGGGTAGTTACCCAGCAGTGACTGGTGGATGACCAAAGAGTGCGCCAAGATCAGCAATGGCATGATGATAAGAAGCAGCGCCGCGTAAAACAGCAACTGCGTTTGGTTCTCTTGCCAGAATGTCGCAGGGTCGCTATGTGTCAACCAGTCGACGAGATTGCCCATCGCACCAAACAGCGATACCTCTACCACCGCGACGATCATTGACAGAATTGACATGAACAGCAGTGGCTTTTCAAAGCCTCGGGTGTAGTGGCGGCAAAAGGCCCAAATGCCCATTGGCGGCTGGTCGGGCTCTTGACGTGGAAAAGGGTGTGTCCACTGCTCAAACTTGTTAAACATGCGTGTTTCCTAAAGGCAAAAATGGCTCAATATGAAAGGATACGCAATGGTAACGCGTTAGTAATCAGAATGTAACCAGTGCGATATTCTTATTTGTGCATATTATTCATGCTGAAACTCTGAGTGGCGCTGGTGGCAGTAATATTTGCTGCATTGAAAATTATAATCAGCAAATATTACTGATTTACACTCATTTTGCTGCCTGATTTCAGTGATTTTTTGTTTAACATTATGTCTACAATTGGCTTCATCAAGTGAAAAAATGCGAGTTGGTCATCATGTTGGAACAGCAATCTGTAGTGAATTCTTTAGCGAATAACGACATGTTACGGGCACAGAACGCGAACTGCGTTGTGATGGTGCCACCGAAAGAGTTTGCTTTTAACGCGCAAACCGCCAAAGACAATGAATTTCAGCATGTCATCCAGGCTGAAACGAGCGCGATTCGCCGCAAGGCGATGGCGGAGTTTAACGCTATGGTGGCGAAGCTTCGTGCTGCGGGCGTTCAGGTGATTGAGTTTGACTACCCCACCTCGGAGATTGAGACGCCAGATGCGGTCTTTCCCAATAACTGGTTCAGCACCACAGCTGAGGGCACGCTCTATACGTTCCCAATGGCTTGCCAAAATCGCCAACAGGAAGTAAGACCCAAAGCGCTGGTCGAGGCGCTGCAAGCTGCGGGAAGAAGCGTGACTCAACAAGATAGCTTAGTGAGCTACCTTGAGCATGGCGCGCACCTTGAAAGTACGGGTGTCATGGTGATGGATCACATCAATCGCACCATTTATGCGGCATTGTCGCAGCGCTGCGATCGTGAAGTGTTGGAGGATTACGCGGAGCGTATTGGTTACCCCAAAGTGGTGTCATTTCAAACCGCGTTGCCGTCAGGTAATCCTATCTATCACACCAATGTGATGATGGCGATTGGTGAAGGCTTTTGCGTCATCTGTGATGAAGTGATCCCTGAGTTCGAGCGCCGTTTTGTTTTGAAATCCTTGGCAAAAGACAAACAGGTGATTTCCATCAGCTTGGAACAGATGAACCAGTTTTGTGGCAACCTTCTTCAGCTTGAAACCGTCAATGGCGACAAGGTGATCGCCATGTCGCAATCGGCCTATCAGGCGTTTGAGCCCGCGCAACTGGCGCAACTCTCTAGCCACGGTAAGGTGCTGGCGTTTGATGTTTCGACCATCGAATCCATCGGTGGCGGCAGCGTACGCTGCATGCTGGGTGAGGTCTTCTTACCGACCCGCAGTCGAGCACTGTAGTGCTAGTCGCTATTTCAGTCATAAGGCAGCGTTCGCTGCCTTTTTTGCGATTGCAAATACGCAATAGTTCCACAATAATGGAAATGTTTTTCTGTGGAGTGAATTATGGAACTGGAATCGGTTGCCAAAGCGCTAAAAGAATTGGGCCATCCGACTCGATTGGCGATATACAAAACCATCGTTAAGGCGGGTTATCAAGGGGTGGCTGTGGGCGCGATTCAGGAGCGGTTGTCTGTCCCGGGCTCTACTTTGTCTCATCATATCTCTAGTTTGGCATCGGCGGGATTGCTCAGCCAGCGCCGAGAAGGGCGCACTTTGTATTGCGTTGCGGAGTATGAATGTTTGGATCAGGTGATCCGCTTTTTGCGTGCCGAGTGTTGCAGTGACGAACGCTGCGATCAAAAACGCCCACAGGATGTGTAAATCGAGTGGGCGCTGTTTGTTGTCTGTAGCGGGGACTATTTCACAGGGTAGCCGTTAAAACCCAACTTCTCAGAAATATTGCGGCCGGCATTGTGTAGCAGCTCAATGTAGTAAGACATGCGCTTTTCATCAAAACGAATGGTCGGGAACGAAATCGAAACGCCAGCGATGACCGTGCCGAAACGGTCGTAGATTGGCGCAGCGATACAGCGCAGACCTGGCTCTTGCTCTTCGTTATCTTGACCAAAATGCAGTTCGCGCACTTTTTTAAGCTCAGATAAGAGCTGATCAACGTTTTCGTGCGTGCGTTCTGTGTGTTTAACAAATTCCACATCCGCCAGAAGATCGCGTACGAAGCTCTCATCACGCTCCGCCAGCAATACCTTACCAATCGCAGTACTGTAGAGAGGGTTACGACGACCGACGCGTGATTGCATGCGTAGGTTGTAGTTGGAGTCGATTTTGTGAATATAGATGATGCCGTCTTCGTCAAGAGCGCCTAAGTGCAGCGCTTCATTGGTTTGCTGCGAGATGTACTTCATCTCTTTATCGGCCAGTTCAATCAGATCGACGTATTCGAGTGATTTCGCGCCGAGCTCAAACATCTTCAGGGTGAGGGAGTATTTATCTGCTTCACCTTCTTGTGCCACATAGCCTAACGTTTTCATGGTTTGCAGGAATCGGTACGTTGTCGCTTTCGACATCATCAGACGCTGTGACAGCTCTGAAACACCAATTTCCTTTTGCTCGCCCAATGCTTGAAGAATGTTAAATACCTTGAGAACCGAGGATACGGCTTCAGGTTGGGTGTTCTTTTCCATCTCTTTACCCTAGTTATAGTTGTCTAGGGGTGATTATACCTATGAGACGATGAGTCGCCATATTATTTCAAAAAACGTTTTTAAAATTTTGAAACCGCGCAGCTATTTGTCATACAAAAAGACGATCTAGGTCATGCTTTTTGAAAGTCTGTTTTAAAAATAATTGAAATGCAGTTTTAAAAATTGCTATATTAACGTCACAGGATGGCGAGCCATCGTAATGAACGTTAATTTGACAGCTTTTGAGGAATAAACATGATTCTTAATTCATTTAACCTAGAAGGTAAGGTTGCTATCGTAACGGGTTGTGACACTGGCCTTGGTCAAGGTATGGCACTAGGTCTTGCAGCAGCAGGTTGTAAAGTTGTTGGTGTTAACTACGTTGAACCAACTGAAACCATCGAAAAAATGAATGCAGCAGGTTACACGTTCCTAGATGTTCGCGCTAACCTACTAAAACAAGACGATATCCCAAGCATCATCGACAGCACTGTGACTGAATTCGGTAAAGTGGATATCCTAGTAAACAACGCAGGTATCATCCGTCGTGAAGATGCGATCGACTTCTCAGAGCAAAACTGGGATGACGTGATGAACATCAACTCGAAAACGGTTTACTTCATGTCTCAAGCAGTAGCGCGTCAGTTTATTGCTCAAGGCACTGGCGGTAAGATCATCAACATTGCTTCTATGCTTTCTTTCCAAGGCGGCATCCGTGTACCTTCTTACACTGCATCTAAGAGTGCGGTTATGGGTATCACTCGCGCAATGGCAAACGAATGGGCTCGTCACAACATCAACGTGAACGCAATTGCACCTGGTTACATGGCGACAAACAACACTGCAGCACTACGCGCGGATGAAGATCGCAACGCTGCTATCCTAGAGCGTATCCCTGCTGACCGTTGGGGCACACCAGAAGACGTTGCTGGCCCATGTGTATTCCTAGCGTCTGACGCTGCTTCTTACATCAACGGTTACACTGTTGCTGTAGACGGTGGTTGGTTAGCTCGCTAATTAGCAATCTAGCGCCTAACCTTGGTTAGGCGCTGAAAAATGAGTAGATCGCGTGGAACAAAACACGATTGCACAAATTCTTGGATTCTTAAGCTTTTTCTTAGGGGTGTGTACCTTTTATCAGAAAGACGATAAGAAGCTGAAGATTTTGATGTTGGTTTTTCATTTAAACCATCTACTGCATTTTTTCTTGCTTGGCTCTTTAGTATCGGTGGTCAGTTCAGTGCTTTCAGCGCTTCGAACGGCTACCGCGATTTACGTTTCATCGAAAAGAGTCGCAGCAATCTTCATCGCCATAAGTATGGCCAGTGGTTTCTATATTATGGAGTCGCCACAGGACGTCTGGCCAATTTTGGGCACTGTCATCGGGACATTCTCGGTGTTTGTCCTCAAGGGCGTGGCGATGAGAATCGGTTTTTTGGTCGGGGCGTTATGCTGGCTGACCAATAATTTCATCATAGGATCGATTGGTGGAACGCTGCTGGAAATGACGCTGATCAGCGTTAACTTAATGACCACAGCAAAATTGCTCAGAGAGCAAAAGAAAGTGAAGCTTGTCGATAACGAAGAGAAAGAAGACCCATGTTCGTATACAACAAAGACATCCAACTAGAAGACCTAGGTGACGGTATCTCACGTAAAGTGCTTGCGCACAGTGACAACATGATGGCCGTTGAAGTGCACTTTGAAAAAGGTGCTGTTGGTTCAATGCACAACCACCCACATGAGCAGTTGACTTACGTACTGTCTGGTAAGTTCGAATTCACTATCGGCGATGAGAAGAAAATCGTTGAAGCGGGCGACACCATGTACAAAGAGCCAAACATTGAGCACGGTTGTGTGTGTCTAGAAGCGGGTGTGTTGATTGATAACTTCACGCCAATGCGCAAAGATTTCGTATAAGTTTTAAAATTAGTTACGCGGTTCGCCGCAGGAGAATCCAATGAAAATTGCACTAACTATGGAAAACAGCCAAGCACCTAAAAACGCTATGGTTGCTGCTGAGCTAAACACGGTTGCTGGTGGTCTAGGTCACGAAGTATTCAACGTAGGTATGACTGACGAAAACGATCATCACCTAACGTACATCCACCTAGGTATCCAAGCGAGCATCCTACTGAACTCTAAAGCAGTGGATTTCATCGTAACGGGTTGTGGTACAGGTCAAGGCGCACTAATGGCAAGCAACCTACACCCAGGTGTTGTTTGTGGTTACTGCCTAGAGCCATCTGACGCGTTCCTATTCAACCAAATCAACAACGGCAACGCGATTTCTCTAGCGTTCGCAAAAGGCTTTGGTTGGGCTGGTGAACTGAACGTTCGTTACATCTTCGAAAAAGCGTTCACTGGCGCGCGTGGCGAAGGTTACCCAATCGAGCGTGCTGCACCTCAGCAAGCAAACGCGGCTATCCTAAACAACGTGAAAGCAGCAGTATGTAAAGACGTAGTTGAGTCTCTACGTGCGATTGACCAAGATCTTGTTAAGCAAGCAGTGGGCAGCGCGCAGTTCCAAGAGTGTTTCTTCTCTAACTGCCAAGTGCCAGAAATCGCAGAATACGTGAAGTCTCTAATCGACTAATCACAGATTGCTAAGGGAAGAGGAGAGCCTTTGAGCTCTACCATTCCCAGCGAATCTAGCTAAATAAGCACCCAGATGAATGGGTGCTTTTTTTATGTCTTTTGGCCACTGATAAGTGGTGTTTATATAAAAATGAAACGCCGTTTCTAATATCACATTTTATTGGTTTTTTGCTTCTCACCCCTCTCTAGAACGAGTAAAGTGTGCGCCAGAAACCCTAAATCAAAACAATGTTTCAATATTGGTGAATAAAATGAGAAAACAGACTCTTGCCCTGTGCGTTGCCATGGCGTTGGCACCACAAGCGATTGCGAGTGAACTGACTGCTGACCAACTGGTTTGGAAAGCGGCGACCTTTGGTCAGTCGACAGACTTGAACTTTGGTTCGACTATCCTGCCTGAGAAGGTCGGCGTGAACCAAGTAACAGTTAACGGCGAGTTAGTTCAACCGGGCCCAGTCGCTGACCAATTTACGGTGGAAAGCCGTGGCGGCAAACTGGCGAACTCGCATGAAGGGATCACTTTCTACTACACGGAAATTCCAACCGATTACAATTTCACCCTGACTGCTGACATCGAACTTGAACAATTAGGCCCAGAGACGGGCGCAACACCTAACCGCCAGGAAGGCGCAGGCATCATGGTTCGTGACATCGTAGGCGCAGAGCGTCTGATGCCACAACCAGAGGGCCACGAAGAGTTCCCTTCGGCGTCAAACATGGTGATGAACCTCATGCGCTCACACACGCGCACCAACGATGGTATGACCAACATCAACGCGTCTTTCCGTGAAGGTGTCTACCAACCTTGGGGCACTGCAGGTAACCGCCTGAGCCGCGTGGATTACGTGGAAGGCGTGCCTTACGTGAGCAAAGATGCGTACCGCATGAGCCTGACTCGTACCAACGAAGGCTTCAAAGTGGGCTACCAAAACGGTCATATCTCAGAAGAGTATGACGTGAAAGGTGCCAATGCGAACATTGTTGAAATGCAAAATGGCGAGAGCCAATTTGTCGGTTTCTTTGCTTCACGTAATGCGAAGATTCACGTTAGCAACGTTGAGCTCGCACTTTCTCCTGCGCAAACCATTGATGCGCCAGCCTACCAAGCCAAGCAAGTGGCAACGCGCCTAGAAGTGGCGTCTTCACCACGTACAGCCAGCGACGTTTACCCAGTGCAAGCGCGTGCGAACTACACTGGCCAATTTGAGCTAGCGCAAGCGGGCAAAGTGATTGCCTCTGCGCAAGTCGAAGCGGGTCAGCTGTTCAACCACACGGTAAAACTGGCTGCGGCGAACACTGAATTCACGTTGACGTACACGCCAATCGAAGGCCCATCGCTAGAAGCAATGACTGAAACCTTCACAGTCGCTAAGCAAGCGCTCACTAACGCAGAGCAGATTGTTGTTGCGCCAAATGGCAAAGCGAACGGCAAGGGCACTCAAGCGTCACCATTGGATCTGGCGAGCGCAGTTGAGCTGCTTCCAGCAGGTGGCACCATTACGCTGCTACCGGGTGACTACCAAGAGATCACTCTGCCAATCACGGTCAGCGGTACCGCTGAGAAAATGAAGTACCTCACTGCGCCAGAAGGCAAAGTTCGCTTTGTGGGTGATTTCAACCATGACGCGAGCCACTGGCACGTAGAAGGCATTGAAGTGGCGGGTGCGCGTTTGATTGTTCACGGCAGCCACAACACGTTTGAGAAAGTCGTGACGCACAGCGCGCCAGACACCGGTTTCCAAATCACCTCACCAGAGAACATTGGTCGCGCGCTATGGGCGAGCTACAACACAGTGATCGACAGTGAAAGTTACAACAACATGGACCCATCACAAATCAACGCGGACGGCTTTGCTGCGAAAATGCGTATCGGTGATGGCAACACCTTCATTCGTTGTATCTCTCACCACAACATCGATGACGGTTGGGATTTGTTCAACAAGGTTGAAGATGGCCCGAATGGTGCCGTGACCATTATCGATTCTATCGCGTTCAACAATGGTCGTACCCTTGATGTGCCAAACAAAGGCGGCACCATCGGTAACGGCTTCAAGTTGGGTGGTGAAGGTATCCCTGTTCCACACGTCGTGAAGAACAGCTTGTCGTTCAACAACAACATGGACGGCTTTACGGACAACTTTAACCCAGGTGCGATCACGCTGAGCAACAACCTAGCGATTGATAACAAGCGCTTCAACTACTTGTTCCGTAAGAGCCCATACTCAGACAGCATCAAGCAAGGCGAGTTTACTGGCAACGTTTCTTACCGTTTCCAAACTGAAAGTCGCTATGACGATGTGGTTAACAGTGACTTCTCTACTGACAACCTGTTCATCCAAGAGGGCGTAACGAAAAACGCAGCGGGTGAAGCGGTGGATATGGCAACACTGGCTGAGATGCGTCGCCTAAGCGTGGTGGATACTCAGCAAGCGGTACCAGGCATGGCTGAAGCACTTGAGCTGAAAAAACTCATGCAATAAGCCACATTTGTGACTGAATAAGGGGTATCGCCGCCCCTTTTGTCTTACCTTTGACATCAAGTGATGACGTTTTAACCGTTATTGATAAATAAAAAACTTAATTAGCGTCGGATAGCTAGTGATCTAGATCATGTTTGACGCGATTATTTTGTTTATGAACCGATGTTTCGATTTTGGTCACGGAACTAAACGTAATACAAAACTACAATACACTTAAATTAAAACAGTGTTTCGAGGTTCTACTATGGAATTTGATTATCTTGTCATCGTGGGCTATTTCGGCCTAATGGTGGCGATCAGTTTGCTATTCAAAAAGATGGCGAGCAACAGCACCAGTGACTACTTCCGCGGGGGCGGTAAAATGTTGTGGTGGATGGTAGGTGCAACCGCGTTTATGACGCAGTTCTCTGCTTGGACGTTCACAGGCGCAGCCGGTAAAGCCTTTAACGATGGTTTTGCGGTACTGGGCGTATTTTTCGGTAACATCATGGCGTACGTCGTGGCTTACCTCTACTTTGCTAAGCGTTTTCGCAACATGCGCGTCGATACCCCAACGGAAGGTATTCGTCGTCGCTTTGGTAACACCAACGAGCAGTTCTTCACTTGGGTTATCATCCCTCTTAGTGTGATCAACGGCGGTGTATGGCTAAACGGTCTGAGCGTATTCGCTTCAGCGGTATTTGACGCTGACATCATCACCACTATCTGGGCAACCGGTATTGCGGTTCTGATCATCTCTCTATTGAGTGGTGCTTGGGGCGTAGTGGCATCAGACTTCATTCAAACCTTGGTTATCGCGATCATCTCGATTGCGTGTGCTATCGTGGCGCTGGTTTACATCGGTGGTCCAGGTGAGATCATTACTGAGTTCCCATCAGGCTTCTTCATTGGTCCTGACATGAACTACCCGCTGTTGATGGTATGTACCTTCTTGTTCTTTGTGGTGAAACAGCTACAAAGTATCAACAACATGCAAGACTCTTACCGTTTCCTAAACGCAAAAGACTCAAACAACGCAACTAAAGCGGCGTTGATGGCAGGCGCAATGATGCTTGCAGGTGCGGTGATTTGGTTCATCCCACCTTGGGTAACTGCGATTGTGTTCCCAGATGCAGCGGCTCAATACCCAGCACTTGGCGCGAAAGCCAGCGATGCGGTATACCTAGTGTTTGCTCGTGAAATCATGCCTGTGGGTACTGTTGGCCTACTGATGGCGGGTCTATTTGCTGCGACCATGTCTTCAATGGACTCAGCTCTAAACCGTAATTCAGGTATCTTTGTCCGCAGCTTCTACGCAACGATCGTTCGTAAAGGTAAAGCGTCTGACAAAGAACTATTACGCGCGGGTCAGCTAGTGTGTGTCGCGAACGGCCTAATGGTTATCATGATGGCGCAGTTCTTCACATCTCTAAAAGAACTCAGCCTATTTGACCTAATGATGCAAGTGTCTACCTTGCTACAAGGTCCAATTCTTGTTCCTCTATTCTTCGGTATGATTATCCGTAGAACGCCAAAATGGGCACCGTGGGCAACCGTAGTATTCGGTGGCTTGGTCTCTTGGTCTGTGATCAACGTGTTCACACCACAAGTGGTTGGCGGCTGGTTCGGCATGACGGATCTAACAGGTCGTGAAATCTCTGAAATGCGTACGATGATCACTATCGCCGCGCACCTAGTCCTAACCGCGGGCTTCTTCTGGGCAACCACCTTGTTCTACAAAGAAGAGACAGACACGCAGTTGGCAGAAACTGAGAAGTTCTTCAACGACGTTGAAACTGAAGTAGTCGCGTCTGAAGGTCAAGACATTGTTGACCGCATGCAGCGCAACAAGCTAGGTACATTGGTTATGTTCATGGCGGGTGGCTTAAGCTTGATGGTATTGATTCCAAACCCACTGTGGGGACGCTTCGTGTTTGCCTGCTGTGCGGCTGCCATCTTTGCTGTTGGTTACGCACTGAAGCAAAGCGCTAAGGTCGGTGACGAAAAAAAGCTCACTGAGCAAACCAACTAATCACGTTTAAATCATGATTAGCCACCTCCTCGGAGGTGGCTATACCACTTAAGAATTTAGGAGAATTTAAAATGGCCAAAGGTAATGTGATTCAACTAGGCTTTGAAACCTTCGTTGATAGCGATACCCAAGTGAAGGTAACGCGTCTGACACCGACTGATGTGATCTGTCACCGTAACTACTTCTACCAGAAATGCTTCACCAAGGATGGCACAAAGCTCCTATTTGCTGGCGATTTTGACGGCAACCGCAACTACTACCTATTGGACTTAAAAACTCAGCAAGCGACTCAGCTGACAGAAGGTGCGGGCGATAACACATTTGGCGGTTTCATCTCTGACGACGACCGCTCTTTCTTCTACGTGAAAAACGAACTTAACCTGATGAAGGTTGACCTCGAAACACTAAACGAAACTGTCGTTTACACCGTTGATGAAGAGTGGAAAGGCTACGGCACTTGGGTAGCAAACTCAGAGTGCACTAAGCTGGTGGGCATTGAGATCCTTAAAGCGGATTGGCAACCACTGACTTCTTGGGAAAAATTCGCTGAGTTTTACCACACCAACCCAACCTGTCGCTTAATCAAAGTGGACATCGAAACGGGTGAGTTGGAAGTGGTTCACCAAGATAACGCATGGCTAGGCCACCCAATCTACCGTCCATTTGATGATTCAACCGTTGGCTTCTGTCACGAAGGTCCACACGATCTAGTTGACGCACGTATGTGGCTAGTGAACGAAGATGGCTCAAACGTTCGTAAGATCAAAGAGCATGAAGAAGGCGAATCTTGCACGCACGAATTCTGGATTCCAGATGGCAGCGCAATGGCTTACGTGTCTTACTTCAAAGGTCAAACGGATCGCGTGATCTACAAAGCGAACCCAGAAACGCTTGAGAATGAAGAAGTGATGGTGATGCCACCATGTTCTCACCTAATGAGTAACTTCGACGGTTCTTTGATGGTGGGTGACGGCTGTGATGCGCCGGTGGATGTGGCAGACGCAGAAAGCTACAACATCGAGAACGACCCGTTCCTATACATCATGAACACCAAGAAGAAGAGCTTTGCGAAACTGGCTAAGCACAGTACCTCTTGGGACGTGTTAGACGGTGACCGTCAGATCACTCACCCACACCCATCGTTCACACCAAACGACGATGGCGTGCTGTTCACCAGTGACTTTGAAGGTGTACCTGCAATCTACATCGCAGACCTACCAGAAGAGTACAAGAACTGATTCTGACTGACGAATCCAAGGCCAGCCGCCGATCGGTTGGCCTTTTCGTTGCTTTCACCCCATTCGCACACGCGGAAGGGGGATGCCATAACTTAAGGCTCAACACTTAAGGCTGGTTCAATGAACAATCACTATATTCACGACAATTTTCTCCTCAACTCGACACTCGCTCAGCACCTCTATCACAACTACGCCGCGCCCATGCCCATTATTGATTATCATAATCACTTGGAAGCGCAGGACATCTTAGACAACACCCCCATTCAAAACTTGGCCGAAGCTTGGCTGCACAGCGATCACTATGTGTGGCGTGCGATGCGCAGCAACGGCGTGGATGAGCACTTCATTACCGGTGCGGCGAGTGATGCTGAGAAATTTGCCAAGTGGTGCGAGTCTGTGCCGTACTTGCTCGGTAACCCGCTCTACCAATGGTCGCATCTTGAGTTAAAGCGCTTTTTTGAGTGTGATTTGCTGATAAACCCTGACAACGAGCAAGCGATTTGGCAACATTGCCAACAGCGACTGGCGACTCAGCCGTTGACCACCCGCGAGGTGCTCACCTCGCTCAAGGTTAAAACGCTCTGTACTACCGACTCTCCGCTGAGCGATTTAAGCGCGCACGCCGCGCTCAAGCAGTCTGATTTTTCCGTACAAGTGCTGCCGACGTTTCGCGCCGATGAGCTGCTGGCGTTCGATACCCCTGCTGCGCTGCAGACGGTGACCGGTAAATTGGCGGCTCTGACGGGTAATCCAATCGCACGATGGGAAGACTACCTTGCTGCCATAGACGCGCGCATAGAGACTTTCCATGCGCTCGGCTGCCGCTTGTCTGATCTCGGGTTAACGCAGGTGGCGTTTACACCATGCACGCCAGAAGAGGCCAAAGCAGCGTTCTCGACCTTGCTCAGTGGACAAGCGCTGAGCGAGTCTGAGCAAGTGGCGCTGCGCACTCGTCTGTTTATTGAGCTTGGCCGACGTTATCACCACTATGGCTGGAGCATGCAACTGCACATCGGCGTGTTGGTCAACGTCAACCAAAGGCGCAAACAGGCGCTGGGTGGCGGCACCGGGTTTAGCATCATCAACGATCTGTCGATTGCTCAGCCACTGGCGCAGTTGCTCAGTGCGCTGGATGAAAGTGCCGAGCTGCCCAATACCGTGCTCTACAATCTCAACCCTAACCACAACGCGGTGCTGAGCTGCATGGCTGGCGCTTTCCAAGACAGCGATCGCGCCGCAGGTAAAATCCAGTTCGGTGCGGCGTGGTGGTTCAACGATCACAAAGATGGCATGGTGGCTCAGCTGACGACGCTGAAAAACCTCGGCGCATTAGGGCGATTTGTCGGCATGTTGACCGACTCACGCAATGTGCTCTCTTTCAGCCGCCACGAATATTTCCGCCGCGTATTGTGCGATCTGTTGGCGAAGTGGGTCAGCGAGGGTGAGCTTCCTTGCGATGAGTCACTGCTCAAAACTACGATTGAAAACATTTGCTATTACAACGCCAAGCGCTATTTCAGCTTCTCAACGACTCAGATGGAGACGTCTTCATGATTCAATTTTCTCACACTGACATGGACCTCATCCGCGAGCGCGCTACTCCTAAGGTGATTGACGCGCTCAAATCCAATAATCAGATTGTGCTCGAGAACGATATCCTCGTGCCGTGCGATGGCCGCGCAACGTGGAACCTCTACTACTACTGCCCAGAGCACGGTGTGCGTTTGACGTGGGATCGCGACAAGCCGCTCTCACACTGCTGCCCAGTGGACGGCAAAGAGTTTACCGGCGAACCATACGATGGCGCATGGTGGCGCTGGATGAATGGCCTGAACGCCAAAGCGTGTTACGACCTTGGCTTACTGTGGCAGATCACCAAAGAGCCGCTCTACCTTGAGAAAGTCACGGCGATTTTGCTTGAATACGCTAAGTATTACCCAGATTACGAAATTCACGGCGGCATTCCGTACAACGGCCCAGGCAAAGCCAACGCGCAAACCCTGTGTGAGGCCAACTGCCATATTGATATGGCACGAGGTTATGACTTCATCCGCGAAGCGCTCAGCGCAGAGCAACAAGCGGTGATTGAGACGCGCCTGTTGCGTGAAGGTGCCGAGTTCCTGATGGAATACCGTACCCCGCAGCTGCACAACCATGAGATGAAAATCAACGCCACCGTGGGTGTGATTGGTCTGATTCTCGATGATCCGCGTTACCTCGATTTCGCGCTCAATACTGATTATGGCCTGCACTATCAGCTCGATCATGGCTGCTTGGGTGAGGGGATGTGGTTCGAAGGCTCGATTCACTACCACTACTACGCGCTGCAAGCGTTAATGAATTTTGAGAAGATCGCGTGCAACACGCCATATTCGGTTGCCTCAAACCCGAACTACCTCAAGTTGCTCACTTTCCCGCTCAGTTTGGTGATGAACACCGGCGCGTTTCCGCGTCTCAATGACTGTATCGCAGGGCAAGAGCAGCTCACCCATGCGCACATTTTTGAGTTTGCTTACCGACAAACCCCATGCGAGCCGTTTGCACGCATGCTCAGCAGCATCTACCAAAACATTGAGCGCGATAACATTGATGCGCTGCTTTATGGCGTAGACACCTTACCGGAGGCGACGCCGCTTGCCTGCCACACGGTACACGCCAAAGAGGCTGGGATCAGCTTGGTGTACGATGACAAACAAGACAACGCCTTGCTACTTAAACACGCGCCCTATGGTGGTGAGCACGATCACTATGACCGCCTTGGCATGATTTTAACCCGCGCAGGCAAAGAGATTCTGCCAGATCTTGGCACCACAGGTTACGGCGCTGAGCTGCACTACGGCTACTACAAAAACAGCGCGACGCACAACACCCTAGTCGTGAACCAGAAAAACCAGTCTCCGATCAATCCGACCTTGCTGGCCTATCAGCAGAGCGATGCGCTGACGGTGATTGATACGCAAGTGGATTGGTCTGAGCCGCCAGCGCAAGTCGATAGCCACACGCTGGAGCATTGGGACAGCAAAGCGTACCAAGATGTGCGTTTTCGTCGTACCTTACTCTGGCTAGGCGATGCAGCGATCGAGCTTAACCGCATCGATAACCCGCACCAACAGCAGCTAGACTTGACCTATCACGTGCGCGGTCAGCACGAGTTGGCGCAACGTGGTGAGGTCATCGACAATCCACTTGAAGGCCCATTAGCCCGCATGACAGACACCCAGTGGCTGGCAGAACAAAGCGGCTTAACGCTACGTTATGAGATTGAAAGTCAGCCGACATTCACTCAATTCATCGCCAGCGACACGCCGCTAGGCTTGCTCACGGGCTACGCCCCAGACAACCCAGCCACCAGTGATTTGGCGTACAGTCTGCTCAGAAGCCAAGCGGCATTGTGTCAGGTTGCGGTACTGCACGATTTGTCTTTAGACGGGCGCTACCAAGGGCTTAATGTTGAGTGGCAAGCGGATCACGTGGTCGTGCGTTACCAACGCGATGGGCAGTGGCATGAGCTGTGTTATGACTGGAATCAGTGTGAGGTGGTATAACAAGCTTGTCATAGTCATGTGACAGCCACCCTGGGTCGGTGATGTGAAAAAGGCAGCGTTCATTGGGCGCTGCCTTTTGTTTCGGCTGGCATAATCCATCGTTCCCCATTATGTTAGAGATGACATCAATCAAGGAGACACACTATGGTAACAGCGCTTTATGCGGTGATATTGGCCGGATTATTGATTTCGCTTGCTTGGCAAGTGATCAAACAACGACGTGCAGAGCTCATTAAATACGCTGACGGCGGAGTCGAAGCGCTGGTCTTAGCTCGCAGCGCACACGGCAATGCGGTCGACTATATTCCTATCACTCTGATTTTAATGGCCTTGGCAGAATACAACGGTGTGCATGTCGGCTTTATTCATGTGGCGGGGATCGCGTTTGTGATTGGGCGAGTGCTGCACGCGAAAGCGATTCTATCCGATACGCTAAAGCACCGTATCACTGGAATGAAACTGACCTTCTTCGTCATGGCCGCGCTGATGGTATTAAACCTCATCGCGCTGCCGTACTCGAAACTGCTTGGATAGATAACAAGAGCGCCGCGTATCAGCGGCGCTTGAGTATCAACGGAACAACCAAGTATTGAGTTTGGTGCCGTCCACGGCTTTCACCAGTAGACACGTCAAAGTGAGTGTACCCACAAAGATACTGGCATCTCGCATCAACCCCTCTAATTCCAACGCCCCGGCGATGTTGAACATCACTATCATCATCGGTAAATGCGCGACGTAAACCGGCAACACGTAGCGGGCGAGCCCCGTCAGCCAATGACCTTGGCCGAGCGAAGGCTTGGTCAATAACCAGAGAAAACAGCCCGTTCCCCAAAGCGCCGTCCCAAACAGAAAATCATTGGTGTTGAAAGGCTGGTCATAAAACGACAATCCGTACGCTTCAGCGAAATGAATCAACATCCCCAGTGCCGCCATCGTCAGTGCCTGTGCACTGCTCACGTGCCATTGTTGACGGCGAATCACGATGCCCAATGCGAACAGGAGCGTTGAGAAAAACGGCCCGTTTCGGGTGATAAACGGCGACCACAGATCCGTTACCCCTTGATAGCTGCCTGCCAAAACGCCGTAGACATACAGTAGCAACGCTAACGGAATCAACCACTGGGATTGGGAAAGGTGCGCCAACCCTGCCGCAATCGCCGCCGCTAACACCAACGCCGGGATAAACCACAAGTGCACCAGTCCGCCTTCAAGCAAGGTATTAAGCGGTGTAGAGAGTAAAAACTGCCAGTAGCCCATGCGATCGGCCAAGTACCCTTGTTCCATCACCACATTGAGGTTAAACGGCATCACAAGACAAATCACACTCCACACAACAAAAATGCGCAGTAGTGGCGCGCTGTAGGCTTTGAGCGTTGCGATGGGGTTGGCGTCCAGTTTAGGGGCTATCAAATACCCCGAAATCAAAAAGAACAGCGGCACAGCAAAGCGTGTCGCCTGATTGAAAATGTACCCAAACCAAGGGGTGCCATCCGATAGCCAGTAGGAGAGAAATGGCTGCCCATGCATAGCAACAATCGCGATGATCGCCACCACACGGCCAAGTTCGATGCTCTGGATTTTTTCTTTCTGCATAATAATTATCATTGTTAACAACCGGCCCCTAGGTATATCAGCTCACCGCGCAGGCAAGGCGGGGTGAAATCAAGAAGTCGGGTAGGGAGGAGGGGTATGCGTTGTTTTTGTGGGGGAGTTCAAATGTTTGGTTGGTGTGGCAGTAGCGTGACTCATTTTTGCCCCAAGACGTGTTTAGAGCGCATGAAACCAACATGAGATGCCTGTACTCTTACCAGAGTACTAGCGGCATAAGTTTCATAATTTCTGTTGCGCTGCGCTTACAAACCGATAAGAACATAAATCGATATCTACTTGGCCATCTTTACATGCCTTTACATCACATGACGTTATCTTACTTACATTAGTATATTCTTAAGTAGTGAAACAAAGAGAAGGAAAACGTCATGAAAATCAAAAGCACGATAATCGCGTTACTCGGTATCGTTATTACCTTCGGAGCAATGGCTGGTGGAATGAATAAAGGCATGAATAACAATATGTCACGCCCAGTATTTTCACAGTTTGATCTCGATGGTGATGGCAAGATAACCGAAGCCGAGTTCAATCAAGCACGCTCAGAACGTATTGCCCAGCGAGCAGAAGAGGGACGTACGTTGAAAAATATCAATCAAAGCCACAGTTTTGCTTCGTTAGATAGCAACGCGGATCGCGCTATCTCTCTACAAGAGTTTAATGCTCATCAAGGCATGGTGAACCCCAAAAATACCATGGGCAAAGGCAAAAACAATCAGTAGCTTAGTTCAATCAGGCCTCCATTTGTGAGGCCTGACTTATTTTGAGATCAAGGAAGCAAATCCGCATATGTTGGTGTGCTACCTTTTGATTAAGGAAAAGCTAATATATAGTAAGGGAATCGCTATGACTAGGTATAGCTGGTTACAAAGGGCTCTGTTTGTTCCTCCTGTTTTGTTGGGCATCGCGGTATTGGTGATCGCACCAGGGATGAAGGCTGAACCGCCTAAAGCGAGTAATACGGCTGCTAAAAAGGTGGTTCGGGTGTTGAAAGTCGAGCCGCGAAATATCCAACCTTCTGCCATCGGATATGGACATACCGAGTCTGTTCAAGACTGGCAGGCACAGTCTGAACTTGACGGCGCGGTTGTGTGGGTTTCTGAGCAATACAAAACGGGCACTATTATCCGCAAAGACAGCGAACTCCTTAGAATTGACCCCACCTCTTATCAACTTACTATTGCCCGTTTGCAAGCTGAGCTTGAAGTGCTAATGCTAACGAATCAGACCATTATCGATTCGCTCAAGATTGCAGAGAAAGAGTTTGAGGTACAACAGTCAGAATATGCCCGCTCAATCAAATTGAGTGAAACCGGGCATATCTCCAAAACAGAGAAAGACCGCGCGACCAAAGACTTGCTCAGTAGCCAGCAACAGCTCCAGACACAGAAAAACCAACTGGCAATTAATCAAGCGCAGCAAAAGGTTTTGCAAACGGAACTAGCACTTGCAAACCGAGATCTCGAACAAACCGTAATTAAAGCCCCATTTGATATTCGCATTGTCGAAACCTTGGTTGGACTCGCCGAGTATGTCAACAAGGGGGAATTGCTGCTCAAAGCGGATGACATCGATGCCGTTGAGGTTCGCGCGCAGTTTCCGCTTGGTAAAATGCGTCCGCTAAGAATTTCCAATCGCTTTGACTCGCTTGACGAAGATGTTCATAGCAACTTGAGCGCGACAGTCGAGCTCCAAGCAGGCGATAAAGTAATTACTTGGCCTGCCGAGATCAGCCGCTCCGGCGGTGAAATCGATGCCCAGACTCAAAGCCAAAGTCTGGTTGCACAAATCAATCAGCCCTATCAGCAAGCCATTCCCGGGGAGAAGCCACCACTTATTCGTGGGACTTTCGTTAAAGTCACGATTAAAGCACCAATGATGGAGCAACAAGTCCTGCTACCGATAAACGCCATCCATGATGGTAAAGTTTACACTGTCTCTGAAGGTAAACTGAAAAGCAAACCTGTCAGGATAGATTTCGTCCAAGGGCAGGTTGCGGTGATCAAATCTGGCGTGGAATTCGGTGATGTGGTTGTGCTAAGTAAACTTTCACCTGCCGTTGAGGGGATGGCTTTACAACCGAAACCGGATGAGAAAATCGGCCTTTGGTTGGATACGCAGAGCGGATTTAAAGCCCTAAACGCGATTCAGAAAGAGGGCAAATTATGATCGCTTTTTTTGCTCGGCACACCACTGGCGCCAATGTCCTGATGATGGCGGTACTGCTGTTAGGGGCTTTTGCCTTGCCCAAACTGCAGAAAGACACTTTTCCGTTGACGCCGACCAAAAATATTGAGGTTCGGATCGTTTATCCGGGCGCGTCACCTTTTGAGATGATGGAAGCAGTGTGTTACCCGTTGGAAGATTCTCTCGATAAGCTGAGTGGAATTAAAGAGTTAAGCTGTGATGCCCGAGAGAGTTTGGTCATCGCCAATGTGGAAATCGGCGATGATGAAGACATTGACACTTTAACCAGCGATATTCAGCAGCAGGTTAACGCCATCAGTGATTTTCCGGATCGAGTTGAGCAAATCACGGTATCGAAACTGGACCGAGTGGCAACGGTGGCCAGTGTCGCGATTACCGGCAATATGTCAGATAGGGACTTATATCTCTATGCCCAACAAATTAAGCACAAGTTAAAAGAGAGCCCATTGATCGCTCAGGTGACCGTGAGCGGTTTTGCGGATCAAGAAATAGAAATTCGCGTATCGCAGTGGAAGTTGCAGCAGTACGGCCTGAGTGTGTCCGACTTGTCCAATCTAGTACAACAGCAAAGTATCAGCACTCCTGCTGGCGTATTTAGTAATGACTTGGAAGAGATCAGCGTCCGCTTCGACCACTTAGGCAGCAACGTCAGAGACTTCGAAAATATCGTGATTAAATCCAGTGAGACGGGGACTCAGGTTCGCCTCGGTGATGTTGCCGTTATTCAGCAGAAGTTCACTAGCGATGAAAATCAAATCCTGTTCAATGGTCAGCGTGCCGCTTTGCTTCAGGTGTCCAAAACGCAATTTCAAGATACCTTAACGGTCAAAGATGCGATCGTCAGCATCGTTGAAAAAGAACAGGCGAGAGCCCCTGAAGGCGTCGCTTTAACCATCACCCAAGATTCCAGCACCAATATTATTGAGCGTCTGAGAATCCTCACCAGCAATGGCGCACAGGGATTAGCACTGGCATTTTTGATGTTGTGGGCGTTTTTTAATATTCGCTTTAGCTTTTGGGTCACCATGGGGCTGCCGGTTTCATTCCTTGGCGCCATTTTTGCGATACAACTTCTCGGTTATACCCTGAATATGATGACGCTGGTCGGGCTGATTGTTGCGATTGGTCTGCTAATGGACGACTCGTTGATCATTGCAGAAAACATCGCTGCCAAGAGGCAACAAGGGCTACCCGCGTTTGACGCTGCAGTTGAAGGTACCAAACAAGTCTTCCCAGGTGTGATTGCATCGTTTGCTACCACCATCATGGTGATAGGGCCGCTGATGTTTCTCACAGGCAAGATGGGGGAAGTACTACGCTATATTCCCATCGTGTTATTGATTACCTTGTTTGTTAGTCTGATAGAAGCTTTCTTGATCTTGCCGTCTCATTTGGCACATAGCCATACTGAATCTCGCTCTAATCCTATACGGGACAAGTTCATTGCCGGTTTTGAAAACATCAGAGACAGATTCTTTGTGCCAGTGAGTGTCAAGGCGATGAATGCACCTTATCTTTCAGTAGGGATATTGGTGATGGTGGTGATGATTTCAACCGCTTCCATTTCGTCAGGTTGGCTGAAATTCAAAGCCATGCCTGCCTTGGAAAGTGATGTGCTGCAGGCGCGTATCTTGCTCCCTCAAGGCAGTTTACTGAGCCAGACAGAGGCGGTGGTGGAGAAGGTTTCAAACGCGCTTGATGAACTCAACCAAGAATACGCAGAGAAATACCCAAGCTCAAAACCTTTGGTCGCGAGCACCACGATCATGTTCAACTCAAATGCTGATGCTAATGAGTCGGGGCCGCATATGGCAACCGTCAGTGCCGATCTATTGCCAGCGCAATTTAGGCAGCAGAGCATTAAAGATCTGATCCAAGATTGGAAACAAAAAGTAGGCCCTACGGCGGATGTGGTTTCACTCAAGTTTACCGATAAAGAACGGGGCATTGCTGGCAATGGCATTGATATTCGGGTTCAGGGTGAGTCGTTACAAGAGCTCAATCAAGTCAGCCGCTCACTGGTGAAATGGTTGAAGGGATTTGACGGTATCTATAACCTCTCCACCGATCTGCGTGAGGGCAGAACCGAATTTCACGTTAACCTTAAAGATGAAGCTGGCGTGATGGGAGTTAATGCTTCCAACATTGCTCAAACGCTGCGCAGCGCGGTAAAAGGCAGTACTGATCTGACGGTTTTCCAACAAGGCGAGCTGGTGGATATTAGTGTGAGACTGGATGAGTTTACGCACCAAGCTAGCCTGTATGAGTTGAATAACTTGATGGTGACGGCAGGCAATGGAACCTTAGTTCCATTATCAAGTGTTGCGACGTTTGACAGAAAACAAGCCTTCTCGCGAATTCACCGCATTAATGGGATGAACACTGTGGTTGTGCAAGGCAATATCGATACGCGGGTTGCCAATGCGCGTGAAATCATGCTGCAGTTCAATAGCGAATTTGTCTCGCAAACTCAACACAAATTCCCAGACATCACCTTCACCTCGCAAGGTCAGGATAAAGAAAGCTCAGATACGGGCTCCTCGCTGGCGACCTTCTTTGCTCTTGGCGTGGTGGGGATTTATCTTATTTTAGTGTTCCTGTTACAAAGCTACACTCAACCGATTGCTGTGCTGCTGGCAATCCCTATGGGCTGGATTGGTGTGGTATGGGGGCACTTGGGCATGGGGTTCGATTTGACTATTCCAAGCTTGGTTGGCTTTGCTACCTTAGCGGGTATCGTCGTTAACGATAACATTCTGTTGGTCAATTTTATTAAGAAGAATATCGCCCAAGGCGAGCGCTTGATAGACGCTTGTCGAGAGGCGGTACGTGACCGATTTAGAGCGATATTTATCACCTCGTTGACCACATTTGCAGGATTGCTTCCACTGTTAACCGAAACCAGTACGCAAGCGCAATTTCTGATCCCGTTAATTGCCAGTATTGCGTTTGGCTTAGTCTCGGCTACGTTACTAGCGTCAATTGTTGTGCCTTGCGTGCTGCTTATTTTGGACGATTTAAAGCTGACAAAATGGGCAGAAGGTGCTCAATCTTCCCTTTGAGGCCCTTGGGAGTGCATGCTGAACCATGTCATTTAGCCCGGCATGAAAATGGTAGTTTGCGTAGAATTTATTTGGCGATTAAACCCTATCACTGACTGCTGTTTTTTTTGCTTACCGTTAATCTGACTTTTGCTGCATCTCGGCCAATATTTATGGCATAATTTAAACTTACCGGCAGATCGCTAGTACTAGAGCCACTTCCCAGCTCAGAAGTGCTCCAAAGCAATTTAGATTAGCTAATAATTCTGGAACTAGTAGTTGGTATATATTATCTAAGCGAAATCACTCTCCACAGAATGGCATTTGAATGGTTACAGGGAGGTTTACTACGATGTCAGTCGTATCACAAAGCGATTATCGACATCTCAAGTATGTCTCGGGTATTACATAAATTTAGCTTCAGCAGATGAGTAACAGTCCTCACCGATTAAAATGCGACTCTGCATTAAATACATACCTCTCTTTTCCATGAAGCAATGAGCCTGAACCTGAATTACTGAATTGAGAGGGATTGGCTTGAGATAGCGAACATCAAGTCGAGCTGTCATAGCGCAGACATCACGAGCAAATAGACAATGCGTCATTGCTGCATCGTGCAATGTAGCAATCACACCGCCCTGCATCACACCTTGATAGCCTTGCACTTTTTTAGTTGGTACAATTTGCCCCAAAACACCTCCGTCAGCCGTTAACTCAAAGTGGATGGCACTATGATCGTTGAAAAAAGGCTGGCTGCAAACCGCACATTGTTGGTGATTTTTGGGTATATAAATAGACATAAAATACTACTCGGTTAGAAAAGACGATAAGACTAGAGGTGTAAACAAATTGGCAAGACCAAAAAAAGAGCGCAACATTTGCCAAGGCGCGCCATACGAGTGTTTTAAACCTAATGGCGTGCCTCTTGCTCAACTCAATAAAGTTGAGTTGTTAGCCGAGGAACTCGAAGCTCTGCGATTGGCCGATCTCGAAGATCTCAGTCAAGCAGAAGCTGCGGCTAGTATGGGAGTCTCTAGGCAAACATTTGGCAATATCGTAAAGCATGCTCGTGCCAAAGTAGCTCAGAGCTTAGTTCATGGTCAGGCACTCATGTTTAGTCGAGAGTGATAGCCAGAACCTTATCGCCTGATGCTTGAGGTTCCTGTATTTGGTGAAGTGTACGCGCATGTTCATCGCACGTTTCGACGCAGTTGCACTCTCTTTCTATTTCAATACTAGCCAGCCCACCACAACTGCCTTGTATAGTCTGACGTTTTAGCATTACGCCTATCGCCATGAAAACCACAAAGGCCAAAAAAGTCGCAAAGCTGATTAGGTAAATCATTATTTTTTCTCTTGTTTATCGAGTAAGTTGAACGTTTTCACCAAGTGATTCATCGTTTGTGGTGAAAGCTTACTAGTGATTATTCTAGGGCCTGTAACTTTTCCTTCACTGTATGTTTCTCGCATACCAATTGCAGTAGCGCGTATTGTACTCCGGCTTGAACACCTCGCTCTATTTTTATTCGCTGACGGCCGAGCAAATTCAATTTGAGTAACAGGAGTCAGCTGGCTTTCATCAAAGCTCTCCAGAGAGAACCCACGCGGTGCACTCAGAACACGAACATTGAGCTTAAACAGTGTACTCAGCATATTAGAACCAATTGAACGAACGACAACAGCATGAACCTGATTATCTTGCAATACCTCGCGCCAAAAGTGCTTATGGCCACAACACGATGATGACTTAGGCAGTTCAAGGATTCGTTTGGTATTTGCTTGGTTGTCCCACAGCATAATTTGAGGGGCTTTAGCAAAATGATTGGAAAGAGAAGATCCGCGGCAGGGAATGGCAAACAACATAGTGCTCTCCTTTATCTGTGTATAAAAGACACCATACAATTGGTTATTGGCATATGCCAATAACCAATTGTGAAATATTAAGATCCATCACCGTATTACTAGTTTGAGCGGCTATTCAGTACACCTTGACAGTGACGCTTATGCTTTTGGGCTTGCCCCGTGATTCAAACACGATGGAGAATGTCTTTCCTGTAAACTTGCGATCTGGCGATACTACCCAGTTAGCTTTCTCGCGAATAGAACGATGGCACTAGCGAGAAAAATCCTGATCTGACTGGGCCAAATACACCTCACATCAGAGAACTTGATTTGACTAGGGGCAGGAACAGCAAATTACTGAGATAGATGTTTTGGGATCTCTACGTTCCCTTTGCGACGCCTTTCGATAACGGTGCATCGTGTTCGGCAGCTCATGAACCATCCTCATCCATCATTTCTGAGTTTTCTAACCATAAAGCGTTAATAATGCCGAATGAGCTCGCTAGTAACACACCTAAAATCCATGCAAAGTACCACATGTGAATTGCTCCCTAGTAAAGTGAATTCTTGTTATTTTCAATAAATTCATTATCGAGACGGCCAAACATTTTGTAGTATGCCCATGAAGTGTACATAAGGATAATAGGCACGAATATAGCAGCTATACCTGTCATTATTTGAAGCGTCAGTTCACTTGACGTTGAGTCCCACATTGTCAAGCTGTGATTTGGTTCCAGATCAGAAGGCATAACGAACGGGAACATTGAGAAGCCCGCGGTCAGTATAATTCCAGTAGATGTAAGGCTAGAGAACAGGAAAGCTAAACCGTTCTTCTCAACTTTGGTTGCCAAAATGGTCAACAGTGGCATTAGTACCCCCAAAAGTGGTGCGATACACATAGCAGGGTAGTCCGCAAAATTTCCCATCCACGCACCAGACTCACGTACTACTTCTTTAGCCAGCGGGTTAGATGCAGCTAGAGTGTTTAGCTCACCAACAATTACATAACCGTCAATAAATTGAACCCAAAAACCTGCTAGAACAAATAGAACAGCAACTGACAGCGACGACTGCGTCGTATACTTACGTGCACGACAATAAACTTCTTCGGTTGTCTTCATTTGCAACCAGGTAGTCCCCATCATCAGAAACATACCCAAACTAATTGCACCACAAAGCAGTGCGAACGGATTGAGCAGACCGAAGAAAGAACCGTGGTAAGTAACCATCATCAGATCATTCAGTGTAAACGGTACTCCTTGAATTAAGTTGCCGAATGCTACACCAAAAATTATCGGTGGGATAAAACCACTAATACTTATAGCTATATCCCAGTTACTACGCCATTTTGAATTTTCGATTTTAGATCGGTAATCCAGCCCTATAGGACGTAACCAAAGAGCTGCCAGCGTCACTATCATAGCAAAGTAAAACCCAGAGAATGAGACTGCATATATTAGTGGCCATGCTGCGAACAGAGCACCACCCGCCGTGATCAGCCATACCTGATTACCGTCCCAGTGAGGTGCAATGGAGTTGATCATCACACGGCGTTCGTTGTCCGTTTTACCGATAATTGGTACTAGGGCACCCACACCCATATCAAAACCATCTGCAATGGTAAAACCAATTAGCAACACACCGACTAGTACCCACCAAATAAATCGAAAAGCTTCGTAGTCAAACATTGTCATTCTCCCTTGTTACATTTCTACTTGGCGGTTAACTTCGTCTTGTGCAAGTTCACCGTTCTTTTCAAAGTGGTAGCGACCCGTCTTGAGGATGCTCGGTCCCTTACGTGCAAATTTAACCATCAGATAAACTTCCACGATCAGGAATAGGGTATACAAGGCTGCTATTGCAAGTAGTGACCCCCACAACTGGCCGGCAGTCAAGCCCGATACCGCGAGGTCAACTGGCAGGATTTCACCTACAGCCCAAGGTTGACGCCCATACTCTGCGACGAACCAACCTAGTTCAACGGCAAGCCAAGGCAAAGGGATGCTCAAAAGTGATGCTTTGAGAATCCAAGGCTTCTGAGTGATTTTCTGTCGGCACGTTTGGATAAACGCGGCACCAAACACGAACAGCATCGTGAATCCGATAGCGACCATCAGGCGGAAAGACCAAAATAATGGCCCCACGGCTGGGATAGAATCTTCAACTGCAGACGCAATCTGCTCATCTGTAGCATCGACCACTTCATCGGTGTAGCGCTTGAGAAGTAAACCGTAACCTAGATCGTCTTTGACATGATCGAATTCGATCATGTTTTCTTCTGAGGTTTCTCCACCTCGCAGTTTTTGAAGCAATTCATACGCGTGCATACCGTTACGTATACGTTCTTCATGCTCCACCTTGAGATCAGCGATACCAGTTACTTGTCCGTCTAGGGAGCGAGTCGCTATGATACCTAGAACCCAAGGGATCTTGATTGCGAAGTCATTGTGCATCGTTTCCTGATTTGGAAAAGCGATGACAGTAAATGCAGCAGGAGCTGGTTCTGTATGCCATTCTGCTTCAATTGCTGCCAGCTTAACCTTTTGTACGTCACCGAGTTCATAACCAGATTCGTCACCAAGTACGATTACCGAAAGTACCGCCGCTAGACCAAATGATGATGCGATTGCAAATGAACGACGTGCAAAAGGGATGTCACGTCCTTTGAGGAGGTAGTATGAGCTAATGCCAAGTACGAACATTGCGCCTGTTGTGTAGCCCGCTGCTACGGTATGAACAAACTTAACTTGAGCTACTGGGTTAAGAACAAGTTCTGCAAAACTGACCATTTCCATACGCATGGACTCAAAGTTAAACTCTGAACCAACAGGGTGTTGCATCCAACCATTGGCAACTAAGATCCATAGAGCAGAAAAGTTTGAGCCCAAGGCAACCAACCAGGTAACAACTAAGTGCTGGCGCTTAGACAGACGGTCCCAGCCAAAAAAGAAAAGGCCTACGAAAGTGGATTCTAAGAAAAAGGCAACGAGGGCTTCAATGGCTAGTGGTGCACCAAATATGTCACCGACATAATGAGAATAATACGACCAGTTCGTTCCGAACTGAAATTCCATAGTCAAACCGGTTGCTACACCTAGTGCGAAGTTTATACCGAACAGCTTGCCCCAAAATTTGGTCATGTCCTTATAGATTTCTTTGCCTGTCATTACGTAGACAGACTCCATGATGGCGAGCAAGAAAGCTAAACCTAAAGTCAATGGAACGAACAAAAAGTGATACATCGCTGTAAAGGCAAATTGCAGTCGTGATAGATCAACTATGTCAATCATAGTTACTCCTATTTGTCGGTTAAACGACACAGATACCTGTTGTATTAAATCGAGAGAATGCTGAGCCAGTAATTATCTGACAGTGCTAAGATAAAGTCGTAAGTGTCAGATTAGGCGCGAATTAATTTACTTTACTCGGCTGAAATAGCTCTTAACATCCATGCCGTTTTTTCATGCACGCGCATTCTATCTGAAATCAGTGCCGCTGATGATTCATCATTGGCTTCCTGAGCTATCGTTAGTATTTCACGGCAAGTCCTAATGACTTGTTCGTGACTTTGAGTGAGAATTTTCACCATATCCATTGCTGGCGGGATCTCCTCTACTTCTTCAATGGAGCTTAGTGCGGCTAAGGATTTATAAGTACCAGGAGCGATGATATTCAATGAACGAATTCGTTCAGCGATATCATCTACAGCTGTTGCAAGTTCTGTGTAATGTTCTTCGAACATCAAATGAAGCTCGCGGAACTGGCGACCGGTCACATTCCAGTGAAAATTGTGAGTTTGTAAATAAAGGGTGTATGAGTCTGCCAACAATCGTTTTAGGCCATCAGCAATAGTAATACGGTCAAGTTCATTAATTCCTATATTGATAGTATCCATAGTAACTCCTTGATTAATAATAAAACTCAGCGAGAAAGTATCAGCATCTCTATCGAAGATATATAGTTTGGGAATCTACCTATGCTGAAACTGGGCTAACAACTACTTTACAATATTAATTTTTTTTAAAATACCGGCTGTCGTATTAGGAATATAAATTGTCGTATTTTTTGTCAAAAGCGTCACTAATATGCGGTTATATTAAGATGCAACTAATAGTTAAAGTCAGTTTCTGAAAAGGCTTGATATGAATAACGTATCCATAAACCACTCATCCTCTGCAAAGGTAGAAAGTCGATTAATACATTTCCCTATTTCAATGTATTCCATCGTTATGGGTTTGAGTGGGTTTTCAATCGCATGGCAAAAAGCTCTGGGGATGTCTTTTCCTGTGGTGACAACATTCACCAGTGCTTTGGCAAGTATCGTTATGCTGCTGGTGAGCAGCCTTTATCTACTAAAACTCTTTCGCTATCCAAATGCAGTGATCGCAGAAACAAAACACCCGGTCAAGATTAATTTCTTTTCAGCTTTCTCAATCAGCCTATTACTCCTTTCCGTCGTTTGGCATAAGTTTGAATCGCTTTCCTATTTTTTATGGGGTATAGGAGCGGCCGTCCAGTTAGCGTTAACTTTATTGGTTATGCATAGCTGGATACACCACGATCACTATCGACTAGAGCACGCTAATCCTAGTTGGTTTATTCCGGTTGTTGGTAACATTATTGCTCCAATCACTGGAACTAAGTTGGGATATATGGAGGTAAGCTGGTTCTTTTTCGGCGTTGGTATTGTTTTTTGGATGGTACTATTAACCATCATTATCAACCGTTTGATTTTTCATGAAGCTCTGCCAAAACGTTTTAAACCTATGCTGTTTATCTTGTTAGCACCACCATCTATTGGTTTTGTGTCCTATAGCTCACTAGTGCCAGAGCTGACTGACTTGTCCAGAATACTTGCTTCTGTGGCACTATTTACCGCTATTTTACTGGTGCTAAATATCAATGAATTTAGAAAAGGTGGTTTTTATCTTTCATCTTGGGCTTTTTCATTTCCGGTAGCAGCTTTTAATGTTGCTTTATTTAGATATGCCGAGCTAGTTCACTTACCTGAATGCTTCTATATTGGAATAGTGCTATTAGGATGTCTAACCCTTCTAATTTTTTGGCTTTCATTTAATACACTCAAAGCCATAAAGTACGGTGAAATCTGCAAACCAGAGTAAATAAATTTGAATATACAATTAAGGTAAAGTTATGAGCAAAAATTATACAGAAATTAATCAGCAACAACGCAAACTAGGCTCCGCTTTTCGAAAAGAGAGCCCTGATACTCTCAACGCTTTTTTAAGCCTTCACAAAGCAGCTTTTGCTCCGGGCGCTATGGGAACCAAGTATAAAGAGCTTATCGCAGTTGCGATTGCCATCAATGTCCGTTGTGATGGCTGTATCGGTTCCCACGTTGAATCAGCGGTTAGAGCGGGAGCTTCCAGAGAAGAACTGGTTGAGACCATAAATGTTGCGATCTTGATGGGTGGTGGCCCTGCTGTTATTTATGGAACACAAGCGCTAGCTGCTGTGGACGAATTTAGCCACTAATTAATTGTATCCGCTCTACTTAGTACAAGTAGGCCGGATACACCATGTTAACCATCATTGGGCTTGGACTCGATACATTGCTGAGGAGGAACACCAAAAAATTTGCTGAACTCTCTAGTGAAGCTCGGAACACTCTTATATCCGATTTGATGTGCTACGGCTTTGCTTGTCATCCCTTGCTCTATAAGATCTCGCGCCAGAATCAACTTATACCGACTTTTCCATGTTCTAAACGTTAGTCCTGTTTCTTTAACAAATAGTCTCTCTATCGTACGCGGGCTTGCGCCAACCTTAGGTGCAAGGGAGAACAACTGATGGTTAGAAGAAAATTCGTTAATTAGTAAACTTAGTAATTTTTTCAAACGAGGGTCTGCCCCAGATGGCATCCAATAAGTTGTTTGCTCTAAAGAAGATAACTCTTCCAACACAACAAGACCCAATAAGCGACTGTAGTTTTGATTAGTCGTATCACTTACAAGCCTTTCCATAACATCTTTCAATAAACTACTGAGTTTCATTACGACGGCTTGCTCATTTCCTGGAAGAACGTCATAAAAAGGATCAACATATAAACTCAACAACACTGTGTTTGTGTCACTGGATAGCTCATGAAAGACGTTACTAGGAATCCATATCCCACATGATGTTGGTACTATCCATACCTTGTTACTACTAAGGATACTGAAGGTACCTGATTTAGCCCATATAAACTGTCCTCTAGGATGCTGGTGTTCAGGAACGCCAGTACCCGCTTCTAGTTGCCTTTTTTCTATAAGTACGGGCTTTGCACTATCAAGGATATATGCTTTGGCGCTTGGCTGAAGGCTTGTCGTGTTGAGATAGTTTCTTGTCATTTTTTGGTGAGTTTTATGTCATTGAGGGTTGTATACTGTGCGTATGGTTGGTCGATTATTAAACAGTATACAGTGAGCCGAATACGTCCACTTTGTTCCTAAAGTGATTATTAGAGATCGATCAGATTAAACCATAGCTTTTTAACTAGCCAGTTATTACTGAACTGATGATAACTAATCGATTGTAAGATGATGAAAGGTGACCTATGTGCGAACATGAAAAACAAATGGTAGCAATGCCACAGTTAAACAAACCAGCACCGGCATTCAATGCCAAGACAACACACGGGACGTTAAAGTTGGAAGACTACAAAGGAAAATGGCTCGTGCTATTTTCTCATCCTGCCGACTTTACACCAGTATGTACAACCGAATTTATGGCTTTTGCGAAGGCCAGTGATGACTTTAAAACACTAAATTGTGAATTGATGGGGCTGTCTATTGATGGTGTTCACGCGCACATCGCGTGGGCTCGTAGTATTAAAGATAACTTTGGAGTAGAAATTAACTTCCCGATTATCGCCGACCTGAATATGAAAGTTGCTAGCGCTTACGGCATGGTTCAGCCAGGAGCAAGTGATACTTCTGCTGTACGTGCCACTTTCGTTATCGATCCTGAAGGCGTTTTACGTGCAATGTTGTACTACCCCATGAGCAACGGCCGTTCAGTTGCCGAAATTCTTCGTTTGGTTAAAGCATTGCAAACTACAGATTCTAATGTTTGTGCAACTCCGGAGAGCTGGACTCCCGGTGATGAAGTGATTGTTCCACCACCAGCAACTACTCAAGAAGCCGAAGTGCGTAAAGATCAAGGTTACAATTATGTTGACTGGTACTTCAGCAAAAAAACGCTGTAATCGGCAAGCTCCACCCACTCTATATTGAGATGACATTTTAACGGGTACCTTCCGGTGCCCATCATTCCAATGCCGAGAAACTCAATATTTACAGCAACGGAGGAAACATGACTCCCAACGTTTACGAATTTTTTGATTCAAAAACCTTCACATACAGCTATGTCGTCGTTGATTTTAACCGTCAACAATGTGCTGTGATTGACTCAGTGCTCGACTATGATCCAGCATCAGGCAGAACTTCATACGAAATGGCCGACAAACTGATTGAGTTTGTGGTGGAAAGTGACTTACAGGTTGAGTGGATTCTTGAAACCCATGTCCACGCCGATCATCTAAGCGCGGCTCCCTATATCAAACAGAAACTCGGCGGAAAACTGGGAATTGGTGACAAAATCACGGTGGTACAGGATACGTTTGGCAAACTGTTTAATGCCGGTAGTGATTTTGCAATGGACGGTAGTCAGTTTGATCACCTGTTTGCTGATCATGAAAGTTTTACCCTTGGCGGTATTAAAGCTCAGGCAATTCATACTCCTGGCCACACACCTGCTTGCATGGCTTATGTGATTGGAAACTGTGTATTTGTTGGCGACACCTTATTTATGCCCGATTACGGCACTGCCCGTTGCGATTTCCCCGGCGGAGATGCAGCGACCCTCTATCAATCAATTCAGAAATTATTCGCTCTGCCTGATGATACACGCGTCTTTATGTGTCATGACTACAAAGCACCACACCGCGAAGAGTATCTGTTTGAAACGACGATCGGTGATGAGCGTTTACACAATATTCACGTCAAACAGGGTATTTCTGAGCAGCAATTTGTTGAAATGCGTGAAGGACGTGATGCCACGCTGAATATGCCGACCCTGATTTTGCCTTCGGTTCAAGTCAATATGCGAGCCGGAGAATTACCACCGGAAGAAAATAACGGTGTGCGCTATCTGAAAATACCATTGAATAAAGTCTGAAGCGGAGTTTCTGTTATGCTGGTACCAATCTATCTAACCGATTCAATTACCGTTTCATCACAAATTCTGCCCAGCGATGTAGCACGTCTTGCTGTGATGGGATTTAAGTCTATCGTCAATAACCGCCCTGACGGGGAAGAAAATGGTCAGCCTCTGAATAGAGAAATTGAACGACTGGCTAAAGAACAGGGCTTAGCCTATTTCCACTTACCAGTGATCTCCGGAAATATTACTCAAGAGCAGGGGAAACAGTTTGGTCAGTTCTTTGCACAGGCCCCTAAGCCTATTTTTGCTTTCTGTCGTACAGGTACACGTTGCAGTGCACTTTGGTCGATGAGCAGCGACGAATTAGGCTCATTTGATCACCGTATTGCCCAAGCCGCCGAAGTGGGTTTTGACCTGAGTTGGGTTAAGCAACCCGATTGAACGAATTCACATACATTGCTTAGGATAACCAAGGCATGAAAAATTCCTGGTTGAAATGGTTGCCGATATCGTCTTGGTTGCCTGACTATTCGCGTCATGATGCTACTAAAGATGGCTTAGCGGCTATTATCGTGACTTTGATGTTAATTCCACAAAGTCTTGCATACGCGATGGTCGCTGGCCTGCCGCCCGTTGTTGGTCTGTACGCCAGTATTCTGCCGCTGATCGCTTATACTCTGTTTGGTAGTAGTAAAACACTAGCTGTTGGTCCGGTCGCAGTCATCTCACTAATGACCGCAGAAGCCGTTGCTCCTCTGTTTGAAGTGGGTAGTCAAGATTATATCACTGCTGCAGCAACCCTGGCATTTCTTTCCGGTATCGTGCTATTTCTGATGTCGGTACTAAGACTGGGATTTCTGACGACGTTTTTAAGCCATCCAGTGCTTTCCGGCTTTATGACCGCCTCCGGTATCCTTATCTCTATCGGACAGTTTAAACATATTCTTGGCGTGCCGCTGCACGGAGAAAATGTAATTGAACGCCTGACTAATTTGATTCTTGCGTTACCTCAAACCAATTTTTATACCTTGCTGATTGGTACCTCCTGTTTGATTGCCCTGATCTACGCACGTAAGAACCTCAAAGCCAGTTTAATTAAGCTAGGGCTTTCGTCAGAACTGGCAAGTCATGTAACTAAACTGGCTCCAGTGATGGTGATGATACTGAGTATTGTACTGGTAGCCCTGTTTGATTTGGACAAAAAAGGCGTCAGCGTAGTCGGTCAGATCCCAAGCGGTTTGCCCAGCTTTTCACTTCCATCACTCGATCTTACACTAATCGCTGACTTGCTTCCGGCAGCGATTCTGCTGAGTATTATCGGTTTCGTCGAGTCAGCTTCCGTTGGGCAAACATTAGCGGCGAAACGCCGCCAGAGAATTGAGCCTAATCAGGAACTGATTGCCTTAAGTGGTGCCAACATTGCCTCGGCTATTAACGGTGGATTTCCGGTTACCGGTGGTCTGTCGCGCTCAGTAGTCAATTATGATGCTGGCGCCGAAACACCATTAGCGGGCACATTTACTGCCATCGGCATCGGTATTACCGTGCTCTATTTCACCCCTCTGTTTACCTACTTGCCACATGCGGTGCTAGCGGCAACCATTATCGTTGCGGTATCGGCACTGATTGATGTGAAAGCTATTATCCATACCTGGAAAAGTGCCAAAAGTGACGCCATCGCCATGTTTCTTACCATTATCGGTGTACTGGCGTTTAATGTTGAGATTGGCGTACTGGCTGGACTGGCGACATCTCTGGCGCTATTTCTCTGGCGTACCAGCCGCCCACATATTGCAGTGGTCGGCTTAATTGAGGGGACTCAACATTTCCGCAATATCCTGCGCTTTAATGTAATCCAAAGTAAAACGGTACTCAGCCTGCGAATTGACGAAAGCTTATATTTCGCCAATGCTCGTTATCTGGAAGATCAGATACCAGAATATCTGGAACAGTACCCACAAACCCAACACCTGGTATTGATGTTATCCGGGGTAAACATGGTCGATGCCAGTGCGCTGGAAAGCCTCACCTTGATTCACGACCGTTTGAAAGAATCGGAGATTCAACTGCACCTATCAGAAGTTAAAGGCCCAGTCATGGATGACATTCTAAAGTCAGATTTTTTTGAACACTTAAAAGGCAAGGTATATATCAGCCATTATGAAGCGATGGCTGATTTGGATAGTTCGATTTGCAATCGTTGATTTATTGCTACTCAATGAAGGTGTAGGACTGAGATAAGCGATTGTTTCTTTGTTTAATTTGTGCATTTCTAAAGGACCTATTTATGCCTATAACACGTAGAACATTATTAAAGTCCGGGCTCACTTTGGGCGCTTTAGGCGCTGTTGGTGTCGGGTATAATGAAGCAAGTAAAATCGATAGCAAAGCTAAAATTGTTATTGTTGGTGGTGGAGCCGGAGGAATTGGCATTGCAAACATGCTGCTACGCAAGCTCAATGGCGCGCAGATTACGGTTATTGAGCCACGCGACTTCCATTGGTATCAGCCAGGACAAACATTACTTCTTGCTGGATCTTATGATAGTAAAAGTGATGTCGTTGCGCCCTTAAACCGTTATGTAGATCGCCAGATAAACTGGAAACGCGGTACAGTGGTTGAGTTTCAACCAGATATGAACATAGTGATAACTGAAAGCGGTGAAAAAGTTGGCTATGACTATCTAATCGTTTCAACTGGTATTGAGCTACGCTATGATCTTATTGAAGGAATGGATACTGGATTAATAGGAAAAGGTGGAATAGCGAGTATCTATCACAGTCCAGAAGCTGGTCTAGCGAGCTATAAGCAGGCGCAACAGTTTGTTGAAAACCCAGGAAATGGTCAGGCAGTGTTCACCCGTCCAGTTGGTGCGATGAAGTGCGCCGGTGCACCAATGAAAGCCACAAACTTAGTTGAATATTTTGCTGCTCAAAGTGGGCGAAGAGACGAATTTAATTTCAACTACTATACGTCAGAAAACATACTTTTTTCTGTTAAGGCGTTCAATGACAAGTTGAAAGAGGTTTGGCAAAAGCGGAACATAACACCAAATTATGAGCAAGTACTTACCTCTATTGATAGCAGTAATAAATCGGCAATCTTTACTCAGCCAGATGGCTCAAGCCAACGCATTAACTGGGATTTTATTCATATCGTACCGCCGATGACACCGCCTAAGGTTATTCGTGATTCTGCGTTAGCAGACAATAAAAATTTCCTAGGATATTTGGATGTTGATAATTTTACTATGCAGCATAACCGTTATCCTAATGTTTTTGGCATTGGCGATTGTGTTGGTACACCAATTGGTAAAACAGCGGCATCAGTTAAATCCCAGCTTCCTGTTGTGGCGGAAAATTTATGCAGTTTAATAAAGGGGCAGTCGTTAACCGCTAATTGGGATGGTTATACTTCTTGCCCAATGATTTTGGATGTCGGCCATGCAATGTTGTGGGAATTTAACTATGCTTTGCAGCCAGTAACCGCCTTACCTTTTGAGATTGTTGATCCATTGGATGAAAGTGCGATCGCCTGGCGTTTTGAAGAAACGCTTCTGAGACCAGTTTATGATGTGATGCTTAAAGGATATACACCGATTTAGTCATTTTCAAATGATAGGTGGGGCTTTCCCACGGTGCAACCGGCAGTATTGTGGTTAATGAGTTTGTGTAAGCATAATGAAAAACCATTCATTCTTGATGTGCGTGGCCAGGATGAATATGAGCAGATGCGGCTTGGTATTGGTGAAACGTTAATTCCTTGTGCTAAGGTAGCGCTTGGACGAATTGCCACAAGATAAAGAAACGGAGATTATCTGCTATTGCAAAACCTCGTTAAGAGGTTATGAAGCTCAATTGGTACGTAGTTCTTATGGCTGGAAAAATGTAAAAGTAATGGAAGGCGGCGTAATGGCTTGGCCATATACTCGGGGAAAAATAGCTCAAAGTAGTAGTAAGCTGAAAACGCAATCACAAGTGATTTAGTAATAAGAGCCTGACCAATTCAATGTGGTCAGGCTCTTATTATTTAGCATATTGATTGTATAAAGTATTAGTGGCAGGTTATTAACCAATCCAGCCTAGTAGTTGCCACCATAGGAAATCGAAAGGCATCAGCACAACAACCGTAATGGCCGTTAACGGAAGAGTAATTTTTAATAGCTTAGACAGAGGCTCTTTTGATAAGTGCATTGCAACGACTAGTGGTCCTACTTGATATGGGAAAATTACGGTCGAAAAACCAATTACCTGAGTCATTATAACAGCGGGTAGAGAGAACCCGGTTATTTGAGCGAAATCTCCGGCCATCGGTGTTAATACTGTTGGAACACCAGGGATTGTTGCGATTAATCCTGTGAGAGTTGAAATGATAGACAGTGCCATGAAACTCAGGAATGAGCTGTTTTGGTCTGCTGGAAGTATATGTCCAAATAACTGCCCTAATGCTGAGCCAATTCCGGATTCATTAACAAGAGCTCCCAGCCCTAAAGCACCTGCGACAAAAATCACTGTGGCAAAATCAACTGAGCTATTAAACGCTTTGGGTTCTACAATTCCCCATTTAGGTAATAGAAGTATAATTGCGGTCACTAAACCTACCCAGGCCGGATTAATGCCGTGAATGGTATCTGTTATCCAGAATAGCAACGTGATAGCGAGCAAAATACCCACTTTTTTCTGCATCTTTTGGTCAGAAACAAAACTTTCGCTACTGGTGTCTTCAGCGGCTGATGGGGCCGAAATTTCGTCAGGGAAAATACGCAGTACTAACCAAATGACGACCAAAGATTTAACGATACCCAATATGGGAAAATGAAGTAGCAAGTATTCAGTGTAGCCAAAGGTAACATTAAAGAGGTTTTCACTGGAGCCAGCTAAAATCATGTTGGGAATATTGGCAGGTAACACTGCAAAACTTGGCATATTGCACGAAATTGCAAGGGCAGTAGCAATGCCAATTCGGCCGTTACTGCCTTTTTTCAGTCCAATGGTGTCAGCTAATGCCATACCAATGGGAATTAACACCACTGCTCTGCCTACGGAAGAGGGCATGATAAACCCCAGTAGCATGGCACTAAATACCAAACCGGCGATAAGTTGCGGGTAACTAACTGTTAAGTAAGGTGAAATCATTGTCGCAAGTTTTTGGCCCAACCCGGATTTGGAAATTGCTGCACCAATGATAAACCCTGAAATGATGAGCCATACAGCGGTAGAACCAAAACCCGCGAATACTATCGATGGTGAAATTAGGCCCAATATCGTGACTAAAGCAAAGAAAATCAAACTAGCCAGAAAGGGCGGAACGAATCCTGAGCTCCAAAAAACGAGTGTTACTAAGACAACTGCGGCACTCCGAGAAAACATCTCGGACTGACCTGGAAGTGGAAAGATACTAATCACAAGTGCAAATATCAAAGCGATAATTACAGCGACTGACTTTACATTGAGCCGGCTGACCATATGTGTTTTCTCCTGAACTTTTATAACTATTAGGTTCCGTTGACTTAAAAGATCAACAGGCTCTAGATATATTCTTTAGTTATTCCTAAAATACCTTTTTTTTTTATTCGTTTTAACGAGACAGGATGTCAAAACATATTCCTAACACGACAATGTTATCGCCCAGCGACGTTGCCTTTGTCTTAGACCCAACTCAACCCGTGCTTGCCCATAGTCGCAGTATGGTTGCTGAGTCTGCTATCGAACCGCATGCTCATCCCAGAGGGCAGCTTCTTTGGGGCTCTAAGGGAATTTTGCGTGTAACCAGTGAAAAAGCTGTCTGGGTCGTTCCATCTACGCATGCTGTGTGGATTCCTGGCGGTCATTACCATCAGGTGAGTAATGAAACTGCCACTCAGACTCGGAATTTATACGTTGATCCTTCGTTTTGTGTACGTCAGAACTCTGATAAAGTCGTCATGTTAAAAATGAGCTCGTTACTGCGAGAAGTGATACTCAAGCTTACTGAAAGCGCAGGTTCCCTCGCAAAAGAACGAGCACATAATTTGGGCTTGGTCGCCCTTGATGAACTTGAATCATTGGAAGCATTGGAGCTCTATATTCCATCAGGACATGACCCTCGCCTGCAACGGTTGATCAGTCTTATTGTTAATCAGCCTGACCAATCTCTGTTACTTGAACAGCTGGCAAATCAAGTAGGGGCAAGTGTTCGTACTATCGAAAGGTTGTTTAAGGCAGAAACGGGACTCACATTCCGTCAATGGCGTAGCCGCTTTCGTTTGATGAGTTCACTGGACAAGATTTCTCAGGGGTATAACACAACCTTAGTTGCGCATGAGTTGGGTTATAGCAGTGTGAGCAGCTTTCTCTCTTCTTTTAAAAAATTGTTTGGTTGTACACCGCAGGAATATGCTCAGAGGTAATTATTTTATTACGAAATCCTGAGTTGATTTTCAACGACTATAGGAATAGGACCTCGTTTATTCGTCAACTGCAATATAAAATCTATACAATTATTTTTCCATTATCTGTAGTAATTTGTGATTTGCTAATTTAAACAAAAACTCTAGCAAGGTTTTGTCCAAAACCAAGCTATCAAACTGAAGCACACAGTGAAGCACACAGACGGCACAGCCACAGTGAGCGAAGGGATGAAGATACTCTTTTCCCATCAATCTAAAGCGTTGGCGAAGAGGGGAGTTCACTCATCCCGATGTCTTTTATGTATTTCTCTGGGAGTTTTTTTAATGCGGCTTTGAGCGCATTAAAGCACAATGGATCGATGGCTGTGCCGACGTTTTCTTCCATGATTTCTAATGTTTTTGGAATCGGAATGGCGCCTCGATAAGGGCGTTCAGCGGTAATGGCGTCAAAAATATCAGCCGTGGTAATAATCCGTGTCATCATCGATATTTCTTCAGCAACCAACTTGTCGGGATAGCCTGTTCCATCTAACTTCTCGTGATGGGCCGCCGCCATTTTGGCAAAGTGTCTGAGCGGCGATATCTTTTCAAGGATCTCTCTCGTCAGCACCGCGTGGTTTTGCACTTGTGCCCATTCGTCGTGATCCAGTTTTCCTGGTTTATCCAAGATGGTGTTGCTGACCCCAAGTTTTCCGAGATCATGCAAGAGAGCGGCGCGTTTCAGCCATAGTCGATCCTCTTGGTCAATATTGAGCTCTTCGGCAATGAGGGTACTAAAAACAGCCACTCTGGCGCTGTGTCCGGAGGTAAAAGGACTCTTGGCGTCGATGATCTTGCCAAACGCGGTCACGATTCGGTCGAAATAATCATCGTCTAAGGGAATCATCGCTAGTGCGGGTGACATGGAGAGGACAAAAGAGACGATGGATGGGGCGTTGAGTGCCTCAATAAAATCCGCGTTCTCTTCCAACTGCTTAGCGATGGTTACTAAGCTAGGGTCCAGCCAGTTTCCGGAGCGACGTTCCAGTTCAGAAAAGGCAATGCTCAAATTATGTTCACGTTGGAACACATCCATTACTTGAGCGAGAAGTGCAATTCTTGAAAAGAGTGGGATGTGATCATGCTGCAGCCCTTCAGGACGGCCTGACCCGTCCCAGTGTTCATCCAAATGTTTGATACCTTGCGCCACGTTTTCACTGAACAAGAGTTCACGCGCGACTTCTGCGCCTTTTGTGCAACGTGTTTGGATCAGCTCTTGTGCGTAATCAGTACCATTTTTTAAGATGTCAATGGTGGTCGAAATACGCTTGCGCCAATGCTCTCCCGAGCCTGCATTTTTAAGTACGAAGTTAATCGCGCTCGTCAGGCTGGTGCCGACCGTTTTATAACGTTGTTTAAACGTAAGATCATCGGTGGCGTAAAGTTCGCAAATACGCGCGGCATTACTGCTACAACCCGCATCCTTGAGTAATAACGTAAAATACAGGTCATGCAGCTCTGATGAGGAAAGGTTCATTCGCTCACCAATATGCATGCCTATCCAGCAGCAACGCATGCTGTGTTCAGGGGGCTGGCCCTCTGTCATATCGAGTGCGACGGTGAGTGAAGAAATCAGTTCCGCCAAAGGCATATTGAGGTTTGAACCCTGTAACAACATCATGCTCTACTTATTCACATGTAAACAGAAATTGTAGTGCAATCGTTCGTTATCGCCTAATGACAAACAATAAAAGCTTGGCGAACGATCCAGGATAGAGCGTTCCTCCTCGTTTTCGATGCTTCGCTAATACTCCACACTTGGAAAAAAAGTACGAACGTGCTAAAAAGGCGTTCAGTCCACACAGTGAGTCACCGATGAGTAAAGGCAAAATCACCCGCGAGAATATTCTGAGCAAGGCATTTGAACTGGCCAGTGAAAATGGGTTGGAGAGCCTGACGATCGGAGAGTTGGCGAAGCAGTGTGGTATGTCTAAGAGTGGGTTGTTTGCTCATTTTAACTCGAAAGACAACTTGCAAATTGCGGTTCTGGAGTACGCCAACCTCGTGTTTACCGAGCGAGTGATCGCGCCAGCGAGGGCGCAAGGTGATGACAACATCGAGCGCAAACTGCGCAGCCTGCTCGACAATTGGTTGGGGTGGAACCACTCGTTTCAAGGCAGTTGTATGTTCCTTGATGCGTGGAAAGAGGCGTGCCCACAACCTACGCCGACGCAGCAAGTATTGAAGAAAACCATCGCCACTTGGATTGAGTATTTGCGCATTCAGGTAGCGAAAGGGATCGAGAGTGGTGAGTTCGACCGCCAGCTCGATCCGAAACAAGCCACGTTCGAGTTGTACGGGCTTTATTTAAGTGCCCATCTGTTTTACTCCATCCACGGTGAGCAGGCGAGTTATGCGCTGTTCTGGTCTGGGGTAGAGGCGCTATTGCAGCGCTGGAGAGTGAGCGCTTAACCCACAGAATAAACAACACGCGTCATCGATTGACGCGGTTTTTTTAACTTAAAATAGTACGGTCGTTCGTTTTTACGAACAGATAAGGATACGACCATGAGTGATAAGATCTATTTCAACACATCAACGAAATTCAGCTTAAAGAAAAGCATGGTGAACTGGGGCACAAGGCTTCATCACACCTTAGCGCCTAAGCATGCGGAAAAAACGGCGCGCAAACTATTGCTGACGCCGGTGCGCACCAAACCGAAAAACGCCGCGCCGCAAGGGTTGATTGAAGGCGAAGTGCAAAGTGGTGAGGGGGTGTTGAAAACCTATCGTTTGGGGTCGGGGCCGGTGTGGGTGTTGACCCACGGTTGGTCGGGCAGCGCAAGCCAGTTCTACCCTTTGATGGCGCATATTGCTAAGCGAGGTTACACCGCTCTGGCGTATGATCACCCGGCTCATGGTCAAAGCGAAGGTGTCTATGGCCATATTCCTGCCTTTGTCCAAGGCTTAGAAGCGGTGCTCGACAGTGTTGATGATGTGGCGGGTCTGGTTGGGCACAGTATGGGAACTGCGTCTGCGATTGAGTGCCATCACCAAAAACTGGTGGATAAGCCGATGTTGCTGATTGCGCCGGTGCTGGACTACCTCGACAATCTGTTCGGCAGCATTGCTCGCTCCGGTTATTCGATGCGTTTGTTTGATGCGGTGGTGTCGAAAGTGGAAGAGCAGTATCGCTATCCGATCCAATCCATCGATCCCTACAACAAACTCAAGTTGCGTCAAGCGCCGACCATCATCGTTCATGATCAGCAAGATAAATTCACCCACTTCTCCGTGTCAGAAAAAGCGGCCAGTGAGATGGCTAACGTCAGCTTGGTGGCGACACAGGGTCAGGGGCATGGTCGCGTGATGAAGTGCCCACAAGTGATGGAAAGTTTCGATAAATTAACGGCTTAGTGAAGCGTTTGTCCGCCTATTACTGATAGTTAAGCCATTAATGTCCATGATATTGATGGGGTTAACAAATTCGCAAAGGAAATTATTTCCGCTTGCAACATTGTGGGATCATCTAGGGGCCAGTTCGGCCCTTAGAAGGAAATATAATAATGCATAAAAATGATAGTGTCCCTTTGCCCACCAATACCCGAGAGTGGTTATTTAACCGCAACAGCGCCATCGTCTTAGCGGATATAGCGCTGTTTTTGCTGCTCTATTTTACCCTCCCGTTTGATCCCCCCGTTGTACTGGGTATCAGCATGCTGTTGTTTATCGCCATTTTATGGCTCACCGAGGCGTTGCACGTGACGGTGACGGCCATTCTTGTCCCTGTGATGGCGGTGTTCTTTGATGTGTTTGACACCCAAACCGCGCTCAACAACTTTGCTAATTCCATTATCTTCCTGTTCCTTGGCGGTTTCGCCCTTGCGGCGGCGATGCACAGGCAAGGCTTGGATAAGGTGATTGCCGATAAAGTTTTGATCTTGGCGAAAGGCAAAATGAGCGTGGCGGTGTTTATGCTGTTTGGGGTGACCGCTGGGTTGTCGATGTGGATCAGCAACACCGCAACAACGGCGATGATGCTGCCATTGGTGCTCGGCGTACTGAGTAAAGTCGATGCAGACAAAGAGCACCCAACCTATGTGTTTGTGCTTTTGGGTATTGCCTACAGCGCCAGTATTGGCGGTATTGCCACCATCGTCGGTAGCCCACCGAACGCCATCGCCGCAGCGGAAGTGGGGCTAACTTTTACCGATTGGATGCGCTTTGGTGTGCCGACGACGTTGGTGCTTTTGCCTGTTGCGATGGCTGTGCTGTATCTGATGCTCAAACCCAACTTGCAAGGGAAATTTGAGCTTAACTATCAGCCAGTACAGTGGGACAAAGGTAAAATCGTCACGTTAGGTATTTTTGCTGCCACGGTTTGCCTGTGGATTTTCAGTAAGCCGATTAATGCCATGCTGGGCGGTTTTGCTAAGTTCGATACGTTGGTGGCACTCGGTGCAATTGTCGCGGTGAACTTTGCGCGCGTCGTGCACTGGAAGGACATCGAAAAAACCGCAGATTGGGGCGTGTTACTGCTGTTTGGCGGCGGGATCTGCCTGAGTAATGTACTCAAAACGACGGGTACCAGCGTCTTTTTGGCCAATGTCCTCAGCGAGGCGATTGCTCACCTTGGCATAGTGTTCATTGTGGCGGTGATTGCGATTTTTGTGGTGTTTCTTACCGAGTTTGCCAGCAACACGGCGAGCGCAGCCTTGTTGATTCCGGTTTTTGCCACCGTCGCCGAAGCGTTTGGCTTATCGCCAGTAATTCTGTCTGTGCTGATTGCGGTTGCTGCCTCTTGCGCCTTTATGTTGCCGGTCGCCACGCCGCCCAATGCCATCGTGTTTGGTTCAGGTCACGTGGAACAAAGTGAGATGATGAAAGTCGGTATTGTGCTTAATCTTGCTTGTATCTTAGTGCTGACGGGCATTGCCCTCACGTTTTGGGCATAACGCAATTGAGGCGCCTAGAGCGCCTCTTCTTCTTGCACGCTATTCACCTTGGGTTGGGTAGAATGGCAGGATGTGGATTGTGGTTTCGATGACGATAGTGCGCCAGATAATTGCACGGCGGTGTGCGCATCGATGCGACTGGCGTCAAACAGCAAGTAGCTGCGCTGGGCGCTACCATCTTGATGCGGCACAATGCTCAATGTGCCTTTAAATCCAAGGTCAGAAAGATGCTGGCACAGCGCCTCGGGCGCCATGTCATAAATGGGGTGCAGATACGGCAGTAACGTGTCCGCCACCCAAGCGTGTGTTTGGTAATGCGCCATCGCATTTTCTAGGTGGTCTGAGTCGGTAAATTCGATGATCTCTAGTACGTGTTCCAATCGCATCGAGGTGCTAATTCCATTTTAATCATATAGTTAATAATGGCGATACTACATCAATCCCCTCTGTTGTCACCTGTAATGGATCAATTTATCTTGTGCTCTATGCACTCGACCTAAATCAAAAAGGAATGGCGATGAATCACGAACAATTCAATCAATTTTGCCGCGCCTTACCGGCAACCACACACGTGGTGCAATGGGGCAACAGCGAGGTGTGGAAAGTGGGCGGCAAGGTGTTTGCCATCGGTACGCGCACGCCAAGTGGTACGCCTGCTTACACGTTTAAGACATCAGAGAGAAACTTTGTCTTCCTCAGTGAAAGTGACGGCTATATTCCGGCGCCGTACTTTGCCAGCCGCGGCATGAAATGGATTCAGCAAATCGATGCCTCGCCGGAGCGCGATGAAGCGCTCCAGTACTATTTGAACGCCTCCTACCAATTGGTGAGCAAAGGACTGAGTCAGCGTGTTCGTAAAGAGTTAGGTATTGAGATCGAGAAGTAACGCAGCGTCGCGCAGAAATTTGGTACACTCATCCTATGATTTTATCGTTAGAGACTTCGCTTGCACACCCATCAGACACTGACGTTTGCCACCGCAAACCTGTTCAATTTTGTCGCGCCGCCCAACGCGTTTTATGATTTTGAGAATATCTATGAGACGCAAGCGTGGGCGGAAAAATGTCGCTGGACGAAGGAGAAATTAACGCTTCTTGATGCGGATATTGTCGGGCTGCAAGAGGTGTTCTCGATTGAGGCCGCGAGACAGATGATGGCGGATCTCGGCTATGGCTATTTTGCGGTCGTCGATACGCCGCATATTGAGCAGGAATACATCTACTCCCAGCCTGTTGTGGCAGTGGCGTCTCGCTACCCAATCACACGTTGTCAGGCGGTGACGCCCCCTAGCGCTTTAATGGAGTGCTATGGCGTTCCCTTTCCTCATTTTAGTCGTCAGCCGATTGCGGCTGAGGTATCGGTGCCTAATATAGGCGAAGTTGCCGTTTATGTGTGTCACCTAAAATCTCAACGCGCGACAGAGAGCGCAACTGGTGGGAGTGAGCATCCACTTCTCGGGCGCTGGTTGTCTCATCAACAACGTGGCTGGGAAGCCGTGATGCTTCGAATTGCGATGGAAAACGCCTACCGGTCACATCCAGTGCCGACTGTGCTGATGGGCGATATGAATCAAAGTTTGGACAGTGTACTGACTGGGCAACTCACGCTCAATGCCAGCAGCGACAGTGCGACACTCACCCTTGAAGACAGCTGGAACCTCTACCAAGCCAATGACAAAGCAAAAGACCGAGCGGCCACACATTATCATTTCGCAACGGGCAATGTGTTGGACTACCTGCTTCTATCGCAAGAGTTTCAAGCTCAGTCGCCATACTCACTTGCGGATGTTGTTGGCTATCAGGTGTTGGATCAACATCTGATCAACCCATCCTTCGCGCAAGATAGCCAAGCGAGCGATCACGCGTTTGTCTCGGTGACGGTCTCGTTTGTTTTATAGTTTGACAACACAATAGGAAACTCAACCATGATAGAATGGCCATGCATGTTCAAGTTAGATGGTGATTACGAGCTACTCTATGTGCCCTCTCAAGATGTGTTGGAAAGTGAACTCACGTCGCTGATCTGGAGTGAAGACGATTGGCTGATTGATAGCCGTGGTCGGTGTTTTCTCATCTCAACAGACGAACAAGGCTATCACTACCAGCCTCACAGCGAGCTTATTACGCTCGAACAAGTGACCCAATGGGTACAAGAACATGAGTTTGCCAAGGTGGAAGTGTGCTTGACGAAAATCCACTTTACTTCAATACAGCAAGCCATCGAATCGCTGAGCGTGGTGTAAGTCCCCTCAAATGACAGCCCAGAAAACAAAACAGGGAGTCGTGGACTCCCTGTTGGTCAGTGATGTTGTTATTCTTCGATGCGATTGGCTGCCCAAGCGTACATCAACTCTAGTGCGATGGTGGCGCCCGCGAGTGAGGTGAGGTCTGCGTGGTCGTAGGGAGGAGACACTTCTACGACGTCCATACCAACGATGTTCATACCCGCAAAACCGCGGATGATTTTCAGCACTTTATCAGAGTTCAGACCGCCACATACCGGGGTGCCTGTACCGGGTGCAAAAGCAGGGTCTAAACAGTCGATGTCAAAAGTCACATACACCGGTTTGTCGCCGACGATGTCTCGCACTTGTGAAACAATCTCACTCGCGCTCAGTTCATTGGCTTCCATCGCATTGATGACGTTAAAGCCATGATCTTGCTTTTTGTATTCCGTACGAATACCAATTTGTACTGAGTGTTTAGGCGAAATCAACCCTTCTTTTGGCGCATGATAGAACATAGTGCCATGATCGTATGAGCTGCCGTTCGCGTAGGTGTCGGTGTGCGCGTCAAAGTGGACGAGCGCCATTTCACCGTGATGCTTCGCGTAGGCTCGCAAGATGGGTAAGGTGACAAAATGGTCACCGCCCAGTGCCAACATGGTTTTACCATCACGCAAAATTTCACTGGTCGCCGCTTCAAGGCGGTAGGTGAAGTCTTCAGCGTCGCCGCAGTCGAACACCAAATCACCCGCGTCAATCACGTTAGCACGTTTGAACACGTTGAAATCCCATGGGAACTTTTTGCTTTCCCATGCCAAGTTGACCGAGGCACGACGAATGGCGTCAGGGCCCATACGCGCGCCAGGTCGCCCTGACGTAGCCATATCTAAAGGTACGCCGAGGATAACCAAATCGGCATCACTGCCGATAGGATCGCGCATATAAGGGCGACGACAAAAGGTCATCGCGTTGGAGTAGAGCGAATAATCGATTTTGCTAAACAAATCGTTCACTTAGAAATCCTCTAAATAGGTATAGCCACTTAAGCCTTGCTCAAGTTCTTGCAATACGCTTTGCTGTTCTTGTTCACTGACACGCTGCGTGACCAGTTCACGGTAGTGCTCACGGATGTTATCGACATCAATATGCACGTAGCGCATCATATCTTCTACAGTGTCGCCCTCATCGATACGCTCGATGATAGGTTCGCCACTGTCATCTACGGTCACGACCGCACTGTGCGTGTCACCGAATAAGTTGTGCATGTCACCCAAGATCTCTTGGTAGGCACCGACCAAGAAAAAGCCCATAAAGTACGGCTTATCTTTGCTCCATGCTGGGACAGGGAGAGTCGTCTCAATGCCTTGACCATCGACGTACTGATCGACGGTACCGTCTGAGTCACAAGTGATGTCGAGCATCACTGCGCGGCGGTCTTCGACATTCTCAAGCCCTGACAGAGGTAGGACTGGGAACACCTGATCAATACCCCAAGCGTCAGGTAGCGATTGAAACAGCGAAAAGTTGATGAAGAACTTATCCGCCAAACGCTCACTCAGTTCGTCCAAAATAGGGCGATGGAAGCGGTTTTTGGTGCTCATCAATCGGCTGAGCTCGTAGTAAATACGCAATGACATTTGCTCTGCCCAAGCGCGCTGGTGCAGGTTCAACACCCCCGCAGCAAATAGCGAATGCACTTCGGCAAGGTCGCTTTGCGTATCGTTGTAAATCTCAATTAATGCACGCGCATCACTGCCATCTTGCAAACTTTCCCAGTTGCGCCACATGTTTTGTAGCAGCAGTGGGTCATCAAGTTCTGGCTCATTGACCACTTCCGGCTGGTAGGCTTCTGTGCCGATCACGTTGGTGATCAGTACCGCGTGGTGGGCGGTAAGTGAGCGACCCGATTCGGAAATGATCGTCGGCATGGGTTGTTCGTACTGCGTGCACACATCTCCAACCGTGTTGACGATGTTGCGCGCATATTCAATCAAGCCATAGTTCATTGAGCTAGTGGATTGACTACGTGTGCCGTCGTAGTCCACCGCGAGTCCGCCACCAATATCGAAATATTGAATGTTGGCACCCATGCCGCGCAGTTCACAGTAGAAGCGCGCCGATTCGTTTACACCATTACGAATATCGCGGATGTTCGCCATCTGCGAGCCCAAGTGGAAATGCACCAGTTGCAAAGAGTCCAATTGGTTCTCTTTCGTTAGCCTATCAATCACGCCAAGCACTTGTGATGCCGCTAGACCAAACTTCGATTTGTCACCGCCACTTGATTGCCATTTCCCCGCACCTTGAGAGGCCAGGCGAATACGAATGCCCATGCGCGGTTTAACGCCAAGACTTTTCGCTTCTTTAAGCACTAAGTCCAGCTCGGACATTTTCTCAAGCACGATGAAGACTTTGTGACCCAGTTTTTCACCGATCAGCGCTAGGCGAATGTACTCTCTATCTTTATAGCCGTTGCAGACGATCACTGAACTCGCTTTTTGCGCCAGTGCCAGTACCGCCAAAAGTTCTGGCTTACTGCCCGCTTCTAGGCCAAGTTGTTTGGTCTCTAGTTGCGCTTGGCTGGCAAGGATCTCATCGACCACTTCTTTTTGTTGGTTCACTTTGATCGGGTAAACCAGCAAGTAGTTATTCGGGTATTGGTACTCGTCAATCGCTTGGTTGAATGCATCACAGATGCCGTGCACACGTTGATGCAGGATCTGAGGGAAGCGGACCAGTACCGGCAAATTAAGCTGTTTTTGTTCGAGTTGAGCGACAATTTTGCTCAGTGGCACTTGGTGATCTTGACCAAGCGCAGGTGACACATACACCTCACCTTGGTTATCGATACCGTAAAAGCCTTGGCTCCAGTGTTGAACATTGTAGTCAGCGCGAACGCGGTCAAGTTTGGAAGAATTTTCCACATCAAGTCTCACAAAGATAAAGAATAAAACATGATTTCAGTGTAGTTAGAAATCATACGAGTCGCGGGCTTAATTTGATGACCGGGTTATCGCGACGAGCGCATTAACGTACAAACACCCCCTAGTGTCCAACAAAAACAATTTGTCGATAGGGCAAGAATTGCTTTACGCCTGCTTCATCAAAAATTTCGAACTATTAAGCCAAATTTATGCGCTGTTTGTGAGCGAAAGCATCCCCTAATCTAAGGGAAAGAAAGAGGAGTAATGTCATGATCACAGTGAGACACGCACACGATCGCGGCCGCGCCAATTTTGGTTGGCTCGACAGCAAACACACGTTTTCATTTGGCCACTATTACGATCCGCAGCAGATGGGTTTTTCCGCGCTGCGCGTCATCAACGACGATGAAGTGGCACCCGGCGCAGGGTTTGATACCCACGGCCACCGAGATATGGAAATCATCAGCTACGTTCTTGAGGGCAGCATCGAACATAAAGACAGTGAAGGTAATATTAAGTCACTGCCTGCGGGTGAGTTCCAATTGATGTCGGCGGGAAAAGGCATCTATCACAGTGAATACAATGCGTCGAAAACCGATGCATTGCGCTTCTTGCAAATTTGGATTGAGCCGAACACTTTCGGTCAAACGCCTGGTTATCAGCAAAAAGACTTTGGTCAAGCGCCTGGGTTAACGACCATCGCGACGCCCACAGGCGATGCGGGTACCTTGCACATTAAACAAGATGCCCAACTACATCAGTTGATTTTATTACCGGGCGAATCGCTGGATTACGCGCTTGGCGCCGATCGCAAGGTGTATGTGCACCAAATCGACGGCACGTTAGAGGTTGAGGGTATTACCTTGCAAGGAGGAGATGGTGCAAAGGTAGAGTCCACCTCTCGAATCACGCTCGTCAATCGCGGCGCTGACAACGTCAAAGCGTTGCTGTTTGATCTTCCCTAGCGCCTCAAGAGTAAATAGAGAAAGCGTGATGTCACTGTCTTTCTCCAGTGGCTAAATTGTACACACAGAGCCATACTTGAAATGAGAACATAACAGGAGGGTCAGCGATGAAAAACGAACTGGATCCGACCAAAGTATTGCAGGCTTACGAGATGGTAATGGCGCGCGGCACGCCGACCGAGTTTGGCAAGATGTATGAAGGGGTCGAAGCGTTTTCCGACTATGATGGCTACAACGTCTTTCTACGCGGTAACGGCGTTGAACTCAAAATCGGTTTCCACAACACCTATCATTTAGAGTATGACCAAGAGCATCTAAGAGACAGCTTCTTGAAAAAGGTCGCCTCTTTGGCCAAATAGCCGAGCCGCAGAAAAGTTAAAGCCCAGATTGTTGCCAATCTGGGCTTTGTTATTCTGTGCTTGCGGGTCGAGATTAATCTTCTTCCACCAAGCTCACATCATCGGCGTAATCTTCCACATTGCCATCTGGTTTTGAACGACCATTTAGGGTGTGAAAGCGTTTACGACCACGAGCGAGTTGAACGTATTTTAACCACACACGTTCCAGCTTGGTTTTCGCTTTTCCAGGGTTTTCGATAACTTTTACGAAATGCTTTTCTTCTGCGTTTTCAGGTGAGAGATCGCCGTTCTCCAAGCCCAACATGGTGTCACCATAGAGGGTTAGGATTTCTTCTTCAGCGAGCGTAAAATCACCAGACTTAGCAAAGCCGCGTGGAAACTTAGTGTTGTCGTAAAAACGTTTTTTGCCGTGACGAAATTCAGTGTCAGACATTGTGGTAGCCTCTGTAACCTACAATTGATAAATGACCTAAGCGGTACAGATCGAAAATTAGGCGCAAAGTTAGCAAAAGGAAAACAAAACTTTTTTATTGTCACTATTAAACATTTTTATGGTTTTAAGGTAACATTTTGCCCATTCAATGGTTTGCTTAATGGCAAGATTTGGTAGGCTTGAACGCTTGCACTTTGAGGAATATTAATGGACGTTAAAGTCTTCAGAACCTTTTTAGAATTGGCCAATGTACGCCATTTTGGTCGTGCGGCGGAAAACCTGTACATCACTCAAGCTGCGGTTAGCGCACGTATCAAGCAATTGGAAAGCTATTTTGATACGCAACTCTTCATCCGTGATCGCAACAACATCAAACTGACTTCCGCCGGTGAGCGTTTGATTGGCTACGCGGAAGTGATGGTCAGCACCTTGCAGCAGGCGAAATTAGAACTCTCCCTAGAAAATGGCAAAGCACTGCAACTGACCATAGGCGGGACGCCAAACGTGTGGGATGCGTATCTGCAAAATGGCTTAAGCCTCATCACGGATGCCTTCAGTGGTTATGGCTTTATGGCTGAAATCATGGGCAGAGAAGCACTCAATCGCAGTTTGCAAGAACGCACCTTAGATATGGCGTTCGCTTTTGACCAAATCAAAGCCGATGAGCTCAATTGTAAAAAAGTCGCGGATGTGGTGTTGGTCTTGGTTTCGACCTCAGAGGGCAGCGTGGATCAAGTGCTGGAAGACAAGTACGTGTATGTCGATTGGGGCACTAAGTTTGCCTCTGAACATGCTGAGCGCCACCCTAAGATCCCAGCGCCTTATCTACGTACTTCAACTGCGCGCATCGCTTTAGACTTCATCCTTGAAAAGGGAGGAAGTGCTTACTTACCCACCTCTCTTGTCGAGCCCTTCTTAGCCAGCGGGCAATTGGTCAAAGTGGATGGCGTGGCAGAGTGGTATCGTCCGATCTACTTGAGTTATCGCAAGGCGAGCACGTCGATCGATGCCATCAGTCAGGTAGAGAAGTTGGTGAAAACCATCGATCCTGTCACGGCGTTCAGCTTTCAGCAGATGGCGGATTGGCCGGTAGACGAGTAGGCCTAAGTGCTTGAAACGGAATAGCTTGAATCGGGATGGATTAAAACGGTTTGTTAAGAAACGAGCTCGATAGAAAAGAAAAACCTCGACGATCCGATTAAGTGAAGCGTCGAGGTTTTTTTGTGTCTAGCAATCGAGAACGTCGGGTTACACGAGCTCAGCCAATTGAGTAAGTGCTTGCTCACGAGCTTCTGCAGCCGGCTCATCACCCATGTTGAGCGCTTCTGCGTAAACAAACTCAACGTCGGTAAGGCCGATAAAGCCAAGAATCGTGGTGAGGTAACTTTCAATCGAGTTACGAGGTGAATCTTTGTGTAGACCACCGCGTGTTGTGACCACCACGACTTTTTTGTTTTCAAGTAGGCCAACAGGACCGTTTTCCGTGTAGCTGAACGTGACGCCCGCACGAGCAATCAAGTCGAAGTAGTTCTTCAGTTGAGTCGGGATCAAGAAGTTGTACATTGGCGCGCCAATCACGATTTGATCGGCCGCTTTGATTTCATCGATCAACTGGTTCGAAAGTGCGAGTACCGCTTTGAGCTCGTCAGATAAATCATCTGCTGGGCTACGAAGCGCAGTAGCGACGTTAAGGTCAAGAACAGGGATTGGGTTGGCGGCCAAATCACGCTCGATGATGCCTGATTTTCCCTCTAGCACCTTGTCAATGATTTGGTTTGACTGAGAGTGCTCACCCAAGATGCTGGATTTTAGAACGAGTGTCTGTGCCATAATTTTATCCTTTCAATGAGGTTCTTAAACTCTAAACACGAATCGCAGAACGGTTAAGTGTGTCTAGCTCGGCTAGTTGATAACCAGTCTATCGCTATGTCGGAGAAAGGATAAGCGGAGAAAACTGAGTGACTCATTCAATTTTTTTGAATGAGTCACTCTCTCAACAACTAAGAGGCCATTCAGAGATTCATCAGGCTCTCGATGGACTCTTCAACGCTCAAATGATGGAACGACTGCACATGCGCTCCGTCGGAGGCATCAATCAGAATGTGGTCAATATTGGCTGCGCCATGCGAGTCGATGTAACCGAGCGATTGTTCGACGCTGTCGCAGATCATGGTGATGTTGTCCTTTAGGACAATCGTGCAAGTGTGTAAATTCATAGCCAACTACCTTATTTTTATTGTTCATCTTTTAATTTAGATGAGGTTCGCACTTTCGCCAAGACCTTCATCCCAAAGTTTTCATCCAAAAGTTGACAAGGTTGAGTTCCGAAAATGGCTAGTATTGCGTGTGCAAACCGTTAGACTTTCTCCATGACTTAGCGCCAAGAGAGCAATGTGAATAATGACCACAGGTAAAAAAGGACAGGGCGTGTCATCGCCTATGGCGATGCTCGGCCCATTGAGTGTGCACGAATGCCAGCAAGCGAGGTTAAGCCGAGATGCCCGCTTTGACGGCCAGTTCTACATTGGCGTCAAAACAACGGGTATTTTCTGCCGTCCGATATGCCCAGCCAACTTACCGAAAGAGGAAAACGTCACCTACTTTCTTGATCGCGCCCAAGCATTGCAGGCGGGCTTTCGGCCATGCCTACGCTGTCGACCGGACAGTGCGCCGAGTTCGTGGGCATGGAAAGGGGTGGAAACCACATTTCAACGTGCCATCACTCTGATTGAGCAAGGAGAGGTAGACAGTAAGGGATTGCCTCATTTGTCCGAGCGTCTGGGGATCAGCGATCGCTATTTGCGCAAGCTGTTCGAAAAATACTTAGGGATGTCACCGAAACAATACCTGCAATCGACTCAGCTGCTGTTTGCCAAACAACTGCTCCACTCGAGCTCGATGCCGATTGGGGCGATTGCGTTTGCCAGTGGATTTCAAAGCGTGCGGCGCTTCAACGATGCGTTTAAACAGGTGCTGAAACTAACGCCGAGCCAAGTGCGTCGGCAAGGCAGTGATGCCCAATCGCACTCTGTGATTGATCTTGCGTACAAAGGCCCACTGGATTGGTCGCAAATGCTGGATTTTTATCGTTTGCGCGCAATAGAGGGATTAGAGCAGGTCAGTGACCGCCATTATTCGCGCGTTGTCACTGTCGGTCATCATCACGCTCATATTTGCATTTATCCCCATAAACCGGGCGTGATGAGGGTAGAGTTTGAGCTTGAGGACACACGCTTGCTTCGACCTTTAGTGACTCAGCTAAGACGCATGTTTGATTTGGACACCGACATCACCGCGGTGGAAGCACATTTGACGGCGATAGAGTCGTCATTGGTTAGGTATTCTGGGCTGCGAATTCCCGGTGTCTGGGATTGTTGGGAGGCCGGCGTGAGGGCGATTTTGGGTCAGCAAGTGTCCATCAAAGCGGCGATCGGACAGCTCAATTTGTTGGCCTCGACCCTGCAACCAGGCGGCGTCACTCACTTTCCGACGCCGGCCGAGGTGGCGAGTGCCGATTTGGCATTTTTGAAAATGCCGCAAAGTCGCAAAGAGACCCTCTCGCGGTTTGCCCAGTTTATGCTAGAACAACCTCAGGCAGAGCCCGATGAGTGGCTGACCTTGAAAGGCATCGGCCCTTGGACAGTCAACTACGCCAAACTGCGCGGCGCGTCGCAAGCGAACTGCTTTCTTGATACGGATCTGGTGGTGAAAAAAGCGTTGGCGCGCTTTCCTTCTCTCACCTCGACACGCGTCGCCCCTTGGGGGAGCTACGCCACTTTTCATTGTTGGAGCCATACATGACCACGCACAACGAGCAAACTCAATACGTCTACACCACCATGACCAGTCCTCTCGGTGAGATGGTTTTACAAGCCACTCGTGAGGGGCTGACTGGAGCGTGGTTTGAAACACAGACCACTCAGCCAGAAAATTTAGGCCAGCGCAGCGATTCTGATCCTATACTGACTAAAGCAATCAAACAGTTAGAGCAGTACTTTGCCAATCAGCGTGAGAGTTTTGACCTGCCTCTCGTCGCGCAGGGCACGCCATTTCAACGTCAAGTTTGGCAAGCGCTAACGACGATACCTTTTGGTGAAACGTGGAGCTATCAGCAACTCGCCGATGCCATAGGCAACCCTAAAGCGGTGCGTGCGGTGGGGGCGGCGAACGGGAAAAATCCCATTTCGATCATTGTGCCTTGTCATCGCGTAATAGGTAAAAGCGGTAAATTAACGGGTTATGCGGGGGGCGTGGAGCGTAAGGCGTCTCTCTTGAAATTGGAAAGTACGAGGTAAAGTTATGGTTGGTCGACAATGCAATTGGAGGGTGAGGGTACTGCTGGCGTCACTGGTTCTTGTCGGCTGTTCAGAAGATGACGCTGAACGTTACCTCAACAAGCAAACCTATGAGTTTGTCGGCGACTACGAAAACCAGTACAACGACGACGTGCTGCGCTTTAATAATGCGATGGTGACCTTTATTAAAGCGGGGCAACCGAACTTAGAAAAGAGTTTTAATGTCGAGGGCAATCAGTTGTTCATCCAAATGCGCAACAACTCAAAAGAGCAGCGAGAAGACATCGTGATGCGTATCCACGGCAAAAATGAAGTGCTGACGTGCAGCGTGTGTGCTAAATATCAGTTGGCGAGCATCTGGCAAAAGCGCGGTGCGCAGCCTTTGCCAGTGAAGCCTTAATTTTGTCTGTTACGCGCGCTAGAGCGTTTAGAACGTTAAAACGTTAGAACATGCCCCCATTGAGTGCCATGTGGCAGACGATACTCGCGATATAACCAAGCGCAATAGCGGGCATCCATTTGAGGTGACCAAAGAAGGTGTACTTACCGTGCGCCGCCCCCATCAAGGCTACCCCCGCCGCAGACCCTATTGAGAGTAAGCTACCGCCGACACCGGCGGTCAGTGTGACCAGTAGCCAGTTACCCATCGACATACTCGGCTCCATGGTGAGTACAGCGAACATCACAGGAATGTTATCGACGATGGCTGAGAGAATCCCCACCATGACGTTGGCCCACATGGGATCCCACTGGGTGTACATCACCTCAGAAATCACGCCTAAGTAGCCGAGCAGACTTAACCCTCCCACACACATCACGACGCCGTAGAAGAACAGCAGGGTGTCCCACTCCGCGTGAGAGACGCGGCGAAACACATCAAACGGGACGACAGACCCGAGGCGCTTGAGTGCGTAATCATCACGGTTCGCAATCGCGCGCGCGGCTTTTTTGTGTAACGAGGTCTTGAGGGTTTTTCGAAGGAAAAAGCCAAAAAACTGCAAATAGGCGAGCCCCATCATCATGCCCATCACCGGTGGGAAGTGCAGCACTGCATGGAAGGCCACTGCCGTCGCGATCGTCAGGATAAACAGCCCGACAATACGGCGCGCGCCGCGTTTGAGCTCAATGTGTTCATGCACCACGTTCGGCTTACTATTGGGTACAAACAGCGACATGATGAACGCCGGAATGATGTAGTTGATCAGTGAAGGGACAAACAGCGGCATAAACTCAGCAAAGGAGACATGGCCCGCCTGCCACACCATCAGGGTGGTAATGTCACCAAATGGGCTAAAAGCGCCGCCGGCGTTGGCGGCAATAACGATATTAATACAGGCTAAATTGATGAATTTAGGGTTATTGCCCGCCACTTTCAGTACAACGGCGCACATCAGCAGTGCGGTGGTTAAGTTATCGGCTATCGGTGAAATAAAGAAGGCGAGTATCCCGGTCAGCCAAAACAGCGCGCGGAAATTAAAGCCTTTGCCCACCATCCATGCTTGCAGCGCATCAAACAGTCGACGCTCTTCCATCGCGCTGATGTAGGTCATGGCGACCAATAAGAACAGTAACAGCTCAGCGTATTCGAGCAGGTTATGTTCCAGCGCTGCTTTGGCGACCTCTATCTGATCGTGCTGAGAATAGACGTAGCCAATCATGGCCCAGATGATACCCGCAGCCAACAAGACAGGTTTGGACTTTCTCAGCTGCAAGTACTCTTCGAGCATCACCAAGGTATAGGCCATCGCAAAGATCAGCAGCGCGGCGTAACCTATGGTCGATTGGGTAAGAGGCAGTGTGTCATGGGCGGTGGAAGCAAGGGTCGGAAAAGGGAGCAACAAAAGGGCAAATAGGGCTGACCAATGCAATTTCATACTTTCACTCCTTGAAAGAGTTGTTATAGAAAGATAGCGAGAATGTTGAGTCCCTATTTTAAAGAGTTATCAGATTGGGATGTGTGAGATAGATTGGATATGCCTGAATTTGAATGAGTTATTGTCGACGTTTGACTAAATGGGTAGATGAGAAAGCAAAAGCCTCAAACCGAGGTTTGAGGCTTTTGGCGTACTTTCATTGCGGAAGGTCCGCGAGATGAGCGGTTAGGCTTCAACCTGCTTGAGGTGAACCTCTTCCTCTTTTACGCCCGCTTGAGGGTCGTTAAAGCGTGTCTCATCCAGTGCACCTTCCGATTTCGCGACGATGACCGTCACTGCGCTATCACCGGTAATGTTGACGGCGGTACGGATCATATCCAGCAAGCGGTCGACACCCATGATAAGGGCGATACCTTCCAACGGCAGACCGACTTGGTTAAGTACCATCGCCAGCATCACGAGACCAACACCTGGTACGCCTGCTGTGCCGATAGACGCCAGTGTTGCGGTCATGATCACCATCAAGTAGTCACCCATGGTGAGGTCGATGTTAAAGGCTTGCGCGATAAAGGCTGTTGCGACACCTTGCATGATGGCCGTACCATCCATGTTCACTGTCGCGCCTAGTGGCACCGTGAACGAGGAGACGCGGTTTTCCACGCCCATGCGGTTTTTCACCGTTTCCATCGTTACCGGAATGGTGGCATTTGACGATGCGGTCGAAAACGCAAACATGACCGCGTCTTCCATCTTCTTCAAGAAGGTGATTGGACTCAGACCGGTGAAGCCTTTCAGCATCACGCTGTAAGTGACTAAACCGTGCAAAATCAAGGTGCCAGCCAGGACAAGGAAGTACTCCGCCAAGTTGATGATGGCGCTAAGACCCAGACCAGTAAACAGTTTCGCCATCAAGAAGAACACGCCAAACGGCGCCAAGTTCATCAAAATCGCCACCAGTTTCATGATCACTTCATTGAGATCAGAGAAGAACGCTGCAATGCGCTCACCTGGCTTGCCCGCCGCGCTGATGGCAACGCCAAATAATACGGCAAACACGATCACTTGCAGAGTTTTACCTTCTGCCATTGCGCTGATTGGGTTGGTCGGGAACATGTTAATGATCACCTGACCCAGTGACGGTGCCTCGGCGGACTGGAATGAGCTTGCTGCCGTAAGGTCAGCGCCTGCCCCTGGCTGGAACAGGTTACCCATGGTCAGCGCAAGCGTGATGGCGACCGCCGTGGTGACAATGTAAAACCCTAAGGTTTTGCCGCCCATGCGGCCCAGTGTAGAAAGATCTTTCAGTGAGCTTGTGCCACACACCAGTGAAACAAAAACGAGAGGAACAACAAGCATTTTCAAGCTGGCGACAAATATTTGGCCACCAACTTCAAACAGTCCATTGACGATGTATGTGTCGACAAATCCGTTGTCGGCAAAGAGGGTGCGAATTGCAAATCCTGTCAAGATACCTGCAACCATACCGAAAATCACTCGGCCGGTTAGCGACATGGGTTTCTTGGTATTCATAGTGAACACTCCTTATAGTTATGCGCCTAAAATTCACTTTAAGGCGGGCAGGGAGGTTAGCAGGCAGGATGAAAAATCAGAAAGCGAAAAAGCGCTGACGATAAGGAGATGTGACCTGGGTCACTGCTATTTGTTGGAATTTAACACCAAGTTAACGGCTTGGTGTAAATTAATTGACGTATTATTATTGTTTTTAACAGTTAAAATCCCGACCATTAATACTTGGCTTCTTCTCACCGCATGGGAATAGAGATGATGTGTCCGCTTGATTGATTTGGAAAATGCATAGATAAGCATATTTTATTCACTTTATTGCCTATAATGGCGCAATCGCAGTGAACAGCGATCCTAGGTGCATTTTTGTCGAGCCTCGCAAGAAAAATCTTGTTACTCTCGGCCATTATAGAATGACATCATCAGGCTTTTTTTCATGATCAATACCGCTTTATTAGGGATGTTTATTCCCACTTTCTTTTTTGTCTCTATTACGCCCGGCATGTGCATGACATTGGCGCTGACGCTGGGGATGAGCATTGGTTATCGTCGTACCTTGTGGATGATGGTGGGTGAGTTGATCGGCGTGGGTTTGGTGGCGGTGGCGGCGGTGCTTGGTATTGCGGCGGTGATGCTCAATTACCCTTGGCTATTTACTGTGCTCAAGGTGCTCGGGGGCGGTTATCTGTTCTATTTAGGGATTCAGATGTGGCGTTCGAGAGGCAAACTCGCTCTAAATCTTGATGAGACGGTCGAATCAGCCCCACACAGTGATTGGGATTTGGTGGTACAAGGTTTTGTGACCGCGATTGCCAACCCGAAAGGCTGGGCGTTTATGATTTCTCTGCTGCCACCCTTTATCGATCAATCGGTCGCACTGACACCGCAATTGGTGGTGCTGGTATCGATCATTCTGCTGTTTGAGTTTGTTTGCATGACGCTTTACGCCACAGGCGGGAAAGGCTTGAAACGCATGCTAGGTCAATCGCATAATGTCCGATTGATGAACCGAATAGCGGGCACCTTAATGATGGGTGTCGGTGTTTGGTTATGGGTGAGCTAGGACAAAGGAGCCATATGTTGGGATCAATCGGTCAGTGGTGGACGTCGACCAAATCCGAATTGCGTGAGGTGCTGGAGTTCCAGTCCCGTGTCTGGGTGGTGAATGTGTTCTCAGGGCGCAACAAAGGTGAGGCGTTTATCGTCAATGAAGACAGCTTTAACGAGCCAATGCAATGGATGAAACGTAAAGGCTACCCTAGCGAGCAGTTAGCGAGAGTGAGTGAGATGAAGCGCTCTCAGGTGCTTGAGATAGAACTATCGAACGTTAAACATCGAGTGATGCGAGTAAAGTAAACCAATCAGGCCAGCGTAACGCTGGCCTGATTGGTTTTTGGTTGGTCATTATGGCTCGCCAAGAGAGTGGAGCCTCTTGGTTATCGAGAGGGCGTTAGATTTTTGCCCATTGAGTTCGGCGGTCTAGCGCGCCGCTAAAGCGAGTCAGCAGGAGTGCCAGAGCGACCACAATAGCGCCGACCCAAGGTGTGTTCATCAGCCCAGTTTGTTCAACGACTAAACCCCCACCCCAAGAGCCCAGAGCGATACCGACATTAAAGGCCGCGATGTTGAGTCCGGAGGCGACGTCTACGGCATCAGGCGTATAACGCTCGGCTAAGTTCACCACGTACACTTGTAGCCCCGGGACGTTACCAAACGCAAACGCACCCCAGATAAGAATCGTCACCACCGCGGCAATCGGTTCGTAAGCGGCAAAGTTGAACACCAAAAGTACGGCGCCAAGGCCAGTGAAAATGATCGTTAGCGCTTTGATGGGTCCCATGGTATCGGCCATCTTTCCACCCCAAATGTTGCCAAACGCGACAGACACGCCATACACCAACATGATGAGGCCGACAGAGCTGGCTTCAAAGCCGGACACTTCCTGCAAAATGGGCGCAAGGTAGGTGAACGCGGTAAAGGTGCCGCCATAACCCAGTGCCGTGATCGCATAGACCAGCAGTAAGCGAGGCTGAGTCAGTACGCTCAGTTGTGCGGAGAGTTTGGTCGCCGGAGGCTGTTTCAGATTACTGGGCACCAAAAGCGCACTTCCTACCCAAGCGATGAGACCCAAGGTGGCGACGATCAAGAAGGTCGCTTGCCAGCCAAACGTCTGACCGATGTAGGTGCCAAGAGGCACTCCCGTCACCAAGGCGACCGTGAGGCCAGTAAACATGATCGCGATGGCGCTGGCGGCTTTCTCTTTGGACACCAAACCTGTGGCGATGGTCGAGCCAATCGAGAAAAACACGCCGTGAGCAAGACCCGTTAGGATCCGAGCTGCCACCAGGGTGTTGTAACCTGGCGCTTGCCAAGCCAGCAGGTTACCCGCGACAAACAGGGCCATGACGGTCAATAGTACCGTCTTACGGGGCCAGTTTCCCGTCAGCGCGGTCAGCACAGGGGCGCCGACGGCAACTCCAAGGGCGTATAAGCTGACCAGCAGACCGGCTGAGGGCAGCGAGACCGATAAGTCAGCGGCCATAGTTGGGATCAACCCAACGATGACAAATTCAGTGGTGCCGATGGCAAACGCACTGAGGGTTAGAGCAAAAAGAGCAATAGGCATACTTTCATTCTCAATGATGTGTTCAGTGGCGGCCATTATCGAGCTGAATTCTTTTGTGAAAAACAGCGTCTTTTGCAAATGACTTTTGTCAAAATTATGGGTAATTAACGGTGAACTGACCGGTGAGGCTTTTTCGTCGGCGATGTTATTCTCTATAATCGAGCCATAAGCCTACGGGCTTAGCGTCACCTCTGCCAAGACAACTACAGGACACTGACATGACCACTCGACTACTACTCAATGGAAAAAAAGCGGCGCAACAAGATATTCGCGATGCGGTGATGGCCCTGCGCAAAGAAGGCCATACGCTCGAAGTACGGCCAACATGGGAAGCAGGAGATATTGAGCGCCTCGTGTGCGAAGCCGCTGAGCAGCAGGTCACCCGGGTGATTGCAGGAGGCGGTGATGGGACGGTGAATGAAGTGGTTGACGCGATTCTCAAACATCAACTGGCGTTGGAGGTGGCGGTGTTACCACTTGGCACGGCCAATGATTTTGCCACTGCCTGTCATATTCCGACCGATTCCCCGTATCAAGCCCTCAAGCTGGCGCTTAGTGGAGAGAGTTACCGAGTGGATGCCGCCAAAGCCAACGAGCGTCACTTCATTAATATTGCGACCGCGGGTTTTGGCGCGCAGGTGACGGCCAATACGCCGGTGGCGCTGAAAAACTTCTTGGGCGGCGGCGCATATACGCTGTCGGGGTTGTTGCAGGCGATCAATTTTCAGCCTTTTGAAGGCACAATTCGTTTTGATGACAATACGCGCGAAGCCGGTGTCGTGGTGGGGGCGGTGTGCAACGGTCGCCTAGCCGGTGGCGGCCAAGAGCTGGCACCCAATGCCTATATTGATGATGGGTTGCTCGAAGCAGTATCGATTGAAGCCTTTAGCGCGGCCGACATCCCTGTCGTGCTCAGTGAGCTTCAGCAGCAAGGCGATGGCGAGACGCAATTTATTCATCGTAAACAGGTCAAGCGCATTGAATGGCTCTCCAGCCAAGTTATGCCGATCAACCTCGATGGTGAGCCACTCTCTTGCCCCGAAGTGGTGATGGAAGTGTTACCGCAAGCCCTCGCCCTTGTACTACCAGAGAGCACGCCGGTATTAAGCCGCCACCAAAAAGCGTAATAACGCCTAGACCAAATAGGTGGAGATGGATGCGAATGTAAACGTTTCCATCTTTTTGCCTCTGCTCACAGAATCACAGCGTGGTTGCGTTATGATATTCGGCTCAATTCGTACAAAGGATGTCATGATGGATCCAACGCAACGCATAGAATTAGTCGGGTCGCGCACGCAACTGCTGGTGGAGATCGGTGAGGTCGCCGAAGTCTTGCACTGGGGTAAACGTCTGCCAAGTCCAGAGCATGGGTTGCCTAACGCCTCTTTGGCGCTGCAACGCCCGGTGCCGTTTGGCCGTCTTGATAAGGATGTGCCGGTCTCTTTGCATCCCGAACTGGGGCGCGGATCGTTTGGCTCGCCTGGCCTTGAAGGACACCGTAATGGCCTAGCGTGGGCGCCGGTTTTCTCTCTTACCCACTGCGAACATGACTTACATTCACTGACTCTCATCTACCAAGACGCACAGGCTGAGCTGCGTTTAACCATTGACGTGCATCTTGGTGAGGATGACGTGCTCAAAACTCGCCAAACGGTCACTAATTTAGCGCAGGGCCCCTATTGGGTGACACGCTTTGCTCATACCTTGCCACTCGATAGGCGCGCTGAAGAACTGCTCACCTTTCATGGTCGCTGGGTTAATGAATTTCAAACCGAGCGCCTTACGCTCCATCACGGTGGTTACCAACAAGAGAATCGACGCGGGCGCACCTCGCATGAGCACTACCCGGCGCTAATCGCGGGCACACCAGGCTTTGGTGAGCTTTCGGGGGACGTATGGGGCTTTCATCTGGCATGGAGTGGCAATCACCGCCTGCGAGTGGACGTCAAAGCGGATGGGCGGCGCGTAATGCAGGCCGAAGCGCTCTATTTACCGGGCGAAATCGCACTGGCTGAAGGAGAGTCGATATCCACCCCTTGGCTCTATGCTACCTATAGTGAGCAAGGGCTGAGCCGCATGAGTCAGCAGTTCCATCGCCATGTGAGAGAGCAGATTGTCGCCCGTTCAGTCACACAACAGCCTCGGCCTATCCATCTCAATACGTGGGAGGGGATCTATTTCGATCATGATCCCCAATACATCAAACAGATGGCGACTGAAGCGGCACGTATGGGCGTTGAGCGTTTCATCATTGACGATGGTTGGTTCAAAGGGCGCAACAACGACAAAGCCGCATTAGGCGATTGGGTGTTGGATGAGCGTAAATACCCCGAAGGGCTGACGGACATCGTCAACCACGTCAACGAACTAGGCATGGAGTTTGGTCTTTGGTTTGAACCTGAAATGATCAACAAAGACTCGGATCTCTATCGTCGCCACCCCGAGTGGTTACTGGCGGTGGAGGGCTATCATCAGCCCACCGGCCGTCATCAATATGTGATTGATTTACAAAACCCTGAGGCGTTTGATTACCTATTTGAGCGTTTGGATCATTTTCTCTCCAACTATGCGATTGCCTACATCAAATGGGACATGAACCGAGAAGTGGTCCAACCGGCTCATCACGACCGTGCCGCTGGGCACAAGCAGGTCGAGCGCTACTACCAACTGGTCGATAAAGTGCGCGCTGCCCATCCGCAGGTAGAGAGCGAATCATGCGCTGCAGGCGGAGGGCGGATTGATTTTGAAGTGCTCAAGCGCACCCATAGATTTTGGACGTCTGACAACAACGACGCGCTCGAGCGACAAACCATTCAACGCGGCATGAGCTTGCTGTTCCCGCCAGAAGTGATGGGCAGCCATATTGGTTCTGGCCACTGTCACAGTACCCGCCGCAGGCACAGTATCGAATTTCGCGGCCTCACCGCGCTGTTTGGTCACATGGGGATAGAGCTTGATCCCGTTTCTGAATCTGAGCAAGAGAAAGCGGGATTTGCCCGTTATGTGGCGCTGCATAAGCAGCTTCGTCCGCTGCTTCACCATGGCGTTAACTGGCGTTTACCCACCGAAGATAGTGCGCACCAAGCCTACTGCGTTGTCGCAGACGATCAATCGCAAGCGGTGGCCGTAGTGGCGCAACTGGCTATGCCTACTTATGCACTGAGCGGCCAATTAAGATTTGCAGGGCTGGTCGACAGTGCTCAATACCATGTCAGCTTGCTTGATAAGCCCCTCAACTTTGACACCATGGTGTGCCGTCAGCCCCCTTGGACAGCACAAGGTTGTACCCTGTCTGGCGCATGGCTACATCAAGTGGGCTTAGCCATGCCGATACTGGATCCCGAAAGTGCGATTTTGATTGCGCTCACGCGGGTCAATCCTTAGTCGCTCTTTGGGAAACGGCCTTGTAGCTGGGCCGTTTTACTTGTTGTAGTAAAACATTAAGCTACCGCCGTTGATGCTTGATCCATAGTTAAAGGTGAGCCCAACCCCAACGTTATCGAGCCACTCCCAGCGGACGGGATCTTGAAACAGCCAACCTATTGAGCTTTCGTAGTAGTGATCCGTACCTAACTCGCTTTGCAATTCTGGCGACAGGTCCACCCGCTTGAAGCCCGTGAACAATGACTGCGTCTTATCAAACAAGTCCCAATATACGGTAATTTGATTGGTCACATACCAACCTTGTGGATTGCCGATATCCCCGTTATTCGCACTGCCCCAAGTGGTGCCATAAAAATAACTCCACTTTGAGTTGAAGTGCCATTTCCCCCAAGGCCGAGGATGGTGATAATCAAAATCTATCGCGGGTTCGGCGATGGCAGACCAAGCCGAGACATTAAAGACACGCCCATCGAGAAATATCTCCACTAAACGAGAAATATCACTATTGGCGATGTAATCATTTTGGTAGTAAATCACATGCCCGATAAGACTAGGAGTGACTGAAAACACCTCGTTGACGTTGTATTGATAGCCATAACCGAGAGCCGCCCCCACCGTGAGTTCATCGAGCCTATCTTTGGGGAGGTTCTCCTCATCCAAACTGAAGCGGTTTTCAGTGTCGATGAGAAATCCTTTTGCCAGCAACTGATGGCGGTGTGGTGACTCGTCGCGTCTAAACTCGCGCAGATAGGGCAGGACGTAGACGGATTTGCTGCGTCGCTCGTTCAGCGCTTGTTGACTGCCTAAATCCTCATTGTCCGTATTGAGTACTTGATTGGGGTCGAAGCTGGCAATGCCAAATTCAATGGCGTCGGTATCGGAAAGAAACACCGCTGCGGCAAAGCGATTTTGCAAAATGGATTTAATATCGTCGTTTAACTCATCCGCAAACACGTGTTTGCTCAGCAGCAGAATACTAGCGGCAGAGATAACGCTCAGACGGTAAACCGTCACATTGAGAGATGAAAGGTTGCGCATTGGGTCTCCAGTTTCTCTACGCTTGCATTAATCATAGTGGGTGGGTTTACAGTGTAAAGCCAGCGCGGACTTCGCTATACTCTGGGCATTCGTAGTCACCACTTTAGGTCTGACATGCTGACACGCTCCGATGATTTACAAATATTGCTCAGTGTCGTCGATAGCGGCGGTTTTTCAGCGGCGGCGGACGCGCTCAACATCCAAGTGGCGCGTGTCTCTCGTGCGGTGAGCAAAATCGAGCAGCAACTTGGTGTGTCCATCCTTAATCGCACGACGCGCCGTGTTGAGCTTACGGTAGAAGGCAAACTGTTCGTCGATTCGGTTCGCCAAGGGTTACAGCTGATTGGTCAAGCCGAAGCGGATTTGATGTCTCGCGGTGAGTTGCCCAAAGGGCCACTACGAGTTGATGCGGCCAGCCCGTTTGTGTTTCACCAACTTGTGCCGTTGATTCAATCGTTTAAAGTCGCGTATCCCGATATCGAACTCGAACTGACGTCCAATGAAGGTTACGTCGACTTACTTGAAAAACGCACGGACGTTGCGATTCGTATCGGCCACCTTAAAGACTCCACTTTACACGCCAGTCCGCTCGGTAAAAGTCGACTCTATATTGTCGCGTCGCCAGATTATCTCGCGCGTTTTGGCACGCCCACTCGCGTCTCACACTTATCCTCTCACCAGATCATTGGTTTTACGGCGCCGAAAGTGCTCAACCATTGGCCACTGAAAGGACTAGAATCCATCGCGCCGATGCTTCGCAGTGCGAACGGAGAGACGGTGCGTCAATTGGCACTCGCGGGGAATGGCATTGCGTGTCTCTCCGGTTTTATGGTCAATCAAGATTTGGCGAATGGCACCTTGGTGTCTTTGTTGGAGGAATGGCGAGTGGAAAATACCGCGCGCGAGCAGGTCAACGCGGTGTATTACAAATCTTCGCATGTCGCCAAGCGCATTTCGGCGTTCATTGAATTTATCAAACCCCGTTTGACACTTTAGGCGGCAGCGCCATTGATGTCAGCGAAGGGCACTTAAGCAAGGCAAGGAGAACCGTATGATCAAAACTACTACCTCAGTGGTCGAGGGCAAACCTGTTGACGCCTATCTTGGCGTTGTGGTCGGAGAGGCAATATTAGGTGCCAACATCTTCAAAGATATGTTTGGTGCTATTCGAGACGTCGTGGGTGGTCGCTCTGGTGCTTACGAACGAGAAATGGGCCGCGCTCGAGAAATCGCTTTTGCCGAGATGGAGCAACACGCGCAGTCTCTGGGCGCCGATGGTATTGTCGGTATCGACATCGATTACGAAGTGATCGGCAGCGGCGGCAGTATGATGATGGTCAGTGTTAGCGGTACCGCCGTTAAATTTCGCCAATAAATCGCGATAACTTTTTATTCGCGATAACGTAAATTAATGAGGCAATCAATTTGATGAAAATATGGGTAGATGCGGATGCGTGTCCTGTGGTGATCCGCGATGTGCTTTACCGCGCGTCGCAGCGCACTGGCGTCGAAGTGACGCTCGTCGCGAACCAGTTTATACGCACGCCAGCGTCACCAAAGGTGAACATGTTGCAAGTTCAGCAAGGGTTTGATGTGGCAGACAATGAGATTGTTAAACGTTGCCAAGCGGGCGATTTGGTCATCACCAGTGACATCCCTTTGGCCGACGAAGTGATCACTAAAGGCGCACAGGCGCTCAACTCGCGCGGTGAAATGTACAGCAAAGAAAACATTAAAGCGCGCTTGAACATGCGCGATTTTATGGACACCATGCGCAGCAGCGGCGTCCAGATGGGCGGGCCACCGCCACTCAGTCAGGCAGATAGGCAGCAATTTGCTAACCATCTCGACAAATGGCTGGTCCATTGGCAACGTTCGGTCAAGCCTACAAAACCCGAGTAGGCTTTGCTTACCCAACAATCAGTTTACTCAACATCAAGAGGAGGGGGGATGTCTCTGGTCAATCAATTGGCGCTGTTTATCGATGTGGTGCAGCAAGGCTCATTTACCAAAGCGGCGGCGCTTCATAATATGGATAACTCCTCGCTCTCCAAGCAAATTAAAAAGCTTGAGAGTGAGCTCGGTGTGCAGTTACTCAATCGCTCCACGCGTTCCTTTTCGTTGACGCCGGCGGGGGAGGAGATCCTAGAGCAAGCGCATAGTCTGCGTAAAACGGTAGAAGACGTCAAACTGATTGCCGACACCTACCATGCTGAGCCCAAAGGACGCATTCGTATTACGGCGCCTTTGCACATTGGTCAGCAATATTTGCAACCGGTGATCAACGCGTTCATGCGCCGTTACCCAGAGGTGGAAGTGACGCTGCTGATGGACGACAAACGCTCAGACATTATCTCTGAGCATTTTGATGTCGCATTTCGTCTCGGAATCTTGCAAGACTCAAGCTTGATCGCCAGTAAAATCGCAGAGATTCGCCCGGTGATCCTCGCCTCCCATGACTTCATTGCCCAGCATGGCGAGCCTCGCTCACCACAAGAGTTGGTGCGCCTGCCTTCTGTGGTCTACAGCAACGGCTCAGTGACCATTGACACAGTGCGCTTAGGGGTAATGTCCGACGCCTCCGACCTACACAGCTACAAAATGCAAGGTCGATACAAGGTTAACGATGTCCGCACTCTACTCGACGCCGTGCAAGCGGGGCTCGGTTATGTGATGATCTCATCCAGTAACTTAACCCAGTCTATCGAAACCATGAACCTCACCCCATTACTGACCGACTACCGACTATGTAACCAAGGCACTGCGCTGTATGCCCTCTATCCCCATCGCAAACAAACGGTATTAGTGCGCGAGTTCATTCAAGCCGTCAAAGCCTTCATCGGCCTGCCACCGATTTGGGAGCAGCATATTGAAGGCTTTGAGGGGATGTATCTTGGTAAGGGGTGACCGTTAACGCTCGACTATCCCTTCTATCGCCTCGATCACCGCCTGCACCTTTCTATCATCTAGTGCATCTGGATGAGGCTGCGCAAAGGCTTCAATATCGTTGTCGTAGTAGCATCCGCCTGCGCCTCTGAAGGCGTCATCTAGGCTGGCGCTAACGAGAATGTCGGCGCCAAGGGAGAGATCGCCACCTGCAATACCAAACGCCTCTTTGACCATTTTGCTACCGAGCAGTGATTTCGGGTTAACCGAGACAATCATTGGCCCCGAGTGTCGATGTGCTTCACCCAGTGCGCGAGACCACATGGTAATCGCTAGCTTGCTTTGCGCGTAAGCCTCTCTGTCAGACAAGTGACCTTTTCCTTGCAGGGCTTCAATGCTCACACTGGCTTGCGCTGCAGAAGAGAGATTCACTACGCGCCCATGGGCAGGAATGAGTGGCAACAATCCTTGGGTCAGCAGATAAGGTGCGACCGTATTGACGGCAAAGCGAATATCTAGGCCATCGGGCGTTTTGTCCGCTGGCGCGTTGAAGATACCTGCGTTGTTGATCAACACGTCAAGTGGTGTCTCTCCCAGTGTGGCGCTCACTTGTTCAATCAATCGCTGCACATCGCTGAGGACAGAAAGATCGGCGATAAAGGCTGTGAGTGTGGTGTTATGTTCTTGATTAAGCGTTTCAACCACTTTGGCGAGCTTGTCAGGGTTGCGGCCATGAACCAATACGCGATGCCCTTGCTTTACAAGTTGGCTTGCAGTAAATAGACCAATACCATCGGTCGCGCCTGTGATTAGAATAACTTTTTGTTCGTTCATGATTGTGCTCCGAAGGTAAGTGATGACAGTGCTATTGTGCACAAAGGCGGTGTTAGATGCATTAGCCGAGGCGCCCAATCATTATGGACAGTTTGTTCCAAAATGAGCAACCAGCAGTGATGAATATAGCTGTGGCCTACGTGATTCAAAAGGCACAAAAAAACGGCGCAGAGCGCCGCTTTGAATAAAATCTGCTGGTTACCTATTTTGGCATAATGACCTTATCAATCACGTGAATGACGCCGTTGCTTGCCTTGACGTCAGTCATGACAACGTTAGCGTTATTGACCATCACTTTGTCGCCCATCACTTTAATCATCACATCTTGGCCTTGGACGGTGGTGGCTTTATCCATTTTGACGACATCGGCAGCCATCGCTTTCGCTGGAATGACGTGGTAGGTCAAAATAGATACGAGTTTGTCTTTGTTCTCAGGCTTGAGGAGCATCTCTACTGTACCTTCAGGCAGTTTGGCGAACGCGTCGTCGGTGGGCGCAAGTACCGTGAAAGGACCGTCCCCTTTCAATGTCTCTACCAGTCCTGCTGCTTGGACAGCGGCGACCAGTGTGGTGAAGCTACCGTTCTCTACGGCGACATCGACAATGTCTTTTTTCATGCCGTGGTGGTTAGCGTTTGCAGTCGACATCATCAAAAGGCTGCTCATAGCGATAACGAACGTCATTAGTGTTTTGCGAATCATAACGAATGTCCCTGTGTTGTGTTGGATTCGCAGGTTGGTACGTGTGCAGTTTGGCACCGATCAGGATTATTTTTTAAATTTTTCTAGGCTGAACTTTTTCTCGTGACCGACGTAAAGATTGGTTTGATCGCATAAAAGTAAAGTCGGTAAGAGAGGCGGACATGGAGATGCCCTTGAGCAAGTTGGAGCAATTTTTTTATCTCGATAAACTGATTATTCACTCACTGGATCTGGCACTTTATCAAGCCAGTGTCGAAGTGGATGGCGAGCGATACTCTGTGATGGACAATTCTGGCAAGCGCTTAGTGACACACTCATTAGTGGAGATGCAAAAGCGCTGTCGAAAACTCAATGCGACGCAGCAGGTTCTCAGACATGAGAGTGCGTATGATGAGATGGTGGGGGGGCCTGAGAAAGGATCGACCAATGCACTCGAGGTGCCACTCAAAGATCATCAACTCTACTAAGGCGTCTTGCAGTTAAACCCGAGTTTATCACCGAGTGATAATGGATCGGATCCTGACAAATCGATGAATGTCCCATTTCTGATCGGCAAGAGGTGCTAAGGTTAAAAAATGTACAACACAACCGACAGGACGAGGTGCAAATATGCTAGGTGAAGACCATTCTCTACTTAAAGAGTTTCCAGAGCATAAGGATGACATTTTATCGCTCGCAGAAACCGACCTAAACTTTAACGACCAGATGAAAGAATACAACGCCATCGACAAACAAATACGTACCCTCGAACTTCGAGACTCTCCTATCAGCGACGAAGAAATGCACACTCTCAAATTGCGTCGCGCGCAAATGAAAGACGATTTATTCCAACAACTTCATAAATAAAGCCGCCCATACCTGATGATGTGAGCGAGCGGCATTGCGTGTTGCTCCGACTTGGGTAGACCTAAGCTCCATGTCATGCGTGGAGCTTTTTTGAACTGCAGGCCTGTCTTTCTCCGAGTCACCGTTTGTATAAGCGATGTTACGGTGCACTAGAACGAGGGCTTGCCGCGTAGTGCTTTGGTACTGGCCTTGATGCCTTTGGCTTTCAGACGACGCTCTTTGGAGGCGCGAGTCGGTTTGGTTGGGCGGCGTTTCTTTTGTACCACCATCGCGCTGCGGATCAGGTCGGCTAGGCGGGTCAGGGCATCCTCACGATTTTGTTCTTGGGTGCGATACTGCTGTGCCTTAATGGTAATCACGCCCTCTTTTGAAATGCGAGAGTCCGAAAGCGCCAACAGGCGCTGTTTGTAGACATCGGGCAAGGTAGAGCGTTGGATGTCAAACTGCAAGTGAATGGCCGATGACACCTTATTCACGTTCTGGCCGCCAGAGCCTTGAGCGCGAATGGCGGTTAATTGGATTTCCCAGTCACTCAAGGTGACGGTATTGGATATAACTAACATGACAATACAGTGAACCGACAGCGCTGAAGCTGTTGTGGCTACTTAAATTCTTCTCCGTGGTTATCAAGTGTCAGATGCCCGCACGTTTGGCACTGCTCGTAACGATCAATCAATTCTAACGAGGCCAACGCCGGGCCCACGACCATACCGCTAAAAAAGCCAGAGAAAAAGGCTTTTACGGTTTCTTTTCGGCTTTTTCCATACGGCGAGGGCTTTTGCTTGATGCACTCTGTGTGCTCGGTTTCACACTGACATTGCGGGCAGAATCGAAGACTCATATAGGGTGATCTCCATGTTAACTGGCTGGATAGTAACGACTTATTGCGATAGCAGTGGCGAGAGAGATCCCATTATTCAAAAATTTCGAATATCTAGCTCAACCTGACCGAGTCTTCTTTAATGATAAGAGGCGATACACTGTTTTCATCGCCCAACAGGAGACCTGTGATGACCACCCAACGACAAATTCGCCAACTGATCCCCGCCCACGCCACCTCTGACGGTGATGGTGTGAAAATTCAGCGTGTCGCTGGATTTAACAACACGGCATTTTCTCCATTTTTGATGATGGATGAACTGAAATCTGATCAAAAAGCCGATTATGTCGGTGGGTTTCCACCTCATCCGCACCGTGGGATTGAAACGCTGACTTATATGATGAAAGGGCACTTCCAGCACCGTGATCACATGGGCAACGTTGGCGAGCTACGCAGTGGTGGTGCTCAGTGGATGGCCGCAGGTCGTGGTGTGATCCACAGTGAGATGCCAATTATGGAAGAGGGCGATCTGCATGGTTTTCAAATCTGGATCAACCAGCCCGCCAAGAACAAAATGCAGCCTGCCAAGTACTTCGATTTTCAGCCAGAAACCATTACTGAGTACGTCGGCAAGGATTCAGGTCTGTTTCGTATCTTAGCGGGCGAGATTGAGATTGACGATGAGGTGCAGCAAGGGCCGCTGACCGATACGGGTGTGCCCTTGTCCGTGACAGACTGGCGGACTCAAGCTGGTCAGCAGGTCACCATTGGCACACCGGCACATCACAATATGATGCTGTTTGTCTATCAAGGAGAGATCCAATTGGGTGGCCAGCGCGTAAACCAAGGTGAAATGGCTCTGTTGACTCTTGGCGAGTCGGCATCCTTGATCGCCAACAAAGATTCTGGCGTTTTGTTGTTCGTCGGTGAGCCCATCAACGAACCGGTTGTGCATTATGGCCCCTTTGTGATGAACAGCATGGCAGAGATTGAACAAGCAGTACGCGACTACAATCAGGGTGTATTTGAGACCTATTGATTAGGTCGTAAAGCTCATGGCTGAGAGGGGCAGAAATGGCGCCTGCTAGGCAAAATCGAGTCGAAATGAATCGAAGAATTTCGGTTGCCGGATTGGCGACTGGTCAGTGCAAAAAGTGAATAATCCACTGCCTTACTTTTTGTTTGTGCCACACCCTAGGGTGTGGCTTTTTATTATTGATAGGGCGTTGCTTAGCTTTCGGTCAGCAAGCCTAATTCACGCGCTTGCTCAAGCGAGATCTGGTTAGAAATCAAGTTATGCAAAGCGGCTTCGCTTAACTGAACAACGTTAACACCCTGCGGTGGTGGCGTGACATGGACGACCATGCTTTGCTCACTGCGCTGCGACCACAACTGTCTGTCGACCAGATACACATACGTACCAGACGGTAACTCTGGGTAGATGTCGACCATCAGATTGAGCCACCAACTGGCGCGTCTTAGGCCTTGGGCGCCATCAAGCTTTTCAGGCAATTGGATAGACTGTGCACGTAACGCTTTTTGCGTGGCGATGGAGACATCCAGTGCCCCAGGATAGCTCTCACTAAATGGGTTGCTGAACAACCCATCGTAAGAGCAAGCCCAACTGATTGGGCTTGCCAGCGTGATGACTGAGCAGGTGAGCAACGTCGCGACCTGTTTCATCATAACGCCTCCTTAAGGTGTCACAATGTTGAACCAGAAGTTGAAGGTATCAAGCATACCGACAAAGTCTTTGAACACATCGCCGTCACCGTCGAGCGTGATAGAACCATCAGCAATGGCTTGCTCAAGAGTGATGTTACCCAATTGGACGTCATCCAGTGTCGCTTTGGTCAGCGTCAATGCCACATCCGGCTTCTCTGCTTGCTTATGAGTGTGATTGAGCACAGAGTTCTCAACGTACAAGGTGTACTTCTCATCTAGGTCAGTGAAGTTAATGTTGATGGCGTAGTTCTTCCCAGCCGCTTTTTCTGGTAACAAACGTACCGCGAGATAATCAAACAGCATTTCTGGTGGCATGTTCTTGATAATATCTGGCGATGCAGTGTTGGTACCGCCCGCACTTGGTGTGCCGTTACGCAGCTCGTAAGCGCCTTGCAAGTAGACAGAACGCCAAGGGCCAGATTCCGCTTGGTAACCCAACTGCTCATAGGCATCAGCAAGGAGTGCTTTACCGTTTTTGCTCTGTGGATTAGCAAACACCACGTGTTTCATCACTTCCGCGACCCAGCGATAGTTACCCGCGTTAAAGTCGGCTTGTGCTTTTTTGATCGCTTCGCGTTCGCCGCCCATGTACTCAACGTACTTCACAGCAGCATTGGTTGGTGGCAGGTTGTTTAGATCCGATGGGTTACCGGTGTACCAGCCCATGTAACGTTGATAAACCGCACGGCTGTTATGGCGTAGGGTGCCGTAGTAACCGCGGTTGCTCCAGGTTTTGTCGATTTCCTCTGGGAATTGGATAATTTCAGAAATCTCAGAACCCACATAACCTTGGTTCATCAAACGGACCGTTTGGTCATGCGTGTACTTGTACATATCACGCTGTTTCTTAAAGTATTTGACGATGTCGCCTTGGCCCCACATTGGCCAGTGGTGACTTTGGAATTTCACTTCGACATCATCACCCCATAGTTCAATGGTCTCTTGCAAGTAGCTTGACCATTTCAGCGCATCACGAACTTGAGCGCCACGGAGTGTGAGGATGTTGTGCATGGTGTTGGTGGTGTTTTCCGCCATCCACAACGCTTTTTTCTGAGGGAACCAGACGTTCATCTCAGTCGGTGCTTCTGTGCCTGGCGTGTATTGGAAGACCATTTTCACGCCATCGACCACGCGTTCGTCACCGGTTTTCTCAATGGTGTCGGTTGGGGCAATCATGGTCGCAAGACCGGTTGACGTGGTTTGACCCAAGCCACCGTTGACGCCGCCTTTTTCGTTACGTGGAAGCAGGGCGCCATACATGTACACTGCGCGTCGACCCATCGCATTACCTGCAATCACGTTTTCAGATACGGCATGCTCGGTAAAGCCAGGGGAGGCCATAATGGTCACTTTTCCGTCGATGACATCTTGCTCATCGACGATACCGCGCACCCCACCAAAGTGGTCAATGTGGCTGTGGCTGTAGAAGACACCCACAACAGGACGCTCGCCGAGTTCACTGTTAATGAAGTCGAGTGCCGCTTTTGCGGTTTCTTGAGAGATGAGTGGGTCGAATACGATCCAGCCTGTATCCCCTTGAATAAAGGTGATGTTCGACAAATCGTAGCCGCGAACTTGGTAAATACCATCGGTGACCTTAAACAGGCCGTTGATCATGTTTAATTGCGCATTACGCCACAAACTTGGGTTGACGGTATCGGGTGATGGCTTATCAAGGCCGATGTACTTTTTGTAGGCTTCTAAATCCCAAACAACATCGCCGTTTTGGTTTTTAATGGTAACGACATCCTGAGTCGCGATAAGCCCTTTTTGCGCGTTATCGAAATCTTTGGTGTCACTGAATGGCAGACTTTGCTTGAGTTGGTTGTTCGCATCAATCGTTGCCTGTGTCGCGGGTTTGGGCTCTGACGCAGTGGCATTGGTGGCCACTAGTATCGCCATGGCTAATACTCCCATTCGCTTCATAGCACTCTCCTTGTATATGCACTTTTATGAGCAAGTTAAGCATACGTGAAGAGTGATACAATTCACACTACAAATGCCACCTTAATGTGAAATTTCTGTGAAGATCTCACATTTGTGAACCTCTATACCCGTAATTTTTGGAATGGTATTTCACCTTTGCCCAGCTATTAATTCGCCGAATAATGTGTGAGAGCCGATTTCAGGTGCGCGACGAAGGCTTTGACCTGAGAAGGGATAAAGGGCGATTGTGGATATTGGGCGACGATTTGACCTTGATAGCTGCCCGCTAATTGCCACTCGCTCAAAATAGGTTGTAAAACGCCTTGTTGGCACTCATTTCTGACCACAAATTCAGGGAACAGCGAAATACCCAGCCCTTCGAGTACGGCTTGGCGACGGATCTCACTGTGATTCACAGCAAGATGACCGCTGACAGGGGCAGCCACCGTTTGTGTTCCTTGAGTCATCCGCCAGATGCGATCTTTGGGGGATTCACCCAAACAGAGACATTGATGATGGCGCAGATCATTGGGGTGTGCGGGCGTGCCATGCTTCGCTAGGTACACTGGGCTGGCACACAGTACTAGTTGGCAAGGGGCAAGCGTTACCGCGACTAAACCTTCCACAGGATTCGGTGTGATGTGGATGACCACATCGACATCGTCATGAATGGGATCGAGATAGCGGTCTTCCACTTTAAGGGTCAGATTGACGTTGGGGTACTGCTTAGCAAACGTCAATATGGGTGACATAAGGACTTGCTTGGCAAGCGCTTTCGGCACGGCAACGCGAAGCGGCCCTGCGATCGCCTCTTTGTTGGCGTGTGCTGCGCTCACCGCAAGTTTGGCTTGCCCTAGCATGGTTTGACAAAGGTGGAACACCTCTTGCCCAGTGGCGGTTAATCGCATCTGACGCGTGGTGCGCTCCAAGAGCTGCTCTTTCAGCGCTGTCTCAAGGCGCCGCAGTGAGCGGCTGACCGATGAGGGGGCCACGCCCAATTTCACCGCCGCATTGGCGAAGCTTCCTTCTTCCACCACAGTAACAAACACCGCCATTTCAGCCAGTAAGGGGATAAGTTTATTCGTGTCCATGGTGCAATTATCCTTTGCAAAATCGACCAATTGTTTCAGTTAAGTTACTTGTGGATACTGGGAGGGTCAACCACTCTGGGAGAAAATGATGCAAGGAACGCAAACTCTGCCGCTCGCACAGCGGCTACCCATTACCGAAGGATTACTGCTGCTGGTGGCGATCTTTTGGGGCACCAGCTACGGGTTAACTAAAAGTGCGCTGTTTTACACCTCGGCGTTAATGTTCATTACGTTACGTTTTTCCATCACCGCCTTGGTGTTGTTGCCATTGGTGGTGAGAGATTTCAAAGCAGGGCTCAACAAAGATTGGGTGGTTGCGCTGCCAACCGGAGCAATTTTAAGTGCTATTTTCCTGTGTGAAGTGTTTGGCGTTGCGCATACCACAGCGTCGAACGCGGCGTTTTTAATCAGTCTCTGTGTATTGTTCACTGCGCTGGCTGAAGTGTTGGTGAACCGCCGGAAGGTCGCCTGGTCTCTGGTATTGTTGTGTGTCGCCAGCGTGGTTGGCGTACTGCTGCTGACCGGTAGCGATGGGGCGCGTGTCGATTTCACGTTGGGGGATTATCTGATTCTACTTGCGGCGCTGCTACGGGCACTGATGGTGACCACCACCAAGCGATTCAGTCTCGGTCGCGCCGTGACGACCACCACACTCACCGCCATTCAATCAGCGGTTGTTGCTGGCGTTGCCGCTATCTTGGTCTTGAGCACGTTGCCCCAATCTCAATGGCACCTGCCCACAGAGTCCAGCTTTTGGGTGATGCTGCTGTATCTGGTCGCGTTTTGCACGCTCTTTGCTTTTTATGTACAGAATTACGCGGTGCGCCGCACCTCTCCCACTCGTGTCGCGCTGTTGATGGGCAGCGAGCCACTTTTCGGTGCTCTGTTTGCCATGTTGTGGCTGCAAGAGACGTTTACCTTCGCGCAAAGTCTCGGCGCGGGGTTAATTTTGCTCAGTGTGATGCTGACTTCGCTGCGAAGGGAGTCTGGGCAGCACTAGCGTTGGCGCTTCAAATCCAGCCCAAGCCTCCACGCAAAATAACTGAGGATCAAAAAAGCGCCAGTGTTGCTGGCGCTCAATATAGGGAGTAGAAAGGCGTGTCAGTTAGGCAAAAAACGACGACACCACACCAATCAAGCCGCCAAATACACCGCCCCACACCACCAACCAGCCTAGGTGCTGTTTGATCATGGTTTGCACCATCTCTTTGACTAGCGCAGGTGTCAATTCATTCAAGCGTTGATCGATGATTTGTTCAATGTTCTGTTTTATCTCATCCATAATGGCAGGCGCTTCAAGCTGCGCTTTGATCGCTTGCTTGACGTTATCGCTTTGGCTTATCTCAATCACCGATTGCTGCATTTTTTCAACGAAAGGCTGCTTAAGTGGTGCCAGCGCGTCACTGCCACCAAACATCGCCAACATGCCGCCGAAGGATGAATTGGCGATCACCTCAACCAAAGAATCGAATGTGGGGTTAAAGTCGATGGTTTCTATCACAGGTTGCAGATTGAGCGAGTGCTCACCGGCCATCTCTTTGTTGAGGAACTTGTCGATATTTTCATCGGTAAAAAATTGACTCATCATCAGCTGCTTGATGGCGGCTTTAAACTCTTCAAAACGCGCAGGTATTACACCCGAGCCATACAGCCCCGGCACCTTTTCAAACAACATGTGGACAGCTAACCAGTTGGTAATGGCGCCTGAAAAGGCAAACAGACCCGCATAAAACGCGATCTGATGACCGGATTGAATCCCGCCAGCAAGCAGTGCAAGGGCGATGAGATTGGTGAGTAGACTTTTGTTGATAGGTTGCTTGTTCATAAGGCGATAACAGTCAAGGTGTTAATGGGTGAAGCGCAGTATACACCAAGGCGGATTCAATCAACCAGTGCGTGATAAGCGTCACAGCAAGGGTTGGAATAATCGGTATTCCGAAAAAAAGGGGAACTCTCTCTACACTAGTAGCAGTTTTTAAATTGCACACTTTCAGTGAGACTTTTTTATGTTCAAACCCAACTCAATTGCTCGTTCAATGAAATGGCCATTTGTGACGGCAGTGGCGTTCTCCTCTGCGATGGCAAGTGCCAGCGGTATTCTACTTCAAGAAGCCGTGGTGGCGAATGCAGGTACTACAGGTGCAGGTGACGGTGTTTACACCGGTTCTGCTGCTGCAATGTGGACCAACCCAGCGACGATGTCATTTATGGGTGAGAGCAAGACGACAGTGAACGCGATGGGGTTTGATCTTAAGTTGAATTACAACTCTGATCGTCATTCTGCTTTTGATGGTTCTTCTCAGACTACGCAACCTGCACTGGCAGTTTTCCACGCTCGTCAAATCACAGATGAGATGCACTTTGGTATTGGCTTTGGCGCTGCAGGTGGCTCAAGCCTTGACTACGGTAAGCAATGGGCAGGTGCTCCGTTTCTAGAAAGCACTACATTGATGCTACTTCAGATTAACCCAACGCTCTCTTACCAAATTGATGAGCAGTGGTCTGTGGGTGCAGGCGCTCAAATCAACTATGTGTCGTTTGAGCAAGACACGCTAATTATGTCTATCGAGGAAGAAACGGATTGGGCGATGGGCCTGACGTTTGGCGCAATGTACCGTCACAATGACGATCTGGATTTTGGCTTTAGCTACCGCTCAAAAGTAAAGCATAAGCTAGATGCTAGAGTTAATGGTGCTCTAAATGGTGACCGAATTACTAGTGCGTCTACGGAAGTATCGCTCCCTGCTATTTATGATCTCAGTGCTCGTTGGGGCGTCAATTCGGACTTAAACCTGTTGGCCAGTGCACAATGGCATCGATGGAGCGATTGGAAGGAGCTACCACTGGATTTAACGGTTGGAGGTAATCCATTTGATGCTTCAATTGAACGCGATTGGAGCGACGTTTGGAAACTAGCATTGGGCGCAGATTACCGCCTCAACGCGGACTGGCGTCTAAAAGCGGGTATCTCTTACGAAAGTTCACCGCAAAACGACGCCTCACTACAATGGGTTGACGTGCCAGTAGGCGAGCAATGGCGCTACTCAGTGGGTGCAGCAACCCAGTGGAATGGGTACACGTTTGACATGTTCTACGAATACGCTGATTTAGGTGAAGTAGACATTGAACGTGTAGGCATCAAAGGTACCTTCGACGGCCGTATTCACTTTATTGGTCTAAACGTGACGTTCTAATCCGCCAGTGTGATTGATGACAAAGCCCTCCTCGTGAGGGCTTTGCTGTTTATCGGCCCTCAGACCACACCGCAAACTCATTGCCGCTGGGCTCTAGAAAGTGGAATCGACAGCCCCCGGGGAAATCGAAAATGGGTTTGATGACATCGCCGCCACTGGCGATAACTTTGGCCAGTGTTGCTTCGATGTCTTGGCTATAGAACACCAACAGTGCGCCGCCGGATGCGGTCTGGCTCTTGGCGTCGGCTCGGAAGAACCCGCCGTCGAGCCCTTGGTCGGCAAACGCCGTGTAGTCGGGGCCGTAATCGGTGAAGCGCCAATCAAACGCTTGGCTAAAAAAGGCTTTGGTGGCTTCAAGATCGTGGGCGGCCAATTCGACGTAATTGAGTTTCTCATGTTGAGGCATGCTGTGCTCCTTGCAGGGTGTATGACGTTATCTTAGCGCAAACCCCGTGCGGAGCGTTGGCATTTATCCTTTGCCGCGCTACAATCAGCGCGCTGCACAAGCAGCGATTACTTTATTCTCAGGGCGGGGCGAAATTCCCCACCGGCGGTATGCCCGAATGGGTGAGCCCGCGAGCGCTCGATACGTCGAGGTCAGCAGATCTGGTGAGAAGCCAGAGCCGACGGTTACAGTCCGGATGAGAGAGAATGAAACCAAGCCGCCACCGTCGTGGGTGCGATTTCGTTTATCTGGCGCTGACGCTAGAACTCTTCTATGCCCTGATTCTGGTGAAATTTAGGAGTTAACCATGAATCAGTCATCACTACTTGCCGAATTCGGCGACCCAATTACCCGCGTTGAACGCGCATTGACGGCCTTACGTGAAGGTCGAGGTGTGTTGTTACTCGATGATGAAGATCGTGAAAACGAAGGGGATATCATTTACTCGGTTGAGCACCTCACGGATGCGCAGATGGCGCTGATGATCCGCGAATGCAGCGGTATTGTTTGCTTGTGCTTGACCGAAGAGCAAGCCGACAAATTGGCCCTGCCTCCGATGGTTGAAAACAACAATAGTGCCAATCAAACCGCGTTTACCGTCTCTATTGAGGCCAAAGTGGGCGTGACGACGGGCGTGTCAGCGCAAGATCGCGTCACCACCATCAAAACCGCCGCTAACCCTAATGCGAAGCCTGACGATTTAGCGCGCCCAGGACACGTATTTCCGCTGCGCGCGCGCACAGGTGGGGTGATGACCCGTCGCGGCCATACTGAAGGCACCATCGACTTAATGCAAATGGCGGGTTTGCAACCTGCTGGCGTATTGTGTGAGGTGATGAACCCGGATGGCACCATGTGTAAAACGCCGGAGATTGTCGCGTTTGGGAAACTGCACTCGATGCCAGTTCTGACCATTGAAGATATGGTGCTCTATCGCCAGCAGCATGAGTTGAAACTGGCATAATTCGCCAGCGATAAGCGCAGCTAGAATACCAATAGATAAACAAAAAGGTGTGGCTTCAAAACCACACCTTTCTATTTTTGTTTGACACTTTTTTGCCTGATTGAGTCAATCACCACCCTTTTAATGACTGACCGATTGAGAAAAGACGTTCATCACAATCACGCCACTGATGATCAATAACATGCCAATCACTGCCGCCCAATCGAGCTTTTGACCGAATGCCACCGCACCGACAGCGGTGATCAACACAATGCCGAGCCCCGACCAAATCGCATACGCAATGCCAACGGGAATGGTCTTCAATACCATGGCGAGAAAATAGAACGCCACGCCATACCCCACCACGACCAAGAGACTGGGCGTGAGCTTGGAAAACCCGTCTGAGGCTTTCAGCGCGCCCGTCGCGATCACTTCTGCCACAATCGCAATGGTTAGATACCAATAACCCATACTCATTCCTCTACTTTACGAACGCCTGTAAACCGCAAGGGATGGTGCCATTTCCTATCGATGGCGGCAAGTCTGAGGACGTGCTCAGCTAATTTGTTCGCGGAACAGTTTGGGACTCACGCCCGCTTTACGTTTGAAGACACGCGAGAAATAGAGAGGATCGGTATAGCCGACGATGCGACCGATGTGATTGACCGAGTAGTTGGTGGTGACTAACAGCTGCTTGGCTCGGCTGATGCGTTGGTCGTCTCGCCATTGAGTGATGGTCATGCCCATCTCTTCTCTAAATAGGTGGCCAAGCCTTGAGGCCGATAAACAGGTGCAATCAGCGATGTCTTCGAGGGCGAAGTTTTGGTTGAGGTTTTGCGTCATGTAGTTCATGGCGTCGATAACCCGAGGATCAAGCGGCTTAGAGACCACATCGGGCTGTATGGTTTTGCATCGAATCAATAGTTGCTCAAGTAAATTGATCGCGAGATCGTCGCGATAGGGCATGTCGGATTTAGAGATGTATTCGATGTCGATGAACAGTCGTTCGATCTGTTCTGTGGTGCTGCTGTCTAGCTCTTGAGTGACGTAGACGCCGTTTCTCTGCTCTTGCCAATAGAGCCAATCGTTCCAAAACGCTCGCGGGCGAAAATAGACCCAACGATGAAACCAAGAGGCGTTGTCACGCTTGCGCTGATACAAGTGTGTGGCGCTAGGCGGAAAGAGCAACAAATCGCCCTCTTTGACATGAAAGGCCTCATCACCGCTAAATATGGTTCCTTCGCCTTGGCTGGTGATGTTGATGATATAGCCTTTCATGCCGTTGGGTCTGTCGATCACATAGTCGAGTTCATCCCCTTCGATAATTGGCGTCAGGCCTGCCACTAAGTGGGCATCAAAGTTGTAATCGGGTTTTAGCGGGTCGTCGTTTTGCATAGGGCATCATTTTTTGTTTTCAGTGTATTTGGCTCAAAGGCAAGTTGCGTCGTTACGCCTCACAGTTTTCCAGAATGATCCATTGCTTGGCGGCGAAGGCCTCGCGGAAATAGTCGGTTTTTGCGGTTTTGGATAAGAACTCACTCGGCAAACCCTGCCGTTGGTGATGGGGAGAGAAGGGCTCGGGCTGACGGCGCTCCTCGGCATTACGCTTGGCCAAGTAGGTGATGGAATGGCGAACGTCCAAGCGCGTAGGTAAGGAGTTTCGGCCCAGATATTCGATCACCAAGGCATCGCCCACAAAGGTGTAGTTCATATTGAGTGATAAGGTTTGCGAGTGCTCTATTTGGCACCACTGTTCGAGTCGATTGGGTTTAGCGCGAAATCGCCACTTGGTCTGGGAGAGGTCGATCACTTGCCCGTTGGCCATCACTTCCAGTACGCCACTAAAGCGCACCTCTCCTTGTTCACGCAGAGTAAAACGCTGCGGATCATCCGCCGCGAGCGTGAGTGTCCAGCCCGCTTGTTCGAGCAATAGCGAATCCTGAGCGCACACATGGGGTTCGTTCACTGACAGTCTCCAAAGTGCTCCCATGACGGGAGCACACGGCTGGGTTTAACGATGGCGATAGTAGGTGTTGTTACTACGTAGCGTTTGTTTGAACTCTCGAAGTTGGGTGCGATTGTCGATCACCACCATCTCCACACCCAGCATCTCTGCGTAGTCACTCAGCATCTCAAGCGAGACCGCTTGGCTGTAGACGGTATGGTGCGCACCGCCGGCGTGGATCCAAGCGGCCGCCGCCACTTGCAGGCTAGGCTGAGGCTCCCAAAGTGCATGTGCGACCGGCAGGTGTGGCAGCGATTTAGGTGGGACAACGGTGTCGACAACATTGACGATCATGCGAAAACGCTCGCCGAGATCAATCACAGACACATTCAGCGCTTGGCCTTGTTGTCCACTGAAAATCAGCCTTGGGATGTCACAACGACAGCCGATGGTGTGACGATGGATCTCAAGTCGCGGCTGGCTGGCTGCGATAGAGGGGCAGACTTCCAGCATATGCGCGCCGAGCACTTGGTCTTTTTCGCCGAAGTTGTAGGTATAATCTTCCATAAAGGAGGTACCGCCTTGGCGCCCCTTACCCATCATTTTCATGATGTGTGTCATCGCTGCCGTTTTCCAATCCCCTTCGCCGCCGTAACCATAACCCTTCGACATCAAACGCTGGGTGGCAAGACCGGGCAGATTGGTGAGGCCAGATAAGTTCTCAAACGTATTGGTAAAGGCGTGAGCGCCCACCGCGCTGAGAAAACGCTCCATACCCAGCTCTAGTTTGGCTTCCTGAACCATCAGCTGTTTGAGGTTGGCATCATCAAATAACATCGGAGACATCTGGTAAGTGCTGGCGTATTCATCGAGCAAGGCATTGACGTCGCTGTCACTGACGTCATTGACCGCTTCACTTAGCTCGCCCAATCCGTAGCCATGCACTTCATAGCCAAACTGAATCTGCGCGGAGACTTTGTTGCCTTCTGTCACCGCTACTTGGCGCATGTTGTCACCAAAGCGGGCCACTTTAAGCTGTTGACCCGCTTGCACGCCAATGGCCGCGCGGCACCAATCATCAATCTCTTGATGGACGGTTGGGTTTTGCCAATGACCGACCACCACTTTGCGCTCAATCTCAAGGCGTGTACCAATAAACCCAAACTCACGACAGCCATGAGCACTTTGGTTGAGGTTCATGAAATCCATGTCAATCTCGTCCCAAGGGAGCGCGGCATTGAATTGGGTATGCAGATGTAAGAAGGGCTTGTTGAGTTGTGTTAAACCTGCGATCCACATCTTGGCGGGCGAGAAGGTATGCATCCACAGCATCAAGCCGATGCAGTTTGGATCATTATTGGCCGCCTGACAAACGGCGAGAATTTCATCGGGTGTTTTTACTGTGCCTTTGTACGCAAGTGGAACGGAGATGCCTTGTGCCGCATTCAGACCCGCGACGATCTCTTCACTGTTCTCTGCCACGCTTTGCAGCACTTTGGGCCCGTAAAGATGCTGTGATCCGGTGACAAACCAGACTTGCTTATCGTTGAATGTTTTCATCTGACTTCCTTATTTCTTGTTTTGACCGTAGTAAGCGTTGGCACCGTGCTTACGCAGATAGTGTTTATCGAGTAGAGCGGGGTTAATCGCATCAATCTGGGCGTTAATTTGCAGTGTTTGCAGCGCCATTCCCGCGACCACTTCCACCACGACGGCATTGTGTACTGCGGCCGCAGGATCGTGTCCCCAGGTAAATGGGGCGTGCTCTTTGACTAAGATACCGGGGATGGCCATGACGTCGCCATCGGCGATGGTTTCGACGATGACCTTACCTGTATTGAGTTCGTAATCTTGGCTGATCTCTTCATCACTCAGTGCGCGTGTGCAAGCAATGTCGCCATAGAAGTAATCGGCGTGCGTTGTGCCTAGTGCTGGTATGGCTTTACCGGCTTGAGCCCACGCGGTGGCTTGTGGCGAGTGAGTATGCACGATGCCGCCAATCTCTGGATACGTGCGATACAGCTCAAGGTGGGTTGCGGTATCTGAAGAGGGCTTAAGTGTGCCCTCAACGACATTCCCTTTTAGATCCAGCACCACCATATTCTCGGCGCTGAGGTCTTGGTATTCCACGCCGCTGGGTTTAATCACCACCAAGCCGGATTGACGATCGATGCCCGAGACATTACCCCAAGTAAACGTGACCAACTGATGGCGTTGCAGGTCCAAGTTCGCCTGCCACACTTGTTCACGCAATACAGTGAGGCGCTGCGCTGTGGCTTGGATCTCGTTCCATACGGTCTGATCAGACATGGGCGTTCTCCTTGGTGAGATGAAACTCTGCCATTTGCTCCATCGACTGAGCAAGTTGGCGATAGCAGGCGTAGCGCTCTGCGTGCAGCGCTGCGACGGCTTTGTTGGGTTGATAGCTTTGGCGAACTGGGCTTGCCATCACTTGCTGCGCGGCGCTGGTATTGGGGTAGACCCCAGCCGCCACGGCGGCGAAGATCGCGGCGCCAAGGGCGCAACATTGATCCGATTCCACCACAATGATCTCGCGGCCAATGACGTCGGCGCACATTTGCATCACATAGGGCGATTTTTGCGCGATGCCACCGATGGCAATCACGCGCTCAACGTGCACGTCTTGGTCAACGAAACAGTCGACGATCGCTTTTGCGCCGTGCGCGGTGGATTCGACCAAAGAAGCGAAGATCGCTGGCGCACTGCTGGCGAGATTGAGATCGCATATCGCTCCTTTAAGCCGCTGGTTAGCATAAGGCGTGCGGCGACCATTGAGCCAATCGAGGGCGACGGGGGCTTGGCTATCCATCCCTTGTGCTTGAGCTGCGTCTGAGAGTAGTGGCAGCAATTGCCCCGCAATCTCATCGGCGGTGAGTGAGAAGTCGGGATTTTGCTGCGCATAAGCGCTTAGAGGCCACATCAATACGTTCTTAAACCAAGCGTACATATCACCAAACGCAGACTGACCGGCTTCGAGCGCGAGCAAATCAGGCAGGGCGCTGCCCTCAACTTGGCCGCAGATACCGTGAATAGTGCGAGTGCCGACCTCCGCTTTGTCGACCATTAAAATATCGCAAGTGGAGGTGCCGATGACTTTGACTAAATCGTGCGCACCTGCGCCCGCACCCACCGCGCCCATGTGGCAATCAAACTCGCCGACAGCGATGGCAATGCCTTCGGGTAAGCCCAATTTACGTGCCCACTCTTTGGTCAAAACGCCTGCGGGCTGGTCGGCGGTATAGACGTGGGTGAACATGCGCTCACGAATACCATCAAGGGTACTCGACACCGCAGAGAGAAACGCTTGGCTAGGTAGTCCGCCCCAACTGTCATGCCACATCGCTTTGTGGCCTGCTGCGCAGACACCACGGTGGATCTGAGTGGGGTGCTGATTGCCTGATAGAAGCGCCGGGATCCAGTCACACAGCTCGACCCAGCTGTGCGCCGCTTTGGCTACGGCGTCATCTTGTTCGCTGACCCAAGCGGCTTTGGCCCAAAACCATTCGGATGAGTACACACCGCCGATATAACGTGTGTAATCGTCAAACTGGCCAGAGTGGGCAAGCTCATTGATGCGATCCGCTTTAGAAACCGAGGTGTGATCTTTCCACAGTACAAACATGGCGTTCGGGTTGTGTTCAAACTCGGGCTTAAGAGCCAGTACAGTGCCGTCACTGTCAATGGGTGCGGGTGTTGAGCCTGTGGTGTCGACACCGATACCGACGACGCTTTGCGCCAACGCCGGAGGCACATTGGCCAAGGCTTCTTGAATAGCCAGTGTCATCGACTCGACATAATCTTTAGGGTGGTGGCGAAACTGGGATTGGGTAGGCAGGCAGTACTCTCCCGCCATCCAGCGTGGGTAATAGACCACAGAGGCGGTCACCTCTTGCCCGGTCTCTGCATTGACAATAAGTGCGCGCACGGAGTCTGAACCAAAATCCAATCCAATCACGTGCCGTTGTTTGTTCGTGTTATCCATGACAGCTCCAACGTGTAGGTCAGCAAACGAAATCTACTTGTTGTTATAGCGAGAGCTGCCCCTTTATCCCATGAATCACGTCGCTATATTCATGGACAAAAACGCCATTGCAGTTGTTTTGAGTGTTGCGCTGGAATTTTCATTGTTGGATGAAATACACGCAATTTGTCGAGAGAAACGCAATTTTTAGCCCTGTTATTGTACGGATTGTCATCTGGTAAGCATTGTTGCGATCTTCATCATAGCCTTCATTGCTAAATGAATGGATAAAAACGCTACATTTTTGTGCTGTGATTCGGGTCACTAACAAAGTGGGCGGGATACTCAAATATGTATTGCGAACACTCACCTCTACCAGTGGATGGATAACAATGAAACTAAAAACCCTACTTACCATAGCGACCTTATCTGGCGCTACACTGCTTAGTTCAACCGCGAGCGCGTTTTTTGGCTCGAACGATGATGCTGTCAAGCTTGGTTACCTAGTAAAACAACCCGAAGAACCTTGGTTCCAAACCGAATGGTCGTTTGCAGAAAAAGCAGGCCAAGAGTATGGATTTGAAGTGATTAAGATGGCGGTACCCGACGGAGAAAAAACACTCAACGCCATTGATACCTTGGCGGCAAGCGGTGCCAAAGGTTTTGTCATCTGCACGCCGGATCCAAAATTGGGCCCTGCCATCATGGCAAAAGCGAAAAGTTATGACCTCAAAGTCGTGACCGTCGATGACCAATTCCTCAATGCCAAAGGCGAGCCGATGACAGAAGTTCCGCTAGTGATGATGGCGGCAAGTGAAATTGGTTACCGCCAAGGTAGCGAACTGTACAAAGAGATGACTAATCGCGGTTGGGATGCGTCCGTCACTGGCGTGATGGCGATTACGGCTGATGAGCTCGACACCGCTCGCCGCCGCGTCGATGGTTCTATCAAAGCGCTGAAAGAAGTCGGATTCCCTGAAAATCAAATCTATCGCGTACCAACCAAAAGTAACGACATCCCCGGAGCATTGGATGCAGCAAACTCACTGTTGGTGCAGTACCCGAACGTGAAACAGTGGATTGTGGTGGGCATGAACGACAACACCGTTCTTGGCGGCGTGCGTGCGACGGAAGGCCAAGGCTTCTCTGCGCAGCAAGTGATCGGTATTGGTATTAACGGTGTGGATGCGGTGAACGAACTGGCGAAATCCAGTGCGACTGGCTTCCACGGTTCACTGCTCCCAAGCCCTGATGTGCATGGGTTCAAGAGTATTGAGTCGTTGTACAAATGGGTGAAAGAAGATGTTCAACCGAAGAAATTTGTTGAAGTCACCGATGTGGTTCTGATCACTCGCGATAACTTCCGTGCAGAGCTTGAGAAAAAAGGTCTGTAATTTCATTCGCGGCGGCGTTTGCCGCCGCAATGCGTGATAACCGGAGAGAATGATCATGGCGAATTCCCCCAACTACCTTGAGTTTTGCAATATTTCCAAGCATTTCACGGGAGTTAAAGCCCTTAGCAACATTAGCTTTCGCGTGGACAAAGGCAGCGTGCATGCCCTGATGGGAGAAAACGGTGCGGGTAAGTCGACGTTATTAAAAATATTAAGTGGTCTTCATGACGCCACCGAAGGTGAATTGAAGGTGGATGGTCAAACTTTGTCGTTCAGTAGCGCCACCGATGCGCTGAACCAAGGGATTGCGATTATTTATCAAGAGCTCAATTTGGTGCCAGAGCTGAGCGTTGCCGAGAATATTTACCTTGGTCAGTTGCCGACCAAAGGCGGCAAAGTGGATGTGGAGACACTCAACGCACGAGCCAAAGAACAACTGCAACGTCTTGGTGAAGATTTTGATCCTTCGCGGCCACTAAAAGAGTTCTCGATTGGTCAATGGCAAATGGTTGAGATAGCCAAAGCCTTAAGCCGCAATGCGCAAATTATCGCGTTTGATGAGCCAACCAGTAGCTTGTCGCAACGTGAGATAGAGAACTTATTTAAGGTGATTCGAGAGCTGCGTGATGATGGAAAAATCATCCTCTATGTCTCTCATCGCATGGAAGAGATTTTTGATTTGTGCGACGCCATCACAATTTTCAAGGACGGCACTCATGTGCAGACCTTTGATGATATGAGCGCATTAACCCACGACAAACTCGTTGAGTTGATGGTCGGGCGTGAGATCAATGACATCTACAACTACCGTTCACGCCCGTTAGGGGAGAGCGGCCTCAAAGTGGACAACTTGATGGGCAAGGGCTTAACACAGCCGGTGTCACTCGATATTCGCCAAGGTGAAATTCTCGGATTGTTTGGCTTAGTTGGCGCAGGGAGAACCGAACTCGCGCGGCTTATTTTTGGCGCAGAACGTGCCCAAAGCGGTCAACTTTCGATTCACGGTGTGCCGATCACTGTCAACTCACCGCAAGATGCGATCAAACTTGGCATCACGCTTTGCCCTGAAAACCGTAAGGCGGATGGTATCGTGCCGATTCAATCGGTCGAGGACAACACCAATATCAGTGCACGTCCGTGGCACCTAAAGCTCGGCAGTCTGATCGACTTCAGCTGGGAGCGAAAAAACGCCGAAGACCAGCGTCAAGCCCTAAACGTCAAAACGGCCTCGCTGCAACAAGCGATTGGTCAGCTATCGGGTGGCAATCAACAAAAGGTGATTCTTGGCCGTTGGCTCTCCACTGACATGAGCGTCATTTTGCTCGACGAACCGACACGCGGTATTGATGTTGGGGCGAAGTCGGAGATTTACGAACTCATCTTTAATCTAGCCGAACGTGGCGTGACCGTGTTGGTGATTTCGAGCGATTTGCCGGAAGTGTTGGGCATCTCCGATCGAGTGATGGTGATGAAAGAAGGCGCTGTGACAGGTGAACTACAACGTCATGAATTCAAAGAACAAACCGCGTTGAGCCTTGCCATGCTTGGCCACAATCAAGCGGCTGCATAATGAAAGGAACCTGCTATGTCTGTATCAAGCTCTACTAAAGTGTTGGCGTCGGATGAGGCCAAACGCACATGGAATTTTGCTGGAATCTGGGACAGGTTCGGCATGTTGATGGTGTTTGCCGGATTGTTCCTGTTGTGCGCGTTTTTTGTTCCCTATTTTGCCACCTTTATCAATATGAAAGGATTGGGACTCGCCATTTCGATGAGTGGCATGGTGGCGTGCGCGATGCTGTTTTGCCTAGCCTGTGGGGATTTGGATCTCTCAGTGGCCTCAGTGATTGCCTGCTCTGGCGTGGTGACCGCTGTGGCGATCAACGCGACAAGCAGCGTGGTGCTCGGGATTGGTGCGGGGTTGCTCTCTGGGGTGGCGTTTGGATTACTGAATGGCTTTGTCATTGCCAAACTGCAAATCAACGCGCTCATTACTACATTGGCGACGATGCAAATTGCCCGAGGTTTAGGCTACATCATCTCCGACGGTAAAGCGGTCGGGATCACTGAAGAGAGCTTTTTTGCCCTCGGTAACTCGTCTTTACTGGGTATTCCTACCCCGATTTGGCTAACAATAGTGACGTTTGCGGTGTTTGGTTTCCTCCTCAATCGCACTGTCTATGGGCGCAACACGCTCGCCATTGGCGGTAATGAAGAGGCGGCACGCTTAGCTGGCGTCAATGTGGTCAAGACTAAGATGATCATCTTTACGGTTTCCGGTTTTATCTCGGCGTTGGCCGGCGTCATCCTCGCTGCGCGTATGACCAGTGGCCAGCCGATGACCTCGGTCGGGTTTGAGCTGGTGGTGATCTCAGCGTGTGTATTGGGCGGCGTGTCACTGAAAGGCGGTATAGGTAAAGTCTCTTATGTGATTGCCGGTGTGCTGATTCTCGGCACCGTCGAAAACGCGATGAACTTACTCAATATGTCGCCCTTTGCTCAATACGTGGTTCGCGGTGCGATATTGTTAGCCGCCGTTATTTTTGACCGCTACAAACAAACCAGTCGCGCCTAGTTCTCTCTCTCGCGCTACTCAAACAAAGAGCAGCTCATAGACGCTGCTCTTTGTCATTGTCACACCCGCATTTTGGCGCCTTTGCTTTCACGCACGCCACACAAATCTACCCTGTCATGAAATTTTCTCCGTCTATTCCCTATCTTGTTCAATAAGGCATCGCTGCATCGCGGGGTTTACAGTCCTTTTCACTGTGATTCTCCCCCGTTAGTGGCGGTGGTTATCAGGGAGCGGAGAAGGCAGATGGACATGGCACACACACTCAACGCTTGGATTTTGTCTCATCCCCATTCATTGGGGTGGATGATGATCGCGCTGATCCTCCTTTCCTACTTGCTTGAAGATCTCGCTTTGGTGACGGCAGCGACCTTGTCGGTTAATCAAGTGATGGCGGTGGAGTGGGCGCTGCTGGCGATCTTTATTGGTATTGCCAGCGGCGATTTGGCGCTCTATGGCCTCGGGCGATTAGCACAGCGCATCGGTTGGTTGAAGGTGCGCTGTTTTAGACACCATAAGGCCCGTCGGCTGTGTAAAAAGCTCAATGCCAATGCTTTTGTGACCTTATTTATCGTCCGCTTTGTACCGGGAATGCGCAGCGTGAGTTACACCGTCAGTGGTTTTTTAGGCATAGCGTTGCCGGTGTTTCTTTTGGCCGTTTTTATCGCCACTGCCATGTGGACGGCACTGATCTTTGCCTCTTTCTATCAAGTGGGCGGTTGGATAGGCAGTGAGGATGCCTGGACTCGCTGGTTGATGATACCTGTAGGATTGCTCGCGCTGTGGGCATTAAACCGCGCAGCGCAACAGTATTGGAGAAGTGAACAGAATGCACAATCGTGATGTGGAAGTGATCCCGCAAGGGAAGGTCAATGCAGGGATGCCCGTACTGAGCAAGCCAAAAAGAGTGATTTCGCCGTTTGAGTTTCTGCCAGCGTGGTTTTTTTATGCGCCGGTTGTGGTGCAAAGCGCGCTCCTCAGCGCAAGGCACCTGGATTGGGCATTGCCACTTATCGCTAACCCTGCCATCAAGTTAAGCGGTATGGTGGGCGAATCAAAAAGCGACATTTTCGCCAGTGCCGGAGGGAAAACCCGCCAGTGGGTTTTGCCCTACATTACTGTCGAGGTGGGCGACTCGTCAAACTCCGAAGCTCTCAATAACGCGATGGCAACGCTGCATGATGCCGGGTTAGATTTCCCTCTGGTGGCCAAGCCTGATTTGGGTTGTCGCGGCGCTGGGGTCAAACTCGTCAATGACTCGGACGATTTGGCGTGTTACTTAGCGCATTTTCCTGCCGGTGGCCGTTTTCTTTTGCAACAAAAATCCCGCTACCGCGCAGAAGCAGGTCTCTTTTATGTTCGCCAGCCAGGGGAGAAGCGCGGCAGAGTCATCTCGATGACACTCAAATACTCGCCCTTTGTGGAAGGTGATGGCGTTTCGACGCTTAGAGAACTGATCGCTCGCTGCCCGCGGGCTGGGCGACTGCAACACCTCTATTTACCGCGTCATGAGTCCAAGTTAGAGAGCGTTGTGGAAAAGGGCGAAGAGTATCCGTTGGCGTTTGCGGGCAGTCATTCTCGCGGCGCAATTTTTCGCAACGGCAACGCCTTTATCACACCGGAGTTGGAAGCGACGCTCGATGACGTGCTGGGTGAGTTTGAAGGGTTTCACTACGGCCGTCTTGACGTCAAGTTCGACACCATCACCGCGCTGATGCAGGGCGAGCGCTTTGACATCTTAGAAATCAATGGTGCGAGCAGTGAAGCCGCGCACATCTGGGATAGCGATACCCCATTGCTGCACATCTTCAGCACCTTACTGACACAGTACCGCTTGTTGTACCGAATTGGCTCTCAGCATAAGCAACGCGGGGTGAACACACCTTCTCTGGCGGCGTTATTCAACGCTTGGCGAGAGGAAAAAGCTTTAACGCAGCGCTACCCCATGACGGATTGATCAAAGGAATGATGATGAAAAAAGCGATGACTTCTCCCGCCACTCTCACCGCGAGAGCGACGCTCAGCGATAAACATAGGGCGACCCTCTCTGGCGCGGTGCTAGGCGGCATTGAAACCTTGTACCAAGGTCAACGGTTTCTCAGTGTGCTTGGCAATGACGACTACGTTGCGTTAGCCACGCCGCATGTATCGAGCTCGATTGGTGAGCATTTTCGCCATTGGTTGGATCTGTTTCATGCCATTCGCCATGCACAGGGGCAAGACCAAGCGATTCCACATGGCGAAATGAGCAAAATCGATTACAACGTGCGTCGGCGCGGCCATCCCGTCGAGCGAGATTGCCGCGTGGCCGAGCGAGAGATAGCGCAGCTGGTGGATTGGATATGCCAACTGCCGCCAGATGCACTCGAAGCACGAGTGAGTGTGGAATCGGAAGTGATGATGTCTCAGCGTCAAGTCGAAGAGGTGGAATCCACCTTGGCCCGCGAGATTACCTTTGCCGCGTTGCACGCCACTCATCACTTTGCGATGGCGAAAGTGGTGGCGTCACTGCGCGGCATCGAAGTGGAATCGGGTTTTGGCGTGGCTCCGGCGACCGCGACTTATCAGAGGGCTCAATAACATGTGCACCTTATCTTGGACCTATCACGGCGTGAGTCACTACCGCGTCTACTTCAACCGCGATGAGCAGCGAACTCGGCAGCCCGCCACTGAGCCACAAGCCATGCAGTTGGAGGAGGTTAACTGCCTAATGCCACTTGATCCAGAAGGCGGTGGCAGTTGGATCGCGACCAATGAGTATGGCGTGACTGTGTGTCTGCTCAACTTCTACCAAGGGCAGATGCCCCAAGGAGCACTGACAAGTCGCGGGCAAATCGTTAAGCAGCTTGCCAGCAGTGTATCGAGTCAAGAAGTGGACAGAAGAATGTTGGCGCTGAACTTGAGTCACTATGCCCCGTTTACTGTGGTGTCGTTCGATACCCGTCGCAACGCGAATGAAACCGTGATGTGGACATGGGATGGCCAAGCGCTCAGCCATCATCGTGCGGTGGCGCCGATTGTCTCGTCCGGTCGGTTCTTTTATGACGCGCTCGACTATCGCACTAGCCTGTTTGCTGACTTGGCCTCTCAGTCGAATGATGACACGCTCGGTGAGCGTTTTCATACCCGACACGATACCCAGCGGCCTCATCTCTCGCCATTGATGGCCAGAGAAGACGCGCGCACCGTCAGTATTACGACCGTCCATGTCAGTCCTACCGACAAAATCATGGGCTATCAAGCGATCGACGCAGGCCCTTTGGCCGATTTATCCCCAAATGCACGCCACTACCGCGTGCCAACCAGTATTGACCTACCCACCAGTATCAAGGAGTCATGACATGAAACTACTACGTTTATTTGCGCTGCTTTTGGTCAGTGTCTCCGCCAATGCGGCGGATCTTATCTCCACCTCGTTTTTTAGTAATAAGGCGGTCAGCGGTTACGATACCGTGGCGTATTTCACTCATGGCCAAGCGGTCAAAGGTGACAGCCAATGGACAGCTGAATACCAAGGCGCGCAATGGCTGTTCTCATCCGCTGAGCACTTAGCGATGTTTGAAGCAGAGCCGGAAAAGTACGCTCCGCAGTATGGTGGCTATTGTGCTTGGGCGGTGTCTGAGAAGAGCGATTTTGCCCCTTCCGATCCTGAGCAGTGGGCGATTGTCGACGGCAAGTTGTACCTCAATTACAACGCGGACATCAAAGGGCGCTGGGACAGCGCGCGCACTCTGCACATTCAACAAGCTGACCAAAACTGGCCAGGTTTGATTGCTCAATAGGCCAGCGGCGAGTTGACGCGCCACGTTTGTTAATCAAGAGGATGTGATTATGTACGCCAGTCCATTTCGTTTACCACGTAAAACCCCGTTCGGTGTTGGCGAAAGAGCGCTTGAATGGGCGACCGGTTTGTCGCAGTTGGATGCCTTGTATCAACAAGCGGCGCTGCCACAAGACAGTTTTGAGTTCATGCATGAAGCGCTGGCGAGAATCGGCACTCAGTATTCAGTTGATCACGGCAGTGTGTCGTCCATTCCACAGGAAGGCCCTGTGGTGATTGTCGCGAATCATCCATTTGGCGGTATTGAGGGCATTATTTTAGCCTCGCTGGTGGCGCAAGTGCGCAAAGATGTCAAAGTGTTGGCAAATGAGTTGCTTAAGCGGATACCAGAGCTCGATTCACTGTTCATCGGTGTGGATGTGTTCGGCGGTGAGCGGGCAAGAACCACTAATCGGCGCGCGATTGCTGAGGCCAATCAGCACTTAAAAGAGGGCGGAGTGCTGATTCTCTTTCCTGCGGGAGAAGTGTCGGCATGGCAAGCCGATGCGCAGCAAATCACCGATAAAGCGTGGAGCCAGTCGGTGGCGAAGTTTGTCCGCCATGCCGAGGCGACAACCGTACCTATTTTTATTCAAGGCATGAACAGCAAATGGTTCTATCAAGCGGGTCGTGTGCATCCGCTATTGAGAACGGCCATGCTTGGGCGTGAGCTGCTCAATAAATCCGGGCAGACGATTTCTGTTTCAGTCGGAGCGGCGATCCCGTTTTCTGAACTGCAACATTTCGATGATGATCAGCAACTGACCCACTATCTGCGGCTGAATACCTATTTGATGGGCAGTCGAGAGGAGAATACGGCAACTCGGCGACCTCCTGAAAGTGCCCAGCAGCCGATCATCGCGCCCATTGCCGTGGCAGAACTCGAGCAAGAGATGGCGACGCTCAGCGACTTTCAACTGCTCGAACAAGGCGAGTTTGTGGTCTACTGCGTGCCCACCGCAAGGATGCCGCGCATGATGCAAGAGATCGGGCGAGTGCGAGAGGAGAGTTTTCGCGCCGTCGGTGAAGGCTCAGGACGCGGCTGTGATGTCGACGATTTCGACCCAAAATATCATCAACTCTTTGTGTGGCATCGCGGCGATCGCGCGTTGGTGGGCGCGTATCGACTCGGTTTGGTGGATGAGCTCACCGCGCAAGGCGGCATTGAGGCGCTCTATTCTCGCAGCCTGTTCGAGTACGATCACGCGTTTGTTAGCCAGTTGGGGCAATCCATCGAACTTGGCCGCTCAGTGGTCGCCGAGCAATACCAAAAAAATCTGTACTCCTTGCTGCTTCTTTGGAAAGGGATTGCGGCGTTTGTGGCGCGCCACCCCCGCTATACCCATTTGTTTGGGCCTGTCAGCATTAGCAACGATTACAGCCCAGTGGCGCGCCAGCTCATCGCATCGGTGATGACGGTGCATCATTACGACCAAGATAAGGCGAAACTGGTTCGACCCACCACGCCACTGAAAGAGAGCGGCAACACCTTCTGGCGACCCGACATGCTCAGCTCATTGGCTGAACTGCCGTTACTGTCGAAAGTGTTGCAGCGCTTAGAGCGTGGGGTAGGGGTGCCGGTCCTGTTGCGGCAATATCTGGGTCTAAATGGCAAATTGGTGTGCTTCAATGTTGACCCTGCTTTTCATTTTGCTTTAGATGGTTTGATTGTGGTTGAACTGACGTCATTACCCGCAAGAACTTTGGGCAAGTACATGGGCAGAGAGTGCGCGCAGGCGTATTTAAGCCACCATAACCGAAAGGCATGAGTCATAAACGATTCGACTAAACCGCGCGGGCTTATTGGCTCGCGCACGCTAAGTGCTGGGGTATACTGGCGCTTCTCGTAACGGACGCTCATACCCTCTTAGATTGGATTTTCTCGCATTATGCCCCACATGATGACCTTGTGCTTGGCGCTTATCGCCTTTGCCGCCAACTCCTTTTTTTGTCGTCTTGCATTGGCAAGCGGCGCGATTGACCCGGGCAGCTTCACCTTGCTGCGTCTCTTCTCTGGTGCGGTCACTTTGGCCCTTTTGCTGTTTATGCGCGGCCACTTTCACGGTAAGGCGTCGCTCGGTTTTCTCCGATCGCCGATCAGTTGGTGGTCTGCTATCGCTCTGTTTGTGTATGCGGTGTGTTTCTCGTACGCCTATACCGAACTCAGCACAGGGACGGGCGCGCTACTGCTGTTTGGTATGGTGCAAATGACGTTAATTGCCTATCACGTGGCGTCAGGCAATGCGCTGAGTAGGTTGGAGAAAGTCGGTATTTTGGCCTCGGTGACGGGTTTTGTGGTTCTAATGCTGCCATCCGCGCAATCACCAAGCCTTGGCGCAGCGAGTTTGATGTTGGCGTCTGGCGTTGCATGGGCGATGTTTACCGTGCTTGGCAAAAAAAGCGGAGTCGCATCCGTTGCGATTACCCACGGCTTTATTCTCGCCAGTCTCCTCGCACTGCTCGCGAGCCCGGTGTTGCTTATGGATGTCACCCTAACATCTGCGGGCGTGATGTGGGCGCTTGCCTCGGGTATCGCCGCTTCAGGATTGGGTTACATCCTTTGGTATCAAGTGCTCAAACAGATCACCGTGCTCAAGGCCTCCATCGCACAACTCGCCGTTCCGGTGATCGCCTTTCTCGCCGGTTCTATTGGGCTTGGTGAGACCATCACCTTTAGCGCTGTATTGGCTTCGGCTTTGGTGCTTGGCGGGATTGCGGTGATTTTTGTGGCGAAGGCGGAGTGAAAGTTACGTCAACTGAATTGATGCTCAACTTACAGTGAGAATTAAACGTGGTGTTGATCACTTTTAAAGGGTTAGTTTGTTTTTTTGTTGACAATGATTAGGGCCGAAGTGATTTCGTCAGCTGGCCCAATAATACTGAACTAGTGTCTAAACATCAGACTTTGTTGTATTGGATATAAAAAATTTTGTCTGATGATACCTTTTAAAGCAGGAACTTGTTGCTTATACGATATTAAATCCTTGCACTCTGTCATATATCAATACTATTTATCTATCAACAAGTTGGGATCCGTCACCAAATCATCGGCGAAGTCATTGGTTTGACTGAAAGAGTATGTTTTACCCTTGTAAAATAAATAGTTAGGGTGAGTGTAGCTAGTTCCAATCACCATGTTCGGGTGATTGAAGTATGCTGCCATTAAATCTCGGCCAAGTCTCGTTCTCACCATAGGTATTGCTTTCGCCAAGTAACGTTTACCATCTTCTGCTATGAGTGTAGTAGCGAGGCCTTCCTCATCAAATTCGACAGGTTCATAGAACCAAGCGAAGTAGCCGTTAACTCCTTTTGTCCGCCATGCTATCGGCTCCCCAATAATTGCGTGCAATGGTGAATCAGGAGTAACCGGAACTAACTCCCCAAAACCAACCTGTAAATATATGTTACTCGGAAGGTATACATATTCTGGTGGTAACTTAGTAGGGTCCACGCCAACTAACTTGACAATCATGTTTCCCGGACTGCATTCAAAAAGGCACTCATATCCAACTGCACCTAATTTTTCAACGATCATGTCGATACGCTGAAAATGACTGTCGTAGAGATATTGTTCTGCTTGCTCTTGGCTTTCTACATTAGCGGACGCTGGAATGAAGTATTTTGACAGGTATGTAACACTTCCATCATCTATCATGTCAAGTAGTGTTCCCGCAAAAAACACACCAGTCCCTATGTTCATTCCTAGTGCAGAGCCAAACTGCCCGACAGCAGCATCTGTTGCAGCTTGAGCAGCAAGACTGTATTGGGCAGAATTCCACTCTTGGTAATTGTTTGACTCTGCCACCGCTTTAGCTATTCGATGGCGCTTTTTTGAGGCAAAGAGCTCGATACCTAAATAACTTGCTGAGAGCATTTCCCAATCAGATTGCTCTACTGTTTCTGTGCTTGGTTTTTGTCTCCATGCCTGGTTGTAGGGCTCATTTGAACACCCTGCCATTACTAAAGCCGTCATGAGCCCAAAAGCCAACTTGTTCATCATTACTAATTCCTTTTTAGTTCTATTTTTACATACAAGTACGACAGCTCTAAAAACTCATGATCTATGTGCATTTAACTCATCATTGTGATCGTGGAGTAAGGTGCGTACTTAGGTTTTTCTATCATCTCATAGAGACTGATAGCTACTTCAATGTACTGATATATATGATAAAATAACAATTTATTTAATGCATTAATACTCTGTTTTATTGATTTTTACTAACTATGTGGGTACTGAAGAACAATATCGTTGTAGTGTTTCATTGCCAACGCTTTATTAGTAAATGGTTCTCCCTGCTATCCGAGTAAATGACATATAATTTGTCTCATCATTCCGAAATTCCTCCTACGTTCAGCCCTTGATAGTGATAAGATCCCCGCATCAAAATCAACGAGAAACACTATGTTCATCCATCATGTAAACGGTATCGACTGGCTGGTGATTACTGCTTTTGAAGAATTTAAAACGTTATTCATTGAAGATGCAGGTGAGATACCCCGTTGCTTTTCTACCGCCAGCGAATTGAGTTTGATTGATCAAGCTAGGCGCACCTACGGTTATTTGCCTAGGCTCTGCGGCGTCATTACTGACACCGGGACTTTTCAAAGCCAAGACAACCAAGAAGATCTGAACCCACAGCTCGCTTGTCTCGTAGAGGGACGTGGCCGAGTGTTTATCTATCACGGCGGCTTTGTCGCGTTTGTGGATGACGAGCAGACGTTTATTACTCGGATCTGCTAACTACACGCAAGGAGAGAAGTATGAACTTATCAAACCACAGTAGCGTTGTTTTGGATTGAATGTCGCGCATCGTTAGGGCTCCCTATTAAATCCATTTAATTAGCTGTGTTTTTGGCAAAATTCATTAGATTAGAATGAGCGATGCTCGTCTACTCACCGTTTTATATAGAAATTATGAGGAGATTCGTAAGAATACAGCGTTAGTTGCCTTATTAATATCGCATGTTCAACTTACTGTACAAGTGGAGTGGTGAAGACTATACTTGTTCCATTAAATGTACATGTGGAGGTTCTTATGAGAATCGTATCTTTTACTGAAGCTAGAAATGGTCTCAAAGCTGTTTTAGACGGTGTAGTTAATGATGCTGATACAACAATTATTACACGCCGTGATTCTGAGGATGCAGTGGTTATGTCTTTAGACTACTACAATAGCCTTATGGAGACAGTTCATTTACTACGCTCTCCTCAAAACGCTGAACACCTAAACCGTTCGATAGCACAGTACCGTGCTGGTAAAATGACAGCACGAGAGTTAATTGATGAGTAGTAGTCAATGCTTATTGTCGTGGACTGATGATGCTTGGGATGACTACCTGTATTGGCAGACTCAAGACAAGAAAACACTCAAGCGCATCAATAAACTCATCAATGATGTTAAGCGCTCTCCATTCGAGGGTATCGGTAAACCAGAGCCGTTAAAAGAGAACTTATCTGGTTTTTGGTCTCGTCGTATTGATGATACTAATAGGCTTGTTTACGCAGTCGATGAACAAGCGATAACGATAATTTCATGTCGTTACCACTACTAAATCAGGTTCAGCGATCTTACATCTAACAAGAGACCTATGGCGTCAATAGTTAATTTTTTGGTGCTATTTTTATCCAACATAACACCGTCCCTCAGCATTGAATTTAGTCTCACCATCTCTTTCTCATGCAGGCGACGATTGCCACTTTTTTCGGTTTGCCGTGATCGGCTTCAGTACACCCCTTGATAGAGCCGGAATAGATTGCCTAGTCTTGCTGAAACAAAGCCTCTATCATTCGGCACGTTACCTATACCAATCCTTGTCGACTTGTTATAAATTTTCGTTATTATTTTTATAATTATCGATAATTTTTCATTTTATTTGGTCGTCCTTATACTTCTCTCTATCGAAACAAAACACGCAACAAATAAATCAGTTTTTGGAGAAAGTTATGAAAATGAACCACGTTGGTATCATGGTGGGCGATATGGACAAAGCGGTCGAGTTCTACACGAAAGCACTCGGTCTTCGCATTGTGATGAACAACACCAAAGTGATTGAAGAGCGCGAATCTGCGATCGGTCGTATGTGTATTGCTGTCTTTGGTGAAGGCTTCAAAGGGTTTAACATTGCTCACTTAGTGACAACCGATGGGATCGGTGTTGAGCTGTTTGAAATGGTTGACCGTGAAGAGCGCCACAAGGTTGATTTCTCTCGTCTAGGTATCTTCCACTTCTGTCTTCAACTCCCTAAAGAGCAATTTGATCCAGCGATCAAGCGCGTAGAAGAGTTTGGCGGTAAAGTGCGCATGGATATTCACCGTTACCACCCAGAAGATGATTCTAAGCAAGCGCAAATGGTGTACCTAGAAGACCCGTTTGGTAACTTATTTGAGTTCTACTCGCACTCTTATGAAGACACTTACGCGTCTGATTACGAGTAATGCGTTGACTTGCTAAAGCGATGATATTCGTACCCACTAGAGATTTGCTCTAGTGGGTATTTTTTTATCTATATGAGTTTGGTGCTTGGCTGTGTCGCTAGGGCTAGCGCAGTTTGTATTGCGTGGGACAATAGGCCCGTGAAACGCGTGGATCTCGGCGTTGGAGGTGTTTGGTCGCCCGTCCACTAACTCTTGCTCTCCAAAGCTTAAAACTGCGTGGTTTGAGGTGGAGACGCATCAACTGAATAACAGCGGATTCATTGAGACCAAATTGCCACTCAATGGCCTCAAACGGGGTTCGGTCTTCCCAAGCCATTTCGATGACTCGGGATTGCATTTCTTGAGATAGATTCATTAATCACTCGCAGAGGGTTTTTGACCTTCTACGCGTTGAGATCGACCTTGGTTCAAGTCTGGCGAGTGAAACGCTTTAACCTTTATGGCGTTTGGCGACTAAGGTAAATTTGTAGTCACTCGACTTAAAGTAGTTTCGGCTGTACTCAAACACGACATCACCAAGCAGGTAGCCTCGTGTGCGCTTTTCTATGATGGGGTCGGCTGGGTTTATGCCTAGTAGTTCGGCAATATCTTGCGGAGGTAAAACGGGAATGATCTCTTGTTCGCTGCGATCAATGACCAATCCTTTCTGCTTTTCAATATAGTCGTATTTTGACCCTTGCATCACTTGGTAGGTCAGATCAGGGAACATGGCGGTAGGCATCCAGGTCTCTTCGACGGTGATGGGGTTGTTGTCAAGAAAGCGAACGCGCTTGATATAAAAAATACGCTCTCCTTCTTTGATGTCGAGGTGTTCAGCCATCGTCAGCGATGCGGCTTGAATTTCAAAAGACAACACATCACTGTGAGTGACCCCATCTAAATGCGCCCACTTCTCTGCAAAGCTACTCTGTTGGTAGATGTCGTAGTTAACTTTGTTCTCTTTGACGTAGGTGCCACTGCCTTGAATGCTCTCCAGCTCTTCATTTTCGACCAGCAGTTTTAACGCTTGTCGAACCGTCACGCGGCTGACGGAAAAGGCTTCTCTCAGCTGTGCTTCAGTTGGAAGAGCTTGACCGACTTTGTACTCTCCCGAGCGGATCTTTTCTCGTATCGCATCTGCGATTTGTCGATACATTGGCAGTCTTGCCATGTGGACCTCGTTTGCTACTCACCCTTTGAGACAACACCTGCTGTACTGAGTCCCAAATACGCTATATTTTAGAGGTATCATACGAATTTAGTGCAATATGACAAGTGGTTGTTTGTAAGTTATTCCTTTACTGATAATACAACATTAATGCATATATTGGCGCAAATGAGATCTCGATCATGGATAATTTGTATTTAAGATGTATTATTTGGCTCATTGTTGAACAGACAACAATACACGAATGAGACAATGGGACAAAAGTTATGAATTTGACATCTCTTACCAACCCATCGCTGATCAACCTACAAACGACGTTTAACAGTCGTGATGACGCGATAAAAGCGCTTGCTGAACAACTAAACCAACAAGGCAAGCTGCATGATAAAGACGAGTTTCTCAAAGCGGTGTTTGCACGCGAGGAACAAGGCCCAACGGCGCTTGGCGAAGGCTTAGCTGTGCCTCATGGCAAGACGGATGCGGTCAAAGAGGCGGCGTTTGCCGTCGCGACCTTAAAACAGGATCTCAAGTGGCAAGGATTAGATGAAGAAGAAGAGGTGAATCTGATCTTCCTTATCGCGATTCCAAATGCAGAAGCTGGGTCGACGCACATGCATTTGCTCACTGAGCTGACGACCACATTGGTCGATGATGACACACGTGAAGCGGTCCTTAATGCGACAACAGTAGAACAAATTCTCACGCTACTCAGTAACGAGCAAGAGACACCCAAAAAACAAGACAACTTGGATACAAATGCGCCGACAATTGTCTGCGTCACTGCCTGTCCTGCGGGCATCGCGCACACGTACATGGCAGCAGAATACCTTGAGAAAACGGGTAAGAAGTTGGGCTATCACGTACATGTCGAGAAGCAAGGCGCAAATGGCATTGAAGATAGGCTCACCGCAGAGCAACTCAACAAAGCCACGGCTGTCGTGTTTGCTGCTGAAGTCGCCATTAAAGAAATCGAGCGTTTCAACGGTATTCCGCGTGTTGAAGTGCCCGTGGCAGAGCCTATCAAGCATTCTGAGCGTATTTTGCAACAGGCTGTCGAAGCAGGTAAAAAAGGTATCGGGGCTGAGCGCACTATCGCGACCGACGATAAACCAAAAAAACTACCACTGAAAACCGAGCTTAAACAAGCGCTGCTCTCTGGTATCTCTTACGCGGTGCCTTTGATTGTGGCTGGCGGTACGGTCCTTGCTGTCGCTGTTCTTATCGCGCAAATTTTTGACTTGCAAGACTTATACGCCACCCAAGATTCTTGGCTTTGGATGTACCGCAAGTTGGGCGGTGGCCTACTAGGGACACTTATGGTGCCTGTGTTAGCGGCGTATACGGCTTACTCATTGGCGGATAAACCCGCTCTCGGTCCCGGTTTTGCAGCGGGTATTGCCGCGAACTTGATTGGCTCCGGCTTTCTGGGCGGTGTCGTTGGCGGTTTGATTGCAGGTTACGTGATGCGCTGGGTGAAAGAGAACATTCGTCTCAGCCCTTCATTTAACGGCTTTTTGACCTTTTATCTCTACCCTGTCATCGGTACGCTCGTTGCGGGTTCTTTGATGTTGTTTGTGATTGGTAAGCCAGTCGCATGGTTAAACCAAGGGCTCACAGATTGGTTGAACGGTTTATCTGGTACTAATGCGTTGCTGCTTGGCGCGGTCATTGGTTGCTTTGTCTCCTTTGACTTGGGTGGGCCGGTCAACAAAGCCGCTTATGCATTCTGTCTAGGCGCGATGGCAAATGGTGTTTATGGCCCATACGCTATCTTTGGCTCGGTCAAAATGGTATCGGCGTTCACTGTTACAGCGTCTACGCTTCTTGCTCCTCGTCTATTTAAGGACTTTGAAATAGAAACGGGCAAATCCACTTGGCTGCTTGGCCTTGCTGGCATCACGGAAGGCGCCATTCCTATGGCGATCGAAGATCCTATCCGAGTGATTGGCTCCTTCTTACTGGGTTCAGTGGTGACAGGCGCGATGATTGGCGCGGCGGGGATCGGCCTCTCCACCCCAGGAGCGGGTATCTTCTCTCTCTTCTTACTTCATGATTCGGGATTAGGTGGCTTTACCGCCGCGGCTATCTGGTTGGGCGCAGCGCTCATTGGTACAGCCATCTCGACTATCACTCTACTTATGTGGCGAGCACATGCGGTAAAAAAGGGCAAATTTGAAGCCCAGGTCGCTCAGTAAGCCGCACTCTCTCTAAATAAAAATAATAACTCAGGGCACAGGATAACTGTGCCCTCATTTAGCACACCTATTCCCTTGGTATACAACGAATTCAACACTGCAATGCAGTTCGAAAGGTACACAAAATGACTACATCACGCGTTCATATTACTCCTCACATGCACTGGGATCGCGAGTGGTATTTCACCACCGAAGAGTCACGCATTCTTCTGATCAACAATATGGAAGAAATCATGCAACGTCTGGAGAGCGATCCCGAGTACAAGTATTACGTACTGGATGGCCAGACCGCCGTACTGGAAGACTACTTCGCGATCAAGCCGGAAAACAAACAGCGCGTTCAATCTCTTGTTGAAGCGGGCAAACTGATTATTGGTCCTTGGTATTCGCAAACCGACACGATGCAAGTATCGGGTGAATCGATCGTTCGTAACATGCTGTATGGCATGCGTGATTGTCTGGCGTTAGGGGAGCCAATGAAGATTGGCTACTTGCCCGACTCATTCTCCATGAGCTCACAACTGCCTATGATTTACAACGGCTTCGGAATTGACACCGCCATGTTCTGGCGTGGTTGTTCTGAGCGTCATGGGACCAACAAGACTGAGTTTGTATGGCAGTCTAACGACGGTTCTGAAGTTCTGGCACAAGTGCTGCCATTAGGTTACGCGATTGGTAAATACTTACCTCAAGATGAAGCAGGTTTGCGTGCGCGTCTTGATAAATACTTCCCGGTATTGGAAAAGCCATCAGTTACCAAAGATATTTTGTTACCCAATGGCCATGACCAGATGCCGATCCAAAAAGACATCTTTGATGTGATGGACAAGCTGCGTGAGATCTACCCTGAGCGCGAATTTATGATGAGCCGCTTTGAGGAGGTGTTTGACCGCATTCGTGAGGAACGCGACAACCTAGATACCGTCAAAGGCGAGTTTAATGATGGAAAGTACATGCGTGTTCATCGCACCATTTCTTCGACGCGTATGGACATCAAACTGATCCACGCTCAGGTTGAGAACAAGATTGTGAACATTCTTGAGCCCTTAGCTTCTATCGCATGGACACTCGGTTTTGAGTATCACCACGGTCTGATTGAAAAGATGTGGAAAGAGAGCATGAAAAACCATGCACACGACTCGATCGGCTGCTGTTGTTCTGACAAGGTGCATGCGGAAATCCTCAACCGTTATATTCTCGCGGATGATATGGCGTCGAACCTCATCAACTTCTACAAGCGCAAAATCGTTGATCACATGCCTGAGCGCGAAGGGTGTGACAAGCTTGCGCTATTCAACTTGTCGCCCTATGAGCGCGATGAAGTGATCAACACCACGATTACGATTCGTGCCGATGCGTTTAACTTGTTTGATGACCAAGGCAAACCGGTTGAGTACTACATCCAAGATCAGCGTGTGATTGACCCTGGCAAGATTGACCGTCAAATCGTTCATTACGGCAACTACGATCCGTTCATCGAATATGACATTCAAATCAAACACGCCGTTCCTGCAATGGGTTACACGACATTGCATATTGAAGCCAACCAAACCGGCACACAAAAAGGTGTGGATACCCCAGATCAGGCGCAGGTGATGGAAAACGAGTTTTACCGCATCCAAGTCAACGGCAACGGAACACTGACTATTTTTGATAAAGAAACGCAGATGACGTTTGATCAAGTGCTGCGCATTGAAGATGGTTCGGACGATGGTGATGAATACGATTATTCGCCGTCGCGCAAAGAGTGGTTACTCTATTCTGATGAGTTTGAAGCCAACACGTCGGTAAAACATGAAGGATTCCAGTCCGTTGCAACCATCGAAACTCGCATGGCGGTACCCGCAGATTTGACAGAACGAGAGGCTCGTAGCGGTCAAAATGGCTATGTGCATGTCCAGTGCCAAGTGGTGCTTGCGCAGGGCTCTCGCCGTATTGATGTGCGCATGCTGGTGGACAATCAAGCCGACGACCATCGAGTTCGCGTGTTGATTCCAACGCCATTTGTTTCAGAGCACGTTGTGGCTGACAACCAGTTTGGTTTGATTACTCGTCCAACGAATGACCCAGCGATGGCGGTGTGGGAGCAAGAAGGTTGGAAGGAAGCGCCTGTTCCTGTCTATCAATTGATGAATTTCGCTGCCGTGGAAAATCAGGCGGGCGGTATGGCCATCATGACTAACGGTTTGCGCGAGTTTGAAGTGATCGCAAGCCAAGGTGACGATCAGCGTGACACTTTCGCGCTCACCTTGCTTCGTGGTGTGGGTGTATTGGGTAAAGAAGAACTGTTGCTGCGTCCTGGTCGTCCATCAGGCATTAAAATTCCTACGCCAGACTCCCAAACCCGTGGACCGTTGGAGTGCCATTTCGCGCTGTATGGATTTGCGGGCAATCACATTGACGCCAACATCATGGCGCATGCACGCGATAACGTCACACCGATTGAGTGCTACAACAAGATTCCTTACAACGCAATGAAGTTGAATGTGGGTGAGCAAGACAAGCCGTTAACTTACTCACTACTGAGCAAGTCTCAACAAGGTGCGGTGCTCAGTGTGTTGAAAAAAGCGGAAGACGAGGATGCCTTAATTCTGCGTGTCTATAACCCAGCAGAGAGCGGTGAGATAGAAGACTGCGTGTCATTCACGCGTCCAGTCCGTTCATGGCGTGAAACAGGCTTGGATGAGCAAGTGAAAGAGAGCGAAGTCGAAATGCAATCATTCGCGACGCTTCAAGCCTGCCAAGCCAAATCGTTCCAAGTGAAATTTTAACTCGGTCGTGAACCCAATGAGCCTGCGTTCTCGCAGGCTCTTGTTAAGCTGTTGTGAGAAGCATCATGTCGATTTTTAAACTAGAAAACGTCATTCAAAACTACGCTTGGGGAAGTAAACATGCCATCTCCAAGTTGTTTGGTATTCAGAACCCTAACGATGAGCCGCAAGCGGAAATTTGGATGGGTGCGCACCCAAATGGCTGTTCTAAAATTGCCGCCACGGGAGAGTTGCTGTCAGAGGTGATAGCGAAAGACAGCAAAGGCATGTTTGGAGATTATACGGCTGCTCGTTTTGGTGAGTTGCCCTATCTGTTTAAGGTACTGGCGGCAGAAACGCCGTTGTCGATACAGGTCCACCCGAGCAAAGAGAGAGCACAACAGGGCTTTGAGAGAGAAAACGCCTTGGGTATTGCCCTCGATGCGCCAAACCGTAACTACAAAGATCCGAATCACAAGCCGGAGTTGGTGTATGCGTTAACCTTCTACAAAGCCATGAATGGTTTTCGTCCTATCGCAGAGATCATCGCGCTGTTTAACGAAGCCAACATATCGTCACTAAGCCAAGAATTGGCGCAGCTTAAGCAGCAACCCAATAGCGATTCGCTCAAGTGCTTTTTTAGCGCGATTATGTCACTCGAGGGCGCTGCGAAGCAGTTCGCGCTTGAAGAGCTGTATGCCGCGATTGAGCGCCCTGCAAAAACCGCTATGTCACGTGAAGCATTTCAGTACGTTGCGGATTTTAAACAACACTATAAAGATGACATTGGCTTGTTCTCACCCTTGTTGTTGAACACGGTTGAGTTGGCGCCTGGAGAGGCGATGTTCTTACATGCGGAAACACCTCACGCCTATGTACAAGGGACAGGGCTGGAGATCATGGCAAACTCTGATAACGTTCTACGCGCGGGGCTGACGCCGAAATACATTGATGTTGCAGAGCTGATAGATAACACGCGTTTTGAGCCTATTGATCCTCGCCACATTAAGCTAGAGCCCGTACTTAAAGAGGGCAAGTTGAGTTATCCGATTCCTGTCGATGATTTCGGTTTTGATGTTCTGTCTGCGACGGATGAAGTGAAATCCATCTACCTGCGCAGCGCAGAAATCTTATTTTGTGTTGAGGGTGAAGCGGTCATCAGTGCCAATGATGAACACGTCACTCTGCGTCCAGGAGAGTCGGTGTTTGTCAGCCATAATTCTAACGTTTACCAATATCAAGGGAACGGTATCTTGGCTCGTGCTTACAACTAGTGCCCCCCGGACGGTTGTCAGTAATAAAGGTACCAGAGCCTAAACGGATAGGTTCTATTTAGGCTCAGTATTGGTTTGATGGTCGCTCACAACTCTGTCGAACGCAGTTTGACCATGCCGCCGCAAGGCGGTTTTTTTACGTGTTGGATTCCGGTCATTCTCCGCGTTCAAAGCAGCGCTTTTATCTCTTCCAACTTGGCAACAATCGCACTCTTGTCCAAGGGCTGGGCGACTTTCATCGCGCTACTCTCTCGTTGGAGGAGGGTAACAGGTACGGTGATCTGGGTACGCTGGTGAGGGTCGCTGTTGTCACTCTTAATCGCGATCTTGACCGCTTGTTGACCAATGGTGAAAAAGTCTTGCTCGATAGTGGTGAGGGCAGGGGTGAAATAGGCGCTGTCCTGTTGACCATCAAAGCCCACCACCGAAACGTTATCGGGTACACAAATACCATGTTCATTGAGGGCGCAGAGAACGCCCAGCGCCATTTGGTCACTGGCCACTAAGACCGCATCGAATGAGAGACGCCTTGCAAGGGCGGTTTTGATGGCCAAATAGCCGCTCTCAGCCTGCCAGTTCCCAGTTTCACACAGCACTACTTGCGCTTGATGGTTTGAGAGGGTCTCTTGCCAGCCTTGTAAGCGTAGGGATGACGCCGTGGACTCTTGTGGCCCTGAGATCAGCACAAAACGCTCGCGACCACAGTGAATCAAATGCTGGGCCGCAAGACTTGCACCCTCATAGTGAGCGGCGCACACCGAGTGGACTGGCGTATCGGGCGGAACGTCGATAAAGACTAAGCGAAGCTGCGAGAACTTCTCGACCAAGTGCACCGCTTGGCCACTATCTAATGGGGCATTGATAATGATGGCGTCCACTTGCTGCGCCATCAGCTCACGAATGGCGCTTTTCATCGCATCCATGTCTGTCTGGCTGACCACAGAGAGTGCGGTGCCATAACCCAACTGTTGCGCCTGTTGGCGAATGCCACTGTCAATCAGTGCCACGCCATGCAACGAGAGATCCAATGACACCACGCCCACCATATGACTTTTCGCTCGGCTGAGCATTTGTGCGCCCTTGTTGGGCACGTAGCCCAACGCCTTGATCGCTGCGTTGACTTTATCGCGTGTGGCAGGGGAGACACTGTCAGCACCATTGGTGACACGTGAGACAGTCTGCGTTGATACACCGGCCAATTTTGCGACATCTTTAAAGGTGACGGACATAAAAACACCACTCCAATATCATGAACTTAATGTGATCATAACACTACACTTTTGTTTCCGAAAACAAATTGAAGTGGTGCACAGTCTTGTCAGTGCGAGGTTTATATTGATCACATTTATAGGCGGGTTTTGTCGATTTACTAGTGAAAATTAGCACAATGAACCTATTCATTATGTTTGCGAAAACATCAAGAGGGTGTATGAGCCAATTTATTCATTTATCAAGTCAACAACACAGCGTGATCATTAAAGTGGATCGCGTTCCTGAGATTCTTCATTGGGGAGCGAAGATTGCTCAAATCGATGAGGATTTACTGCTCTCTACCGAGCGACCGATATCTCAAGCTCGACTGGATGTCGATGTGCCTTTGTCCTTGTGTCCTGAACTCGGTAGTGGGCACTTTAATGCACCGGGTATAGAAGGGCATCGTGATGGAGAGGACTGGGCTCCGGTTTTTCAGGTGACTGGAGTTTCTCATAACGATCACAGTGCGACCTTTGAGCTCAGTGATGATGTGGCAGGGCTCGCGCTGACGATCGAGTTACAACTGGATCCTGTCAGCGATGTACTGCAAAAACGTGTTGCGGTGAAAAATGTTGGCGCATCAACTTATTATCTTGGCAAGCTCTCGTCGACCCTACCCTTGCCGAATCACGCGAATGAACTGATGACCTTCCACGGCCGTTGGTGTCATGAATTCCAAACTCAGCGTCAGCGTTTTGAACATGGTGGTTTTATGCAAGAGAATCGCCGTGGACGTACCTCTCACGAGAATTTCCCAGGCTTGTTTGTCGGAACCAATGGCTTTAGCGAGCAGCAAGGTCAGGTGTGGGGTGTTCACCTCGGTTGGAGTGGCAACCATCAAATGCGCGCTGATGTGCGAAGTGACGGACGCCGTTTTGTTCAAGCGGGTGAGTTGCTGCTCTCTGGTGAAATGCGCTTATCGCCCGGCGACGTTTACCAATCTCCTTGGCTCTATGGCGTGTACAGTCAAACCGGTCTCAACGGTATTTCTGAGCGCTTCCATCAGTTCGTGCGCTCTCATATTGTGCGTTTTCCTCAAACCAAGCCTCGTCCAGTGCATCTGAATACGTGGGAGGGCATCTATTTTGACCACAAGCCGGAGTACATCATGCAGATGGCCAGCGAAGCGGCAGAAATGGGCGTGGAGCGATTCATTATTGATGATGGCTGGTTTGTGGGCCGCGACGGTGAGCGAAGCGCCCTCGGAGACTGGTATCTGGATGAAAACAAATACCCCGATGGGCTCGAGCCAGTGATTGCACACGTTAATGATAAGGGCATGGAGTTTGGTTTGTGGGTGGAGCCTGAAATGGTGAGCCAAGATTCCAATCTCTACCGCGCACACCCTGATTGGGTGCTGGGTTTACAAGGCTATCATCAGCCGTCAGGTCGCTGGCAGTATGTGCTAGATCTGCAAAATCCGCGCTGTTTTGAGTACCTCTATGACAGGCTTAACGATCTATTAAGCCGCTACAACATTACCTATCTTAAGTGGGATATGAACCGTGAATTGGTTCAACCTGGCCATCAAGGCAAACCGGCGGTGCATGGCCAAACCAAGGCGCTTTATCGCTTGGTGGATAAGTTAATTGAGGCACATCCAACGGTGGAGATTGAGTCCTGTTCATCGGGCGGTGGACGAATTGATTTTGAGGTCTTAAAACGAACCCATCGCTTCTGGGCGTCAGACTGCAACGATGCGTTGGAGCGTCAAACCATTCAGCGTGGCATGAGCTACTTTTTCCCACCGGAGGTGATGGGGGCGCACATTGGCCCGGCTGAGTGTCATTCAACCAACCGTCGTCACAGCATCAACATGCGTGGTGTGACTGCTTTGGGAGGACATATGGGGGTTGAACTTGATCCCGTGTCGGTCAGCAAAGAAGAAAAAGCCGCCTTTGCGCACTATATCGCGTTGCATAAACGCTATCGCCATTTGTTGCATCACGGCCGCTCATTTCGCATCGACCCTGCTGATGATCGCCAGCACATCTATGGCGTGGAAAACGGCGACGAAATGCTGCTGACGGTGTGTCAATTGGCGATGCCAAATCACGCGCTACCTTCGCCGCTGCGTGTCAGTTGTGTGGATGAACACGCGCGTTATGAAGTGACGATCGTCGAAATGCCGCAAACCAGCTTCCAACTGATGAAACAAAGACCGAAATGGTTGGATAAGACGCTGAAATTAAGCGGCGACAACCTCAAAGAAATTGGTGTGACTTTACCCATTTTAGATCCGGAATCGGCGTTGATTGTCCATCTGAAAAAGACCCATTAACGTCACAAGTTTACCATCACGCTAGACTTTGCACTGCTGAGCTTCTGAGCAGACCCCCGGCACGGTTTAGCGTGATCCCCTACATAACGAAAAAGCGATCCCCAAGCGCTAATTAGAATATTTCAATAATGAAGGAAACAAGATGTCTATAACCGTACTGCTGTCGTTTTTGCTGTTTACGGGCTTTGTGGTGGTATTTACCTACAACAAAGTGCGTAACGATAAGAACAATTCTGAAGAAGGTTTCTTCCTCGGTGGACGAAGCCTTACCGGTGGGTTGATTGCTAGCTCACTGATTTTAACTAACCTCAGCGCCACCAGTTTTGTCGGCATGAGTGCCCAATCCTATACCCACAACATGAGTGTGATGGGGTGGGAAGTCGCGTCCGGTGTCACCTTGGTGATCATCGCGCTACTGCTGGTCCCGCGATACCTTAAACAAGGTATTACCACCATTCCTGATTTTCTCGAAAGCCGCTATGACATGTCGGTGAAAAAGTTCGTTACCTTACTCTTCCTCTGCCAATATGTGATTAACATTCTCCCGACCACCTTGTACGCTGGCGCAGTGGTATTGGGTGAGATATTTGATGTGCAAGGCTTGCTCGGTATTTCTGAGTTTGGTTCGATTGCGTTGATCTCCGCGACCATAGGTGTACTCGGGTTTTTCTATGCCATTTATGGTGGCCTGAAAGCGGTGGTGATTGCCGATACTATCAATGGTGTTGGGCTGATTGTTGGGGGATTGATGATCCCAGTGTTTGGCTTAATGGTGCTTGGTGGTGGCAGCTTTGCCGAAGGGTTGGATATTCTACTAACGGCGGCGCCAGAGAAGCTGCAATCGGTCGGTACCGAAAGCGATCCACTGCCGTTCTCAACCCTATTTACGGGTTTGTTGCTGGTGAACCTTTACTACTGGGGAACGGATCAATCGATCATTCAACGTGCATTGGGTGCAAAAAACCTCAAAGAGGGTCAAAAAGGTGTGATTTTGGCCGGTGCGATTAAGGTCATTTCGCCGCTGTTTTTGATCATCCCCGGTATCATTGCGTTTCACATGTTTGGTGCCGATGCGGGCAACCCAGACTCAATGTACACGCGCCTTGTCAATGAAGTGTTGCCTAAGCCATTGGTAGGGTTCTTTGTTGCGGTCATGTTTGGTGCGATATTGAGTACCTTCAATGGGGTACTCAACAGCTCAACCACGCTTTTTGCACTTAACGTTTATAAACCTTTGTTTGGCAGAGATAAAAGCGACGAGGAGCTGGTGGGCAAAGGACGTGTGTTTGGTGTGTTGATTGCTATCGTCTCGGTTTGCATCGCGCCATTTATCATGTACGCACCGGAAGGTTTGTTCCAATACTTGCAGATGGTTGCGGGCTTCTTTAGTGTGCCGATCTTTACTATCGTGTTTGTCGGTTACATTTCTAAACGTGTGCCTGCACTGGCGGCGAAATTGGCATTGGTGGTGTTTGTTTCATCCTACGCGGCCATGCAGTTGGTGTTCGATACGCCGATTCACTTCCTGCACCAACTGGCCATTCTATTTGTTGTTTGTACGGCGTTGATGTTCATCATTGGCCGTTTTGCTCCTCGTGACACGGACTACGAGATGCCCATCAACGAGTCAATGGACGTGACACCGTGGGCATTCCGCTTTGAAGCGTCAGCGATCATCTTATACATGGTGTTGGGTGCGTATGTGATGTTCTCGAATGTGGGTTTTGTCTCAAATGACCCGACGGTAATGCAGGTGTACGGTGTCTGTGGTTTGGTGATGCTGGTCGGTATCGCTTTGAGAGTCGCCAAGCGCCGTAAATCGACGTTGCTAACCACTCAAACAGAGTAACCGCCTCGTGACTGTTAACAAATAATAAAATCCCCCGCTTATCAATGGATAGGCGGGGGATTTTATTATCTGAATTTGCCTGCTTGTTGGGCGAGACTTAAGCGATTTTCGTCATCTTATCGACGGAGAAACGCTCCACCATGCCCTCAACTTCGGCGCCGTAGGCTTGAAAGTGCGCGCTGGCGGCGTGCGCTTGCAGTGCTTGCTCGGATTGCCAGATTTCATACACAACGAAATGGGCAGGATTGTCGTTGTTTTTGTGCAAATCGTAGCAAATACACCCTACTTCTTTGCGAGTTTGCGTCACTAACTTGGTCAGAGCGCCTTCTACCTGTTCAATATCGTTCGCTTTGGCGATCACATTGGCGACGACAGTAACGGGTTGTTCAGTCATTTTGATGCCTTACAACGTGGTGATTACATCGTCTAGCGCCAAGCGCGCTTTAGGCAAGCCGTGGTTATAGTCTTCACCGTCTAGGTGGTAACCCATCGCAAGTGCGACTTCGACCACGTGACCGTCGAGCTCTTGTTTAAACTCTTCACCAATCAATGCCGGGTCCACTCCTTCCATTGGCGTAGAATCAATGCCAAGGCGAGCTAAGGTGTGAAGAATATTGCCCAGGGCTAGGTAGACTTGGGCTTTGGTCCAGTGACCATTGAAGCCGGTCTCATCGGTGTTCATGTCAGCAAACGCATAGGCACCCATAAACGCATCGTACATGTCAGCAGGTAGGTGGCCCGAGGTAACTTCAGCGTCAACACGTTTGGCGAACTTCTCCTTGGTGAACTTAGGATCGTAAGCAAACAAGATGGTGTGTGAGGCCGCGGTCGCATGCGGTTGGTTGAATTGGTGCATGTTCGCGAACGTATTATGAAAACGCTGCTTCGCTTCGTCAGACTCAACAATGATGAACTTCCAAGGTTGAGAGTTGATTGACGAGGCCGATAAACGCAATGCTTCTTTGATCACCGCCATATCTTCTGCCGAGATACGTTTGCTCGGGTCGTATTTTTTCGCGGTGTAACGAGAGTTCAAATCTTGAATGATTGGGTGAGTCATGTTGGCTCCTAAATTGTCTATGTTGTACTGATGACTAGGGCTGATGTTCACAATGGTCAACCATCACTTGGCCCGCTTATCAAAAGGTTGTCTGCGCTGCGTTGAGGCAGCGAAGCGATGGCGTTACTATAAGCGCGGTCTATGAATGGAAAAAGTGTCATCCTGTCCAATCACTTTGGACTCAATCGTCCATAATCTTTCTAGGACACTGAAAAAATAAGGAAAAATGACTGATGTCTATCAAAGGGTTCCACCATGTCGCCATTATCTGCTCTGACTATTCGACGTCGAAAGCGTTCTACACTCAGGTGTTAGGATTTGAAGTGATCGCGGAAAACTATCGAGCGGAAAGAGCCTCCTACAAACTGGATTTGGCTTTGCCTGGTGGTGGTCAAATTGAGCTCTTTTCCTTTCCATCACCGCCTGAAAGACCAACCCGACCTGAAGCGCGTGGATTGCGTCATTTAGCCTTTGTCGTGGATGACGTTGAGGCGTATGGGCAATATTTAACAGAGCAAGGGGTGGAGGTGGAACCCATCCGAGTGGATGAGTTCACAGGTAGAGCCTTCACATTCTTTCAAGATCCCGATGGTTTACCGCTGGAAATCTATCAAGCTTAGTGGTGCTCATCGAGGAGCAGGGCATCAAATCGTGGGTTGCCATGTAGCCCCTCTAGATCCGGCTCCGTATTGATCAACTCTCGAATCGACGGACTTGATTCAATCGCCAATTCCAAATCCAGAATCGCCTGCTCTTCAATCCCCAAACGAGAGTAGGCACAAGCACGCTGATAGAGTGCAGGGCCATTATTGTTGTCGAGGTTAAGGACACGATTACATAGACTCAACGCCCAGTGGTACTCGCGAATTTCCATCGCTGCATCCGCCTTGTAGGTCAGCGCTTCAAGATCGCCCGGTCGCATGGTCAAGATCTCATCATACACATCAATTCGCTGCTCGGCGGTCGGCATACTTTGCGCCCTTAGCCATAAATTGTGGATTTCATTGATCTTCTCAATCTCTTTGTTGTTTTCACTGATCACGCGCGTCTTACGTTTTAGATCGCGTTCCAATGCACTGAATTTCTTCTCGTACTCTTTGGCAATCGCATCGAGTCGTTTGTCGGCCATGTCTTTGGTGTTGTGCTTGAACTCTCGCAGAGATTGCCAACCAACAAAGGCAATCAACGACGCGACACCGGCGATGATGTAGAAAAAATAGGTCACGGTGACGTTGGCGTAGTTGAGGGATTTGTCGGCCACTTCGAGTTCTCGGTCGGTAATTTGAACCACCAAGCGGCGCTCTAAATCTTGTTGATCTTGGCGCAGAGCTTTGAGCTCATCGAGGATATAGCGCTCCATTAGCGGGCGATCGAGCATCTCGGAGTCGGAGTATTTTTCTTGCTCCGCGAGGGTAGGGAAACTCAGTGAGAGGAGCATGAGAAAACTAATTAGGGTTCGAATCATCGGGGGTTCCAATCGAGTCACTTAAGATAAATATAAGCATAGTTAATCATAGACGCGCGCGACATGATACTCCGAATGAAATAATTTAGTGCACTAACCATTGTTAAACTTTATGTGCAATTTGGATTTATGTGATTTTTATCACAAAAATGCGGTTGATTCGGCGCCAAATTTGATTTTTGGTGCCCGATTTTGCTCATAATAATGGCGAATTTAATTAGAGTTCAAAGGAAATGTATCTGCACATGATTACGTCAGCGCCCTGGGTTATGTATCCGGAAATTACACAACCCCAACGCCCAACGTGGCGGTTTAGAGAGCCGAGTGATACCGATGGCGACCAGATTTTCCAACTCATCAAAGATTGTCCGCCACTGGATGTTAACTCTTCGTACTGTAACTTTCTTCAGTCTACCCACTTTGCGGACACCTGCATTTTGGTTGAGATTGATGATGAGGTGGCTGGATTTATCTCTGCCTACCGCAAGCCACAACAGCCAGATGTGCTGTTTGTTTGGCAAGTGGCGGTATCGAGCGATCACCGAGGTAAAGGCATCGCTTCGAAAATGTTAGACCGCCTGCTCGCTCGCGACACCTTGTCCGACATCAACGCGATAGAAACGACGATAACAAAGAACAATACGGCGTCGTGGATGTTGTTCGAAAAGCTGGACAAACGTCATGGCAAGCGCGGTGAGATTTCGGTTTTCTTGGACCAAAACACCCATTTTAAAGGGGAGCACGATACTGAGTATTTGTATCGCATCCCACTTTCTCGTGCTCACGCACACTCGTCCCAATAAATAATTGAGGAACCCAAACGGTCTTATTATGGATATTTTTAATAAGCAAGAATCAAAAGTACGTTCATATTCAAACAACTTTCCGGTGGTATTCACCAAAGCCAAAGGTTGCTGGCTAGAAACTGAAGGGGGCGAGCGCTATCTCGATTTCTTAGCCGGTGCGGGCTCATTGAACTATGGCCACAACAACCCGGTACTAAAAATGGCCTTGTTGGAGTACATCGAATCTGATGGCATCACGCATGGTTTAGACATGCACTCCACCGCCAAAGCGGCGTTTCTTGACGCGTTTAATCGCATCATCCTTGCGCCGCGTGAACTCAACTACAAACTGCAGTTTACTGGCCCAACGGGCACAAACGCGGTAGAAGCCGCGCTCAAATTGGCGCGTAAAGTGACAGGACGTAGTTCGATTGTCGCCTTTACCAACGGTTTCCACGGCTGTACTGCTGGGGCACTGGCTGCAACGGGTAACCAGCATCATCGACAAGAAATGGGCCAAATGCAGAGCCAAGTGACGCGTATTCCATTTGATGGTTATGCCGATATTGATGGCTTAAAACTGTTTGAAACCATGCTGCAAGATAACTCAAGCGGTATGGATAAACCTGCCGCTGTACTGCTTGAAACCGTACAGGGTGAAGGGGGGTTGAATGTGGCCTCTAACGCTTGGCTACAAAAACTCGACGCACTGTGTAAAGCCAACGGCATTCTACTGATTGTTGATGATATTCAAGCGGGCTGTGGCCGTACGGGCACCTTCTTTAGTTTCGAACCTGCGGGGATCACCCCAGATATCGTGACGCTCTCGAAGTCGATTGGTGGTTACGGCTTACCGATGGCCGTCGTGTTGCTGCGTCCGGAACTGGATATTTGGAAGCCTGGTGAGCACAACGGTACGTTTAGAGGTAACAACCATGCCTTCGTCACCGCAGCGAAAGCGCTTGAGACCTACTGGGCCGATCCACAGTTTGAAGCCCACGTGAAAAACTGCGCCGACAAAGTGACGCAATTGACTACTCGCAGCTTGAAGCGTCACCCTAACTTGTTTGAGCAAGTGAAAGGTCGCGGCATGATGCAGGGTATCGAGTGTGTCAACGGCGACATTGCCAGCGACATTGCGAAGCACTGTTTTGAGCTCGGCATGGTGATCGAGACAGCAGGGCCTGACGATGAAGTGGTGAAGTTTTTCTGCCCGCTGACCATCACAGAAGAAGAACTAGAACAAGGTCTGCGCATCTTTGAAGAGGCAGTTCAACGGGTCGCGGTTAAGCAGTTCAAGCAAGCATCTTAAGCTCAAAACAACGTCGTACCGACCCCATTCGGTTGGCAGAAAAAGAAAGCGAAAAGGAACAGAGAATGATAGTCAGAACCTTAGATGAATGTCGTGATAGTGAACGTCGAATCGCGACGGATAATTGGGAAAGCGTGCGTATGTTGCTCAAAGACGACAACATGGGCTTTTCTTTCCACATCACGACGATTTACGAAGACAGCGAAACGCACATCCACTACAAAAATCATCTAGAGTCTGTCTACTGCATGAGCGGTAAAGGTGAAATTGAAGTCGTCGGTGGTAAGACATACCACATTGAGCCGGGTACATTGTACATCCTCGATAAGCACGATGAGCATTACCTGCGCGCCTACAAAGGGGCCGACATGGTGATGGCCTGTGTCTTCAACCCGCCACTGACAGGCGCAGAAGTGCACGATGAAAAAGGGGTCTATCCCATCGCAGATTAGGGGCAATGAGCAGGAACAACGCACCTAATCCTAACCATTAAATCGAACGAAAGGCGATATTATGACTTATACCGTAGAGAAAATCGGCGGTACCTCAATGACGGCATTTGATGCCGTGCTAGAAAACATTATCCTGCGTCCCAATAGGGACAACCTCTATAATCGAGTGTTTGTGGTGTCCGCGTATGGCGGCATCACGGATGCGCTGCTGGAGTGTAAAAAGACCAGCAAACCTGGGGTGTATCAGCTGATCGCGAAACGCGATGACAGCTGGAGCGATGCACTGGCAGAGGTTGAGCAGCGCATGCTGCTGACCAACGAGCACATGTTTGCCGACCCCATGAACCGGATGCGCGCGGACAAGTTCATTCGCTCGCGTATTTCTGAGGCGCGCAACTGCATCTCAAATATTCTGGAAACGTGCCAATACGGCCAGTTCACTTTGCGCCACTACTTGCCTCAAGTACGTGAATTTTTGGCGTCAATAGGTGAAGCGCACAGTGCATTTAACACGGCGTTAAAACTGAAAAATATGGGCATTGAAGCGCGTTTTGTTGACCTCTCAGGCTGGAGCTCTGACAAAGTCGAGAGCTTAGATGAGAATATCCTCAACGCCTTTAAAGAGATTGATGTCAGCCAAGAGCTCCCCATCGTCACGGGTTATGCGTCATGTAAAGACGGCCTGATGTCGACCTTTGATCGTGGCTACAGCGAGATGACGTTTAGCCGCATCGCCACACTGACCAATGCGGATCTCGCCATTATCCACAAAGAGTATCACCTTAGCTCGGCGGACCCTCGCGTCGTTGGTCCTGAGAAAGTGTTGCCAATTGGCCACACTAACTATGACGTGGCGGATCAGTTGGCAAGTCTCGGGATGGAAGCCATTCACCCGAATGCAGCGGCTGGGCTGCGTGAAAGTGGTATCGAGCTGCAAATAAAGAACACGTTTGAGCCCGAGCATCGTGGCACTCTGATTTCTAACCAGTTCCAGCCAACGGCGGACAAAGTGGAAATTATAGCCGGTAAGCAGAAGGTCTTTGCGCTGCATCTCTTTGACCAATCCATGGTCGGCGAAGCGGACAACTTCAGCTACGAGCTGATGGAGATCATCTCGGATGCCCATGTCAGCTTGATTGGTAAAGAGATGAACGCCAACTCTATTACCTATTATTTGGGCGGTAACAGCGATAGCCTGAACAAGGTGTTGTACAAAGCGGAAAAACGCTATCCGAATTCAGAAATCAAAGGCCGAATGGTGGCGCTGATTTCGGTGATTGGTTCGCAAATCGATACCAACAAAGCGTTAGCGAAAGGAGTGAGCGCTCTCATGAACGCTGACATTACGCCTTACGCTTTGCACTCGTCGATGCGTAACGTCAACGTGCAGTTTGTCGTCAGTGATAAGGAGTACAAAGCGGCGATTTGTGCCTTGCACGAAGAGTTTTTCGACAACCAGCTACAAGGTATGGCTCCCCGCGACACGAAAGTGGCGTAATCTAAGTCTCACCTTCCCCTATCGAGCAGGCATCGCCTGCTCTTTTTGTATCTTAACCCTCTCTTAACCCCGCCTTGTTTACTCTTACCGTTATCAGATGGGAGAGATGTAAGCATGACCTTTCGAACAACCTTAATCAGCCTTGTCGTGGCGAGCCTTCTGGGATGCAGCTCAGGCAATCGCACCGATTACGTAGACCAAGCGCAAACCAGCAATGAGCAGGCCATCGAACAGCTCGTCAGCAAGTTGGTGGATGAACAGTCACCAAGTGATGAGCCTTTGCAGGCGATCACCGATTTGGTGAACATTCCAGCGCTAGCGCCCTATTTAGCGGCGGCGATGGAGAATAATCCCAGCCTTCAACAAAGTATTGTTGCCCTGAAAATGGCGTATGCGCAGCACGGTATCACCGCGGCGGACCAATGGCCGACACTGAGTGCTGGGTTGTCTGCTGAGCAAACAGAAGGCAGTGATGAGAGCTACACGGGTGAGCTTAATGTCAGTTGGGAGCTGGATATCTGGCGTCAGTTGGCGGATAGCAGCGCCGCCGCGCAGAAAGACATCGCCGCCACACAGGCGAGCTTGCAGGCGGCAAAAGATCTGCTTGCGGCCAACGTGATGCGGGGCTGGCTTGAAATCAGCGTCAATAAACAACTGTTGGATATAGAGCAGCGACGCTTGGACATTCTCGAAAACAACGAAGTGCTGGTGCTAGAGCGCTACAAAGTTGGGCTAGGCAGTCTAGAAGAGCTCGACAGTGCAAAAACCAACTCATCTTCCACGCGCGCGACCGTGGCGGAATATCGAGAGAACCTAGCCCAAAGTCAGCGCAACTTAGCACTGCTCACTGGGCTGCGTGCCCCTCAATTGAGTGGGGACGAAGTGCCGGCGGTATTTGCGACGGTGCTCAATCCGCTCGACAGTCTGGGTGTACAAAACATGGCTGGTCGACCTGATTTACAGCAAGCCTTTTACAACATTGAAGCGGAAGCACTGCGCACCGATGCCGCTTACAAAGCGATGTTGCCCTCATTTAGTCTTTCAGCCAGTTTGACCGACCTAGCGCAAACCCCGAGTGAGGCGCTACTCACCAACCCTGTGTGGAGCGTGTTGGGTCAGATATCAGCGCCGATTTTTCAAGGTGGTAAGTTGAAATCTCAAGCGGAGTTGGCCGAGCTGACCACCGAGCAAACCTACTGGGTTTACCAGCAGACACTCCTTGATGCCGTAAGTGAAGTAGAAACCGCTGTCGGCCAAGAACATGCTTTGGAGAAGCAGCAGCAACATCTCGAGAGCGCGTTACAGAGCGCGCGCCGCAGCGTCGAAAGTTATGAACAAAAGTATCGAGAGGGGCTGGTGGATATTTTTGACCTTCTCACTGTTCAGCAGCAAGCCTACGACATCGAAGCGCAACTCACGAGCGCCACTTACCAGCGATTGTTAAACCGAATTGATTTGGGCCTCGCGCTAGGCCTAGGAGTATCTTGATGAAAAAAAATGCACTGACCCTAGCCGTGACGTTGGTTGCCGCGGGTTCGATTTTTGCCGCTGTTGCCTACAATGGCAGCCAACTGGCGCCGCCCAAAGGCCCTGGAGAGCCCCCCGCGCAGGAAGCGCAAAGGGTACAACCAGAGCAAAGCGCATCGGCCAGTCGCGTGCTGTCACAAGTTGCGATACAGACCACTCAAGCCCACCGCTATCAGGCGCAAATCACCAGCTACGCAGAGGCGCAGCCGAGATACAACCTCAGTTTCACCAGTGAGGTCAATGGCCGCGTGGTGAGCTTGGCTGATGATTTTGAAACGGGGAAAGTGGTGAAAAAAGGTCAGGTCCTTGCCACGCTGGATAATACGCAATACCAGCAAGCGGTCGCGAGCGCAGAAGCGGACGTCGCGGCGGCAAAGCTTGCCTACCTAGAAGAGCAGCGTGAAGGTGAACAAGCCAAGTCAGAGTGGCAACGCTCTGGATTATCCGGTGAACCAAGTTCCACCTTGGTGCTACGTGAACCCCAACTCGAGAGTGCTAAAGCGGCATTGGATAACGCAGAAAAAACCCTCACGGCCGCGAAAAAAGATCTCGAGGACACCCGCATTCGTGCCCCATTTGATGCGCTGATTGTGGCCCGCTCTATTCAGCCGGGCAGCTACGTCTCGACTGGCGATAGCATTGCGACGCTCTACAGCGTGGATCGTGTTGAAGTCGAGTTAGCCTTGTCGGAGCAACAGTGGTTGACCTTACAAGCAGACGGCCAGAGTGATGTCACGCAGTGGCAAGTTACGTTGACGGACAGTCAAAGCCAACACCAATGGCAAGCGCGCGTCGATCGCGCTAACCAACATATCACAGAGACCACGCGCCAGCGTTCAGTGATTGCGGTGGTGGAACGTCCTCTTGATCAGGCGTCTCCGCTGTACCCGGGTACATTTGTCAAAGCAACTTTAACTGGGCCTGAGGTCGATAACCTTTGGCAAATTCCAGCATCTGCGTATTCGCAGCAGGGGGAAGTCTGGATGGTCAACCAACAAGGCAGCCTGGTCAAAGCTGCCGCAACCAAGCGATTTGAGCGAAACAATTTCGTCTATATTGATCCGCTGAGCGAAGAAGCGGCTCAAGTGGTGATGCGTCCCTTGAGCAGTTTTCAAGTCGGCATGAAAGTGTTGGCTAATGAGGAGGGCAAATCATGAGTCAGTCGAATCACTCTACGGGTGTGATTGCGTGGTTTGCTCGCAACCCAGTGGCGGCCAACTTATTGATGATGGGTGTCATCATCGTGGGGTTGTTTTCCGTCAGTTCGTTGCGTAAAGAGGCATTTCCTACTCTTGAACCTGATGTGGTCAGTGTTGCTGTCAGCTATGACAGTGGCGATCCGGTTCAGGCGGAAGAAGGGATCGCGATAAAAATTGAAGAAGCGCTGGAAACCGTACCGGGCATCAAACGCATTACCTCGACGTCGGATTCGACTGGCAGCTATGTGTCGATTGAAAAAGAGAGCAGTTACGATCTGGATACCTTGCTGACGGATGTCAAAAACGAAGTGGATGCCATCAACAATTGGCCAGCGGAAGCGGACAATCCGGTCATCGAAAAAGCACGTCGTCAGGATCATGCGATTTGGGTGCAACTGTATGGCGATGCGGACCGATCGACATTGCAGACCTTGGCTCAAGATCTGAAATCCGATTTGTTGAGTGAGAGTGCGATCAGCGATCTCTCTATCAACGCAGAGCTAGAGCGGATGATTTCGGTGGAGGTGGATGAGCAGGGTTTGCAGGCCTATGGCTTATCACTCACGGATGTCTCGGATGCCATCAACGCAGAAAGCGCGACGGCCATTTCGACCAGCCTACGCAACAGCGAAAAAACCGTGCGACTTAAAGCGTCAGAGCAAGCGTATCAAGTGGAAGATTTTCGCCAAATTCCCATCATTACAACTCAGTCAGGCGCACAGATTCTACTAGGCGATATTGCCACGGTCAGCGACACGTTCGAAGAAGATAGCTACTCGTTGTCCCGTTATAACCAGCAAAATGCTATCGGCATCCAGATTTTGATGGATGACAGCAGTGATGTGGTCAACATTGTTGAGCAGGCCAAACAGGTGGTTGAGCAGTGGCGAGCAAGTAACGTATTGCCTGACAATGTCGACATGGAAACTTGGTATGACAAAAGTACCATGATCAAAGAGCGTCTATCACTGCTTGCCACCAACGCGCTCACCGGTATTGCGATGGTGTTTATTGTGTTGGCGCTGTTTCTTAACCTGCGCGTGGCATTTTGGGTCGCAGCTTGTTTGCCCTTTGTCTTCTTTGGCACCTTGTTTTTTATGACCGACTCGTTCGTTGGGCTGACCATCAACGAGATGACCACCTTTGGTTTCATCATGGCGCTCGGCATCGTTGTGGATGATGCGGTTGTCGTGGGCGAGAGCATTTACGCGACCCGCCGAGCTGAGGGGGACACCATAGAGAGCACTATTAAAGGCACACTCAAAGTGGCGGCGCCGACCGTCTTTGGGGTTCTGACCACTGTGGCTGCCTTTTTGTCGATTGCCGCCATTGATGGCAACATGGGCAAAATTTATGCGCAATTTGCCACCGTGGTGACCATCTGTTTATTGCTCTCATTGGTGGAGTCTAAGTTCATTCTACCGGCGCACCTTGCGCATATTGACACTCACCGGAAAGACAACAAAGGGATTTGGAACCGCATTCAAAGCGGCGCGGAGCGAGGGTTAAATGGCTTCAACCAACGCGTGTATAAGCCGCTGATTAAAATCGCACTGCAATTTCGCTATGCCGTCGTACTCAGCTTTTTGGCGTTATTCATTTTAGTGATTGGTATGCCGCTCACCGGCGCCGTGCGCGTTGCGTTTTTTCCAGACATCGCCGGCGACACCGTCTCGGCTGAAATGTCGATGTACAACGATGTCAGCTTTGGTCAAACCGAAACCAATTTACTGACCCTCGAGCGCCATGCGCTTACGGTGGATGCCCAATTGCGAGGCGAGAGCGATACGTCGGCGATTGCCAGTCTACAGGTGTCGGCCACGGCCGACCGCTCAGGCTCTATCCAAGTGGAACTAGCGCCAGAGGCGCCGTATAACATTGATGAGTTTGCTGATGCATGGCTGGCGATGTCGGGTAACATGGAAGGGGTTAAAAAGCTCAGTATTCGCTCTCATCAGGAGATGGTGGACAACTTTAAAGTCGAACTCAAAGCGAGTAGCGACGAGATTGTGACCGATGCCGGGAACCGAATGAAAGCGGCACTTCAATCGATTGGCGGGGTGAGTGGTATTGATGACAACCTCGATTTAGGTGAGCCGCAGTATCGATTCGAACTGACAGAGCAAGGCCGTGCAATGGGCATGGATACCGCAAGCCTGTCTCAGCAAGTCTTACAATCGTTTGGTGGCGACATTGTACAGCGTTTTCAGCGGGGTAAAGACGAAGTCAAAGTCCGGGTCCGTTACCCTGAGGGTGAGCGTCAAACGTTAGCGGACATCGCGCAATCAAGCGTGCGAACCAGCGATGGTACGGTGGTGCCCTTGTCGGCGGTGGCGAAGGTGTACTCGGATTATCAGCCGTCAGAGATCACCCGTATCGACAACTTACGTGCGGTGTATGTCAGTGCCTCGGTGGACAAAGATATCCTCGCCTCGAATGAGTTAGTCGCACAACTTGAAAACACCTTGGTGAAGACACTGAAAGCGGATTATCCGACGCTCAAAATCGACTTTACCGGTGAAGCTGAGCAGCAAAAGGAGTCCACCGACTCAATGGAGTCGACGTTCGTGCTGGCTCTGATCGTCATTTTTGCGCTGCTTGCGATTCCACTCAAGTCGTACGTTCAGCCCTTGATCATCATGGTCGCCATTCCGTTTGGGATTGTTGGCGCTATCTTGGGTCACTGGTGGAACGATTTGACCATCAGCATCTTGTCACTGAATGGGGTGTTGGCACTGAGTGGCGTCGTGGTTAACGACAGCTTGCTCCTCGTTTCTCGTTACAATGAGCTGGTCAAAGAGGCCAAACTGTCGGTATCAGAAGCGATTGAACAGGCATGTTCAGGTCGACTGAGAGCGGTGCTGCTCACATCCGTGACCACGTTTGCGGGCCTTGCGCCGCTGTTGAGTGAGACATCGATGCAAGCGCAATTTTTGATCCCTGCCGCTGCGGCGCTGGGTTACGGCATCTTGTTTGCTACTTTGATCACTTTGATCTTAACGCCATCGCTGTTGATGATTGATCAGGATGTCAGATCGCTCTTGTTGGCACTCAAGCAGCGCATCAGTGGAGCGGGACGTCGAGTTACTCAACAAGTGAACTAGGCTATGATTGTCTAAGCCCTTATTATGTAAAGAATGAACATCGATGGTGGGTGTGGAGGAGAGCATGAAAAGCGACCATTTACAGTGTTTACTGGTGGAAGACGATCTCGATTTGGCCACTGCGGTTATCGACTACCTCGCGCTAGAGGGCATTGAGTGTGACCACGCGGCGAATGGTGTGGCGGGGCTCAGCCTGATACAAAATCAGCGCTATGATGTGGTGATCCTCGATTTAAATTTGCCCAAAATGGATGGCCTAGAAGTGTGCGCGAAAATGCGCGCCAGTGGCCTTGATGTGCCGGTTCTCATGCTGACGGCACGCGATACCTTGGACGACAAACTGGGTGGCTTTTCCGCCGGGGCAGACGACTACCTCATTAAACCCTTTGCGATGGAAGAGTTGATCGTTCGCGCGCAAGTGCTTTCGCGTCGGCGCAGTGGGCAAGTGACGCTACTGAGTGCGGAAGGAGTCGAACTCGATCTCACCACACAAACCGCGACCTGCGATGGGCAGGAGATGAAACTGACACCGATAGGCTACAAACTGCTGGAAACGTTACTGCGCGCCAGTCCAAACAGTGTCTCGAGAGACAAACTGGTGCAGAGCGTTTGGGGGGATGAACAGCCCGACAGCAACAGCTTGAAAGTGCACATGTACCACCTTCGCAAGGCCGTGGATGGCCAAAGTGGAATCAAACGGATACAGACTCTTGTGGGGCGAGGCTTTGCGCTTAAACGTGAGGAGCGAGTATGCGATTAAGGCGCAGTCTACGGCTCTATTTTGTGTTGGCGATGGTGGCGATGGGCAGTAGCGCGATTGTCGGGATGTCAGGCGTTGCGGTGAGCTACTTTTTCTCAGGGATGGATGAGGCCATGCGCGGCTTTGTCCATTCTCAAGCGTTTCATCTCGACGTTGCGCCGGGTCAGGTCACACAGCAAGATGACCTCTTGGTTGCGAAGCGATGGCAAGACTTACCCACCCGTATCACGCAGCACTTTGATCAAGAGGATTCGGCCGATGGCCGTCTACTCAAACACATCGAAGGCATTCCCTTGCTCAGTCCACCGAAGAAAGGCTATTTTGTCATGCAGCTTGAGCAAGATGGTGAGCGCCGTTTTGCCGCTATAGAGATAGGCGAGCGTGATCACAGCACGCCGATGAGCCGTGATGAGCTGCCGCCATTTTTCTATATCGTTTTTACCGCGATCGGTGCGATAGCGCTTTTTTCCGTGGTGTTGCTGATGATTATTCGTAATGTGTCGGCACCTGTTGAACAGTTGGGCGCATGGGCGAAATCGTTGGATGAAGATAAGCTGGATGCGGCGATACCCAATTTTCACTACCGAGAGCTTAATACGCTCGCCGAGATGATTCAGTCGAGCTTGCGCTCGGTACAAGCCAGTGTCGAGCGTGAAAAGCGTTTTCTTGGCTATGCCAGCCATGAGCTACGCACGCCGATTGCGGTTACGCGAACCAATACCGAGCTGCTGGGCAAAATGATCGAGCGTCAGGTTGAGCCCGCCAAGCAGCGTGAAGTATTGGCGCGCATTGAGCGTGCTTCGCTGACCATGACCGATCTCACCGAAACCCTACTGTGGCTCAATCGTCGTGAGGAGAAAGCCTTGCCCAGCACCTCGTTCGCCATCGGCCAGTTAGTGATTCAGATCCGTCAGGAGCTCAACTATTTATTGCATGGCAAAGCGGTCACCGTTGTTGAGTCGACCGACGATACTCAGGTGACACTGCCCAGTGGCCTGACGCGTATCGTCATCACGAACTTAGTGCGTAATGCCTTCCAACACACGCAGAAAGGCCAAGTGGTCATCTCGCAAACGGGTGACACATTGGTGATTGAAAACCACAATGACACTGACCAGGAGAGAGACAGCGATCTAGGCTTTGGGCTAGGGCTGGAACTCACCGATAGGCTGGTTAAGCAGCAAGGTTGGTCTTATTGTAATACCGTCACCGCGAACGGGCGAGTGGTGACGGTACGATTTGGTGGCTAACGCATCGCATACATCTCTTCGTGATAGTGATGCGCGGTATCGAAACGATGGCGTTTAAGATCATTTTTAAGCTGAGCAGACATCGACTCTGGCCCGCAGAAATAGACATCGTAGTGGTCTAAATGCACAAAGCGCTGCGCCAATCCTTCGATGGTGAGGCGCGGTTGGTATCGCGTATCGACAATCTCCAACGTCACCCCACTGCGTGTCGCAAGTTGATGCAATTCTTGGAGAATGGCCGTATCCACTCCGCGACAACTGAAGAAAAAGAAGACCGGATAGCGTGGTGGCTGCTCGGCATAACCGTGTAAAGCCGCCACAAAGGGTGCCACGCCGACACCGCCTGCGATCCAAATTTGTGGGCTGGATTGATGGAGTGAAAAATGCCCATATGGCCCTTCGACGCGAACCGAATCTCCTAGGTTGACCCGCTTATTTAGCCCAGTAGTGAAATCGCCTAACTCTTTGATAAGAAATCGCACTTTATCCCCTTTGCAGCCAGACACTAGCGTAAACGGATGGGGATCTTCATGGCCAAATTGAAGATAAGCGTACTGTCCACAGCGATGGCCGGGCCAAGAGGTGGGCATATGCAGTTCAAGATCTAAAATGCGGCTCAGTGGGTGATATTGAACGCGGCTAATCCGCGCATCATATTGATGGTAACGGCCAATCAACCCCAGCAAACTGTATAACGCTGCCAAGACGCCAATCACGATGAATGCCATGGTGAGAAAGTAAATTGGCGTGCCCCAATAGCTGTGTTTGAGCAGCAGTGCAGAGTGTGCGGCGACCATCAAATAGGCCACAGCCATCAATTTATGTGAGACGCGAAACGGGCGATAGCGGAGGGCGGTCCAGAGCGAGAGCGCAATCAATGCAATCAACAGATAAAACCCCCACTCACCTAAAGCGAGACCGGTTGAACGAAGTTCAAGAATCCAGCTTGAGAGTAGGTCGTTACCAAGGTGCGCAGGCCCGCGGCCAGAAAAGCGTTGCGGCGCAGTGAGAATCCCTGCACTGACCAATTGAATAGGAAGGTGATAGAAGAGCCAATGGATGATAGCCAGTACGCCACCCGCGATCCCCGTCCACTTGTGAAGTCGGTAGGATTTGTCTAACCCTTGCGTGACCTGTTCAACCCAATCTAGGCGCAGTGCCAATACCATGGTAAGAGACATCAACATGATAGCCACAATGCCGGAGTACTGAATCAGTGCCGAGCGCCATTGAAATATAAGCGATGAACCCAATAGTGACGGCTCAGCGAATAGCCATAGCCCCGTCACGAGAGCAGTCATCATTGCGATGCCGACGAGAACCCGTTTCATGACACATCCTCCCTCTATTTGGCTAATTAAAGCGTAGCAAGCCGGGTGTCAAGTAAGGTCAAGCAGTGTAAATGTGGGTAAACCTAGCCATGACGTTGGATATGGTCATCTAAACGCGAGCGATACATTGAAAATAGTTCTTGATATCTCTGCTGAGTGCTGGTCTGTGGATGGCAAGTGCGCTGTTCATCCACATGTAATGAAGTGTCACATATATCGTTGAGTGACTCTCGGGGTTGCGTTGACCAATGGGCTTGGATAGCAGCGCCAACCGCGGCAGCTTCTTGATGTTCGAACATGGTTACTTTTAAACCACTGATATCAGCGATTAACTGCCGCCAAGTGTGGCTACGTGCACCGCCACCGAGCAAAGTCATTTCAGTAAACGAGCTTTTAGTTTCTTGCTGCAATCTTTCAATTGCGAGCGTTAAGTTGTAAGTGATACTTTCGACCGTTGAACGCAACAGGTTTTGCGGCATGAGATTCTCTGAGGACATGTTCAATATCGCCCCCGTTAGCGAAGGATAATTAGGAAGTCGAGAGCCATACAACATGGGAAGTGTCAGTAACCCATCGGCACCGATGTTCGCGTTCGATAATAGCGAGTCAAACTGATCAAATGTATGGCCGATGAGCGTCAACACTTGTTTGATAGCGAGCGTGACATTCATGGTACTCACTAGCGGCAAGTAACCATTGGTTGATGAACAAAAAGCGTTGATGTCGCTGTGGTGGCCAACTGCAAGTGGATGAGGCTGATAACTAAAGGCTGTACCAGAGGTGCCAAGGCTCACGGTAAGATTGTTTTTGGTGATATTTCCAGACCCAATGGCGGCCATCATATTGTCACCTCCACCACTGGAGACGAAAGTGTTGCTAGGCAGTCCCAATTGGCGCGCAACGTTGGGAAGTAATTGCCCAACGGTTTGGTGAGAGTCGAGTAAGGTTGGGTAGTGATAACCGTCGGGCAGGTCAATGAGGTTGAGTAACTCGTCGTTAAATTGCCGTGTTTGACCATTGAACCATCCTGTTCCAGAAGCATCTCCCGGTTCAGTGGTGTAGCGTCCCGTCAATCGATAGTTCAGAAAGTCGTGCGGCAACATGATTTTATGTATTTGACTAAATGAGCATGGATCGTAGCGCCGAATCCAAAGTAGTTTTGCAATGGAAAAAGCGACGGGGACATGCATTCCGAGGCTCTGATGCCAATTGATGCCATGAGTTTGTGTAAATTGCTCCAGCACGGCTTCAGGGCGAGTATCGCACCACAGCATCGCAGGACGAATAATGTGGTCTTTCTCATCGAGCAGCACTAGTCCGTGCTGTTGTGCACCAATTCCAATGCCTTGGACGCACCTTTTCAATGGTGGCCGTTGCGAAAACAGCGAGTCTATCGCCTCTTGCATTGCGTTGAACCAAATCTCTGGATCTTGCTCTCGCTGCCCGTTTGGACCTTGAATCATTGGGTAGGGGACTTGGCTTTGTGCGAGGACTTGTCCTTCGTGCCACAGTACGGCTTTGGTTGATTGTGTCCCGCTATCGATACCTATGAACATGTTGACCACTCAGTTGCGTTTGGCAGCGTATTACTAAAAGAGTCATAGAGGTTTGGCAAGAGAAAACAATAGAAGCTATACAAAAGTGTTACCTTCGTTATACTATCGAAATTGAAACCATACGAAAGTACATGACATCCATTTCAAGAGGCGCTTCGATGAATCAACTTGCTCGACGTGAATACATACTGCAAACGTTAGAGAGTCAAGGCCAAGTGTTGGTCAAAGACATGTCAAATGCCCTCGCAACGTCAGAAGTGACTTTGCGTGCTGATCTTAAAGCACTTGAGAAGGAAGGGAAGTTAAAGCGTTTTTTTGGCGGTGCTCAATCCATTCGGGGGTTATCGTTGCTTCAAGAAGATGATGAACTCCAAATAGAAAAACGTTATGAGATTAACTCTGAGTCCAAGCACCGTATTGCTATAGCGGCGGCAGGGATGATGAAAAACCCGAGTACTATTATTCTTGATAGTGGCAGTACGACACATTTAGTGGCAGAACGACTAGCAATGACGGGCGGCCACACCATCATTACAAACAACCTCGCTGCCTGCATTGCGTTAATGAATGCGGACGACACCACACTTGTTATTGTCGGTGGTACTTATCGAAACAAAACGAAATCCTTGCACGGTCATCGGGCAGAGCAATGTTTAGAAGGCATACAAGCTGATGTGTTGTTCGTCGGTGCGGACGGTCTAGACCCTATCAAAGGCATCACCACATTTAACGAGGGGTATGCCATCACTGACTTGATGGCAAAAAGTGCAAAGAAAGTGGTCGCAGTGGTAGATTCGACCAAGCTAGGGCGAGTGGGTTTTAATAAGGTGCTGGATATCTCTCGTATCGATACACTCATCATCGACAACGCCATTTCTCCACCGCAGAGAGAACAATTTGAGTCGCAAGGGATAGAGGTTATCGTTGTCTAGTCAATAGTGAGTGACCATCTTCCGAACGCTGAAGCCGTGATGCCCAACTGATGAAAGTTGTGTATTGAACCGACAACGGGTAAGGCTGAGCCGTGATTATGGCTCAATACACCTACTACTTGTGCTCCCGCCTCTTTTGCTGATGTCACCCCCGCGATAGCATCTTCGAATACGACGCAGTGTTCAATGCCCACCCCGATTCTAGCTGCGCCGAGCTGATAGGGCTCAGGAGCCGGTTTACCACGTAACACCTCTTCAATTGTGACCATCATAGCGGGCCTTGATAGACCAACTTCAGCCATCCTAGCAGACGCAACAGGTCGATTACATGAAGTCACAATTCCCCACGGAATACCTGTATCGTCAAGTTGACGAAGGAAGTGGCGTGCACCTTCGACAGCGATGATCCCTTGTGTGTCTGTGGCCTCTAGCTGTTTTAACCATTCAATTTGTTCGTCTTGATAAGCCTTGGGAAAGTGTGCGAGGAACTGGCGAACGCATTCGTTCGCTGGTCGGCCGTGGATTTGGCTTAAAACGAGGTCAACAGGCAACTGATGTCGCTGGGCTAGGGTTGTCCAAGCACGATTGACGGCTGCGATAGAGTTGATGAGCGTGCCATCGAGGTCAAACAGGCAAGCTTGGAATTCTATGTGCATAATGGGTGTCCTTTTGCGTCAGCGAGTGTGACGTCAATGCCGAGTTCTTGAAAACGTAGGACATCACTATTTGACATCCCCTTGTCCGTAATTAGGCAGTCGATATCCGTTGGAAGTAGCACTTGATTAAAGCCTGAACGGGTTAATTTTGATGAATCCGCGAGTATGACGACTTTTTTGGCACTCTTAGCCATGACTTGACTGACGTGGTAGCCCTCATTAAAGGTAGTGATCCCTTTTTCGGGGTCGAGTCCATCTGCACCAATAAAGGCAATATCTGCACAAACGCCATTGAAAAAGGCTTCTGCCTTTTGACCATGAATAGATTGTGAAACTGGCCTGTACAACCCCCCGCATATTGCGAGAGTGACCGAATTGACATTGGCCAAAGTGGACGCAGCAGCTAGGTTGTTGGTAATCACCGTTAACTGTTTTTTAGACACCAGAGCTTTCGCGAGCAAATGGGTGCTGCTACCGCTGTCGATAATAATGGTCGAGTGATCTTCGACAAGTCGAGCAGCGGCCAAAGCGATAGAAGATTTCGCTGCATCATTGAGGTGATAACGCTTGTTGACGGCCAGTTCTTCATTGGGTTGGCGTCGGATACTTTCTGATTCAGTTAACATAGCGCCACCGAAAAAACGCTCGACTTTGCCTTCTTTCTCTAACCTCTTGAGGTCACTTCGAATCGTCACTGGGGAAATCTCAAACTGCTCCGCTAATGTATTGACATGAACGTTCCCAGAGCGAAGTAACTCTTTGAGTATTTGTTGTCTTCTTAGTGATGCTCTCATTCTCATTCCTTGCGGTCAGAAAGACGAAGCACACTGGCTTCGCCTTTTTCTCATTATTGGCAGGCTGAGGAGTACTGAGCGACGACTTCCTGAATTTTGTCGATGATCAGTGATTCTGGATCGGAACTCAGTGATCCGTTACTGACTTTTAGGTACTGGTTAGGTAAATACTGGCTGAGCATGGTCAGAGGGATCGGTGCTTGGTTTAAATTCGCAAGTAACTTGTCGAAGGCGTTTTGAATGCGCTCGTCTGTCCAGTAGTAGCGAATTCGGTCAGAGAAACTGAAATGCAAATTGTTGACAATGTCAGAATGCTTATCACCATAATACGATTTCCAGTATTTCGGTGTATCGAGCAATACGTTATCCACCACGGTTTTGAAGTGGCTACTTGATTCAGGCTTGACCAATTGACCTTCGATCTCTGCGAGAGCGAACAGTGCTTCACGAAGAGCAAAAGTCAGCGCAGGGCCTACTTTTAAAATCGAGAAGTGTGTTTCAACCAAGGCTTTAAGATGCGCTGCAGTTTGATAATCGGTTGAGTGCGCTTCATAAACCCATGGAGTGTCTTCGATATAGCGTGAGATTTCCGCCGCATCGCTTGGGTTGTAACGAATGACATTACTATGATCGAATTCGACCCCAGGCTGAACAACCACCCCGACCACGCGATCCAGTGCTTCACCGACACCTAACGCTTCAAACGCGGTGACGTGAGTGTCGATGGTATTACGTACATCAGAAAGTTTGGTGACATGTACCGTCTCAATTTCTGATGCCTCGCCGCCCGGAACGGGGACTTCTGTTCCGATGATGTAGGTGAGCTTTTGGCGTTGTTCTGGGGTCGCTGTCTGTTCTGCGACCTGACAAAGAATGGCAGCGCGCTTAGCGACGACACAAGGATCAAGCGGTATTTCATCGTCTGAACATGACATAGATGCATCGAGGTGGATTTTAGTGAAGCCCGCTTGGACGTATTGCTGGATCAACGTTTTTGACTTCTCCATGGCGCTATCGGCAGGTTCATTTTGCCAGCAGTTTGGACCCAAGTGATCGCCACCAAGAACGATTCGCTCGACTGGGAACCCCACTTTTGCTGCTATCTCGTAAACGTAACTTACGAAATCTTTCGGTTTCATTCCTGTATAACCGCCAAACTGATTGACTTGATTAGAGGTGGCCTCGATCACCACGAGCTGTTCAGTCTCAAGTTCGTATTTAAGAGTCGCTTCAATAACAAGGGGATGCGCAGAGCACACAGAATATAAGCCTTTATTATGGTCTCTTTTGTGTTGTTGGATAAAGTTCTTCATGTGTTTCCTCATGACATAAAGTGAGTATCAATACTTACGACTTCGAAAGTCCATGAAGAAAAACTATCAATTTTTAAGAGTCTTGTCTTCGATTAATTTTGTTTATTTTCGTTTGTTTTGTTTTTGTGCGGTAGATCTCTTTTGTTTTTTATTCTTTCATTTATGATTTCTTTCGAAATTGATTGATAGGTGAAACAAATGATCGAAACTCAACTTCTAATTGATATGGACTTAGCGTTCAGTGATTCAAAACAAACGCTGGATCATATCAGCGGCGTGTTGACGGCGGGTGGATACGTAAAAGAAAGCTACCACCAAGCGATTCATGCACGTGAAGCAGAATTTCCAACGGGTATTGACCTAGGCTTTTCAGCGGTTGCGATCCCCCATTGCGACGCCACACATGCAAACAAACCTTGCGTTTACCTCATTAAACCTTCTTCGCCAGTGACATTTGAAAGAGCGGATGGAGAAGGGAATAGCGATGTTGCACTCATCATTGCATTGGTCGTCACCGATCCTGCTGAACAGATGCAATTGCTAAGAGCTTTATTCAGCGCTTTGCAAGATGAAGGCTTTTTTAACGCTTTGAGAAACGCGGAAACAACAAACCAATTGAGAGACGTTTTTAGCTCAAGAATTTTAAGTACATCTGAGGAAGCAGCATGAAAAAAGTAATCGTAGCTTGTGGTGGTGCCGTTGCCACTTCAACCATGGCAGCAGAAGAAATCAAAGAACTGTGTGAGGAAAACAACATTGAGATTGAGATTGTTCAATGCCGAGTGAACGAGATAGATACCTATCTGTCTGATGACATCTCATTTGTATGTACCACAGCGAAAGTGGACCGTGAATTCGGCGACATTCCGCTGTTTCACGGTATGCCATTTATCTCGGGAGTAGGCGCAGACGAACTAAAAGAAAAAATGCTTGCAGTCATGGCGTAATTCGAGGAAATCGCCACGTTCTTCCTGAGCGTGGCATGACGAAACAAGGAATACCCTACTATGTTGAATGAAATAATTAGATATGTCCTAGATCTAGGACCCACCGTTATGCTCCCCATTGTCATTATGCTGTTCTCTATGGCATTTGGAATGAAACTAGGCGATGCATTCAAAGCTGGTCTACACATTGGTATTGGCTTTGTTGGCATTGGTTTAGTGATCGGATTGATGCTGGATTCGATTGGTCCTGCCGCGCAAGAAATGACGGCCAACTTTGGCATTGAGTTGGGCGTAGTGGACTTAGGTTGGCCGGGAACGGCACCCATTACCTGGGCCAGTGAAATGGCACTTATTGCCATCCCTATCGCAATTGCTGTCAATATTCTTATGCTAGTAGCGAAGATGACGCGTGTGGTGAATGTGGATATATGGAATATTTGGCATATGACGTTTACTGGTGCCATGGTTCATATGGCGACAGACAGTTATATGTTAGGTATTGTTGGCGTTATCGTGCATGCTGCCTTTGCCTACAAACTGGGTGACTGGTTTGCGAAAGATACCAAACAATACTTTGGCTTAGATGGTATTGCAGTTCCACACGGTACCTCTGCCTACTGTGGTCCCATTGCTGTTTTGGTCGATGCTGTCATTGATAAAATCCCGGGTCTACGCAACATTCATTTTTCGACAGACGGTATTCAGAAGAAGTTTGGCGCTTTTGGTGAGCCGGTTGTGGTTGGCTTTCTAATGGGTATCGGTATTGGTCTACTGGCTGGATATGAACTCAAAGATGTGCTCCAGTTAGCGGTAAAAACCGCAGCGGTTATGCTGTTGATGCCTCGTGTCATCAAACCTATCATGGACGGATTGAATCCAATTGCAAAACACGCCAGAAAACGTCTACAAAGTAAGTTTGGCGGTGAAGATTATCTCATTGGCCTTGATCCCGCACTGCTTCTTGGTCAAACAAATGTTGTCTCAGCAAGCCTGTTGTTCATCCCTCTTACCATTTTTATCGCTGTGCTCTTACCAGGAAATGCAATCCTACCATTTGGGGATCTCGCGACAATCGGCTTCTTCGTTGCGATGGGCGTGGCGGTCCACGGAGGCAACTTATTTAGAACCATCATTTCAGGTTCAATCGTCATGGCAGGCACCCTTTGGATTGCAACACAAACGATCCCATTCTTGACCAAGCTTGGTCAAATGACGGGACACGTTACTGGCAGCAACCTGATCGGTTCAATGGACCAAGGCGGTGCTCCTATCACTTATATTCTGATTGAGTTGTTCAGTATGGAAAACCTAGGCGGACTGTTAGTGATTGGTGGCGTGTATTCGGTCGCTGTTTACATGACATGGGCTCGAGCGAGACGTTACGAAAAGAGCGTAGCAGAAGAGAAAACGCTAGCAGAAGCGTAAAACGGATGGCAGCGTAGGCTGCCATTTCTATCCCATTGCCTGTTATTTTTTATTGTTACACATCGTTATGTGGGTGTCGTGGTGAGTGAAATTATGATTGTTAATAATCACATTGAAGTAGTCAGTAATAATAAGTTGCAACTGACGTCTTATGAAAATATTGAAATAAAAGAAAATGAAGTTCTGGTAGAGGTGTATTACTCAGGACTCTGTGGTTCAGATATTCCGCGTGTTTTTGATAATGGTGCACATTTTTATCCGGTGACTCTTGGTCATGAATTTTCAGGAAAAGTAGTATCAGTCGGAAAAAATACTGACCGCTTTTCAGCCGGAGATCGTGTTTGCTGCGCACCCTTGGTACCGTGTCAAGAATGTGAAGTCTGCGAAAAAGGCCTCTATTCACTGTGCAAGAATTACTCCTTCGTTGGTTCTCGACGCCAAGGTGGAAATGCTCAGTATGTTGCTGTACCTGAAGTCTCCTGCTTCAAACTCCCTGAGACGGTCTCCTTGGTTGAAGGGGCATTCTTCGAACCTGTGACCGTTGGTCTACACCCGATTGTGATGAATGGTGGGTGTCAAGACAAGCACGTTACGATCATTGGTGCTGGTACAATTGGTCTTCTCACTCTGCAAGTGGCCAAAGCGTTGGGTGCGGCATCGGTTTCAGTCATCGATATCAGTGATGAAAAACTGATATTGGCAGAATCACTTGGGGCGGATCGCACGATCAACTCACTGGACAAAGAGCAAGTCGACGCGTTTAAACAATTGTCTGAAACGATGTTAAATCAAGTCATCATTGAAATTGCCGGTGTGCCTGAAACGTTTAAGCTGAGCCTAGATATAGCTGGCCCACGAAGCGCCATCTATTTAGTGGGCACTATTCATAAGAATTTTTCTCTTGAGTACAAAGAATACGAAAAAATACTAAGAAAAGAACTATCAGTGGTTGGTAGTTGGATGAATTATTCCTATCCCTACCCAGGTGAGGAATGGGATATTGCGTGCCGACTATTTTCCGAAAATAAAATTAACACCCAAGCATTATTAGATGGTGTTTACCCACCCGAACAGTATATCGAACGAGTGTTGGACTTACCGAATAAACCTATGTCTGGAAAAGTGCTTTTAACTTGGGGGCAAGACAATGAATAATATTATTAACAGCAATTATTGGCTAAAGTCCGCACGCCTTGGCGGTTATGCCATCCCTGCATTCAATTTCCATAATCTAGAAACCGTTCAAGTGATTCTGGATACAGCAAAAGAACTCCAGTCCCCCGTCATTCTAGCTGGCACTCCGGGGACATATGGATACGGCGGTTCACGAGAATTACTTCATATGGTCAATGCAGCGGCGAAAGAACGTAACATGCAGGTTGTCGTGCATCTTGATCATCACCATGACCTTAATGATATTCGTCAAAAGGTGCAGCTAGGTATTCGTTCAGCAATGATTGATGGTAGTGCGTTACCTCTTGAAGAGAACATTGCCCTTACACGAGAGGCTGTACAAATTTGTCATGCTTATGGTTGTTCAGTAGAGGCTGAAATCGGTCAACTTGTTGGTCAAGAAGACGACCTCATTGTGGAGTCAGTCAATGACCCTTACACCCATCCCGAAGAAGCGAGGCGGTTGGTTGAGTCTACCAATGTAGACTCATTGGCGATCGCCATTGGTACGGCTCATGGTATGTATAAAGAAGAGCCTAAGCTAGACTTTGAGCGATTGGAAAAGATCGCTGATATCGTCGACGTGCCTTTGGTTTTACACGGCGCTTCAGGTGTTCCCACTCAAGATGTGCAGCGTTGTATCGATTTAGGCATTACCAAAGTCAATGTGGCCACAGAGCTCAAGATTGCGTATTCAGATGCCCTGAAAGAAGCCTTTGCACAGCAACCCAATGCGAATGATCCCAGAGTGTATAACCAAGCACCGAAAGAGGCGATGGCTAATGTCGTTAAAGAAAAGATTCTAATGTGCCGAAGTGAAGGCCGAATTTAGTTAAACCGTCCCCCGCGGTTGACTCCTGAAGCATGAGGCTACGTGGTAGCCTCATTTTTTTATTGTGCGAGGTATGATATGCCCTTTAGACTCAGACTGTCGTCCCCCTCTTGTTTGCTTGAGGACAGCTATGCATTGCTGCATGAATTGATGTACCGACCCGCAGGCACTATGCATATCCGAGAGGTAAGAAAAGCATTGTGTTTAGATATATCCAACGATATACGTAAGTTGATGATGTATTGCAGCCAGAATGATTATATTCAATGGGTTGGAGAGTACATCTCTCTCACTGATTCTGGCTTGCAGTATTACCTTAAGTACGGGGCAATTGAAGGTTAAATGTCTCTCTTATCACCTTAAACACCCCTGCCTCTTTATTGCTCGGCGCAAGAAAACGGGCGACCTCTTTCACTTTAGGATGCGCGTTATCCATCGCGTAGGAGTGGTAGCTCACTTTGAGCATTTCTAGGTCATTGAGGTAGTCGCCAAAGCTCATCGTCTGTTCGAAAGAGAAACCCAGTGTGGATTGTAGATGCTCGATCGCCGCGCCTTTGGAGGCGTGTTTGTTCATAATGTCGAGCCAGATTTTTGCGCTCACCACCACTTGGTGAGAATCGCCAAACTGCGAGGACACACTTGGGTAAACCAGCGCTTCGCTGCCACCGAAATGCAAAATGGCGACTTTGATAAAGTCATCGTCGACGTCGAGAAGATCCTCGACATACTGACAGCGATGATAATACTTTTTGAACTCGTTGAGCGCTTCTTCTGCTTGGGTTTCGATGTATGCCGATTGAGTACCACACAGAACGATGTAGGCGCCGTCTATGCGTCTCGCCTCTCGAATAATATCGGCAATATCTTGCTTGTCGATTTCACAGCGGTAGAGCTCTTGACCTTGATGCATCACCAGCGTGCCGTTTTCGGCAATGAACATCATACGATCTTTTATTGGGGAGAAGGTATCCATCAGGCTGTAGTACTGTCTGCCTGAGGCCGCCGCGAAAATGATCTCTTTCGCTTCGAGTTGTGGATAGAGTTCGAAAAATTCCGGATTCAGCTGGCTGTTTTCATCGAGCAGCGTACCGTCCATGTCGGCAGCAATGAATTTGATCGGGTGTTGAGGCATAAGGTTAATCATTGACGAAGTGGATTTTCGGCCATGATAACATTGATTGATCGTCAAAACAGGCGTTAGCCAATGGATTTCTGTTCAAGCTTGGCAAACTTCATTTCGTACATATTGGCATCGGCAATAGAGATGAGTCGGCTCAGTGATGCACCATCATGCGGGTAGTGCGCAGTACCAATACTGGTCGATAGGGAGACTTGGGTACCCGCGCGGATAGCAATAGTCTTTCTAAAGCAGCTTTCAATCTGCTTCCAGTGATGCTGTGGATGCGTATCCCCAAGGTAGACTAAAGCAAACTCGTCGCCGCCGATTCGATAGCAGTAGGCTTCCAGTCTATTAAGGCGATGGGCAACCGTGGCGAGCACTTCATCGCCCGCTTGGTGACCATGACGATCATTCACTTCCTTAAAGCCGTTTAAGTCTAAAAGGTAGAGGTTGAATGACTGGCCTTGTTCCACCCACTCGGCCATATCGTTGAACATGGCCAACCGATTGGACACTCCGGTGAGAGAATCGGTGAGCGCCAATTGCTTGTGGTAAATGGCCTCTTTGTGAATGATGTAGCCGACTAAACACGCGCAGACAAACAGCAATACCATCAAGACAAATTGCGCCTGAGTTAAACTTTGCGCTTGGCTCATTTGTGACAGGTAGAGCGGACTTTTAATTCTAAAATTGGTGTTGACGTACTGAATCATCGACATGTAGAGCGCGTCAATATCATCGCACAGCGCTTTGGCCTGATCCGGTGAGTTGAGCGCTATGATCTCGGGTTCTAGCTGCTTAAACTGACTGAACAAGTCACTAAAGAATGAGGCGGCACCGGGAAGGGTAATCAGGTTGTCCGCCTCTTTGCTACTGAGAAGTATGTCGAAACGGCTCCAGGTCAACTCATATTTGAGTAGGGTGCGATCGTAGTACTCTTCACTGTCCGCTGCGAACGGTGTAATCGCTCTGAGTTCAGAAAACTCTTTGTTCAACTGAAACAAAAACCATGTGGCTTGGTTTTGCTGTTCATTGTAGGAGGCCGCTAACTGGCGTGTTGAGGTAAGAAAATAGAGATTAATGATGAACAGGGTTGCCGAAAGCACGATTAACAGTACTTTCGCTTTGGCAAGAATGGCGTGTAAGTGGTCGTCTTTACTCTTTGGACTCATCATCGGCGGTATGCACTAATATCTCATCGATCTGCCACACCATTTGTGAACGAAATGCAGCATTATCTATTTCAGGGAACTGACTTAAGTTAAAGACCAGCCAATAGGGGCCTTTATTTCGCACTTTCATTTTTTCTCCATCCATTTCGTACGCCACGATAGGATCGTACTTAAGAATATCTTCGATTCTTGAGCTCGCCGCGTAATCATTTAGGGCGACAAAAGAGACGGAGAAGGTATTGTTCGCGCGGTAGTAATCAACTAACGATGAGACTTTGAAGCCGGTGAAGGTTTTTTTGCCGTCGAACCAAGGTAGGGTCGTAGAGAAGGTAGTGGGTTCGAAATTCGCTACGATGTCTTCATGAGAGAGGGTGATAGGATCGCGATCGGTGATGCGAATCACTAAGCTAGAGGCTGAAGCACTAAAAACATACAACGCAGCGAACAGCACAAGCACTCTTCTCATGATCTCTCCCCAAAGGTCCGGACAATAACGTCTTTTTAATATAATTATTGATTATATGATTGTTTTGCAGGTGAGCAAAACCTTTTATCAATATTGATTCTTATTTATTGAGTATAGACAACGCACAGAAACCGCAAAGCCCCGCTATGAAATCCATAGCGGGGCTTTGCGTCAATCGTCACCAGAGGCGCGCATTAGAAGATCAGATGCGCGACACCCGCAATCACAGGTAAGGTGATGAGCGTACGCAAGATAAAGATGGCGAACAGCTCAAAAATATTGACCGGAATGCGGCTCCCAAGCAGCAGTGCACCAACTTCAGACATGTAGATTAGCTGGGTCACAGACATCGCAGCGATGACAAAGCGCGTCATTTCGTTGTCGATAGAAGCTGCAAGGATGGCAGGGATAAACATGTCCGCAAAACCGACCACCATGGTTTGCGACGCCGCTGCGGCTTCTGGGATTTGTAGCAGCTCTAGGAATGGGATAAACGGCTGGCCTAAGAAGGCAAACACCGAGGTGTACTCAGCAATCACAAGTGCAATCGTACCCAGACCCATAACCACTGGCAGTACGCCAAACACCATGTCGACAGCGTTACGCACACCTTCACCAAACACGCCTTTTAATGACGTCACTTGTGAGGCTTTCTTCAAGGCCAACTCTAGACCCCAAGTGAAGCTGTTATGTCCAGCTGGCAGAGCGTCCGCTTCGGCATCCGGTTTAGTACCGTCGATGAAGGTGTCTTTCTTGTAGCTTAGGGGTGGCAGTCTTGGAATGATGATCGCGGCAACCACACCGGCTAAACAGATAGCGCCGTAAAAAGGTAGGAATAGGTGCTCAAGTTCGACTTGGGCCAATACCACCAAACTAAACGTAATGGAGACGGCAGAGAAGGTCGTACCGACGACCGCCGCTTCGCGCTGCGTGTAGAACTTGTTTTCGTACTGCTTACTGGTCAGCAGGATACCGACGGAACCATCGCCTAGCCAAGAAGCCATACAGTCAATCGCACTGCGTCCAGGAAGATTGAATACGGGGCGCATGACTTTGCTGAGTAAGGTACCAAACAGTTCCAGCAAGCCAAAGTTGAGCAGTAAAGGAAGCAGCAAGCCAGCGAAAATGAACACAGAGAAAAGAGTTGGTAACAAACCTTCCAGCACTAGGCCACCAGTGTTTTCTTCCCAAATTGCCTCAGGGCCCAGTTGGAAGTAGGTCATCGCAACCGCAAGACCACCGATCACACGCACAGCAAGCCAAAGTGGTGATGGGTTAAACAGGCCGTTTAAGAAGTCGCTGTTGGCAATAAAAGCCGGCGTTTTAATACGACAAAGTAGCGAGGCAACCGCCATGAAGCTAATGATGGACGTCACCATGCCGACCAGAGCATCACCGAACAGTGCCTGAATCGATTTCGCCAATACGGCCACAGGGATAGTGATGTCGCCGTCAAACGTGATCGGCGCCATAAAGACAAGCAGACCCAACAAAGACGGAATAAAGAACATCCAGAAGTTCTTCTTCCCTTTTGGCTGATTGATAGATTGAGCGTTTTCTTGCATTACAAATCTCGTGTTACATCTGGTCAATAGTATTGCCGTATCCCTTGGCATACATATTCACTAAACATCCCTATTTAGTCATGGGGCGCAAGATTACTGCCTTTTGTCATGCCGTGCAATACTATTCAATAATTATCCCTAAATATTCAGACATAAACTCGATATTAGCTTGGCAATGCAGTAATTTGTATTGTAAATGTTAAATTGTTTGGGATTGTGTTGCAACTAAGCGGGTTTATTTGGGTGAAATATAGAGGTAGAGCCAATAGCTGAGCGCGAGACACAAGGCAAGGGTAACGGGCGCAAGCAGTGCTGCAATGCTTAGCTGTGCATATAAACCCGCTCCGGCAGTGCCGCCGAGCAAGAATCCGGCGAAGATAAAGGAGAAGAGTTTGGCTTTACGATAATCGAACTTTTCCCCGCGCAAGCGTGCACCGATCATAATGCCCAAATCAGTGACGATACCCGTCATGTGGGTGGTGCGCACAACCGCGCCGCTGAAGGTGGTTAACATGGCGTTTTGCAGCCCACAAGCAGCAGACGCGAGATATTGACCACTGGTGTGTCCCTCCTTAAGCAGCAGGTAAGCGAGCAAAAGTAGCCCACTTTCAAAGCAGAGTGCCACCCCGTAGCGGCGGCCCAATTTCAGCGCGGTGCTTTCGATAAAGACGCCACTGAGTATCGCGCCGAGCAGAAAGCTGAGTACCACCCATAAGAGGTGCAGCGTCTGTTGATCGAAGAGGTAGAGGCTGGTGCCCAGTAGTGTCACGGTACCTGAGATATGAGACACGGACTGGTGCTGGAAACCCAACAAGCCAATCGCATTGACGGTTCCGGCCAGTAGTGCCAATAAAAATGCGCCGTGCTCCACCCAGCGTGGTAGTTTTGAAATCACCGTGATCCCCCTTTTGTTACGCAGGACATTATACGCGTCAGCCCAAAAGTTGCAGCTGACTTATGTGGCCTCCTTATCTGTCTTCTTAGCAGAACGCGCATGGTGATTTCGTGGTGGCACAGAGCCGTAGGCGAAATTAATCGTGGATAGGCGTTTTGCCTCACTGACCCGCCTGTTACTATATGTTTGAAAATACTATGTGTTTGAAAATCACCCTCTTTGAAGAACTCTGTTGTGAAGTGATCATCATGAAAAAGCGCCGACTTCCCATTCCCCTTATTTTATTGATTCCGATTGTCCTGCTGGTGGTCGTTGCCGCAGCCGGTCTTTACCGCTTCAGTTTGTCTGATGAGGAGATTCGAGCGAAGTTTCCTCAGCCTACACCGACGCAAGATGCTCTCATGCAACAGGTCTTTGGCATTGCGACGCCCAATCCCTGGACGATTAAAGTTCCAGAAACCACCGCCTACAGCTTGCTTACCCGACGTCAAGACTCAAGAGCAATAGGCCAATATCAAGACGGTGAAGTACGCGGTGATATTTGGGTCGACACGCATCAATTGATCGAACTAGGAGAGGGCCGCTACGCCGCGCCGCTCATCGTATCCAATCAAGGTAGTGGTCTTTTTTACTATCTAGCCCTGTTTGAATATGATTCCACCCGCCAGAGAATGATCTCGCGTGATGCAGTGCTGCTGGGTGATCGAATCGTGGTGGAAGCGGTAGAGCGCAATCAGGATGTGATCGCCGTTACACTGCGAACTCGTGAGGAAGATCAACCTATGAGTGAGGAACCCAAAGTAACGCGCACTATAATGATGACTGTGACCGAACAAAATAGTTGGGCAATTCGACCATAATATTAATAGGGTTTTACATTGTTTTTGATGCAAACTGTTGCGCATATTTGTAAGCTAACAAGGATGAGATGGACATTTTAACGTCGTTAACGGAGTAAACTATGATCAACAAACGTTTTTTCAAAACCAAAGATGAAGTCGAAGTCACCTTCGAGTTGGATGCAGCAAACGCTGACCAATCGGTGGCACTCGTCGCGGATTTTCTTGATTGGCAACCGGTCGAAATGAAGAAAGTGGCGAAGTCGAAAAGCTTCAAATTCAAAACCCGACTACCCAAAGACCAACACTTCGAATTTCGTTATTTGGTCGACAACAACAAGTGGGTCAATGATGCCAATGCAGACCAATACAAGCCGAATGGCTTTGGTGATGACAACGGCCTACTATCGACCTATCAATAGAACTTTTAGGGTTTTAGCGACATCGACTGCAAAAAGGCGCGTAAGCGCCTTTTTCGATCCAATCTTTACATTAGAAAAGATGACTTTTAGTGGATAAATTCGTAATCTTACGGCTTCGTTATTTCTCTCTATAGGTAGCATTGTGCAAGCGAAAAGTCTGACATTACGCTTTAAAGAGCTCTCTAAGCGTAAAAAGATGGCCGTATTAAGTTTACCGATTTTTATCGCTGTGGCTTTGTCGTCTGCGCCGAATTCAGGCCGCTATCATCGCACTATTGAGCTTTCTCTCCCAGAATCCACGCTGATGAATGACTGGCTCGCTGAACACGACGAGACGGTGGACATCCCAGATTACGAATACGTGATCCAATCAGGCGATAACCTAAGCACCATTTTTAATCAATTGGGCTTTGGTTATAGCGAGCTGATGCAGATCATGGAGACGGATTTAAACTATCTCGCTCTAGATACACTGCGCCCCGGTAATACCTTGCGTTTTTGGCGTGATGAAAACCGTAAACTGGCGAAGATGGAGCTTGAGTTTAGCTTGGTCGAGCGTGCAGTTTACACGCGGTTGGATGATGGCAACTATGAGTACAGCGACGTCAAAATTCCAGGAGAATGGAAAGCCTTTCCAATGGTGGGCGAAATCAACGGCACCTTCTCGCAATCTGGCTACGCGCTTGGCCTTGGCAGCAGCGAAGTCGACCAGATTGTCAGCTTACTGAAAGATAAGATCAATTTTGCTCGTGACTTGCGAGCGGGCGATCGTTTCGAAGTGGTACAGTCTCGTCAATACGTCGGCGAAACGTTAACGGGCAATCGCGAGATACAAGCGGTTAAGATCCACAATCGTGGTCAAACCCTCTCGGCGTATTTGCACAGTGACGGCCAATACTATGATGCGAAAGGGGACAGCCTACAGCGTGCGTTCCAACGTAAGCCAGTCGGTGGCAATTATCGCTTGAGTTCGCATTTTAACCCTACTCGCCTGCATCCTGTGACCGGACGTGTTGCACCTCACAACGGCACGGACTGGGCAACCCCAACCGGCACACCGATTGTCTCAACGGGCGATGGTGTTGTCGTCATGACACGTGACCACCCTTACGCAGGTAAATACGTGGTGATTGAACACGGCAGCCGCTACAAAACGCGTTATTTGCATCTAAGTAAAATCTTAGTTCGCAAAGGCCAAACGGTAAGTCGTGGGCAGCGCATTGGTTTATCTGGAGCGACGGGGCGGGTAACCGGCCCCCATATCCACTACGAACTCATTGACCGCGGCCGCGCGGTGAATGCGATGAAAGCCAATATCCCGATGGCCAACTCGGTACCAAAAGCAGAAATGGCGATCTTCAAGGCGCGCAAAGCAGAGCTTGATGAGATGCTGCGTCAGCAAGAGATGGAGTGGGCCAGAGAAGGGGAATCTGCGCCAGCGAGTTGATGCGCTGGCGCTGGTTGTTTGTGGCTGGTTGTTTGTGATTAAGGAGCAGACGCGAGCAGTAATTACTTGGCGGGATAGATGCTAATTTCTACCCGTCGGTTACAGGTTCGCCCTTGTGCGGTGTCATTACTACAAATTGGCGTACTTTCGCCCATTCCAAGGGTTGATAAGCGGTTGGTCGCCACTTTCTGATACATCAAATAGGTTCTCACTGACTCCGCGCGTTTGAGTGAGAGACTTTGGTTGTAGGCTTCACTTCCTGTGCTGTCCGTGTGTCCTGCAATCATCAATACGGTATCTGGATATTCGACCAATATACGCGCGACGCCGTTGAGCGTGTTGTAGATCGATGCGTCCAACTGGTAGGCATCGCTGGCGAAACCTATTCCGTTTTCCATCACAAGTTGGATTTGATCTTCTCCCACCCGTTTCACCTGAACCCCTGAATTGAGTAACTCTTCACGCAGCGCCGCTTCTTGCTGGTCAAAGTAATAACCCACTCCAGCACCCACCGCGCCGCCCGCTGCGGCCCCTGCCAGTGCACGTTGTCTGCGTTCTGTTGCGTTATCGCCTGTCGCTAGGCCGACGAGTGCGCCTGATACCGCGCCAATTAGGGCACCTTGAGTGGTTGCATTGGTTTCGGTTTCACCTGTGGTGGCGTTCTGACGCTGTGTGGCTTGGCACCCAGCGAGTAGAGTGCAGAGAGAGAGTAAAGTGAGGGATTTGTTCATCATAATAGCTCGATTCATCCTGTTTCAAGTATGTGCTTACCTTAAAGGAACAGCGTCATTTTGTAAGTCTGACAAAACGATAACTTACTAAAAATTAACACTTAAGTGACGTATGGCGCTCGGTATCATAACAAAAAGCGCCGCCTTTGAAGGCGGCGCGAGAGGGGCTAGCTAAGTTGGCTACGCAGCCTGGGCTACTGGTTTGGTTTAACCGTCCCCAGTTTTAGCCAAGTATCGATCACCGTGTCAGGATTAAGAGAGACGGAGCTGATCCCTTGCTGCATTAGCCACTCGGCAAGGTCATCATGATCTGATGGCCCTTGACCACAGATCCCCACGTACTTGCCCGCTTTGGTTGCCGCGTCGATGGCCATTTTCAGCATGGCTTTGACCGCCGGATTTCGCTCATCAAACAGATGCGCGACATCGCCAGAATCACGGTCTAACCCGAGGGTTAACTGCGTCATGTCGTTTGAGCCAATCGAGAAACCATCAAAGTATTTTAAAAACTCGTCAGCGAGCACTGCGTTTGACGGCAGTTCGCACATCATGATCACTTTCAGCCCTTGATCGCCGCGTCGTAAATCGAACTTGGCGAGAAGATCGATCACCGAAGCAGCTTCGCTTGGTGTGCGAACAAAGGGGATCATGATCTCAACGTTCTTTAACCCCATCTCGTTGCGTACGCGCTTGATGGCTAAGGTTTCCAGCTCAAAACAGTCTTCGAATACTGGAGAGATATAGCGCGAGGCGCCGCGGAAACCGAGCATGGGGTTCTCTTCATGAGGCTCATAACTTTGGCCGCCGATGAGGTTGCTGTACTCGTTCGACTTAAAATCCGACATGCGCACGATGACGCGTTTGGGCCAAAACGCTGCCGCTATGGTGGCAATCCCTTCGGTCAGTTTGCTGACGTAAAAGTCGATAGGGTCGTGATAGCCGCGGATACGTTGGCGGATCTGAGTTTTGAGCGCGTCGCTTTGCTGGTCAAAATTGAGCAATGCTTTCGGGTGGATGCCAATCATTTTATTGATGATGAACTCCAATCGCGCAAGACCAACGCCCTCATTAGGGATTTGGGCAAAGTCGAAAGCGCGATCTGGGTTACCGACGTTCATCATCACTTTGGTTGGCAAAAGAGGGAGCTCATCGACCGAAGAGCGTTTGATCTCAAACGTCAGCTCGCCTTCATAGACATAACCTGATTCGCCTTCTGCGCACGAGACGGTGACCGCCTGGCCACTGCAAAGGCGCTCCGTGGCGTCGCCGCAGCCAACGATGGCTGGAATGCCAAGCTCTCTCGCAATGATGGCCGCATGGCAAGTTCGCCCACCACGGTTGGTGACGATGGCTGAGGCTTTTTTCATCACCGGCTCCCAGTCGGGGTCGGTCATATCGGTAACCAGCACGTCGCCTTCTTGGACTAAGCTCATTTCATCCAGCGAGTCGACAAGACGCACAGGACCTTGGCCGATACGTTGCCCAATCGCGCGTCCTTCGACCAGCACGTTTGCTTTGTCGTTAAGCTCATAGCGCTCAATGACGTTTTGTTCATTCTGAGAGCAGACCGTCTCTGGCCTTGCCTGAACGATATAGAGTTTGCCATCAATGCCGTCTTTGGCCCATTCAATGTCCATCGGGCGTTGATAATGACGCTCGATGATCATCGCTTGTTGGGCAAGCTGTTTGATTTCTTCATCGGTCAGAGAAAACTGTTCCCGTTCCTTCTCGTTGGTATCGATAATCTCGACTTGTTTGCCAATCGTGGTGTCATTAGCGTAGATCATCTTGATTAGTTTAGAGCCGAAGGTTTTCTTTACAATCGGTTGGTGACCGGCTTCGAGAAGCGGTTTATGGACGTAGAATTCGTCTGGGTTCACCGCCCCTTGAACCACCATTTCTCCAAGCCCCCATGCAGAGGTGATGAACACCACTTGGTCAAAGCCCGATTCGGTATCTAAGGTAAACATGACGCCGGAGGCCGCTTTGTCGGACCGCACCATGCGCTGGATCCCTGCAGACAGGGCGATGCCGCGGTGATCAAAGCCTTGGTGCACACGATAAGAGATCGCGCGGTCATTAAAGAGCGAGGCGTAGACGTGCTTGGTCGCTTCGAGTACTCCTTCTACACCGGTGACATTGAGGAAGGTCTCTTGTTGTCCGGCAAAGGAGGCGTCGGGAAGATCTTCGGCAGTGGCAGAAGATCGCACTGCGACGGAAAGCTCGGGGTTACCATCGACCAATTGCAGATAATGCTCACGAATATCGGCTTCGAGGTCGGCGGGGAATGGCGCATCAAGCACCCATTGTCGTATGGTGGCGCCGGTTTGGCGTAGGGCTTCAACATCGTCGACGTTCAGGTCATCGAGCAGTTGGTGAATTCGGTCATCTAGGCCTTCAAAGTCGAGGAAGCGGTTAAACGCATAAGAGGTGGTGGCAAAGCCGTTGGGGACGCTCACGCCCGCATTGGCTAGGTTGGACACCATCTCTCCGAGGGACGCATTTTTACCGCCGACTTTGTCGACATCATCCATGGATAGACCATTAAACCAGAGGGTGTTCTTTTGCATGTCTTTCTCCAGAAACATTGCAGCTTGTAGGGACTTAAAGCAAACGATTACGTATCAACTTAAAAAAAGGCGAACCAATTTAAAAAGCTGTGGGGGACGTAATAGTCAGCAGGGTTTTATTATCGATATTATGAATGTCATCCTACTCAACATTATTTTAGCTATTCAACAAACCATGCAAATTGATAGTCAAAGTCGTGATGTATTCTATGTTTCTGATGGCACGGCACTCACGTGCGAGACATTAGGACATGTCGTTTTGGGGCAGTTCTCTTTTCACGCGAATGAAAAGACCTTTCCGTTCGTGGAAAGTGAAGAGAAATTGGCGGCGCTAGTTAAAGAGATTGACGCCTCGTATCGTACTCACGGCGTCAAGCCGCTGGTGTTTTTCTCTATGGTGATTGGTGAACTAAGGGCCAAGCTATTGCAGGCTCCGGCGCATTGCTACGACGTATTGGAAAGCTTGGTGCAAAAAGTCCAAGACGATATTCAGATAGAGGCGAAACCCAAGTTGCAACGTTCGCGCAGTGTCAGTAAAGATTCACATCGCTATTTTGACCGCATTGCCGCCATTGAATACACCCTTGCACATGATGATGGCATTACTCTCAAAGGCTTGGATGAGGCGGACTTCATTTTATTGGGCGTGTCGCGCAGCGGTAAAACACCGACCAGTCTCTACATGGCGATGCAGTTTGGTTTGCGGGTCGTGAACTACCCGTTTATCGAGCAAGATATTCAGCGTTTGAGGTTATTGCCGGAGTTTGAAGTGGTGCGACACAAATTGTTCGGCCTCACTATCGATTCTGAGCGCCTAACGCAGATTCGCCAGAACCGACTGGCTGACAGCGATTACGCCAGTAGTCAGCAGTGCCAACAAGAGCTTGAACATGTTGAAGCACTGTTTCGCCGTGAGGCGATTCCCTACATCAACACCACCTCGTTATCCGTGGAAGAAATTTGCGCGCGCGTATTGGAGCGCGCCGGCTTAAGACGGCGTCTGCTCTCCTAAGGTTTACGCAGCGGGCATTACCATGGGGAAGTCCAACGAGGGATGGCGATTGACTAATGCTCGGTAGCCGTAAACCTGCTCGATGAGACTTGGCGTTAACGCTTGCCAAGGTTTGGCGTCACAGGCAATTTTTCCCTGATGCAGAATCACAAGTCGATCGGCGTATTGCGCCGCGAGGTTGAGGTCGTGCAGCACCACGACGACGGCGGTATGGTGTTCATCGGCTAATTGGCGTGCAATTCGCAGTGTGTTGTGCTGATGGGCCAGATCCAGTGCGGAGGTTGGTTCGTCGAGCATGAGGATTTTCTTCTCAGCGGATTGATCGAGTTGGACTAACACTCGCGCGAGATGCACGCGCTGTTTCTCTCCGCCAGACAGGGAGGGGTACAAGCGTTCACTCAGGTGGCTGACATCGGTGAGCGACATATACTTAGCCGCTACCGCTTGGGTCTGTTTGTGCGCCAAGTTGAGCGGTATCGCCCCAAGCTCGACCACTTCATGGGCAAGAAACGGAAAACTCAGGGTACTGTGCTGAGGAAGCATGCCTAAGTGTCTGGCCAGTTCATCACTTGGCCATTGGTTTGCTGCGCGGCCAAAATAGCGAATATCGTGACGTGAAGGGATCTCCTGACACAACAATTTCAGCAAGGTACTTTTCCCCGCGCCGTTTGGCCCGAGCAGCGCGGTCACTTCTCCGGCGTGAATATCAAGGTCGATGTTATCCAGTACACAGCGCTGACCAAAGCGCATCGACAGGCCTTGAGCGGAGATGGCTGGAGCGTCCATTACAAAATCTTCCCTTTTTGTTGAAACAGCAGATAGATGAAAAATGGTGCGCCAATGATCGCCGTGACGATGCCCACAGGCAGTTCAGCAGGGGCGACCGCAACACGAGAAAACATATCGGCAAAGGTGAGCAGCAGTGCGCCCATCAGTGCAGAGATGGGCAGCAGGCTGCGGTGATCTGGTCCGGTCAACATGCGTCCTAAATGGGGAATCACTAAGCCAATAAAGCCGATCATCCCTGAGACGCTCACCGTGACTCCAACGCCAACGGCGGTCAGCAGAATCAACTGACGTTTGAGACGTTGCACTGCAATGCCAAGATGCGCCGCCTCCGCTTCGCCAAGCAAGAGAGCATTGAGGGCCATCGCCCGTCGATAAAAGCAAGCGCCAAGAATCAGCAAGGTGACGCTACAGAGCGCAAGGCTTGTCAGGTTGGCGCCCGCCAGTGAGCCCATCGACCAGAGCGACAGGTCGCGCAACATTTGATCGTCCGCGATGAAATTCATATAGCCAATGCCTGCCCCAGAAAGGGCACTGATCGCTACCCCTGCTAGCAGCATGATGGTGACAGACGTCCCCAGCTTACTGGTGCCCAATTTGTAGACCAGGACTGTGGTTAACGCGCCGCCCAGAAAAGCAAACATGGGTAGTGCGGCGATGTTCATCAAGGTTGGGTATTCGGCGAACACATCGGCAAACATCACAATGGCGATCGCTGCCCCCAAGGAGGCCCCAGCAGAGACACCAATGATCCCCGGTTCGGCCAGTGGGTTGCGAAACAGCCCCTGCATCACCGTGCCGCACAGGGCTAAAATCGCGCCGACTAACATACACAATAGGGTACGCGGAAAGCGAATTTCATGGATCACCAAATGCACGTGCGGTGCCAGTTGCTCCGATTTAAGCAACAAGCTCTGTACACTCTCGATAAATCCAATATTCATTGGCCCAACGGTGATTGAGCTGATCGCTGTGATAAGCAGCAAGACAGCAAAAAGACCGAGCGTAATGGGTAGCGGGCATTTTTTTAGAATCATAGGTTTAGAGTCAAAGGTTTAAATTCATAGCGTTAAAGTCACAATCCATCTTGTATGTTGCCAGTCTGAGGGCTTGTCGCTTGCGTGGCGGGTTACAGCAGCAACGCGCTGATGCGCTCCGCTTCAGCCAAACTTTTCAGCCCCAATCCTCCGACTAAAGCATGACCATCAATTTGGATGAAGGCTTTGTTTTGACCCGCAGGCGTGGCCGCGAGCATCGGCAACTTCTTCAATATCTCATCCGCACCGCCCAAGCTTTGGTAGCTGCGGCCACTGACGAGGATAATGTCGGGTTGCATCTCGATCATCGCCTCACTCGACAGCGGTTTGTAGGAAGAAAGTGTCGAAGCTGCAGGGTTAATGCCGCCCGCAAGTTCAATAATCGCGTTAGGCGTGGTATCTGCCCCGGCGACGTTGGCGGGGCGACCTTCATGTATCAACAAAAACAGCACTTTTTTCGGCGTCGCGATCTGCTGACGGCGCTGTTCTAAATTAGCCAGTTGACGCTCGACATTCTGCTTGAGTTGCGCAGCATGCTCGCTAGAGTCCGTCAGCGCGGCAATCTCATCAATGCGCTCAAGTAGACCTTTGGCGGTCGGTTTGGTGTTGACAATATCCACCGCGACGCCCGCTGATTTAAGCTGAGCGAGCGCAGACGCGGGGCCCATTTCATCGGAGCCAATGAGTCGATTCGGGCCTAAAGCCAATAGCCCCTCTGATGACAGTTGGCGGTGATAGCCAATTTTGGGCAGTGCGAGTCCCTCTGGCAGCTCACTGGTGACATCCACCGCAACGAGACTTTGCTGCTGGTCTAGCGCAATCAATAGCTCAGTAACGGCGCTGCCGGCACTGATGATGCGCTCGCTTGCCATCGCATGGTGAGAGAAGGCGGTGAGCGAGAGCGCACACAGTGAAACCGCCGCAGTGAGGCGGCCGATCGTGCGTCCCCATCTTGCTTTTGAGAAAGTTAGTGCAGCACGCGCTGTCTGGCTAGGGTGCTGAGATAGTGTGGTACGTTGAGTCATAAACAAGGTTGCCTTAAATTAATTGGGCTGCTCAGTCAGCAGCTGCGTGGCTTGAATGCCGTTTTCTTGTAAGTAGGCCAGCAGTTTGACCAAATGCTGAACGTCGGCGGTTTTCTCTGCGCCGATAACGATCGGTTGCGGGTTCGATTGGTGTTGCTCGAGCAAAGCGAGCGTAAAGTTGTGCCAATCGAGATAGGTTTGGCCGTCTATCGCCCAATGCGGCGCCGCATCGAGAATGTTGATGGTCAGAGAGCGCTTATCCACCGTAGACACCTGATTCGAGTCTGTGGTGGGCAGATCCACTTCCAATGAATCAAGTTTTACCGCCGCGGTCAGCATCAAAAACACCATCACGATGAAGATGATGTCGAGCAGTGGTGTGAGATCCGGTGTCAGCCCAAATCGTGATTCATTTTGGGGTAACTTGATCATGCGTTCACTCGCTTTTCTCGGATGGGGTGAACATGCTCATCAGAGTTTTTGGTCACGGTCATCGGCGGTGTATTGGCTTGCACGCTGACCCCTTCCAACCATAAATTGACGTAATTTAATGTGTGCTCGAGCTTGGCGGTAACGCGGTCGGCCCACAATCCCAGCAACTGCGCGCCAGCGATGGCGGGCAGCGCGATCAAAAGCCCTGCAGCGGTGGTACGCATGGCGAGGCCAAGGCCGTCAGCCAGATCATTGGGCGTGATGTTACCCGAAGAGGCCGCCACGCCTTTAAACATCTCAATCAGCCCAAGCACGGTGCCGAGCAATCCGATCAACGGGCTGATGACGCCAATCAAGGTCAATAGGCGCAACCCAGAATTGAGCTGGTGGCGTTTTTCTTGTAACCACATCCCGGCCACATCTTCTCGAAGTGACTTCGCAAAGGAGTGATGGGCTAAGACCATGGCCACACCCTTAAAAAGCAGCGGGCGACGTGGTGACCAACGTTTTGCAAGTTGCTCAATGGCTTGATTATCCGTCGGGCTCAGTTGGTTGAGTTCTCGTGATACGGCACGCTTGCCAACACCGGTGCTGACCAGAACTTGGAACAAGCGTTCGAGGATGATCATGACCGTCAGTGCAGAGCAGAAAATCAAGGGCCAAGCCATAAGGCCCAGTTGTTGCTGTATTTGTTCAATGTGTTCCATTATCGATCCAACTTAAAACGAACGGGAATATGCACGCGATGGGCCATGGAGTGCCCATTCACCGTGTGAGGAGAAAACTGCCACTGCTTAATCGCATCCAACGCGGATTTATCGAGCAAGGTGGCTCCGGATGAGCTGATAAGCACCTGTTTGACTTGATTTCCTTCATCGTCGAGCCAGATTTCATACAAAGCGACGCCTTCTAACCCTCTTTTTCTCGCCAGTCTTGGGTAGTGAGGCGCGGTTGGGCGACTCAAGAAAGAGGGCTTCTCGACCAAGATGGGCTGCGCGCTGGCGCCTTGATTGGCTTTTTGGGTGTCTGTTGGGGCAGGCTCAGCCGGTGTTGCTTCTATTGGCTTGGCGTTGGCAGGCGCTGCCTGAGTATTGGTCACCTTGGTGTTTTTTTTCGGCTTAGGCGCCGCCTTTTTTGGGGGTGTTTTCGCCACGACTGGTTTCGTCGTTTCTTGTTTGGCGACCACCTTTTTGATTGGGTCTTTGCTGACCGGCTTTTTCACTATTGTTTTTTCTGGTCTAACCGCAGCTTTATCTGGCCTCACTACAGCTGTGTCCGGTTTCACAATAGCTTTGTCTGTCTTCACCGCAGGTTTATCTGGCGTGGGCATCGGTGTCGGGATCGGCTCGGCAATAGCTGCCGCTTCGATCGGTGCAGGTTCCGGTTTCACGGGCAGGTCGGCCTCTGGCGAGACACTAGGCGCTGGAACTGCCGCTGCTTTAAAGTTAATTGAGACACTCTGAGACTGCGTTCCCGCGGGCATCGCAAATACTTTCGCTTCATGAGCGACGAGTAATATGGCCCCGTGAACCGCTAGTGAGAGCGTTCCTGCGATAGTGTAGCGTTTTACATTCACGGTGATTTCTCTTGTCCGACATCAACAAATTGCCAAGATTATTACTTACAATGCAAATAAGATCAATTATCAATTGCATTATCATTAGCGCGGAATTATGATCTTGTCCAGTTTTTAAGATTTTGGCGCGAAGCAAGAGCTGACAAGCGCTAAGCGAGTAAATAGCATGTTGGATATCCATCAATTTGATGAATCAGTACTCGGTAAAGAAACCTCTGATCCGTTGCATTTTGCCTTCGCGGATAAAACCTCAGCGCATGCGGCTGGTGGTGCAAGGCCGATCGCTCGTGAGCAGTATGGCGCGCGATTGAATGCGCTGTACACGCCGCATCATTCGTCCACCTTGGATGCTCAAGCGGCGGCACGGGTAAAACAGCGTTGCCTGTACATCCATATTCCCTTTTGCCGAGTGCGTTGCACCTTTTGTAACTTCTTTCAAAATGCGGCAAGTCGCCAATGGGTTGATGAATACTTTGCGGCTCTGATGCGCGAGATTGAGCAAAAAGCAGCGTTGCCTTGGACGCAGTCTGAGGTTTTTCAGGCCGTGTACATTGGCGGCGGCACACCGACGGATCTCTCGCCTCAGCAGGTACGCCAACTCGGGCAAGCTCTCGCCGCGCGTTTTCCTCTCGCCAAAGATTGTGAGTTAACTCTTGAAGGGCGAATAAACCGTTTCAGTGATGAGATGTTTGACCATGCACTCGAAGGGGGATTTAACCGCTTTTCATTTGGTATTCAGAGCTTTAATACCCAAGTGCGCCGCAGTGCCAAGCGACTCGATGATCGTGAAGTGGTGTTGGAGCGCATTGGTCAATTAAGTGCCACCGAGCAAGCACCGATCATTCTTGATCTTCTATATGGTCTGCCTTATCAGAGTCTAGAAGTCTTTGAGCAAGATTTGCAGGACTACTTGGCAAGCGGCGCGCACGGCATTGATCTTTACCAACTCGTGGTTGGCGGCAGTGCGCCGATGATCAATTTGGTGGACAAGGGTAAAATTCCTCCTCCAGCGACGACGCCACTGAAGGCGGATATGTATCAGCTTGGCAGTGAGTTTATGGTGAAGCATCACCAAAGACCGCTGAGTGTGAATCACTGGGCGAGAGACAACCGCGAGCGCAGTTTGTATAACTCGCTGGCGAAAACTTACGCGGAAGTGCTGCCGATTGGCTGCGGCGCGGGCGGCAATATCGCGGGCGTCAGCATGATGAACCATCGCACGCTGGCCACGTATATGGAGGCGATGAATACTGGTCAACCTGTGGTGGCCATGATGCTGGAACAGCACCCTCTTGAGCCGCTGTTTGCCACACTCAAAGCCGGTTTTGATCGCGGCGTGATTAGCCGCCAAGCGCTTGAGAGTGCCAATGCGCAATGCGCGCTAAACAGTGACGTGCCGCGTCGCTTTGACTTTGCGTTCTTGCAGCCGCTATTCGATGCGTGGCAAGCACGCGGTTTGGCCACCGTTGAAGAGGATTATCTACACTTGACGCTAGCCGGACGTTATTGGTCTGTCAGCTTGGCACAAGCGGCGATCAAGGTTCTACAATTTTATTACCAACCCGCCTCAATGAGCCCTCATCATGTCGGTTCAATCGCTTAGAAATGGAACGTTTATGGATTCAGTAATGACAAAGACCCAACAGCCAGACACGCTTGTTCAGCAAGTCGCAGCGCTATTAGACAGTGACCCAACATTGTTGCCTGCTGCCATCGCAGAGCAGTTAGGAGTCAGTGAGTATGACGTGGTGGCCGCTTTGCCGACGGATATGGTGACCTTGGTCTCGGGCGACCATGCGCAAGCTGTGCTGGAAGCGTTGGTTGACTTTGGACCAGTGACCACAATCGTGCACTCATTTGGCTCTATTTTTGAAGTCAAAGCGCCGTTTCCAAAAGGGAAAGTGGCCCGCGGCTACTACAACCTAATGGGACGCGAAGGTCAGATGCATGGGCATCTCAAACTCGACAACGTACGTGCGATTGCCTTAGTCAGTAAGCCTTTTATGGGACGTGAGAGCCACTATTTTGGTTTCTTTAGTCAAGAGGGCAACAACATCTTCAAGATCTACTTGGGGCGCAATGAAAAACGTGAACTCATTGCGAATCAGGTTGAACAGTTTCACCAGTGGCATGCGCATTATAAAGGTTTATCAAAGTAACCGCGCACGGCCAGGACTTAACAACAATCATAAAATTGAGAAAGACAATCAGGAGCTCAACATGGAACAACAGGTCAAGCAGGAACGCTTGCAAGGTCGCTTAGGTCCAGAAATCAAAGAATTTCGTCAAGCGCGTAAGACATTGCAGTTGGCGACAGTCGACGAACATGGCAAACCCAATGTCAGTTACGCGCCGTTTGTACAAAATCAAGAGGGATACTTTGTGCTGATTTCTGAGATTGCCCGTCACGCGCGCAATTTGCAGGCGAATCCGACGGTGTCCATCATGTTGATCGAAGATGAAGACAGCTCCAAGCAACTCTTTGCTCGCAAGCGCTTAACCTTTGATGCCACTGCACACGTTGTGGAGCGAGAAACCGAACAATGGCGACAAGTGATCGCGCAGATGCAAGAGCGCTTTGGTGAGATCATTGATGGCTTGAGTCAGTTGCAAGACTTTGTGCTGTTTAATCTCAAAGCAGAGCAGGGCTTGTTCGTTAAGGGATTTGGTCAGGCGTATCAGGTATCTGGTGACGATTTGGTGGATTTTGTCCACCTGCAAGAAGGGCATCGCAAAGCCTCTAACGCGTAATATAGTCAGGTGCTTAAAGTAATCATCTGCTTAAAGCCATCATCCGCTTAAAGAAAGCTGCCGCCTAAATCAATCAGCGATAAACGACAAAAGGGAGTCTGTGAGGGTAATCACAGGCTCCCTTTTACTTGTCTAACAAGACTCAGTGAGAGGATTGAGCGATGATGCTTGCCAAATCCTCAATACCTTGCTGCCAATCCGCGGTGGTGGTTAAGTTGGCGCAGCTAAAGCGCATCGAGTGTTGGAATTGCGTGCCGGTGGCAAAGAGTGAGCCGGGGAGAAGGCTTATTCCACGTGGCTTCGCGTGTTGATAGATGGTTTGACTGTCGCAGTGGCCGGGCAAGGTTAGCCAGACTAAAAAAGATCCTTGCGGTTGGTGTAGCGAATAGTGACCCGAAAGGGTGGGATAGCGCTGCAAGGCCAGATCCAACTGGGTGATAAACAGTTTAGTGTTGTGCTGATAGAGCCGGCGCATTTTCTGCACGTGCGAGCGGTATTTGCCGGTGGTGAGAAACTCTGCCACGGCAGACTGCATCAGGTTAAGGCTGCCCATGTTATCGCTCATCAGGTAACGCTCAATCTGCGCTTGGTATTGACCCGCCATAATCCAGCCGATCCGCAACCGTGAATCGAGCATCTTCGAGAGCGAGTTGACATAGATGACCCGGTTGTCGTTATCGAGTGTTTTCAGTGGCGTGACGCTTTGGTCGTAGGCCAACGCGCCAAACACATCATCTTCAATGATGGGCACCGCGCCGGAGACCTCTAGTAATCGAATACGGGCCGCGAGTGGCATGCAGGCTCCCGTTGGGTTGGTAAAGTTGGGTGTGACTAAAATCGCCTTAATATCCCAGCGTTCAAGTGCTTGCTCAAGTGCGTTGGGATCTATGCCATCTCGAGGACAACTCGGCACTTCCACAACTTTAAGGCCCAGCGATTCCATCAGTAGCAGATTGCCAAAGTAACAAGGCGATTCGACCGCAACGATGTCGCCTGGCTGTGTCAGTGCACGCAGGGCGAGGCTGATCGCTTGTTGGGCGCCATGGGTGACAGACAAAGACTCACCGCGCGCATCCACCCCCAAATCATGACTTATTTTCGCCAGCTGCCGGATCAGTAAATCGTTCCCCGGTGGCAGTTGGTAGTGGCTAGGGATGTGCGCTTGGCGTCGGCTGTGGCGGCCAATTTCTGCGTACAGGCTTTTGATCGCCGGTGTGTCGATAAAAGGGTGTGCAGAGCCGGTTACGAGCCGTTCTTGGCTTGGGGTGTAGGTGAGAATCTCTTTGCAAGCGCTCAGCAAATCGACTTGCGTGGGCCTTTGAGTCGGGGCCGGTGGCGTCGTTTTAGCGCTCACTCGGTAGCCCGATCTCTGCTGCGTATAAATCACGCCTTGCGCCTCGAGTTCTTGATAGGCGCGAATGACGGTGTTTTTGCCCACGTCTAACTCAGCGCATAAAGTGCGAATAGAGGGCAATTTGTCATCACTGGCATATCGACCCTCCTCGATACCTTGGCGAATGATCTGCTCTACTTGGCGATACTTGCTGCGACTGTCCATCTTTCTGTACCCATAAAACTAACCTGATCTGTGCCTTTAAAATCAACCTGTACCCACTACAGTAACGTTAAAACAGAATAAAAAGCGAGGAGAATGTGTATGTGGGTGCGATTGATCCCTTTTGTGTTTGTGGTGCTTTGGGCATCGGGGTTTGTTGGAGCAAGGTTTGGTCTTCAGTACGCCGAGCCAGCGACCTTGTTGTCACTGCGAATGATCGCCAACGTCGCGTTATTCCTGCTGTTGATTGTGCTACTTCGTCGTCGCTTGCCGAGAGGTAAAGCGTTACTTCATAGTGGCGTGGTAGGGCTGTTCATTCACGGCTTTTATCTCGGCGGTACGTACTTTGCAATCCATCTTGGTATGCCTGCGGGTCTCAGCTCTCTGTTGGTTGGTCTGCAACCCATTCTTACGGCGTTTTTGTTGGTGGTCTTCACTCAGCACTCGTTTAAACCCTCGCAGTGGTTAGGGCTGGTGATTGGGTTTGCGGGTATTAGCCTTGTGCTTATGGGTAAAATGGACTGGCAATCCGAGCAACACAAAACCTTAGCGGTTGCCGTCTGTTTGGTGTCGCTCATCGGCATTACATTGGGCACCCTGTACCAAAAGCGTTTTTGCCAAGGCGTGGATATGGTTGGAGGGGCCACCGTGCAGTATTTTGCCGCGGGACTGCTGTTTGTACCCGTCGCGCTGACCTTTGAAACCAATGTGATTGTTTGGTCTCCTGCCTTTATCATGACCTTGGTATGGCTGGTGGTCGTGCTCTCTTGCGTTGCGATTCTATTGCTGCTCTATATGGTGGAAAATGGCGTGGCGTCGAGTGTGGCGTCGGTGTTTTACCTGGTTCCGCCCGTCACCGCCATCCAAGCGTGGTTGATGTTTGGTGAATCGTTCGATGCGATGGGCGTGATGGGCTTTGTTTTAGCCGCTTTGGCGGTATTCTTGGTCACCAAAGCACCAACTGTGCCGCGAATCAGAAAGTGGGCACGCGTCTAAAAACATCGCTTTAATTCCTCACTTTTTGTCCGGTGGTCTACGCTTTATTGGTGTGACTTTCGTTCAAAAGGTGAGTTGTGACTATCCTACGTTTGTACCAGTCAGTGGCGCTGCTGCTCTGTTTATGGCTGGCTTTCTCTTCCCCACTTCGCGCGCACAGCGATCTTCGTCAGCTGACGTTTTACACGGAATCGTATCCACCGGCTAACTTCCAGACTCCACAAGGGGAGCTCGCGGGCTATGCGGTCGATATTTTACTTGAAGCCAGCGCCTTGGTTGAACAGCCCATCGACATGAAACAAATTCGTCTAACGCCTTGGAAGCAGGCGTATCATAAGGTGGTCACAGAGCCAAACACCATGCTATTTTCTACGGCGCGAACCGAGTTAAGGGAGCCGCTTTTTCAGTGGGTTGGACCTATTATCCCGCTGAAAATTATCGTTTTGGCGCGCAAAGATGCCGACATTACGATTACGCAGCCGATGGATATGGCGAAGTACTCCATCGGTGTCATTAGTGACGATATTGGCGAGCAGACCCTGCTTGCTCATGGGATCCCCAGAGAGGCGATGCGCGAGGCGAAAGATGTGATGACCTTGTCTGAGCAGCTGATGAAAAAGCGCATTGATTTGATTGTCTACTCTCAGCAGGTGGCGAACTGGTGGGTGAAGTCAGTCGATGTGGATCCGTCGCTGTTTGAGCCAGTCTATGTGCTGAAAGAGGGAGATCTCTACTACGCGTTTCATCGAGATACCGATCCGCAAATCATCGCCAATTTGCAGCGCGGCATTGAACGGCTTAAATCGATGCCAGGTGAGCAAGGACAAAGCCGTTATCAAGAGATTTTAGCCAAATACGAGTGACGGACTGCGATGATAGCGGTCTCTAACGTCAGACTGATATCGTCAAGGCGGTGTAATCTCAGCGCCGTCTAGACGGTGTGCTTTTTCACGAAGTAGGGGTTATCAAATTTCTTCGCTTGGCCGAGCTCTGACACCACCAATTTGTTCCACAGGGTTACGTCAAACTTCTCTTTTGGTATCGAGGGATAGAGTGTCTCTAGCTCTTCTAATGCGAAGCGCAAGAACTGTTTTTTCTTAATTTGATTGTATTTTTTCGCCACACGATTGTGCTTGGCGATGAACTCTTGTTTGAACGCCACCAAGGCTGGCGTCGCTTGCTCAAGCGGCACTCGAGAGAGGTAAATGCGTTTATACGACACCTTACGGTCCATCATGGTACGCATCGCGGTTTGAATATACTTACCATGCTCGGTGATGGAGATGTCCTGATTATCAAACAGGTTGACGCACCACCCCGCCGGGAAAAAATCAGGTTTACGGTACTGTTTATTACGCGCTTCAATAGCACGGTGAAGCACAATGTCTGATGTCCCGTTGAAGGTCTGCTGCCATTTGCCAATGCGAATTTGAATCGCCGTGGGTAAGCGATAAATATTGGTAAACTTATCTTGGTCCATAAACAATCACACTTTTCTACAGTCAGCCACCTGGGCTGCAACATGCATGGTTTTTGGTTATTACGTCGCTCATTATCACCCAAGCCAACGCGACGTTAAGCGGCGCTTAATGGGTATATTAACGAGATGTTGAAAGAAATTTGTTTGATCGGTCGCATTTTAGTGAAAACAGTGCCGAGGTGCTAGTCGTTTTATTGATACGACCAATAATAGCGAATAAAGCGGCTTAGGTGGGCGTTGGGTAGGGGGAGGGCATAATTGGGTGATGGGTGATGGGTGATGGGTGATGGGCGGTGGGGCAGCGCGTGTGACTGGGCGTCAAACGCGCTGCATCTATCGATAAGATTAATCGTAGATGGTCGGGATAGGCTGACGCTTGTGCTGCGTGATGGTGTAGATGTGCACAAGACGCTGCGAGACTTCCTCTGATACCGGTTTCCCTTCGAGGAAATCATCGATCTGATCATAGGTGAGGTTCAACGCGTCTTCATCGGCTTTTTGTGGTGCCAGTTCTTCAAGATCCGCGGTTGGCGTCTTTTTCACTAATAGCTCTGGGGCGCCGAGGTGAGCTGCCACTTCACGAACTTGACGTTTGCTCAAACCAAATAGCGGTGCAAGGTCACAGGCGCCGTCGCCAAACTTGGTGTAAAAGCCAGTGATGTTTTCCGCTGAGTGATCGGTGCCGAGTACGAGCCCGCCCACATAGCCTGCGATCTCGTACTGCGCAACCATGCGCGCGCGCGCTTTCACGTTGCCTTTAACAAAATCCAATTTTGCTGCGTCAGTCGGTAGCAAGTCGGTGCCTTCAAGGGCGGTTTGTGTGGCGGCGTGAATACCATCCACACCCGCTTTAATATTGACGGAGACAGAATGTGTCGGCTCAATAAATTTCAATGCAATTTGGGCTTCATCTTCGTCTTTCTGTTCACCATAGGGCAAGCGGACGGCAATGAACTGGTAACCGCCATCGGTTTCCTCATTGAGTTGGTTGACGGCTAGCTGAGCCAAGCGGCCACATGTGGTGGAGTCCACCCCTCCACTGATCCCCAGTACCAAAGACTTGCAGCCTGCTTCTCGCAGTTTGCGTTTAATAAAATCGACTCGACGTGTCACTTCAAATTCAGGGTCAATTGAAGGTAAGACACGCATCTCATCGCGAATCAACTGTTCCATTGTGTTTCCTTCCTGCAAGCAATGTATTTTCAAATTTGCGGATATTCTTGATACCCTTAAAGCGTCTAGCCGATATCATACCAATTTGAACAGATTAGAAAACTGCTACGACCGTTTAGCAGTAGAAAGGAAGAAAATGAGCCATATTGCGGTGTTTGGAAGCGCGTTTAATCCACCCAGTTTAGGGCATAAAAGCGTCATAGAGTCGTTGACTCATTTTGATAAGGTGCTGCTCGTGCCAAGTATTGCCCATGCATGGGGCAAAGTGATGCTCGATTATGCGCTGCGTTGTGAACTGGTGGATGCGTTTATTGATGATCTCTCACTGCCTAATGTCGAGCGATCGCCAATCGAAGAAAGTTTGCTTAGCCAAGATGGTGGCGTTACGACGTTTGCTGTCCTGCAAGCGTTAGAGGCGCAATACCCTAATGCCCATTTAACTTTTGTGATGGGGCCAGACAACTTATTAAACTTTGCCAAGTTTTATAACGCCGAGGAGATCCTAACTCGTTGGTCTGTATTGAGTTGTCCAGAAAAGGTGGCGATTCGCAGTACGGACATAAGACATGCCCTACAGGACAAGTCGCCTATTTCCCACCTGACAACAGAAAAAGTGAATCGCATATTGAGTAAAAAAGCGTATTATTGAGGGTGTATTTAGTGGTTACATAAGAGATATGAATGCGTTTTTCTCAATATATAGGGTTTTGTTTTGGTGCAATGGCATTCGCATCACAAGCATGCGATTTACACGATTATTCGTATGAAGAGAAAAACAAGCCGTCCAACTCTCTGATGTTTCACTCAGCCCAAGGCCTCTGCTTTTCGATGCTAGATGGCATCGAGTACACGGTTAAAGCGCTCGACGATCTTGAGTTCTATCTCGATGATGACAGTCGAGACTACGCCTCTTACTGGGATGATTGGGTATTGAAAAGTGCCAGCAACCCAATTTTGTCCCGCCACTTATCATCCAACTATTTTGGTATCGGCGTGTGGATGCCTTCTGAGCTCGAAGAGAAGATGGCCACGATGAGCATGGATGAGTGGTTACGCAATCATGGTTTGCAGTTCAGTGTCGGTTTTGGTGACAAAAAAGCCGGCGAGCCAAGAATGAGGCTCGACTACCGCTGGCATGATGACTACGAAGGCGATGTGATGATGACCATCGAAGTCCCTTTGTAATCTCGCCAATGATTGTGCGCCGTACCTTTGTTCAATCCCACTTCTGATTGTGTTTAGCCAAGCGATCGCCGCGAATGTGTGTGATCGTCAACCACCGCCTGCGCTTTTAAACACAATGAAATCATCGCCTCAACGGGTTCAGGTCTGGCGAAGTAATAGCCCTGAATTTGTGTGCATCCCATTTGATAGAGTTTGTTGAGTGCCTGTTCGGTTTCCACCCCCTCGGCGACTAAACTCACCTCGAGCTGTTTCGACAGTTCCACAATCAGGCTGACCACGCGTTCAGTGATCGGATTGGTGAGAATATTGCGCACGAAACTGGCATCGATTTTAATCCCATCAATCGGGTAGCTGTGAATGTAGTTTAAGCTTGAGTAACCGGTGCCAAAGTCATCCAGTGAGATGGTAAAACCCAGCATCCGGAGCTCATCGAGTACTTGGCGCACGTTTTGCGTGCGAGAGAGCAGCACGGTTTCCGTCAGTTCGATAGTGAATTCGTGGGGTAAGTAGCCAAACTGAGTGAGGGTGTGGAGTAAGTGGGTCACATAACGCTCCGGCTGGGCAATTTCGTGGGCAGAGCAGTTAATGCTAAGTCGCACTTTATGACCTATCCCCGCTTCCAATGCCTTTTTCGCCTCGCATGCTTGCTCCAAAATACGTTCACCGAGTTCAACAATCAGTCCAGATTGCTCGGCGGCTTCGATAAACTCCATCGGTGGAATAATGCCAAGAGTGTGGCTCGTCCAGCGAGCGAGCACTTCAAAATAATCCCAATGTGTCTGGCCTTGTTTGACAATCGGTTGTAAAGCGATGGAGATCTCGCTGTGACGGCTGCTCTCTTTTGTCAGTTCGTTGCGTAAGGCATCAATCACCATAGTGCGGCGGTAGTACTGCGCGCTGAGGTGGGTATCGTAACATTGAATCTGGGTGCGCCGAGATTGCTTGCAGTCTTTGAGCGCTAGTGTGGCGTTGAGGATCAACTGATCGGCGCTCAGCTTTTGTCCCGGATTTTGAGCCATCCCGATGCTGACCTTAAGCTTGATGGTGTGGTTTGGATCCTGATAGCCCCTTTCAATTCGTTCGAGTATTGACTCGCAGACTTGAATCGGATCATCTGAAAAAATCACAAAGGCAAACTCATCCCCGGCAATGCGAAACGCGCATTGTTGCTGACGAATGGAATGAGCAATAGCGTTAGCCACAAACTTGATAACCTGGTCGCCAATGTACATACCGTACAGGTCGTTAATGTGTTTGAAGTTATCAATATCTAAGTACGCCAAGGTAAAAGGTTGGCTTCGCAAGTGGGTTAACTGATGGAGCGTCTCTGACAGAGAGCTCCGATTGGAGAGGCCCGTTAAACTGTCATGCGACATTTCAAAATTAAGTTGTTTGACCAAACCACTTGAACGTTGTGCGAGCCACTTGGTACGTAAATGCTGGATGCAAAGGTTGGCTAACAAGCGGTGAATGCGGACAAGCTCAAGGGCTTGTCCGCCGATGGTCTCATCATCAATGTCGTGGTGATACATGGAGTATAAAATTCCAAGGGTTTCACCACTCGCACTGCGCAGCGGTACGCCTATGTAGGATTTTACTTGAAGTTCGCCGAGCATCGGAAGGTTAGGGAATTGCTGCGCAAGTCCGCGAGCGAGTATCACGACGTCTTGTTCGCTTTTTATCGTTCGGCTGCAAGGACCATCACTCAGTTCATAGCCTTGTGTAGCGACCAGCTCATCGTGATGAGTCGCGCTGGCTAATACGGTGGCCCGGTAGTTGCCTTGGTCTAGCTCAACGATACTGGTGAGCGCTGATTGGCTGCGCTGGTGGATGGCTTGCGCAATCTGGGCGAGCAGTTGACTGCCGTCCAGTGAGAGTAACTCATCGAACAGCTCTACACTGAGTAGAGGTTGATGTGAGGTCATCCTAGCCATAGTCTCCTCCAAAAAAATGCGATAAATGTCGCATATATTTTGTTGTCACTTAACTATGATACAGGTTGCTTAATTGATCAACCTCGCAGTGCGGACGAGAACATCGTCTACAGAGGGACGCGCTCTTCTGAGAGTCTGGCCTTCAAATAATCGAGAAACAGTTGGGTTCGAGTGTGCTGATAATCGAGTTTTGGGTAGTACGCATACACCGTCGCTTCGTCGGCAGTGATGTCGGGCATGATCCGTTTTAACGCACCGGACTTGAGATCCTCTTTAATCATCACATCGTAAGTGAGCAAAATACCCATGCCACTTTTGGCTGCATAAAACAGCGCCTCTGGATTGGTGGTGGCGAAATTGCCGGATAAACTCAAGCGCTGTCCTTGACTGAGCCTCACTTCACGCTGTGGGCGTTCTCCCCACATCAGAACATTGTGATTGAGCAGATCATCCGCTGAGCTAGGTTCCCCATACTGCGCGATGTAGGACGGTGACGCATAGAAGGCGCCTTTGTGTTCAAACAAGGCGGAGGCTTTAAAGCTCAGTGAGTTAAGCTGCTCGATTTCTCGGCTAATAAAAAGATCCAAACTCAATTCTGGCAGTTGGCCGGGGGTCGTCGTCAGCAACTGAATACGAATATCGGGATACATCTGCAAGAAATCATTGAGGTATTGGACAAGAAATTTCGACCCTATCGCCAAGGTCGCGCCAATTTTGAGTAGCCCAGCAGGGCTTTGATTGACCGAGCGCGTTTCATCGACGATCGATTGCCACTCATCTAACTGAACTTTAGCCCGCTGATAAAAAAGTGCGCCCGCTTCGGTTTGGGTGACGGAGCGCGTGGTGCGCTTTAACAGCTGGACACCGAGGCGCTCCTCAAGCCAGTGAATGCGCTTGCTGACCGCGGAGTTGGTGGTGTTGAGTTTACGCGCAGCGGCGCTAAAACTGCCTTCGTCTACGACACGAAGGTAACTGTGTACACTTTGAATCCAATCCATACTGGCTCATTGTTTCGCTTTAGGAAGTAATGAGACCACATCTTAATAGATTACGACGAAAACGCACGGGGTTTCGTCTGGAGTACCACTCAGTAAAGGATGTAGGTACAATGGCGCGGTTTGAATGCGATGAGAGATCGACAATGGAATACCAAGAGTTTGAAAGTTTAGTGAAAGCACTGTGCGAACAAGACAGTCTGCCACAAGCATTAGAGATGCTGAAAGCCAGTAGCGATGAAGAAGTGGCGCAGGCGGCCGAGGCATTGACGGGTCAGTTTGCTCTAGCGGAAGTCGATGGGGAATCGCGTATTTACCATGTGACTCTGCAAGAAAACGAGCAAGGCGAAGAGCAGGAGTTTATTGAGCACGTGATGAACGAAGGGGATGAGGTGATTCGTTTTGTGGCTTGGTTCTTCGATACGCAGTTTGACGTTAAGCGTAAAGATACCTACCAAATGGCGGGTAAAACCTACCAACAACCCAAGCGCAGTTAACGACACGCAGCCATGAAAGTGACCGTTTGAGAGCAGGGTTATTTGCACCATAATGATCTATCGCGCACTAAAATGAAACAAGAGTGCAATTAAATAAAATAAATGTGATATATCTCTTGCTTTTGTTGTTTTTGTGATTAAAATCACACTCATATTCTTTGAGGAGAAAATCATGAACAACGATCTAGCAGGTGCATACCTAGGCCAAATGATTGCAAAGCAAGCCATGAACGAAATGTTTTACGGCAAGCCAAAAGCGAAAAAAGCGTCTTTCTTTAAGCGCGTACTGAACAAAATCGCTAAGTAATCTGGCACTGGCGAATCTAACGCCAAACGAACGAATAGATAATATTAAGCCCCATTTTCGATGGGGCTTAATTGTTTGTTCAAAACGTCAATGTGATAGCCAGTATTAGCCGTTAGAGGACTGATTTTGCATAACGACGACATTGTCAGGCACCTTGCCTAATCCTTTGTTAACAAGCCACGCCTCTAAGTTGTCTGCCCCGCCAATGTACTGACCGTCCAGCCATATTTGTGGCACGGTAACGGGCGTTTTTTCACCGATGATCGCCTTTACTTCCGGGATCATTCGATACAAAGCCGCACTCTCTTTGACCACGTCGTGATAACGATATTCGATGCCTGCTTCATCGAGCAATGCCTTCGCTTTGACACAATAAGGGCATGTTGCTTTACCAAAGACGATATTGCCGCTCAGTGTATCGTGCTCGGTCCATGCTTTTATGATCGACTGCACCAATACACCGCGGTTGAGGGCTTCTCCTTGACTGATCACTTTACCCTCGACCATCACAATTGGCGCATGCCAAGCACCGGCTTTGAGCGGCTCCCACCAATGAGAGAGCCAATCTTTCACCTCAAGTTCGACCGGCACATCGGCCAGCTCGTTGGCAAAGGTATCAGTGAGAATGTCTTTGGTCAGCGTGCACTCACCACAGGGAATGTTCACTTTGAATGGTCCCCAACTGCCCGCCCAGCGATAGAGGGTTACTTTGATTGGCGCTGCCATATGTCTCTCCTAGGTACGTCGTTTTTGTCTGCTTTGTATTAAGAACGGCGAAAGCCACCTTTCATTTCAACTTATTTTATGACGCCGATTCAATTGAGCGTAACGTACGCTGATACAGTAACCAAGCGCAGGCACCTGCGAGGAGGTTTCCGATGCTCGCCCCCCAAAAGAGCCCATGAATACCGCCGAGATAAGCGCCGACCCACAAACAGGGTAAGAAGAAGGCAAACAGTCGCAAAGCAGAGATGGTTAACGCTGTGTAGGCTTTACCCAGAGCGTTGGAAATAGAGACCATCAGCATGCACACCCCCAGCGGACCTAAGCTAAATGGCACCAGCATCAAGTGCATCGAGAGGATCGATTCGACTTGATTTTCCCCCGTCATGAGATCGGCTAACAGACCAGAGCTAAGACCGGTCACCAGTGCAATCGCGAGCTGGAACAGCAAAATAAACTTAACCGCGATCGTGACGAGTTGACGGATATCCTTAATATTGCCGGCGCCGAGCAAGCGACCGACCATAGGGGGCATAGACATCGTCAATGCCAGCACTGAGACGATGGCAAAAAATTCATAGCGCGACCCCAATGCCCATGCGGCCACGGCAGCGGTGCCGTAACCGGCAACAAGCTTGGTCGCAAGCATTGAAGATAGGGGGGGAAGGAGCTGACTGACCATCGCCGGGCCCATAATATTGCCAATAGAACGCACGCTGCTGAAAACGTTCAAGTCACTCCAATCAAAGCTCATCCACTCCTTGCGCAGAACTTTAGGGGCGACGACCAGAATACCGCAGCCAAAAGCAACAATGGTGGCTATTGCGGCGCCGTTTATCCCAAGGTCGAGAGTAAAAATAAACACAGGATCAAGCGCTAAGTTTATTGCGCTGGTGACCATCATCATGGTGCCGGGTAGCAGAGTATTGCCGTTGGCGCGACATATGCTGTAGAGAAAGTACAACACCGCGCCGACCCATGCGCTCGCCGCCCAAACGATCCAGTAGGTATCGATGATCGGTAAGACAGAGTCTGGTGCACTGAGTAGGTTCAGTATTGGCTTGCGCAGTAGATAAAGCACGACGGCGAAGGCCGCAACCCCTACGCTACCAATGGTTAGGACTAGCCCACCCAGTTGTTTGGCGTAGCGAGTGTCGTTGGCGCCCAGTGATTTGGCGATTACTGCTGTCGTGGCGATACCTAAGCCAACTTGGATGCCAATAATGATCATTTGGATAGGCAAGGTAAATCCTTGCACCGCGAGCGGAAGCACACCGAGCTGGCCGATGAATGCACTGTCCACTAATTGAAAACTCATTAGCGAAAGCACGCCAAACAGCATAGGCCAAGTCATGGTGAACAGTTGCTGGCCTAATGAGGCTGTTTGTGAGCTTGTCTGTGAGTTTGTCCGTGATGTAGTAGTAGCGCTGTTGGATTTTCTCTTCATGGTCACTTCATTACTGGTAAAACATGGCGACCGAGCTAGGCTCGGTCTTGGGGATCGTTATCATCAAGTTTGTCCGCGTATCCTTTGGGCGGTGGTGTCCAACCTCGTTCTCCGGGTTCATGTTGATCCTGTCTATCGGTGGACATCGATAATTTTATTTGCTGCTCTAACTCGATAAAGAGCTTACGATAGTTGTTGTCAAAACGTTCGCCGTGGGAATCATCCTCCCAAGCGCGATAGAGCATATCCGATTTGCGCTCTTCCACTTCTTTGTAGGCGCTTTTATGTTGCTCGACATAAAACGGATGAAAGTCTAGGGCCCTCATGGCTTGCGCGCCCATCTCTAGGGCGGAGTGGTACGTCTCTAGCTCAATGACATCAGCCCCCGCTTGACGAAGGCGATAGCCGTGTCCTCTATCGAACGCACGGGCAAGAATTTTGACATGAGGGTAGGTGTGTTTCACGTACTTAGTTAGCTCTACGCTGCTTTCGCGATTATCCATGGCGAGTATGATCATCGCCGCCTCTTCAATACCTGCGGTATGGAGTAAATCAGGACGAGTCGCATCACCAAAATAGGCTTTGGTCTCAATTTGCCTCATCATATCCACCTGATCCGCTTGGTGATCCAGTACAACGGTGTGTACGCCGTTAGCGACCAGTAGACGATTGACCACTTGGCCAAATCGGCCAATCCCTGCGATGATCACTGAGCCTTTGTCATCAATCACATCGGCGTCCTGATCGTTGGCCTTCGTCTGAAAACGCGGCAAGATAAACTTATCGTAAAAGATGAATAAGCCAGGGGTGAGGAACATCGATAGCGCGACGACTAAAGAGAGCCTCTGAGCGATATCGAACGGCAATACGTGATTTTGCATACTGAAACTGAGCAGCACAAAACCAAATTCCCCTGCCTGCGCCAAGCTGAGCGTGAATAGCCAACGGTTGTTGTTTTTAATTCGAAAAGCCCAAGCAAGGAGATAAAGGATGCCACCTTTCAGTGCCATCACGCCCAGTGTTAGGCCAATAATCAGGAAGAAATCGTTAAAGAGAATCGAGAAGTCGATGCCAGCGCCTACCGTGATAAAAAAGAGCCCCAGTAACAAGCCCTTAAAGGGGTCAATGTTGGATTCGAGCTCATGACGAAACTCACTGTTTGCCAGAACAACCCCCGCCAAAAAGGTGCCCAGTGCGGGGGACAGGCCAACTAAGCTCATCAACGCGGCGATACCCACAACCAGCATCAGAGCAGTTGCGGTGAATATTTCACGCAGGCCGGAGCTGGCTACAAAGCGAAGCAATGGCCGACTCAGGTAGTGCCCGCCAATGACCAACCCTGCAATGGAGGCGACAATCACCATCGCATACGCCCAGCCTGGCAGATGCGCGACTAAGCTGAGCTCTTCATGGTGCTCGGCGGCATTAGCTGCCAGGTTTTGTGCTTGCTCGACCAACTCAGGTAACGCTAACAGTGGGATAAAGGCCAGCATAGGGATGACGGCGATATCTTGAAAGAGCAATACAGAGAAGGCGTTTTGCCCCCCCTCTGTTTTGGATAGCCCTTTCTCGTTAAAGGTTTGCAGGACAATCGCTGTCGAAGAGAGGGCAAAAATCAGCCCTATCGCTAACGCTATCGTCCATGTGATCCCAAACCAAATCGCGATGTACATGGTGGCCAGTGTCGTGAGCGTGACTTGCAATCCGCCCAGCCCTAATAGACGATTTCGCATTGACCAGAGCATTTTAGGTTCAAGCTCTAAGCCGACTAAAAACAGCATCATCACCACACCAAACTCAGCGAAATGCTGGATTGTAGTGGTCTCTTCACCGACCAAACCGATAATGGGCCCGATCACCACGCCCGCAATCAAATAGCCCAGCACAGAACCGAGGCCAAATCGCTTGGCTAAGGGCACGGCAATCACAGCCGCGACTAAATAGATAAAGGCTTGGAGAAAATAGAGGGTCATGCATGGCCTCCTTGACTCAGATAGTCATTGAGTGTGGCGGCATCTGCGGCGCTATTGACCTCCACACGGTCTGCGACCAGATCATTCAGGAGTTGGGTCCACTGTGATAAGTGAGCCTCAATCCGACCATCTTCCTTAGCGGTTCGAGCGCCAAAAAGAGCAAACGGTGGTAGGTAGGTCATGCCAGTCAGTGTCGCCATTTGTTCAATGGGATGCAGTAGCGCACGAATGGGGAAGTGATTGTAACCATCGGTTTGGTAGGCATCTTGTTTACCTCCGGCCGATAAAGCGCAAAAAAACACCTTACCGTGTAGCGCATCGGCATCTTGCCCGTAAGCAAAGCCGTACTCAAGTACCAAGTCCTGCCACTCTTTTAAAATAGCGGGCGTGGAATACCAATAAAGCGGAAACTGGAAAATCACCACGTCGTGCTCACGCAAACGTTGCTGCTCTCTATCTATGTTGATGTTGTAGGTCGGGTATTCCCAGTAGAGGTCGACCGCCGTGACACCTTGGCATTGCTTGGCTGCATCAAACAGTCGCTGATTGACTTCTGAACGCGCAGAAGAGGGGTGTGCGTAAAGCACCAACACTTTCTTTTCAGGCATACACAATCTCGTGTTTTTTCAGGTAAGTACCCATTTATACAATGGTGAGCGTCCATTGTGGCACAGGAGCGAAAGGATAACTATGAGTGACCTATAAGTCACAAATATTAGCTTAGTGTATTTGAAGAGAATGTGTTGAAAAGGGCGACACAACAATGGGTGTGTCGCCCGAATAGAGGATCAGTGCTGATGTTGAAGTGTCGTGACTGCGACTTCAAATGAACCCTGTTCACAATCGATAAAGAGACTATCGCCGGTGATCATCACCGACAAATCCATCGTGCGAGCGACCACATTGGCAAGCGCTTCGACGGCGTCAGCGTCTAAACGGTAAATCGACGCAGGGTATTGATGGGCCTTGTTTTTACTTTGCTCCCACCATACATCGGATTTGCTATTGAACGAGTAGACGAGCACTTGCTGAGCGATTCGCGTCGACTTTTTGATTCGGTCAAGAGAGGGCTCACCCACATCGACCCAAAGCAGTGTTTGATCGTCGAGTGATTTGACCCAAAGGTCCGGTTCTTCGGTGGTAGAGAGACCTTTAGTAAAGGCTAAATCCGGTTGCCATTGTAGGCAGTACGCTAAGACGCGGGCCATCATACGAGCGGTCGTTTCTGACGGGTGCTGGGCAAGCGTCAGTTGAGTAGCATCGTACAAGTCACGATTGGTATCAGACAAGTTGATGCGAAATTTATAAATAGTGGGTTTGAGTGCCATAATGCTTCAATAAAAAAATAGCCAGCGAATGCTGGCTATTGTAATTCTTTAGTACTTGAAAATTAAAGTACTTTGATGTTCTCAGCTTGTGGGCCTTTTTGACCTTGAGAAACAACGAACTCAACTTTTTGACCTTCAACTAGAGTACGGAAACCGTCGCCAGTGATTGCAGAGAAGTGAGCGAAAACGTCAGGACCGTTTTCTTGTTGGATGAAACCGAAACCTTTAGTTTCGTTGAACCATTTAACTGTACCAGTAACAGTGTTAGACATAATGTATATCCTTGATAAATCTTATAAAGCCATGACGGCACCTATAGCGTGGAAAAGGAGATTGCTATTGCGCACGACGTTAAGGCAGATATACAAGAAATCTAACGATAACGGCGAAAGTAAACAAGAACCGTTTTCTAGCTGCCTGACAGTCTAATGCTAAGTGCAACTAAGTCAATAAAAATCGGTGTAAATAATTTAGAAAAACAAATGTTTTCATTAGAATTTTGCGCTAGGTTTACTTTCGAAAATATTATCGTAGCTCGTATAACTAGTGTAACATTCGATTGCTTGGTTGAATGTGTGGCTAAGTGACTGGTGAAATCCTTCTATTGAGTGTTTTGTCAGTCAAATAAACCGTTTTATGAACCGAACAAATCAATGAGAAAAAGGAAAAGTGATGAAAAAAAGTAAGCGCGATCTCACGCTTAGTGTGACGTTGGAGCATGATATGGGCAGAGGGGTGGTGAAAGATAACGCCTTAAAAGCACTTGTGACGAGTTCGATGTATCGAACACAAGTAGAGAAAGCGAAGAAAGGCAAAGGCAGTTTCAGTCGTAAAATGAAACACAAAGGCAAAGAGCCCTACTCCATAGCTGCCTAAAGGTGACTATCGAATAGGGCTCTTAGTTTCAGAAGCTAGAGTGTTTGGCGTTAGCGTTCAATTTTTGGCGAATAGAGGGAGTACGCGGTAATCTGTCCTGCCACGATCGCTGAGAACATAAACAACGCAGAAAGCCCGATACTCGGAATGGGCAAAATCGATTGTTCAAAGACGGATTGGCCCGCACTGACTAACACGCGGCTACCCGGAACCAAAATGATGATGCCCTGCACAATGTAGATGCTACCCGTCAGTTCCATTTTTTTCGCCAACCATGTGCCGTATAAAGTGATCAGCACTGTCGTTACCCAAGTTCCGACGACCCAGCCGCTTTCAAAGCCTAAATAAAATGGCCCCCACATGCCGAGCATCGCCACCGGCAGCCCCAGCAAAATGTCCTTTGGTCTTGCGTTAAAGATAATGCCGAGTGAAATCGAAATCAGAAACAGGCCACTGACGTGCAACCAAATTGGAACTTGATTGATGTAGGTGCTAGCGGCGGCTTGCCCCCATATTGCTTCGCCAATGTTGAGCCCCATGACGATACCGACAAACAGCTTAATCAACGAGAGCGCACTTTGTCCGAGTAAGCTCGTGCCAGACACCAAATCATTGAAGGCGAGACACTCAAGGGAGTTGGCAATCGACAACCCCGGTACGAACAGCACGATTGAGGCAATACAAAGCGCCCAGACCGGTATCTGCGCCGATGTGCTGGCAAAATAGGCGACCAGAATGCCGGTCAATAACGCAGAGACAAATTCCACCGCGATCGCACGGCGAGCTTTGCACACTTGTTGTGTCATCCACACTACAAAACCAAGTAGCACAGAGAGTAAAATCGCATCAATGGTACTGCCGACCAGCATCAAATAGGCCGGTGGAATCCCCATGTTCGCCAGAGCAATCACCCATTTCGGGTAACCGACAGGCTCTGGAACAGGTTCGGAGCTGGGTTGGTTAATACGAATGATGGTATTGGCCAATAAACTCAGATTGATTGACGCGAGAGGATGGCGGCGCATAACGACGGCATTATTGTCATCCGGAAACTGATAGTTCACCGTGGTAGGCGTGGCTTGAACCATCACATCGACGCCGTGTTTACGGGCGTAGAACTTAGTGTATTTTTCTAGCTTATAAGGCGCACAGCCGCTGCGATGGAGCGTGTCTCCGATTTCGACGATTTTTTTGATTCGGTATTCTGAAGGCATGAGTGAATGACATCCGTTGGAATGCACAAAGTTGAGTGCGCGAAAGGTATCAGAGCGTGACTAGCGTGTAAATATCGAACAGCGCATTGTTATAGAGGTGAGGTAACCGATGTTTTAAAACTGATGACGCATGCGCTTATGCCAATCTATGGATCAAAAATGAAAACTAGGGTTTTGCTGTATATAAATGGCGCTACTTTTGTCTGTGTTGAAGTGATTTAGATCATAAAATAGCCACTATTTTTAGATGTAACGTTTGTTATCAATTTGTAACCTTTGTGCCGATTTGTGTGTGTGAAGGCAGCAAGTGCAGGTGGTGCAATCACTCCAGTAAATCTATCTGTAACAATTATTTAACCATTGTTAATTCTGGTCGGATGAGCCTATTTTTGGTTAAAAAACGCGCTTGCATTTGGTCGAGGAAAGGCGAAAATAAACGCAAAATGAGTTTGCGAAAATGAAAGGAAGCTTTTTTCTAGGTTTAAAAAGCGAGGCACACAATGAAACTGTTTCTAATTCTTATGATGTCTGTATCTGCTGGCGTAGCGTCTGCTGATCACTTTCACTCTTTCTTGCTCGGTGTTTCGATTGCGACACTCGCCGTCGCAAGCTGCTACTGGTGCGCGTTTCAGCGTGTTCAATTCCCGCAATTGGCGTTGGCGATGTTGATACTTGGTTTGTTCGCGAAGTTTTTTGTCGCCGCGGCGGGCGTGCTCTTCGGTGTATCACAAGGCCTAATTACTTCTCCGCTGGTATTTGTGATGAGTTATCTCTATTTCTCTATCGTCGCGACGTACCTTTGGTATCGCTACCGTAACCGACGCATCAAAAATCCATTTTCGGTGAAACGCACGCTCTCCGGATCCGCAAATTGATAAGCGAAATCCACACTTAGCATCGATGCTGAGTGTTGTGACCTATTACTAAAGCCAGCGACCAGTCGCTGGCTTTTTCGTCCTTACTCTTTTTACCTGTTGCCGTGTGATTTTTACGTCAAATCTCGCTCAATAGTAACCATTGATTACAACAGGGCTGCAAGCAGCATCAGGTTGTTTATACTCAGGTAAGTGTGTTAACCCAACAGGACATTTACCGCGAATTATGAAAAAACACTCTTTGATAGCGTCGGTCTTCCTTTCTTCTTTGGCGACTGCTCACGTAGCAGTGGCTGCTCCAACGATTGTTCCTGATGCGCCGGTGTTGGGCGCCAATGGGTATATTTTGATGGACTACAACACAGGTCACGTGTTAGTCGAGAAAAACGCCGACACCAAACTTAACCCAGCCAGTCTGACTAAGTTGATGACGGCCTATGTCGCTGGGCAAGAAGTGAAAGCAGGCAACATCTCTTTGGACGATGATGTTCGAATTAGCCAACGCGCATGGGCGAAGAACTTCCCTGATTCATCGAAGATGTTCATTGAAGTCGGCACCGACGTGAAGTTGATGGATCTCTACCGCGGCTTAATTGTTCAATCAGGTAATGACGCCAGTGTGGCCATTGCTGAGCATGTGGCAGGCAGCGAGGACGCGTTCGTTAGCTTGATGAACTCTTGGGCGGACAAGTTGACACTCACCAACACGTCCTACACCAACCCCCATGGTCTAGATAGCGATGGTCTGTTTTCCACACCTCGTGATATCGCCAAGCTGAGCCAAGCGATTATTCGTGATCTACCGGACATTTATCCGCTCTACAGCGAAACCTCCTACACCTACAACGGCATTACTCAATACAACCGTAACGGTTTATTGCGTGACCGCAGCATGAATGTCGATGGTATGAAAACCGGTTACACCAGTGGTGCCGGCTACAGCTTAGCGACATCAGCAACCAGTGGCGACATGCGTTTGATTTCGGTTGTGATGGGTTCAAACAGCACCAAATCACGTGAGTCAGACAGCAAGCAGTTACTGAGCTACGGTTTCCGCTTCTTCGATACCATCTCGCCAACCCGCGCCGGTCAATCGGTCGCCTCACCTAAAGTGTGGATGGGTAAAACCGATACCGTGGGCGTGGGTGTGGAAAACGATGTTTTCATCACGCTAGCGAAAGGAGACGTCAACAAACTCGCCGCCGAAGTCGAATTTAGTTCCGATCTTGTCGCGCCGATTGCACAAGGTGAAACCCTAGGACAAGTCATTTACAGCATCGATGGCGAAACCGTGGCGACAGCCCCACTGATTGCCCAGCAACCTGTCGAGGAAGGAGGCTTGTTTAAGAAGCTGGTGGATTGGTTTAAGCGCCTGCTAGCGAGCCTGTTCTAACTCTCCCCTCTATATATCTCGGGCACTTTGTGCCCGCAGATTTCTCGCCAAAGATTCAAATTGCGTTAACTTCTCTCTGACATCGTTTTGACGCGCTGCGCGGACAATACCGCCTTATTGACTCAACTTTACTATCGCGACCATTGAACAACGAGAGCAGCATGGAATTTACCGAACAAGACAGAGAGGCGATCTACACGACTTGGATGTCGCAAAAATCAAAGATGCGCCTAACGCAAATGGAGTTTGCGAAGAAACTGGGCATGAACCAACTGAGCTTCTCGCGCGTGCTGCGCGGTGAGGCGCCGATGACAATGCCTTTTGTCACCAAGTTCTGTCACTTACTTCACTTAGACCCCAAATTGGTGGTGCCCAGCTTAAAAGAACGCAGCGATCAGGGACCGAAAATTGTCTACTTGCAGAGCCGTATGAGCGTTGATGGCGAAATCCAAAACGCTTATATCGAAGGCAATCAAGTGATTGTCGAATACGCACATGTGGTGCGAGAAGGGTAGTCATGTTAGGGTATCGCGCGACCCATTTATCCAAACAGCGCACTCTGGTTACCCCACCATGCTTGAAAAAGAAAACCTCATCAAACTGGCTCGCACCCCTATGCCTTTTGGCAAATACGCGGGCCGCATGCTCATTGACCTACCTGAAGAATACTTGCTGTGGTTCGATAAAAAAGGCTGGCCAAACGGTGAGCTTGGCCAGTTATTGCAGCTGTGCCTCGCACTCAAAATTGAAGGGCTGGATAGCGTAGTAAAACCGCTAAAGCGCCTATAATTTGCTGCAGATACTTCCATTTTAACGACAAGAAACCGTATGAAACTTGATATCAACGCACTGAAACACCACCAACTGGTCGAAGATGGTCAATTGGAGGGGTGTTACATTCATCAGCCCGCTAAGGGCAGTCAGCAAGACGACAGAGCCGTGTTGGCCGAGCGCCAAGCGCTAGAGAAAATGGGATATAAGGTCGTCCAGGTACAAACCAAAGGTAGAACTACAACGTTTTCTGAAGCCATGCAAGAGCTAGCCAAGAAGACGGCCAATCAGTCTAAGTAGTTAGCGACAGTGCCTATCGTTGTCTCAATGGATATCACTATGCGCTGACCCCTTCGTGCTCGGTAGATTGGGAAGGTAAACCCATTAAATTGCCTTCTTTTCCACTAATTGGTCGAGAATTGAACTGGCTTTCTCTCTAAACAAATCTCTCAATAAACGAACCGTTGGCGTGATTGACTGTCTGCTAGGGCAGACCAACCAAAGTTCGGTCGGTGTGGGCTTATAATTGCGCATAATACTGACGACACGCCCATTCAGAAGGTCATCGGACATATCGAGACAAGACTTAATAGCGATCCCTTTCCCTGCAACACACCAGCGTCTCACTAGGTCCCCATCATTTGAAGCCCTGTTACCCTTCAGCTTTACCTTGTGAGTAATACCTTGATCGCTAAATTGCCACTCATTTTGCAAGACATCATGTAGCTGATAAAACAGTGCATTGTGTTGTAGCAGATCATTGGGGTGCGTTGGCGTTTGATGCTCAGATAAATAGCTCGGGCTTGCACACAATACCCTAGGTACATCGCAGATCTTAAATCCATACATATTGGCATCAGTTGGTGACCCATAGCGCAATGCCAGATCAACAGAGTCACGATAAAAATCAATAGTGCTATCACTGATGTTTGAGCGCAGTGATACATTTGGGTATTGGCACAAAAACTCATCTAACCAATACGTGACAAGGTTTCGGCCTAAATCAGAGGATAGGGCGATACGAATCTCACCATGGATAGTGCCTAATTCCTCGTGTAGGCTCATTTTGGCCTGTTCAAGTTGCTTTAGTGCTTCCTCACACTTAGGTAAGTAGCGCTCTCCAGCTGGCGATAGTCTCAAGTGGCGTGTAGTGCGCACAAAAAGCTCGACACCCAAAGAGGCTTCTACGCGCTTTACTGCAGCACTAGCTGTCGCGGTGCGCATATCTAAATTGGTTGCCGCTGCGGTGATACTACGAAACTCCGCCACTTTCAAAATCACCTGTAAATCTTCCAAGAGCATAACGAGACCTTTCCAGTCCAGAGAGGACAACATTGAGGTTTGAGTTAAACCATATATAGCAATGGAGCGTTTTGAGCAATCTATTTTCAAATTATTTTTGAAAATAATTCAATTTATCACCTGTTTTTAATGGTAAATGATTATTCTACTATACAAACGAACCGAAACACGCCGCCAAGTGTAGTGGTCACGCTATTATCAAATGATTTTTGATACTGCTTAAAAAATGAAAGGATAAACCTGAAAGTTACTGTATCTATACTAAAGGTATAGCAAGCTCTTTTGTTTTGGAAGGAGTTTAACTTTTTGTTTTGTATGATTTTTAATGCGTTGATATATAAAGGAAGCAAACATGACTAAATTAACTATTGTTGCAAATATTGTTGCGAATGAGGATAAAGTTGAGCTGGTAAAAACAGAGTTACTCAAGTTGATTGACATTACTCGCTCGGAGGAAGGGTGCGTTAATTATGACTTACATCAAGACAACGAAAATCCAGCTCATTTCTTGTTTTACGAAAACTGGGCATCCCGTGAACTGTGGCAAGCACACATGGGGAACAAACACCTAGCCGATTACCTGGCGGCAACAGAAGGAGCAGTAGCGAGCTTTACCATTAACGAAATGACTCAAATCGCGTAATTTTGTATTGGGAGCACGTTGGTTATTTGTCGCAGCCCGTTCTCCAGAGTATCCCATTAAGGTATATCGAATGAAAAACATCAAACCACTTCTAGCAATTACGATTGCGGCTATCTTAAACACTGCGCAAGCCGCGGATATTGAAGTTGTCGCCCAGCTCAACGGAACACGTCCAGGAAACATCACGGTTACTGAACAAGGCCGCACATTCCTATCTATGCAACCTCTAGATGGACCTCAATACCGTGTTGTTGAGCTGATGAAAGATGGTTCAACAAAACCTTTTCCTAGTGAGGATTGGGCAAATGGTCCCGAGATTGGCGAGGTCGGTTTGTCTTCGGTGATTGGTATTGATAGTACAGACGACGGTGTCGTTTGGATTCTCGATATGGGCAGTGCTGAAGCGCCAGCGCAGATTGTTGCTTGGGATACGGAAAAAAACACTTTGTTTAAGCGTTTAGAGATAAGCAAAGATGTGACAGTTGGCAACTCTTTCCTGCAAGACTTTGCTTTAGATACAAAACGCAACCAGATGTATATTGCGGATACTAGCCTTGGAAATCTATTTGGTGAGCCGGCACCAGCTTTTATTGTGGTGGATCTAGAAACTGGTAAGTCTAGACGCGTGCTTGAATCATATAAGGCTTTACTATCACCAGAGTATGATGTGGTAATTGATGGCTCATTGATGGGGACGAAGCGCGAAGATGGCTCATCGGATGCACTCTACCTTGGACTAAATCCTATCACAATTGATGCGGCGAACGAATGGGTCTACTTCGGCACGGTTAATGGTAGCGCCATCTACCGGTTACCAGCGGGCGCTCTTGCAAACGAAAATCTGACTGACATAGAGCTAGCTCACTCCATTGAGTTCTATAACGAAAAACGGCCGAGTGACGGTATGATCATTTCGGAAAATGGAGATATTTATGTGGGCGATGTTGAGAAAAACGCCGTGAGTATTGTAACCAGTGAGAATTTCAAGACATTTGCACAAGACGATGAATTGCTCTCATGGGCGGATGGCTTCTCCATTCACGGGGGCTACCTCTACATTACGCAAAACTCCCTGCACCTAAATCCTGCTCTGAATGAAGGAGAGGAAGGGGCAAGCAAACCGTTCCACGTTTTACGCATCAAACTATACTAGTGAGTTGTCACTACTCCCGCCACCATTAAGCGTATGCTCTTCGCCATAGCATACGCTTTTTGTTTTGGTTGCCACTCTCGTCCATTAAAATTTATTTGGTTATGCAATGACCTTTTTGTACTAAGCAGTAGAGCCCTTTGATTTTCAAAAATTAATTGAATGTGACTAAAAGATTGGGCGCTTTATCGCGAATATCAGAACGCTATCATTAAGCTGTCTAATTAAAGGAGAATGAACAATGTCAGTCCCAAATACAATGAAAGCCATTGGCTTTACGCGATCATTAGCAATTACCGAGAAGGAAAGCTTGGTTGAGTTTGATACAAGTATTCCTGAACTAAGAGAGGACGATCTTCTCGTCAAAGTGAGTGCTACTTCCATTAACCCTGCAGATGCGAAAATTCGTATCCGTAATGCAAAAGACAAAACTCTAGCGCAACCCAAAGTACTCGGTTACGACGCAGTTGGTGAAGTGATTGCTAAGGGTGGCAATGTTTCAGGCTTCAACATTGGTGATCGTGTGTATTATGCAGGTGATGTAACTCGTATGGGCGCTAATGCTGAATACCAAGTAGTCGACTACCGAATTACCGCTCACGCACCACATAGTCTTTCTGATGAGTCTGCGGCAGTGATGCCATTGGCGACATTGACCGGCTGGGAAGCTTTGTTTGATCGTCTGCGTATTCGTCCAGAAGAAAAGAAATCGATCTTGATTATTGGTGGTGCGGGGGGCGTTGGCTCAATAACTATTCAATTGGCGAAACAGCTCACTAATCTGACTGTGATTGCTACGGCTTCAAGGCTTGAGACAGAACAATGGGTAAAGGGCATGGGCGCTGACCACGTTGTCAATCACCGTAATCTAGTAGAATCTGTACGTGAAAAGGGCATCGAACATGTTGACTACATCTTCAATGTGGCTGATACCAAAGGTCATTGGGATGCGATGGTCGAGCTAATTGCTCCACAAGGCATGATCAGTTCAATTGTAGAGTTCGATGGTGGTGTCGATCTCTCTGCACTACAAGGTAAATCAGCAGGCTTTGTCTGGGAGTTAATGTTTACCCGCTCATTGTTTAACACTGACGATCTTCAGAAGCAGCAAGAGATTCTCTTCCAAGTTGCGAACTTGATCGATGCAGGGCGTATTAAGTCGACACTTACCACAACATTGAAGGGCTTCAGTGTCGAGACGTTCAAAGAGGCACATCAACGCATAGAAAGTGGTGCTTCAATTGGCAAAACTGCAATTAAATATTAAATCAGCGCTAGATACACTGAGTGTGTATGACTGATTGTTGACAAGACTGATTAAGCGGAAAAATCATTATGAAAAGTCAAATTATCAAGGATTTAGAGCAACGGTACACAGCAAAACGTTACGACAAACATAAACGCATTCCCCAAGAACAACTGAATATTATTTATGAAGCGATTCGTTTGTCTGCGTCATCAATAAACTCGCAACCTTGGAAATTTATTGTTATTGAAAGTGATGAGGCAAAAGAGCGCATGCATCGCACGTTTAGAAATAAGCATCACTTCAATCAGCCCCATATTAAGGCAGCCTCTCATATTATTCTGTTTGCGCATAACCCTAGCTATACCCGTGAAGATTACGCGAAGGTTGTTGATAAAGGGATTGCTGATGGGCGAGTCTTGCCGGAGAATCGAGAGCAAGCGTTTGGTAGTTTCGCATTTGCCGAGCTAAATACCCATGATTCCGGCGATACCTCTGCTTGGACCAAAGCACAAACCTATTTGGCATTGGGTAATACATTACATGTGTTGGCTCGATTAGGAATCGACTCTACTACAATGGAAGGCGTAGACTCTGCATTAATCAGCGAAGAGTTTTGCCGAGAACTGGGTGGGTATCAATGTGATGTCGCACTGGCCATGGGTTACCACCATCAAGAAGAAGACTATAATGCAAGTTTACCTAAATCGAGGCTGGCTCTTGATTCAGTGTTAACGGTGCTATAGGCCACACAAGCATGAGTGAGATTTCATCACCTCTCATGCTTTCCCGCTGCGTCTCCTTGCTATACCATTGTTTTGGGCAGATTGATTAATGGATCGTTGAATTACAAAATTATCCACATCCTTCTGTCCCATCACAATTCAGAAGTTATTCCACTAGCAGCGCTTTTATCTTTGGCATCACCTCTTTTGTGGCGAGGTACCCGGCTTCAATAGCCTGCTCTTTTTCATCAAATGCACCGCTGTTGCTTGGCTCAAACTTTGGGGCAATGATGATGTCTGCACTATTTAGCTCTTGCTGAGATAACCGACAGCTCTGCATGCGAAAAGTAGCAAGGGTGACCTTGCTTGCTTGTGCGTCAGGAGTCGGTTGATTGTGGCAAAATATATCGACTGCAATGATCTTTTGTGCGCCTAACTCTCTTGCCGTATCGACAGGAATCACGCTAAGAACACCACCATCAACCAGAATATCTCCTCGGTGCTCAATCGGGACAAATGCCCCAGGGATTGTTGATGAGGTTTGCACAGCGTGACCGGGATTTCCGGAACGAATCATCACGACTTCTTGCGTTGTGAGATTGGTAGCGGTAACGGCGACAGGTATTGGCATATCAGTTAAGTCATCATAGTCAACTTGGCTATTTATCCATTCAGAGAGTCTTTTCCCATTAACTAACCCTCTCGAAGACACCACAAAATCGGCCAGATCTAATATGCCAATCTCTTCAATTGCCGCTTCCATTTTCTCAACGGTCATGCCCGATGCATAGAGGACCGCCGCGATTGAACCTGCGGAAGTGCCGCTCACCACTTCTGCTTTTACCCCCTCTTCTTCGAGCGCTTTAAGAACCCCAAGATGCATAAACCCTCGAACACCACCACCGCCAAAAGCAATACCGAGCTCATGTTTATCAGGTACTGGTGTCGTTACTGCGTTAAGGTCTTCGTAAACATTGGGAGAAGAGCAAGCCACTAAGCTGGCTGCTATGACTGAAAACATTAGCCTCTTGAACATCAAATTTTCCTAAACTGTTGAATCATCATCGTGTGAACCTCTGTCATCTTGTTGAGCTAGTTACTTCGATTTGCAAGCTGCTATCGGAGCGAGTATCGTCAATAATAGTTAACTATATCTCTCAAATGGTTTGCTCAAATAGGTCAAATGCTCTTTAAAAAATGCCTATTTGTATCACCACGGCGGTTGAGGCACAAAATGAAACAGAGAATTAAACAAATAGTAGAGAGCCGGATTGTTGAAGATGGCATGGTCGAAACGGGCATCAAAGGTGTTAGTTTGTTTCGAGTGACTCACTCGATACCCTGTGCACCTGCGGTATATGAACCGACGGTGATTGTCATTTTGAGTGGTAAGAAAGAAGCGATTCTCGACGGCGATCATTACGTATATGACAACAGTCAATATATGTGCTGTACGGTCTCTCTACCCGTCGAAGCGGGGACACCTGAAGCCTCTCCAGAAGAGCCTTTGCTAGGCGTTTATATTTCTCTAGATACCAAGGTTATGACTGAACTGGTGATTGAAATGGAGAGTGCCGCCAGCGCGATAAAACGACCAAAAAGTGGCTCGCAACCACCTGGTATGTCACTGGCTAACTGGGATGATACCTTTTCTGATGCGCTACTTAGGTTACTTCAACTGGGCGACAGTAGTATCGATACCGCTATCTTGGGTGAAAGCCGTCTGCGGGAATTCTACTACGCAGTGCTGAAAGGCGATGCTGGTATTTCTGCAAGAAGAGCGTTTGGAATTGGAAACGAAATCGCGAAGTCGATCGAGTACCTGTCACTGAACCTGAGAAAGAACGTCACTATTGATGAACTCGCTTCTATCGTTTGCATGAGTCGTGCAGTTTTCCATCGTAAATTCAAACAAGCAACTCGTATGTCCCCTATCCAATTTATGAAGTCTATGCGCTTAAACAAAGCCGCTATCAAGATAGCAGGAGGGATGGGCGTTAACGAGGCTGCAATGGCGGTAGGGTATGTGAGCTCTTCTCAATTCAGCCGTGAGTTTAAACGTATGTATGGCCAATCGCCTAAGCAATGGAGTCAAGCCAAGGGCATGATTGAGAATATTGCGTAGTTAGCGAATTATTAGATAGTTTAAAATGCCTGTTTGATACAAATAGGCATTTTTTAAAGAGCAATTCGCCTATTTTCCGTTCAGGGTGATAGATATAGTAATTCTACTGCGTCAATGAAAGGTGACTTGCCGTGAAAAAAATTATTCTATCTATAGGAGTCAGTATGGTACTTGCTGCTACAACCTTTGCTAAGGACATCAATGAGGATCTTTACCAACTGAAAAATACGGTTCAGGACATGGAAGGTAATGTCTATCGAACGGTGACCATCGGTGATCAGGTCTGGTTAGCTGAAGGGCTGAGAAGTACCAAGTTCCAAGATGGTTCGGCTGTTAGCTCTGGCGTCATTCCAAAAGATGATGAAGCTAACTTGTTGAAATATGGTCGACTATACAACTGGCATGATGTCGCTGATGAGAGAAACTTATGTCCTGAGGGTTGGAGAGTTGCGACAGATGAGGACTGGAAAAAGCTTGAGCGAAGCATTGGCATGCCTGAAGACGAAGTTCACCAAGAAGGTTGGCGAGGCGGTGACCAACAGCTTGGCTTACAGCTAAAAGAGGCACAGGCTGACGGGCCATTTAAAAAGGTGGATCAGTCTTTAGTCAACAAACATAACTTCTTTGCCAGACCTGCTGGTGTTAAATGGAATGGCTTTTACATCACAGAGGGAGCTTATACCGAGTTTTGGACTGCCGATAGCGCATCTGACGCTAAAGGTATCATTCGCACATTGGCTTACTCTTGGTGGAATGCGCACAAAGGCGAAATTCGTCGTGCGACCAGCTCAAAAGATTATATGTTCAGTGTTCGCTGCGTAAAAATTTAAATTTGATCCAGAAGTTTTCTTCACTATATCAATAGCTCTTTCATTGTAGTTCTTCTATTTCTACTCGGTACTCGATATGACATATTCTTCAATTTTAATTACCGGCGCAAACTCTGGACTTGGGTTTGAGGCTGCTAAACAGTTTGCTCAAAGAAAAGGTATTTCAAAAATTATTTTGGCATGCCGAAGTGAGGAGCGAGCGGAACAAGCGCTTCAGCAGTTGGAAAAACTCACAGGCAAGAACATTTTCGAAACATTGATTGTAGATGTAAGTGATTTAGAGTCCTGTCGAAAAGCAGCTGAAAATCTTGATACCCAAGTCGATGGCATTGTATTAAATGCTGGTGGTGCAGGCGGTTCTGAGCCTACAAAACTTACAAAAGATGGTGTTATTTTTACCTTCGCAGTTAATGTATTAGGGAATATCCATTTAGCGGAACGTTTAATGAATAACGGGAAGTTAAACACTAGGGGATCGGTCGTGTATGTCGCCAGCTTTGCAGCAAGAGGAGCGCCTGAGATTGGCGCCGCGAAACCGCCGATTGCAGAAGGCTCGATAGAAGAGTGGGTATCGGTTGTAAATGGAGAAAAATTTGCCCAAAACAAGGCCTATACTGACCACTATGGTTCGGTAAAACTTATGGGTGCCCTATGGACCATGAGCATGGCACGCAAACATCCGAACTTTAGGTTTGTCACTGTTGATCCAGGAATGGCAGCGGGTACATCGGGGGCAGATGCTTTCCCTTGGTATCAAAAATGGGCAACCAATGCCACAATGAGAGTTTTGCAGTTCTTTGGTAAAGCACATTCTGTTGAAGTGGGTGCTAAACGTTATGTGGACGTGATGCTAAATACAGAGGATTTTGAGACTGGTATTTGGTGGGGCAGTGAAAAAGGGTTAACGGGAAAATTAGCCAACCAAGCAATACATTGGCCGGAAATTATTGGTCAAGAGTCAGTCCAAGATAATGCAAATACCGTTATTCATGAGTTTATAAAGTAGAAGTTTTAGTGTGAAATTATTCAGAGAACTCAAACAAATTTGAGCTATTGGATTAAAAATCAATAGCTTCAACTGACGGGTTATTGAGTCCCAAGTCCCAGAAAAGCAGAGCAACCGCTAAGTCACTCATATTACCGTCGAACACTACACGCTTCGGGTGGCTAATTAAAACTAAACGCCCCCGAAGCGGCTCGATTCAATTGAGCTGTTGATGGTTTGATTGGTTAATTAGGCCAATAAATCCACAATGGCTTTGCCAACAGCGTGCGCGCTAGTTGGATTTTGCCCTGTGATAAGGCGGTCATCGACAATCACAAACTCTTGCCATGGCTGGACTTTAGAGTAGCGTGCTGCACTGCGTGCGAGAGACTCTTCAAGAAGAAAAGGAATGTCATTGATTGTACCGAAGTCAACTTCTTCTTCGCGAGTAAACCCTGTCACGGATTTAGAGGCGATGAGCTTCTCGCCGTTGCTGAGTGTGATTGGCAGAAGAGCACCAGGACCATGACATACTGCCGCAATAATACCGCCGTTTTCATAGTGTGTTGCGGAGATATTTGCGAATTCTTCATTGCTTGCTAGGTCTGAAAGAAGGCCAAAGCCTCCAGGGTAGAAGATCGCATCATAGTGTTCTCCGTTCACTTGTGAAACAGGGATCGTGTTATTGATGCGGTTTTGGAAATCATCATTCGCTAAGATTTTCGCGTTGACCACATCACCTTCTATATCGGTACCGTACAGTGGCGCCTGACCACCTTTGATTGAAGCAATATCGTACCCAAAGCCAGCTTCAAGCAGTTGGTCAAGCGCATGAGTAAGCTCTGGCGCGTAAGTTCCGTTCGCTTGCTCGGTATCACCGAGTGTCGCGTGGTTTGTCACAATAATTAGTACTTTTTTCATGCTGCTTTCCTCAAATGATTTGCGTCTCTTTGTTCAACACCCTCATACTATTTGCTATTCAAATGAGTGATAATACACTGGTTTGACAAAACATTATTGCTAAATAGCAAAGGTAACTATGGATAGCTTTGAGGGTATCAACGAATTTGTTACGGTCGCGGAGAGCTTAGGGTTTTCTTCTGCAGCAAAACAATTAGGTTGCAGTACGAGTCACGTTAGCCGCCAAGTGACGAAATTAGAGGAACGACTGGGTGTGGCGTTGTTAGCTCGTTCAACACGGATGGTGAGCTTAACTGAGGCCGGTCGAGCGTATTACCAGCAATGCAAAGAGCTAGTGATTGGGCTCCAACAAGCGAACGAACAGCTTACGACACAGCAAACTCAGTTAAGTGGTACGTTGCGCGTTAGTGCCGCTGGCGCATTTTCTGAAAACTATGTCGCTCCTGCTCTGATGGAATTCGCGAAACTGCATCCGAATCTCACCGTAGAAATTAACTTCAACACCCGTATGGTCAATTTTATTGAAGATGGTTTTGACTTTGCCATCCGTTATGGACGGTTGAGTGATTCGGGTTTGGTCGCGAGAAAACTCGTAGATCGACCCATGGCAGCAGCAGCCAGCCAGCACTATATTGATGAACAAGGTCTGCCTATTCATCCAGAGCAGCTAAAGCAGCATAGCTGCATCATTGCCAATAAGGATGTCTGGTTGTTTGAAAAGGATGGAAAGCCCTTAGATGGCGTCAAAGTTCAGGGGAGATGGAAAAGCAACAATGTCCACACTGTTTTACAGGCTTGCAGCGAAGGATTAGGCATCGCGTATCTACCCAAAAGTAGTTTTAACGATGCCCTTTCATCAGGTCGATTGGTCCCTATTCTGGAGCCTTATTGGGGAAGTGGTAATAGTAGCTGGATTGTTTATCAGAATCGTCACTTCCTGCCATTGAGAGCAAGGTTAGCGATCGATTATCTTCTTGAGCGCTTTTCAAAATGGCAAGAGTGAGAAACTCGCTACAAATGTGAGCAATCCAATCATCGATTAGATAATCTCTAAATTTGAATTCAAAGTGGATAATTGGTGGGTTTGAGAAGCACGATCAAGTTTAAATCACGGTCTCATCAGTGTTCGCGTGATACCATCAACACGTTCTTTTTCCACCGAGACACACACATGTCATCAGATTACTACGGAACCAGCGCAGGTTATGCGCGCAAAGAAGCGGGCTATCGTGAAAAAGCGCTGAAACTTTATCCTTGGGTATGCGGCCGTTGTGCCCGAGAGTTTGTCTACTCCAATCTTCGTGAACTCACCGTACACCACAAAGATCACGACCACACTAACAACCCGGAAGATGGCAGCAATTGGGAGCTGCTTTGTCTCTACTGCCACGATCATGAGCACAGTAAATACCTAGAGCACGATCGCTATGGCAGCGAAATCCAGCCTGGTGAAGATGATCACCAAAGCGCGACCTACAATCCTTTTGCCGATCTGGCGAAGATGATGAAAAAATGACAAGGCGCTCGCCATCACAAGGCAAAATCATCGTTTTTCTTTCTATATGCGGAGGGCGTCATACCTGTGCATTGTTTGAAAATGCTGTTGAACGATGATTTTGATTTGAAACCGCAGTTAAGCGCGATATCCAATAAGGTGAATCGGCGAGTATGCGGATCTTGTAGCTGACGCTTTACTTCATCCACCCTCCATTCATTGATGAATTGAAAAAAATTCTTATTCAATCCATTGTTTAAAAGTGACGATACTTCTCGCCTCGGCATCCCAAGTGAGTGAGAAAGCTGATATATCGTCAGGTTCGGATTTAAGTAGAGCTTTTCCGTTGCCATTAGTACATTGAGCTTTTGCAGATCTTCTGGGGCGTATGTTGGGGCGTTGACATCATCACCAACAGACGAGGTTTGCCTTTCATCTTGTTGCTCCCAACCCAAAGTTTGGTGTAACGGAGGTTGTTCTACTCCAAAGACGCACAACACGATAATAAAGGTTAGATATGAGAGCAGATGAGCGTCCATCGGATCAAGCAACGAGGTATCACCTGACTCATTGATGATATTGAGCAAGACCAAAAAAGCAAACAGTGAGGGAATGACGTAAATCCAAATCAAACTGATCGTCGACCCTTGCTGGGAGAAATAAGTGGATAAATTTCTATTATGTTTGCGAAGTATGCGAATGGTCCAAGCCGAATAGATCATAAAGATGATCAGATTGCATTGACCAAAAAACGCCAACATCCCCTCGATGACATCCGGTTTAGCACTGATGACGTTCAGTTTATCCAACAAGCTGGAACTTGACCCAGGTAGAACAACGGTGTCTGGCTGATAGAGCGTGAATAGTGCGTAGAAGAGTAGGAAAGGGATCATGTGAAATGCGTACTTGTACGATGGCCAATACTCTTTGCTAATTAGCTGTTGTGTATAGATGAGCATGATTGGACCATGCAATAAGTTTAATGCTGGATTAAGCCACGGAGCCATTAAGTGTGGACCGTGATCGTTTATCAAATCCAGCATGTGGCTAGTAAATGGAGCGAGTAAGACAAATAACCAGATCGTAATAATCACATATCCACGATGGAATTGAGGTTGCCTCAGCATCTTGAGGACGGTAAATGCCGAGAGGGTCAGTGCAATGACCCCGAGGTTCCATGTCATATTGAATTCTATCACTCTCACTTTTCCTCGTTGACAACAAAGGTTTTTGTTTCGGCAAGCTGTCCGTTATTTCTTCGTGCATATCATATTGGAAAAATATAAAAAGTTCTAAAAATAGCGTCCAAACTTATGTTTTGGGACGATCGAGTTTGGGCTTGAGGGAATACTGTGGCTTATCAACTCAATACTAATTAGGTGATTTAGATGTTAAAGGTTCTTAGTAAAGCAGTGCTTGTAGGATTGATGACAGCGACAGCATTCCCGCTTCTCGCCCAAGACGATTTCCCCAAGTTACCAGATACAGGGCAAACGGGTCATTTTGATACTAACGGAAAACCATTGGCTGCTTCGAGTGACAGTTTGTATTTAGGCCAAGATGCGTCTTATGAAGGCGTGCCCTTGCGATATCAAGACAATGGTGATGGTACGGTGACCGATTTGAATACCGGGTTAATGTGGCAACAAGATCACGACACAACGAGAAGAAACCTAGCTGACTCAGCAGCGGTCGTGGAATCAATGACCCTCGGCGGCTATGATGATTGGCGCCTTCCTACCATAAAAGAACTTTATTCTCTCGCCAACTTCGATGGTGAATTAATGAAGCCCGAGAGCGGTGCAGTTAGCCAACCTTATATTGATACCGAATATTTCGATTTTGAATACGATAAGCGTTTGCCTTTTGCCGGTGCATTTTGGTCTAGCACCGTGTATAACAAAGGGGCAGTACAAAATTTCGCCACTCATGGAGGGCTGCAGGGTGGCTTCGGCTTTAATTTTGCCGATGGACATATCAAATCCTATGAAACAGGGTTGTTTTTTGATGGGTCAGAAATTCAGGACTCCGATAATATGTTTGTACCAGGTAACTACGTACGCGCAGTTCGTGGCACAACGACTCTCTATGAAATGGATTACGTTGATAATCAAGATGGTACCGTTACAGATCGCTCGACTGGCTTGATGTGGGCGAAAAGTGACAGTGGCGAAAGGATGAACTGGGTTGACGCACTGGAGTACGCCGAAAACGCCACTTTGGCAGGGTATAGTGATTGGCGTTTACCTAACGCAAAAGAGCTTCAATCTCTGGTTGACTACGAAAAGAAAGATCTACCCGCTATCAATACGACTTATTTTGATGTGACCCCAACTCAGTTTGAGTCAAGCAATGATTCGTACTATTTTTGGACGAATACCACGCAAGGTGACTTTAAACACACGGCGGTCTATGTTTCTTTTGCGCAAGCATGGAGTAAGAAAAATTCTGATGCGACTCAATACTACGATTGGCATGGCGCCGGCGCACAACGTAGTGATCCCAAAAGCGGTATACCTGCCGACTATGAGCTTGCTTCTGAGATGGCCACGGATTACATCTCAATTGATAATTGGGTTCGCTTGGTGAGAGACGTGAATTAATTTAATGTCGATGACTAACTAAGAATTATGGGCTGAGATCATCTTGCGTAGCTAATACAGATTGCGCTCACTTTACAGCATTATGATTGCAGCCTTTTTGCCCCTAGACTCACAAGACACGCCATTTCCTCGCTGGCTCTCCCACAAGTTCAGCGAGTATTTTCTCTGTTCACTATCACAAATGTATATCAGCCTTTTCTAAAATAAAGGCTGATATATCAGTGCGATCGATTATTAACTAAAGCATCATCACGGTAATTGTTGACTATACTTTCGTTTAGATAGCGTTCTCAAAGGCGAAGTGTTTGTGACCAAATCCATTCTGATTGTTGATGATCAGCCCATTATCCGCACCATGTTAGCGTCCACGCTTAATGCGTTGGGGCGCTTTGATATTCATGAGGCAGGGAATGGGGCGCAAGCGTATGACGTAGTGGCAGGGGCGCATATCGATCTTATCTTTTGTGACATTAATATGCCCGATTCGGATGGCCTCTACTTACTGCAAAAGTTGAGTAATGAACGATTTCGCGGCGACATCGTCATCATCAGTGGTGAAGACGATGCGTTGATTCGCTCTACGCGCACGCTCACCGAAAGCTACCATCTGCGTATTTTAGGCGTATCGTCCAAGCCCATCACGGCTGCGATGATTCGTCACTATCTGCATCGCAAACCGGGCTGTGATGTGCACGATCAACCGCTCGAGAGTGAGCCGTTAACGCCGCAAGCGTTGGCAATGCATCTCGATAACAAACATGTAAAAGCGTATTTTCAGCCACAATACTCATTAGACACCATGCAGTTGATCGGCTTTGAGGCCTTGGCGCGAATCGAGCCCGATGAGAAGACACTGATTCTGCCCGGCCGCTTTATTTCAACTGCGGAAAACAGCTGTTTGATGATGCGACTCACCTTGCAAGTGATCAACGCCGCCATGCACGCTTTTTCGCAGTTAGGCCGCACGTATGATCATCTCACCTTATCACTCAATGTCTCTAGCCAAGTGCTGGAAGATGAGCACTTTCCGCAGTGGTTGTCGGACAAAGCGGCAGAGTTTCGCATCAGCAATCATCGCATCGTGTGCGAACTGACCGAAACCTTGATTTCAAACGATCCACAAAGCGTGCATGTGTCGTTACTCCGCTTGCGGATGCTCAATTTTGGCGTCTCGATTGATGATTTTGGTACCGGCTATGCAACCCTCACCCAGCTTCACTCTCTACCCTTTAACGAGCTCAAAATTGACAGGAGCTTTGTGTTTGATGTGCTAGAGAATGAAAAATCACTGGCCGTATGTCAGCGTTGCATTGGCCTCGCCCAAGACTTTGGCCTCAAAGTCGTGGCAGAAGGGATTGAGGACAATAAAACGCTGCAAGCGATACAGCGTTTGGGCTGCGATATCGGCCAAGGGTTTGGTTTAGCTCGCCCCGAAGCTAGTGAGCAGGCAGTGGCGAGAGTCAATCGTGGCCAAGTGGGATTATGGACAGAGTACGGCGACCAATAACTCAAATAGCCTAAGGACAGACAATGAAACTTTCAAAGCAATTACCGATCGGACTGATGATCGTTGGGCTTTTCATGATGTCCGCGACCTATCTAATGCTGAGTAAAAGTGATGGGCTGCTCAAGCAATACACCTCCAACGGCTTAGAGCGGGAAGCTAAGTTCCTGACCTATTTGATTGAGCAAAACTTAATGGAGCGCTATCACGACGCGTCGATTTTTCCTTTAGTGCTGGGTGAGTTGGAAAATGAAGCCGAGCTTAAATATGATGTCACAGATCCGGAATTTTTGGCCTCGCTTAATCGTCTTATCAAGAACTATTCAGTCTATCGGCGCATCGGTATCATGGATCTCAATGGAGAAATGATTGCAGAAAATAGCCGCAACCATTTAGGAAAAACGATTTTCAGCAACAATATTTCCAAATCAGAGGTGGTGGAATCCAACTGGTTTAAAGCGATTTCTAGCGCCGAGCACGTCGTCGGGGATGTGTTTTTCTTCGGCCCAACCAAGCGCATCATCGACACCAATGAGCAGCAGTTTGATCTCCTGATCGGCTCGAAAATCTACGACACCCAAGGCACCCTGATTGGCTATTGGCTCAATATCTTGGATTTTACTATTGTTGAGCAGCGTTTTGAGAAAGCCTACCAACTGCTGGCGCAAAAAGGCTTACCTTATGCCGAGCTCACCCTACTGGATGAACAAGGCAACGTGATTGTCGATTACGATCCATTTGTTCAACAAACCACCACCTATGAGCGCGACTTTTCGGTCCTGGGCCAGCTCAATTTGGTCAATGAAGGGGTCGAAGGAGCAAAACGTGCGATTGCTGGTTTGACGGGGACAGTCATTTCAACTCATGCACGCAAAGGCATCGAGCAGTTCACGGCTTTTGCGCACTTCAGTAGTGAGACCGACGTGCCGGTTCCGAATTGGTCGACCTTGATCCGGGTCGACAAAAATATCGCCTACAACGAATACGCTGAGCTGATGAAACTGGGCAAGTGGATATTCTTTGTCGCGTTGATATTGATTATCTCACTCTGGTATCTCTCCTCGCGCATATTGACGCGCCCTTTGCAAAAGGTGACTCAAGCCATACTGGAAATCGCCAATGGTAACTTGGAGCCAGAGATTGAAAAGAGTCAGGGGCGAGATGAAGTCAGCTCGATCAACAACGCGTTACTGGAACTGAAAGAAAAACTGTATGAGCGGGATGGATTGCTCAGTGAAGTGAGCGAGAAGCAGCAGCTAGTCGAGCTGCAACGCACGGCGATGAACGCGATGGCTTCTGGCATCATGATTGCCGATGCCAGACAAACCTCGATGCCGATCATCTTCGTCAACCAAGCGATTGAATTTCTCACTGGTTACCGAGCAGACGAACTGATCGATCAACATTATCAAGTGCTCTGGGGCGCGGAAACAGAACGTTCGTCTAAGCAGCGCGTAATGGAAGCCATCGAGCACGGCAAAAGCTGTACCTGCGTGATGATCAATTACCGGAAAAATCTCACCACCTTCATTAATAACCTCAGTGTTGATCCCGTCTTTGATGATGAAGGCAAGGTGACCCACTTTATTCTGGTGCACAACGACATTACGGAAATTAAGAAAGATGACGAGATCGCAAGGCTTGAGCTTGAAAGGCGCATCGAAGAGAGTACCAGAGAGTCACGCGAAGCCGCCAAGCGTTTAAGAACCGTGTTTGATACCGCCATCGATGGCTCGATAGTCATGAATGACAAAGGGATCATTATTGACGTAAACCACTCGTTGGAGTTGATGTTTGGTCGCAAGCAGCACGAAATGATAGGTCAACCTATCGCAGTGCTCCTACCGCAAACCACTCTGAAAGACAACGAAGCGCGCCAATGCTATTTTGACCAAGAGATCCGCCAATTTATCGGTCAACTGCGAACCGTCAAGGCGCAACACAAAAGCGGGGCCATCATCATTGTTGAAATCTCAGTGGGTGAAGCGAGATTGGAAAACGAGAGCTTGTTTGTCGCTGCAATACGCGATATCACCGAGCAGCAAGCGATCAAAGATGAGCAATTAAGCCTGCAAAAACAGCTAAAAGAACGAGAGACCATTTATCGTACCGCTTTCGACCAAGCCGCCGTCGGGATTGCTCGTGTTGCGCTGGATGGAAAAATGTTGGAAGTCAACCAGCGCATCTGTGCCAGTTTAGGGTACTCCGAACAGGAGTTGCTTGAACTGAATGTGGTGGACATTACCTATCATGAAGATCTCTCTTTAAGCAAAGGCTATTTAAAGGACTTGCTAGAAGGCAACTCAGACTTTTATACCCTAGATAAGCGCTATATCCGCAAAGATAGAACCGTTTTCTGGGCAAATCTCAACATCTCTTTGGTGAGAGATGACGAAGGGCAGCCCAAATATTATATCTCCATTATTGAAGACATCACGGAACGCAAGACCTTTGAACAGGAGCTGCGTGACGCACGCGATCAACGCGAAGAGTTGATTCGCGGAATCAACATCGCGTCAGAAGCGGGTGGGATTTGTAACTGGGCGTACAACATTGAGACGGATGAATTGCGCTGGGATCCGAGTACCTATGATCTTTATGGCGTCGAAGAGGGGCTCCCACTCACCTACGTTGACTGGCGTGACCGGGTGTTGGAAGAGGACATCGATGCGATAGAGAAAGAGATTCAAGACGCGATGCAGTTTGATTTGGCGATCGAGTCGGAATTTCGTTTTCGTCGCAAAGGACAGCGCGATGTACGCTGGGCGAAGGTGGCGGCGGCTATCGTGTATGATGACGACAACAAACCGGTCAAGATGTTTGGTATCAACATCGACATTACCGAGCAGAAACGCATCCTAACCGAGTTAGAAAAAGAGACGCTCGCTGCCCAGCGGGCTAACGAGGCGAAGTCGGCATTTCTTGCGACCATGAGCCATGAAATACGCACCCCGATGAACGGCGTGATCGGCATGATTGAACTGCTGAGACAAACCCCACTCAACGCCGACCAAAAACGCATGGCGACCACAGTGCGTGATTCTTCATTTGCCCTGCTTGATATCATCAACGACATACTCGATTTCTCTAAAATTGAGTCAGGCCAAATCGAAATTGAGTGGACGCCTAATTCGCTGCTTGAAATCATGGAAAAAACCGCTGCGAATCTTTGGGTCAACGCGTCGGACAAAAACGTCGATCTGGTGTTGGAGCCAGACTTGTCTATCCCACAAAGCATTGCTATTGACTCCCTACGCATCCGACAAATTATCCTTAACCTAACGGGCAACGCGATCAAGTTTTCCCACTACGAGGACAAACGAGGATTAGTGAAGTTGGTGAGCCGCTTTGACCACACTCAATCTTTGCTGCACATCGAGGTGAGTGACAACGGCATCGGCATCAGTGAAACCCAATTGCAATCGCTCTTTACTCCCTTCCAGCAAGCGGACACCTCGACCACTCGTAAATATGGCGGGACAGGGCTTGGCCTGAGCATCACCAAATCTTTTGTTGAGTTAATGGGCGGTGAAGTGGCGGTGCGCAGTGAAGTAGGGGTCGGCAGTACGTTCTCGCTCACGATTCCCATCCCAGAGGTGATTGACCGTACGCCAGAATTTAGCAACGTGATGTTGGCGAATCAGCCGATTGTGATTGGCTTAAGTAAAGCGCCGTTCCAAGATGGCTGTGAACACAGCTTAGTGCAGTTAGGCGTAACAGACATGACGGTGCTATCGAGCCCACAAGAGTGGCAACCCGTCACTCGCCGTGAGGGCGACAAAAAGCCTATTTTGATCTGCGATCCGCTCTTTGACGCTCAAATTGACAGCGATGGCGCGCTGCGTTTAATGATCGAAGAAGATCCAATCAAATCAAAAGGGTATGTGAATCCATATCTGTTCGTGATTGCAGGGCATCCGCTTAAACCGAGTGAGTTGATTCATGGCATTGGCGTGCTTTGCGGTCTGGTGAGTCCGGATTTTCAATGGCCAGAAGAGAGTTTAGAAAGCGCGCATGGCGCGAGTGCGTCGATGCTCACCCAACTTGCCACCGAAGGGGTACGTGTGCTGGTGGCTGAAGATAACAAAACCAACCAGATGGTGATTGGCCGTCAGTTGGACAATCTCGGGATCGCCCATGATATCGCCAATGATGGGGTCGAAGGTCTAGAGATGTGGGAAAGCGGTGCTTACGACTTAATTTTGACCGATTGCCATATGCCCAATATGGATGGCTACGAGCTCACGGCTCAGATCAGGCAGCGTGAAGCACAGCGATCTCAAGCACCGATCCCCATTATCGCGATCACCGCTAACGCCTTAGTGGGAGAAGCGGACACCTGCCTCAAAGCGGGCATGAGCGACTACATCTCCAAACCGGTCGAAATTGGCTTATTGAAGAGCAAACTGGCGCATTGGCTGAAACAGATCAGTGCCGCGCAAGCCAGCGCTCCTGATACGCAGGAAGGGGAAACGGAAGAGGGGATGGAAAAGGGTCTGAGACTAGAGACCTTAGTTGAGGTGATTGGGACCGATGACAAAGCGATCATCAGTGAGATCCTCACCATGTATTGGGAAAGTATTCAAACGGAAGTGGCCGATCTTGAGTCGGCCATCTCTGCTTTGAACTATAATAAGATCAAAAGCTTGGCGCACGCCGCGAAAGGCTCTTCGGCTTCAAGTGGCGCGGCTTATGTGAGTGAACTGTTTAAACAGATAGAGCTGAACAATCAAGACGTTGATTTAGCAGCGCACAACATCGAGCAGATTAAGACGGAGCTGACGCAGATAGAGCAGCAATTGAACACCTTGGGCATTCTTTAGTTTCACTGATTTAAGGGCCGAGAAAAGATATGGATAAATCGATTACCGTTGTAGTGTTTTATGAGTCACATGAAATTCGTGACTTAATGGAGGAGGTTCTGCGTGGTCGGGCGAGTGAACTGGTCTTTTCCAATTTAAAAGAGGACCAAAAAGAGTTTATTGAGTTTGCGCGTGGTCAGCACACTGCCTTCATGTTCATCTACGCCTTTGAAGACCCTAAGTTTGCGATTGATTTGTACCAGTTGCTTGATTCACACAGTGCGCTGTCGAACATCATGAAATACCCTCATTTGTCGGTGTTGTTTTGTAATCGAGAGTACCGTGAGCAAGCCTACCAAGAGTGCATGTCGAAGCGCTTTTTTCTCTACGACACGATCAATCCTGTCTATGACATGAACAAGGTGCGTTTGCTGTTGGATCTCACCTCTGAGGCGCTGATGCAGCAGATCAAAGTAACCGAGTTGGAGCAAGAGATAGAGGATTCACGCCGAGATATGTTTGACGTGTCGCTGCAACTCGATGGTATCGAAGGATCGATCAATGATGAGAAAGGCATTCAAGGTGGTCTCTTGGATGATTTGGCTCGGGATCTCAATGAGTTAGGTGAGCGCCATGAAAGCCTAGAAGGCGATGAGACCAGCGGGCGTATGAAGCAGGGCTTAGATGACTTTAAGAACCATAATGAGGTCTATTTCAGTGATCTCGGCGCTCAGGTAAGAAGTGCCAAGCCGAAAACCAAAGAAACAGAGCCTTTGGTGATTGTCGCTGATGATCAGAAAATGATGCTTAAAATCATCACCACGATTTTGCAACCGAAAGGATTTCGGGTGGAAACGGCCTCGAATGGCGCTGAAGCGATTATGAAAGCCAAAGTTTTCCCACCCAGTGCCGTACTACTCGACATTGATATGCCTGTGATGAATGGTGTTGAGACATTAAAAGCGTTTAAAAAGCTCGAGCCACTTAAACATGTGCCCATCATTATGCTGACCAGCAATACTGATAAACACAGCTTTGTCGAGTGCCTCAAATTGGGCGCAGTGGATTACATCGTCAAACCGACTAATGCGGAAACCTTGCTCAAAAAGCTGTTGGCGGTGGTATAGCGCCTGAGCCCAACACAGCACATTGTTGCCACAAGCCAAGTTTAGTGTTGTGCACTTTGTTTAGTGGGCTAATTAACAATATTTCGAGCACATAATTTTTAGCTTGTGCTGCTCATGTGTGTAAACCTTACTCGTTGTTCTCCTCTCACTGTTAAGTCGCGCACTTGACGCTGGTGTCACGCCATATCTATAACTTTCAGTTATTTGAAGGCATTTATTGTCGCCAAAATGTAGCAATTCTGTGTCGTTTTTACGGATTTCTTCTCACCCGTTTTCGCCTCTCAATCAGGATTGATTCTTTACGTTAATGAAAAATCATTTGAGTTCGAACTAATTTTCAGGCATTTTATATTTAACTGAACGTTCAATAAAAAATAAATGGAGCCGTTTGATGCCGAAAGTTGGGATGCCACAAATTCGAAAACCGCAATTGGTGCAGGCCACCATGACGGTGATTGACCGCGTAGGATTACACGCGGCGAGTATCTCGCTGATCAGCAAAGAAGCGGGTGTGTCGACGGGCATCATCAACCACTATTTCGGCGGTAAACATGGCCTGTTAGAGGAGACGATGCGTGAGATTTTGCGTCAGCTCTCAACCACCATCACCGAGAAACTCAAGGTGTTGCCAAAAGACGCCCACGTTGAACGTATCAACGCCATCATTGATGGCAACTTTGTCGGTTATCAAGCAGAGAATAAGGTGGCCAAAACCTGGCTGGCTTTCTGGTCATACTCAATGCACGACGCTCAGCTCAAACGTCTTCAGCAAGTCAATGAGAAGCGCTTGCTCTCTCATCTGAAGATCGAACTCAAGGCGCTGTTCTCTGCCGAACAGGTGGAGGTGGTCGCGCACGGTATCGCTGCGTTGATCGATGGGATTTGGATTCGCGGGACGCTCAACCCGCAAGGTATAGACGCCGATATGGCGCGCCAAATCATCAACGATTATCTCGATAAACAACTCACGTTTTACTCACAAAAATAATTTAAGTCAGACTTTACATGGATATGAAATCACTATTTATCGACGGTAAAGCCCACCAGGCAACGTCTGGTGAAACATTTACCACCTACAACCCGGCAACGGGTGAACCTTTGGCAACCATAGGTCAAGCCAGCGAAGCCGATCTCGCACTTGCGATTGAATCGGCGAAAAAAGGCTTTGCCGTTTGGTCAGCGATGAGTGCCACTGAGCGCAGCCGCATTTTGCTCAAAGCGGTGGCGCTGCTGCGTGAGCGCAATGATGAACTCGCCGCACTCGAAGTGTCGGATACAGGTAAACCTTTGCAAGAAGCGTTGGAAGTGGACATCGTCACCGGCGCAGACGTGATCGAATACTTTGCCGGGCTTGCTCCTGCGCTTCAAGGTGAGCAGCAGCCGCTGAGTGAATCACAGTTCTTCTACACACGTCGCGAGCCGCTGGGCATTTGCGCAGGGATTGGCGCGTGGAACTACCCGATTCAGATCGCTATGTGGAAATCCGCACCCGCACTCGCCGCAGGGAATGCAATGATTTTTAAACCGTCGGAAGAGACACCGCTGACTGCGCTGAAACTGGCTGAGATATTCACCGAAGCAGGGCTGCCTGATGGCGTCTTCAACGTCTTGCAAGGGGACCATCGCGTCGGTCAAATGCTGACCGCACATCCAGATATCGCCAAGGTGTCGTTTACCGGTGAGTCTGGTACGGGCAAGAAAGTGATGGCAGACAGTGCGCGTACGCTAAAACACGTCACCATGGAACTTGGTGGTAAGTCACCGCTGATCATTTTTGATGATGCCAAGCTTGATGATGCAGTGTCGGCAGCGATGGTGGCGAACTTTTATACCCAAGGCGAGGTGTGTACCCACGGTACTCGTGTGTTTGTGCATGAGTCATTATACCCCTCATTTATAGAACAACTTAAAGCGCGAACCGAGAAACTGGTGGTTGGCGATCCTATGGATAAGGCGACCCAGATTGGCGCGCTTATTTCCAAAGAGCATCAACAAAAAGTGCTCGCAGCGATTGAAAGTGCCAAGCAGAGCGGCGCGACCTTATTGACTGGCGGTGAGGCGGTGAAAGATGGCGCGCTAGCAAACGGCAATTTCGTTCAGCCAACAGTGTTTATTGATTGCGATGATGATATGCCTCACGTGCAGCAGGAAATCTTTGGCCCTGTCATGTCCGTGCTCACCTTTAGCGATGAAGACGAGGTGATCGCACGAGCGAACAACACCGACTACGGCTTGGCAGCGGGTGTCTTTACTCAAAACCTGTCTCGAGCGCATCGAGTGATTCATCAGATGCAAGCGGGTATTTGCTGGGTCAACACTTGGGGCGATTCCCCGGCAGAAATGCCAGTGGGCGGCTACAAGCACTCTGGTCTTGGTCGTGAAAATGGTCCAGAAACCCTGCGCCACTATACCCAAACCAAAAGTATTTTGGTGGAACTTGGCGGCTACGAAAGCCCATACGCATAACGGGAGGTAGGCAATGACAACTCGTTACGACTACATCATTGTGGGCGCCGGTTCAGCGGGCTGTGTACTGGCGGACAGATTGACCGAAAGCGGTGAGCACCAAGTGCTGCTGCTTGAGGCAGGGGGCAGCGATAAGAGCATTTTTATCCAGATGCCAACGGCGCTCTCTTACCCCATGAACAGTGAAAAATACGCATGGCAATTTGAAACGACGCCTGAGCAAGGCTTAGATGGCCGACAACTGCACTGTCCAAGGGGCAAAGTGTTGGGTGGTAGCTCATCCATCAATGGCATGGTGTATGTGCGTGGTCACGCCTGTGACTTTGACCAGTGGCAGGAACACGGCGCCGAGGGTTGGAACTACCAAGCCTGTCTGCCCTATTTCCGCCGTGCGGAATCTTGGCAGGGTGGCGCAGATGCCTACCGAGGCGGCGATGGGCCGCTTGGCACCTGTGGTGGCAACAATATGGAACTCAATCCGCTATACCGCGCCTTTATTGATGCTGGCGTGGAAGCGGGCTATCCCGAAACCGACGATTACAATGGCTATCAGCAAGAAGGTTTTGGTGCGATGGACATGACGGTAGACAAAGGGGTTCGCGCTTCTACGTCTAACGCCTACCTAAAGCGTGCCCGTAAGCGTTCAAACTTGACTCTGATTAAAGGCGTCGTTGCGCGCAAAGTGCTGCTCGATAACGGCCGTGCCATTGGCGTGGAGTATGAAAAGTCGGGTCAGATAACACAAGCAATGGCGAGCGTCGAAGTGATCGCCAGCGCCGGTTCCATTGGCTCGGTGCAACTGCTGCAACTGTCCGGTATTGGGCCCAAAGCGGTGCTTGAGGCGGCGGGTGTCGAGGTCAAACATGATCTACCGGGCGTGGGTGAAAACCTGCAAGACCACTTAGAGGTCTACTTCCAATATCACTGCACCCAGCCGATTACGCTTAACAGCAAACTTGGCTTAGTCAGTAAGGGCATGATCGGCGCTGAGTGGATCCTAACGCGCAAAGGTTTAGGGGCCACCAACCATTTTGAGTCGTGCGCCTTTATTCGTTCACGTGAAGGGTTGAAGTGGCCCAATATTCAATATCACTTTTTGCCTGCGGCGATGCGCTACGACGGACGCGCGGCGTTTGATGGCCACGGTTTCCAAGTGCATGTTGGCCCCAATAAGCCTGAAAGTCGTGGCCGCGTGGCGATCACGTCGGCGAATCCGCACGATAAGCCGCAGATTGAGTTCAACTACATCTCGACTGAGCAAGACAAGCAGGACTGGCGAGATTGCATTCGCCTGACACGAGAGATTCTCAACCAGCCAGCGATGGATGCGTTTCGCGGTGAAGAGATTCAACCCGGCAGCGACGTCACCAGTGATGAGGCGATTGATGAGTGGGTGAAACAGAACGTAGAGAGTGCGTACCACCCGTCGTGCAGCTGCAAAATGGGCGCAGACGATGACCCGATGGCGGTATTGGATGAAAGCTGTCGAGTTCGTGGCGTGGAGAGTTTGCGTGTTGTGGACTCATCCATCTTCCCGACCATTCCTAATGGCAACCTCAACGCGCCCACCATCATGGTGGCTGAGCGTGCAGCGGATATGATTCTGGGCAAGCCTCTGTTTGAGCCAGACAACCAACCTGTGTGGGTTGCACCGAAATGGCAAGAAAAACAGCGAATTCATGCGCCCAAACGTGCGCACATCATTAAGTAAAGCGAAGGAAAGACTCGCAAAAAACGAGCACGGACCGGCACGTTGCGGCCGGTCAACATAATAAGCAGTTAGTAAAAACAGAAAGTTAGTAAAAAGGAAATCAACATGTCTATGATGACGAAAACCTTCTCAACACTCGCTCTGTCGAGTTTAGCGATCAATGCGTATGCCAACCAGTGTGAAACCGTGCGTTTCGCCGATGTCGGTTGGACGGACATTACCGCGACCACCGCAGTCACGTCTGAAGTACTGAAAGGTCTGGGTTACCAAACTAAGACGGATCTGCTCTCCGTGCCCGTCACTTACTCTTCGATGGCAAACGGTGATATCGATATCTTCCTTGGCAACTGGATGCCAACGATGGAGGGAGATATCGCTAAATACCGTGAGGCTGGCACAGTGGAAACCGTACGTGCCAATCTAGAGGGTGCGAAGTACACGCTAGCAGTACCGAAATACGTCTATGAAGCGGGGGTGAAAGACTTCGCTGATATCGCGAAAAACGCCGACAAATTCCGCGACCGCATTTATGGCATTGAGCCAGGAAATGACGGCAACCGCCTAATCCAATCCATGATAGATAGCGATGCATTTGGCCTGAAAGCGTTCAGCCTAGTTGAATCCAGCGAGGCCGGCATGGTGTCTCAAGTGGCACGCGCTGTACGCCGCAATCAGTGGATTGTCTACCTTGGTTGGGCACCGCACCCAATGAACAGCAATATTGAGATGGAATACCTCGCGGGCGGCGATGACTTCTTTGGCCCGAACTACGGCGGTGCGAACGTGTACACCAACGTGCGAGCGAACTACTTGTCTGAATGTGGCAACGTTGGCCAACTACTGAAAAACCTTGAGTTTAGCCTTGAGATGGAAAACCAGTTGATGGAAGCCATCTTGAATCAAAATGTTAAACCTTCAATTGCGGCTCAGCAGTGGTTGAAGGCCAACCCAGAGCAGGTTGAAAAGTGGCTAGAAGGCGTGAAGACCATCGACGGTAAAGACGCAGCTTCAGCGGTGAAAAACTACATTGATTCAAAAGCGTAATTCAAATGGGTGGGCACTGCCCACCCGCAACATCAAGGTTATATTGTGAATTTTATTACTGACAACAAAATCCCATTGGGTGAGTGGATGGAAGCAGGGGTTGATTGGCTAACATTTAACGCTGCTGGGCTGTTTGATGCGATTTCTCTCTTTCTTGAAACCATTATTCTGTTTGTTGTAGACATTTTTAAATGGATGCCACCTGCGATGCCGATCTTAATGACGGCGGCCATTGCTTGGTATCTGCATCGTAGTCTTCCGCTAGTGTTATTCATTATTGGCGCGTTGCTGACGATTCTCAATCTTGGCTACTGGCAAGAGATGCTAGAAACCTTTGTTTTAGTTTTTGCTGCGACAACGATTTCTGTATTAATTGGCGTGCCTCTGGGCATTATGGCGGCGCACCGTCGTTGGCTCTACACCCTGCTCAGACCGATTCTCGACTTAATGCAAACCGTACCCACGTTTGTTTATCTGATCCCCACGCTGGTTCTGTTTGGCTTGGGTATTGTCCCGGGGCTGATTTCAACCATCATCTTCGCCATTGCTGCGCCGATTCGTTTAACTTACCTCGGCATCACTAAAGTACCGGAAGAACTGGTCGAAGCCGGTAAAGCGTTTGGTGCCACGCGCATGAAACTGCTGTTTAAAGTGGAACTGCCTGCGGCCATGCCAAGCATTATGGCGGGCGTGACTCAGTGCATTATGTTGTCTTTGTCGATGGTGGTGATTGCCGCGCTGGTGGGAGCGGACGGCCTAGGAAAACCCGTAGTGCGTGCACTCAACACGGTGAACATTTCGCAAGGTTTTGAAGCCGGACTTGCCATCGTATTGGTCGCTATCATCCTTGATCGACTGTGTAAATCACCGAACCAGAAGGAAGCCTAATCATGAAAGCGATTACGATTAACAATCTTGATGTGGTGTTTGGTGACAAACCACAACTGGCCCTCGATTTACTCGACAAAGGACTATCACGCCAAGAGATCATTGACCAAACCTCGCAAGTGGTGGGGGTCGATAATGTCTCTTTGTCGGTCGATGAAGGCGAAATTTGTGTCTTGATGGGCCTCTCTGGCTCGGGAAAATCCAGCCTGCTTCGCGCGGTCAATGGGCTCAATACGATCTCTCGTGGCTCATTAACCATCAAAGATGGTGACTCACAAGTGGATCTCGCTAACTGTGATGAACAGACACTGCGCCATTTGCGTACGCATCGTGTCTCTATGGTGTTTCAAAAGTTCGCCCTGATGCCTTGGCTCACCGTATTGGACAACGTCGCCTTTGGTCTTGAGTTGCAAGGGCAAGGAAAAACCGAGCGAAGAGCCAAAGCGCGCGAGCAGCTCGAGATGGTGGGCTTAGCCGAGTGGGAAGATAAGTTCCCGCATGAGCTCTCAGGGGGGATGCAGCAACGTGTTGGTCTTGCTCGTGCCTTTGCGATGGACAGTGATATTTTACTGATGGATGAGCCGTTTTCCGCGCTCGATCCGCTGATCCGTGCTCAGTTGCAAGATGAACTGATTTTGTTACAGAAGAAACTGAATAAAACCATCTTGTTTGTCAGTCATGATCTCGATGAAGCACTTAAAATCGGCAACAACATTGCGATTATGGAGTCAGGCAAGCTGATCCAGCACGGTAAACCAGAAGCAATCATTCTGACGCCAGAGAACGACTACGTACGAGATTTTGTTGCGCACACCAATCCTCTTAATGTATTGAAAGGGCGCTCCTTGATGCAGCCGGTGGAAGAGTTGAAGCACAACGCCAACCAATGGCAAGTGTGCGGCAGTGACGCGCTGTGGGTGAGTCAACAAGGCGAGCGCCTTGAACTTGCGCCTGACTCCTCGCTCTCTTTGCTGTATTGGGATGCCAGCAAGGGTGATTTCGACTCCGTGAATGCCTCGACCGTGGTGGTCACCAGCCCTGACATTGGGATGCGAGAAGCGATTGAACTGAAACAACGCAGCGGGCAGCCTATCTTATTGATGGAAGAAGGGCGCTTAGTGGGCGTGTTGAACGACAGTGAGTTTTATGACGCGTTGCTAGGCAATTACAACGCGCCGAAAGCGGCGTAGTTAACCTCTTGCATCGTTAGCGTTCATCTCAATCTGAACGACATCAAAAAGGGCTGACGCATTGTCAGCCCTTTTCGGTTTAGTGTTTACGGCCAGTGCCGCTTCTGACTAACTCTTGACCATTCTGGAACACATCTTCCGTGACCCAGCGGCCAAGAATCAATTGATGGTTGTCATCGAGCACTGCGACAAATCGGCGCCCGTCTGCGTTGCTGGTCGCAAGGGCGATACCGGCGACACCCTGTAGGCCAAGCGTGCCGTTTTCAACGGCGATCAAAAAGGCTTCAAGTTCTTCTAGGCTGGCGATAATTGTGTCGTCATTAATCATATTGGTTATCTCTTGGTCTATCTTGTTGACATCTGTGCGGTATTACGCGCATAGCCGCCACTCTATCACTGCCGCTTAGGCTGTGACAAACAAATCACCTTGTTGGCCAACACACAGGATACCTTTTAGGCATTCATCACTGAGGCTGATACACTGAAGGTGAATATGGATTTCAGGAACCTTCAGATGCAAAGCACGCCCATTCTCTATTATGTTTACGATCCGATGTGCTCATGGTGTTGGGGCTATCAACCCGTATGGCAGCAAGTCAAACAGCAACTCTCAGGTACGGTTAGCGTGCAGTACGTGGTTGGCGGTTTAGCGCCAGACAGTGATGAGCCGATGCCAATAGCGATGCGAGAGCAAATTGCCTCCTACTGGCGCAAAATTGAAAACTTGCTCGGCACGCCATTTAACTACGATTTTTGGACCAGCAACACGCCAAGGCGCTCAACGTACCCTGCATGTCGCGCAGCCTTGGCGGCACGCAAGCAAGACGCCGAATTGGTGATGATCAACGCGATTCAACGCGCCTATTATCTTGAGGCGAAAAATCCCAGTGATGATGAGGTGTTACTTGCACTCGCCAGCCAGGCTGGGCTGGATATGACGCGCTTTGAAGAGGACTATCGCAGTGTGCAGCTCAACCAGTCTTTGCTGGATGAGATTCGTTTTTCTCGCCAGATTGGCGCGAATGGGTTCCCATCTTTGGTACTACGCATTGAGGATCACGTCTATCCCATCGCCGTGGATTATCGCGACGCACACAATACAGTTACCCTCGTGCACTCCGTGTTGGAGGAGCAATCATGATTCGCATTGAGCCGCTCAGTGAACAGACCATTGATCGAGTAAGAGGGGTCACGCTACCCCAAGCGCAAGTGAAGTTTGCGGGGACCGCTGAGGAGTTTCTCTCCGATCATTGCCCAACCACACATCGGCATGTGATTTTAGCCGGCGATAACGTAGTTGGCTTTTTCAAACTCGATATCGCCTATCGTCGCCGCTACGACTTTTGTCCCGATCACGCAATGGGGCTCAGAGCGTTTGCCATCGACGCCGCTCATCAAGGTAAAGGGTATGGCAAAGCAGCGATTCGCGCATTGATGCCGTATCTCGTCGCCAACTATCCGCAGTTTGAGACGATTTACCTCACGGTCAACTGCAAAAATCCCGGCGCGCAAGCCTGCTATCTCAAAAGCGGCTTTGTCGATACTGGCAAGATCTATTTAGGTGGTTCTGCTGGCCCGCAACACATCATGAGAGCGACTATTCATGCTTAAGTCGTTGGTATAAAAAAGGATAAGTACCAGAAAAAAACGGCTCGACCGTGTCTGAATTTCTCTAGACAGGGTCGAGCCGTTTGAGTTGTGGCGCAGGGCTTAGACGAGTTTGGTCTTCGTCACTTCTTTAATCGCCGACAGAATCAAGGTAGGCAGAGAGGCGGCCATGATGACGCCAAATAGGTGACCACCTTGCAAGGCTTCAGTGCTGAAGATCAGCTGACCAATACCGGTGTAGATGACGCTAAGCGACAGCGTGGCTGAGATAGCAACGGCGCCAAGCAGCGACTTGTTGGTCAGTGGGTTCTTGCGGAACAAGGTGGTGAATGAGCGCGAGTCAAATAGGTGCCACAGCTGAGCAAACACCAGCATCGCAAAGGCCATAGTTTGTGCGTAGTTTGCACTAAAACCATTGTCTAGCGCCCAGTTAAACGCTAAGTAGCTCATTGCGCCAAGGGCCAAGCCACGGGTGACAATGCGAGTGCCTAAGTGGTCGCTGAAGAAGCTCTCGTTACGCTTGCGAGGTTTGCGTTCCATCAAATCTTTTTCTTCTGGATCAACACCCAGAGCCAGTGCCGGTAGGCCATCTGAAACCAAGTTAATCCACAAGATCATCAATGGCGTGAGCGGCAAAATCGCCTCTGGTCCCATCATCAAGAAAGCAAATAGGATCACCGATACTTCACCGACGTTCGCCGTTAGCGCTTGGCGAATGAACTTGCGTAGGTTATCGAAAATTTGTCGACCTTGACGCACCGCTTTCACTATGGTACTGAAGTTGTCATCCAGCAGAATCAAATCACCGGAATCTTTGGCGACCGAGGTACCTGTGATACCCATCGCAACACCGATGTCAGCACGGCGCAAGGCTGGAGCGTCATTGACCCCATCACCTGTCATCGCGGCGACTTCATTGTTGAACTGCTGAGCTTGAACAATGCGCAGCTTGTGCTCAGGCGTCACGCGAGCAAACACGGCCACTTGTGGGCAGATACGGCGCAATTCCTCATCGTCCATCGCATCGAGCTCGGCACCGGTGACGACGCGGTCTTTCTCGCTGCGAATAATGCCGATCTCGCGTGCAATCGCGGCGGCGGTCAATGCGTGGTCGCCGGTGATCATCACAGTGCGAACGCCCGCATCGAAACAGCTGTCTACCGCAGCGCGCACTTCAGGGCGCGGTGGATCCATGATGCCGTAAAGACCTAGCAGAATGACCTCTTGCTCAAGCTCGCTGTGATCGCGTTTGAGATCGTCATCGCTTAGCTCTTTGTAACCGACCGCCAACGTGCGCAGTGCTTGGTGGGCAAAATCTTGAATCGCCGCCTCATAGTTGGCCACGATGCAATCCGCAGCATCAGTCTTTAGGGCACAGTTACCAACCGTCGCGCTCACTGGCAGCTTAGATACATATTGACCATCCACCATAAAACCAGCGGAGTGCTTCAACACTACATCGGGTGCGCCTTTAATGGCGAGGAAGTGCTTACCTTCAGGGCATCGAACAATCACAGACGCCATTTTGCGCGCTGAATCAAACGGGAACTTTTCAACAATAGAGTAACCGCCCGTGCTCAGCATTTCAGATTGCTCTAGGCCTGCTTTGGCGGCTGCGACGATCAAAGCGCCTTCGGTTGGGTTACCGCGTACTTTGGATTGGTCGCCATCTTTGAGGTATTCCGCATCGTTACACAGGGTCGCGACGACTAAGCCTTTCATCATTTCTGGGCTTTGCTTGGCATCAATGTGGTGACCGAGTGGTTTGAATTCACCTTCTGGGCTAAAGCCTTTACCACTCACTTCCCAATAACGGCCGCTCACATCGTAAGCTTTCATTACCTGCATTTGGTTTTGAGTCAGCGTGCCGGTTTTGTCTGAACAGATCACGGTAGTCGAGCCCAGCGTTTCAATCGCAGAAAGCTGTTTAGCCAGTGCGTTGTTCTTCACCATTTGCGTGGAGCCCATGGTCAATACAATCGAGATAACCGTTGGTAGACCTTCTGGAATCGCTGCGACCGAGAGCGAAATACCCGTGTTAAGAATTTCAAGCCACGGCATACCGTGATAGAGACCAATACCACACACCACGGCCACGACGGCGAGCGCCGCGACCATCAAGATTTTTGCGATGGTATCCATGCGCTCTTGCATTGGGGTTTTGGTCTCTTCGGTGTTCGCCATCATATCGGCAATGTGGCCCACTTCGGTTTTCATACCCGTGTTGACCACAATACCTAAGCCAGTACCTGACGTGACGATGGTGGTCATAAAGCCCATGTTGCGCTGATCGCCAAGACCAACCGTGGCATCATCGATCACCTCGACTTTTTTATCGACAGGTTCCGATTCACCTGTGAGCGCCGCTTCATCAATCGACAAGCGGTTGGCTTCGATAATGCGCACATCGGCGGCAAGAATGTCACCGGTGCTGATTTTTAGGATATCTCCCGGCACGATCTCTTTGGCCGGAATATCCATCCACTGGCCGTCACGTTTTACTTGCGCGGTAGGCGCCGCCATCTCGCGTAGGGCTTCCATCCCTTTTTGCGCTTTGAACTCTTGCCAAAACGCGATGATGGCATTGATGAAGATGATCACCGTGATCGCAATGGCATCGACGAGGTGTCCGGTAAAAAAGGACACGATCGCGCCAATACCGAGGATAAAGATTAGAGGGTTTTTGAACTGATGAAGGAAAAGCTCTAGCGCGGATTTTCCAGCTTGCTCTTGCAGTTCATTTTTACCGTATTGTGATTGTCGGTTCGCGACGTCTTGCGCTGTTAAACCTTGCTCAATGGAGGTTTCAAGCACCTCTTTTGTAGCGTCAACCGACTCAGTAAACCACTTTTTAGTCATCGTTTGCTCCGTTTGGATTCAGTCGATATCAGTAAAATCACCAACTGATAGAAAAAATCGCTGAATCTGAAAATCAAGATCTCTGCAAAAGCGTGTTCCTTGGGGGAAGGGTAAAGTCATATTGAATGACAATTAACTCGTGCAGAGATAAATAACCTACTAAAAAGTGGATGGGCTTGTAATTATCTTTCAAAAGGTAAAAAGGTGGAGTAGAGCACTTCTATGATGCAGGTCAGGTCAAGTGAGAACGGATGAGGGAAAGGCGCAGTTTAGTGTAAGCAAGTATAAATAAGACATGAGTTTAACGGAAATTTGGCTTCCAAATTTCCGAATTGTGAAAGTAACTTTCACAATGGCACGGTTTCCAATGCGTGCAGTTGCGTCGAAACCATGCTCAAGATTGAGCATGGTTTAACGCGTAGGAGCAACGACTAATGATAGAAAAGTCGGTTTGAGCGCCATTTTAGTAGATAAGGATCGTAGATTTGGAATATGGCTTATTCCAAATCCGTGTTGGATTCCTCAATCAAGGTTCGAGAGTAGTCATCCAACAGCAGAGCAAAGGTGTTGACGCTGTGGTCGCGGTAAATGCCTGCTTTAAAATAGGGGCCGAGACAATCGACATAACTGGTTGGCCCGCGGTGGTTCACGACGGGTTGGTCATCGATAGTAATGGCAAGGTAGCCGTCAGAGTTAGGCGTCCACTTCACCTTGACATCAAACTGATACCAGCGATTCTTCTCGATAGGCACGCTGAGGTAGTGCTGAGTTCTCGTCATGCCGTGTTTGTTGTCGGTGTTCACCGCTAGCTGACTGGTTTGGGAGCGAATCAAAAAGCGGTCATTACGCAGTTCAATCCCAAGGTTGGGGCTACGGCTGATTTCATTCAGATGACGATCTGGCGTGGCATGCCACTGAGCAATTAAAGCGCGCACATCATCGTACTGCCATTGGTCCGTGATCAGCACTTTAAATCGATAGTGTATTGGCTGATTGAACGGTGCTTTATAGCGCTCGTACACTTCCGCGCGATAGGCGTACCCAGAGCGCGTACGAAATTGATCGCCGTCTCGCAATTCTAATCGCAGTACATTATTGCTTGAGTCCATCGGATCTTGGACTATCATCGCAGAGTGCTGGTAGCCAAAATGGCTTCCCCAACCCTGCAAATCATCAAACGGACTGTGCCATTGATGCGCCGTGTCATCGGGTTTGATATCAGGGCAACTCAAGTGAGCGACCGATTGCTCAGCACACGCCACCAACAGTGGCGCCAGAAGGATGGGTAAAAGTAACTTCATGATAAACGCAGACCTGCCATTACTGAAAAAGAGGCCAATAAACCGATGAGATGGTTCGAGAAGTATATCGTTGAAATCGCCTACGTGTCTGTGCCCTGTGCCATTGTTGGGACACTGGCGTTTAATTTGCTGTAAGGCGATGGATGGGGTCCTCGTTTTGGTTGGGAAGGGGTATTGCTGATCAGCGCATGTTTTGTGTTGATAGCTTTTCGCATGGAAGTGCCTGATCCTTGCTAGAGTAATTAATTTCTAGAATCAACTGTCTAGTCATTGTCCTAGTTTAACTTATTCTTCTTGCGTAGTTATTGGGTTACAAGAATACGTAAAGGGATAAAAAAACGGGCAATTCGCCTAGATGGAGCTTGACTTGTTCACCATTGCTATGTGGGGCGCTAGCAAGTCTGCGTTATTTTCTATTCATCAAACAAGTGCTGTATAATTATGACATTAATTGATTCAGGCTAAGGTCTAAGCTATCAGTTTGAGGGGTTAATTTGTCTGACAAGATCATTTGGATTTGTTGTTTCGCATTAGTTGTGGTTGGGGTTATCTTTGGAATCAATATCGCGACCAGCCCAGAAGTAACTGCGGGAATCGCCAACTCTTTAGATATACTAGCAAGCTTAGCGACTATTTTTGCGGCTTTCATTGCCATATACACCCTAAATTCTTGGAAGAAGCAATTACGGCATGAGGCAAGGTTCAATGCGTTTAGTCGGCTAGAGGAAAGCACTCGTATCTGTTTTAGGCATTTGTCTCAGCACGACTCGCTTTACTTTTTGAAGTTTTTGACGGCTATGGTTGAGGGTAAGTCAAATACAAGATATGACAGTGAGATTGAGGACAGCATACGTCTTAGCGTAGAGGCTCATAGTGAGTATTCAGGTAATTTAGACTTTGCAATTTCGCTTCTGGAGTCTGATGATGAGCTCCCCGCCTTGCTTCGAGCTGAGAGCTTAAATATTTACCTGCAAGAGGCGATACAAAGAAGAGCCGATGAGTATGAAGATTCTGTTCAGAAATCGCGAGATATGACGGCTTACTCATCTCTGGATAGAGAAAGGCTGAGTCAAATGATGGCTGAGATTAGGAAGTTGCGGGATAAATAGATGAATAGCCATCGAGTAATTCGACATATATGAGCCATTATTTCCTCAAACTCAGCTTATTAAAAGTTGACGATTTTTAGTTTAAGTCCTAACACGAGATTGTCCAATTACTTGTTGTATCCCGAGCAAATCACAATTTCACTTAGATTTACGGACTTTGAACCAACAAAAAAGCGAGCCTTACTCGGCTCGCTCTTGATTTACGTTAGACAACCTACCTAAAGCCGGGCTGTTCGGCTTACCTCACTTACCCTTCATAACTCTCAATACTCGGGCAAGAGCAAATCAAGTTGCGGTCACCGTAGACGTTGTCGACACGGTTGACGGTTGGCCAGTATTTCCATTGCTTAGTCGCGCTGGATGGGAAGCAACCCACTTCGCGTGAGTATGGGCGATCCCAGTGTTCGCTCGCCAAATCCACTTGTGTGTGCGGTGCGTTGACCAGTGGGTTGTTGTCGAGTGGCCAAGCGCCTTCTTTAACGGCGTTCATCTCTTCGCGGATGGCGATCATCGCATCGCAGAAACGGTCCAACTCAGCCAGATCTTCAGACTCCGTTGGTTCAACCATCAAGGTGCCGGCAACGGGGAATGACATGGTAGGCGCGTGGAAACCGTAGTCCATCAAACGCTTCGCGATGTCTTCTTCACTGATGCCGATCTCTTCTTTTAGCGGGCGGATGTCGATGATGCACTCATGCGCTACTCGGCCGTTCTTACCGCGATAAAGCACAGGGTAGTGAGGGCGCAGGCGCTCCATCACATAGTTGGCGTTCAAAATCGCCACCTTGGTCGCTTCAGTGAGGCCAGCTTCGCCCATCATTGCGATGTACGCCCAAGAGATAGGCAGGATTGATGCACTGCCAAGATCCGCCGCAGAGACGGCAAACTCTTTACCTTCAACACCGTTTTCGATGTGTCCCGGCAAGAAAGGCGCGAGATGCGACTTGACGCCAATCGGGCCCATACCCGGGCCACCGCCACCATGCGGGATACAGAAGGTTTTGTGTAGGTTGAGGTGAGAGACATCGGATCCAATCAAGCCCGGTGAGGTCAAACCCACCTGCGCGTTCATGTTGGCACCGTCTAGGTAGACTTGGCCGCCCGCTGCGTGGACCATTTCACACACCTGCTTCACTTGCTCTTCGTACACGCCGTGTGTGGAAGGGTAGGTGATCATGATGCTAGAGAGGTTGTCAGCGTGCTTTTCAATTTTGTCCGCGAGATCGGTTAAATCGATGTTGCCGTCTTCATCACATTTCACCACCACAACTTTCATCGACACCATTGAGGCTGTCGCCGGGTTGGTGCCGTGCGCTGAGCTTGGGATGAGACACACATTGCGGTGACCTTCGCCACGGCTCTCATGGTAACGCTGGATAGCAATCAGACCCGCGTACTCACCCGATGCACCAGAGTTAGGCTGCAATGAAAAATCATCATAACCTGTGATCTCACACAGCTTCTCTTTCAGATCTTTCGCCAATGCCGCGTAGCCTGCGGCTTGCTCTAGTGGCGCGAACGGGTGAAGAGCGCCGAACTCAGGCCAAGTGACAGGAATCATCTCGGCTGCGGCGTTGAGCTTCATAGTACAGCTGCCGAGCGGGATCATGCCGTGTGTCAGTGAGAAGTCTTTGTTCTCAAGCTGCTTGAGGTAACGCATCATCTGCGTTTCACTGTGATGCGTGTTGAAGACTGGGTGCGTTAGGTACGCTGACGTGCGGCGCAGCGTTTCAGGAATCGCGGCAAACTCATTGCCACCGATTTCTGACGACAGTCCTTTGATCTCTTCTTTCACACCAAACACGTCAAATAGTGCGGCGATATCATCAGTGGTGGTGGTTTCATCAAAACTCACGCCCAGTTGCGCTGTATCTACGATCAGGCGCAGGTTGATGTCTGCCGCTTGTGCTTTAGCATACAGCGCCTCTGTTTGGCTGCCTGAATTGATGGTGATGGTATCGAAGAAGCTGTTGTGCGCCAGCTCGAAGCCAGATTTGGTCAGGCCAGCGGCTAAAATTGCTGTCATGTGATGCGTGCGGCGTGCGATGGTACGTAGACCTTGTGCGCCGTGGTAAACCGCGTAGAACGACGCCATATTGGCCAGCAGTGCTTGCGCGGTACAGATGTTCGATGTCGCTTTTTCGCGGCGGATGTGCTGCTCACGGGTTTGCATCGCCATACGCAGGGCTTGGTTGCCGTTGGCATCAATGGATACGCCAATCACGCGTCCTGGCATGGTGCGCTTGTGTTTGTCACGCGTCGCCATAAACGCTGCGTGTGGGCCGCCGTAACCCATAGGTACGCCAAAACGTTGCGCTGAACCAATCACCACATCTGCGCCCATTTCGCCCGCTGGCTTAAGCAGTGCGCACGCGAGTAGGTCGGTCGCAACCGCAACCAGTGTTTTGTTGGCTTGCGCTTTGGCGATCACGTCGCTCAAATCGTGCACTTCGCCTGTGGTACCCGGGTATTGAACCAAGGCACCGAATACGTCTTGTTCTGGGAGAGAGTCCAGTGACCCTATGGTGACATCAAAGCCGATGTATTTTGCACGCGTTTTGACGACTTCAATCGTTTGAGGGTGCACATCATCGGCAACAAAAAAGACGTTGCTCTTACTCTTGCCAGCGCGTTTACACAGCGTCATCGCTTCTGCTGCTGCGGTCGCTTCATCCAGAAGGGAGGCGTTCGCGATGTCCATCGCGGTTAAATCCATCACCATTTGTTGGAAGTTGAGCAGAGATTCCAAACGGCCTTGTGAGATTTCCGGCTGATAGGGCGTGTAGGCCGTGTACCAACCTGGGTTTTCCATCACGTTACGCAGAATCACGTTGGGCGTGAAGGTGTTGTAGTAGCCTTGACCAATGAAGGTGCGCTTGACTTGGTTTTGATCGGCGAACTGACGCATAGCGCTCAGCATATCCGCTTCGCTCTTGGCTGGGGCCAAGCTCAGTGGCTGCTCAAGACGAATCTGCGGCGGCACCGTTTCCTCAATCAGAGCATCTAAGCTGGTGGCATTGATGGCCGCCAACATGGCTTGTTGGTCTTGTGTGTTTGGGCCGTTGTGGCGAGCAACGAACTCATTTTGTGTGCTGAGGCTTTGAAGTAATTCAGTCATTGTCCTTTACCTGCTCCAAAGTTCGCTGAGCGAACCGTGAAAAAAAGCTGCCTCCTAGATGGGGGCAGCTTTGCTGTTGTGCTTATTACTCGTCTTCGATTGAGTTTAGGTATTCTTCGGCGTCTTTTAGGTCATTAAGCTCAGAAGGGTCAGACATCTTCACTTTGACGATCCAGCCGCTTTCATACGGTTCTTCGTTGATTAGCTCTGGGCTGTCTTCGAGCTCTTCGTTGATTTCGATGATTTCACCGGTGATCGGCGCGTAAATATCAGAAGCGGCCTTAACCGATTCAACCAACGAGAAGCTGTCGCCGGCTTCAATCTCGTCTTCTACTTCCGGTAGGTCGACGAAGACCACGTCGCCAAGCATTTCTTGAGCGTGCTCAGAAATACCGATAGTTACAGTGCCATCACCGTTGTCACGTACCCACTCATGGCTATCTGCAAACTTCAGTGTTTTGTCCATTGCTTAATCTCCAAAATAACTAAGATAAAATTGATTATTGGTACAGTGGGAAGCGATGACACAAGGCTTTCACTTCTTTGCGAACGCGTTGCTCTACTTCTGTATTTCCTTCAGGGTTATCCACTAACCCGTCCAGAACATCACCAATCCATTGTCCGATAAGTTTGAATTCTTCAGCGCCAAAGCCGCGGCTGGTTCCCGCAGGCGTTCCCAATCGAATGCCCGATGTAATCATAGGCTTCTCAGAATCGAATGGGATGCCATTTTTGTTACATGTGATCCCGGCACGCTCAAGCGCTTCTTCTGCTTTGTTACCCTTTAACCCTTTTGGCCTTAGGTCGACGAGCATCAAATGCGTGTCCGTTCCGCCTGTCACAATGTCACACCCGCGAGTTTGCAACACCTCGGCAAGAACTTTTGCGTTGCTGATCACCGAATTGATATAAGTCTTAAACTCTGGCCCGAGTGCTTCACCAAACGCCACCGCTTTCGCTGCAATAACATGCATCAATGGTCCGCCTTGCAGCCCAGGGAAGACAGCAGAGTTAATCTTTTTGATGATGGTTTCATCATTGGTCAAAATCATGCCACCACGTGGGCCGCGTAGGGTTTTGTGCGTCGTTGTGGTGACGACATCAGCATAGGGAAGAGGGCTTGGGTGCGCGCCAGTAGCGATAAGGCCGGCGATGTGCGCCATATCGACCATCAGCAAAGCGCCGACTTCGTCAGCAATCGCGCGAAACTGAGCAAAATCAATCGTACGAGGAATGGCGCTGCCGCCCGCGATGATGAGCTTAGGTTGATGCGCTTTTGCCAGTGCACGGACATCGTCGTAATTGATTTCGAGTGTGTCGCGATCCACCCCATATTGCACTGCGTTGAACCATTTACCCGATAGCGCAGGTTTTGCGCCGTGTGTGAGGTGGCCGCCTGCATCAAGAGACATGCCTAAAATGGTGTTACCCGGTTGCAGCAGTGCGAGCATGACGGCGCCGTTTGCTTGTGCGCCAGAGTGAGGTTGAACGTTTGCGTATTCACACCGAAAAAGTTTCTTTGCGCGTTCGATAGCGATGGCCTCGACCGTATCGACATGCTCACAGCCACCGTAGTAGCGGCGACCTGGGTAACCTTCTGCGTATTTGTTGGTTAGGCAGGTGCCTTGAGCCTGCATCACCGCTTTTGACACAATGTTTTCTGAAGCGATCAACTCGATCTGTTCGTTTTGTCGAGACAGCTCCGCTTGAATACCGGCAAAGACGGCGTCGTCGGTGGCACTGAGTTGAGTTGAGAAAAAATTCTCTAAGCGATGATTGTGATAGGTGTTGTTCATAGTCGATGACCTTCCAATTGAGTCGTCAGCGTGCTGACTAAATTTTGTGTAAATCCATGCCCCGAAAAGAGAGGGGAAAACCCAACTTGGTCGCAAAAATGGTGCGAAACACTGGGGTAAAAATGCATCTCGACAACTAACAAGTTGGTAACATAGCGGGAGTTGCATCAACAATCAACCAAAAATTTCCTATTGGAAACACGCTTGCGGTTTTTGTTAACGAGTGCACACTATATTTCCTATCCTCACCTTTCCAGTTGCACGACCTTGGGGCACAATGAAATCCATATAGGAAGCGAAGAAAGTATGACAGAGGGAAACATGTCAGAAGATATCTACGATGAGTACCCGTCCATCACTCTAGCGAAGGAAGCGGGTGATCAAAACATCGAGCCGCTTAAGTTAGGCGAGCGCATCAAAGAGATTCGTAGCAAGTTAGGCATCACGCTTGAGGAAGCCAGTCAACGCACTGGGCTCGCGCGTTCAACGCTCAGTAAAATTGAGAACGAGCAAATATCACCAACTTTCCAAGCGATGCAAAAGTTGGCATCGGGGTTGGCGATAGATATGCCGCAACTCTTTGAACCACCTAGAAAAAAGGTCGCAACAGGGCGAAGAGATGTCACGCGAGTTGGGCACGGCAAACCGCACCCCACGCAGACGTATGAACACGAATTGCTGGCTACTCAATTGTCCAATAAAAAGATGATGCCCTTCAAAAGCCGCGTCCACGCTAGGCGTTTTGAAGAGTACAGTGACTGGGTTCGTCATGATGGTGAAGAGTTTCTATTGATCTTATCGGGCACGGTTCGGTTCTACTCAGAGTTTTATGAACCGATTGAGTTGACGGTAGGTGACAGCGTCTATTATGACGCCAATATGGGCCACATGTTGATCTCAACCAGTGAGCAAGACGCGCATATTTTGTGGGTGACAGCCAAATAACGTGAATCAAATGTAAATTTCTTATAGTGAAAGCAAACGTTTGCTTTTGTGTTGTTTATGCGTAGAATAACGCCGCTTTGATCGAATCTTGCTCAAGGCGGCGTTTTTATTGATGATGCCTTGTTGTGAATTTAATGTTAAATGTCACACTTTCACTTCTCCCGCTCTTATTTAGGGTGCATTCTCGCCATCGTCGTGTTTATTATTGGAAACAAGGTTTCCTCTCAAGGAAAACGGACCGGATCACATGGAGACAACAATGACTCAAGAATTACTGAAAACCCCTCTTCATACTCTGCATGTTGAAGCGGGCGCAAAGATGGTGCCGTTCGCTGGCTATGATATGCCTGTGCAATACAAACTCGGCGTTAAGAAAGAGCATCTTCATACCCGAGACGCTGCCGGACTTTTTGATGTGTCCCACATGGGACAATTGCGATTGCATGGTGAAGGGGCTGCGGCCTTCCTTGAGTCTTTGGTCCCTGTCGATATCATTGATTTGCCGGTAGGCAATCAGCGCTACGCGTTTTTTACCAACGACAACGGTGGCATTATGGATGACTTAATGGTGGCCAATTTAGGCGATCACTTGTTTGTCGTAGTTAATGCAGCATGCAAACAGCAAGACATCGATCACTTGCAAGCACATTTGCCATCGGGTGTGGAGCTGGAGGTGATTGAAGATCGCGCCTTACTTGCGATTCAAGGCCCGCAAGCGGTGGACGTATTGGCAAGATTCAACCCTGATGTAGCGAATATGGTCTTTATGGATGTCAAACGCCTCAACTTATTGGGTGTGGAGTGCGTGATCAGCCGAAGCGGCTACACTGGCGAAGACGGATTTGAAATCTCGGTGCCGAACTCACACGCGGAAGAGCTGGCGACCCGTTTAACGGCGGAAGAGGAGGTAGAATGGATTGGCCTAGGCGCGCGCGATTCTCTGCGCTTAGAGTGTGGCCTATGTCTATACGGCCATGACCTTGACCCGACCACCACACCGGTTGAGGCTAGTTTGCTTTGGGGCATCCAGAAAGTGCGTCGCATCGGCGGCGAGCGAGAAGGGGGCTTCCCAGGGGCCGACATTATTCTTGGTCAAATTGAATCGAAAGATGTCTCGCGCAAGCGCGTCGGTCTTGTGGGTCAAACCAAAGCGCCGGTTCGTGAAGGCACTGAGCTATTTGATGAATCAGACAACAAAATCGGCATCGTCACCAGCGGCACCGCAGGCCCGAATGCCGGCAAGCCTGTCTCTATGGCGTATGTCCGCGCCGATCTGGCCAGCATCGGCACCACTCTGTTTGCCGAGGTTCGTGGTAAAAAACTGCCCATGACGGTAGAGAAAATGCCGTTTGTCCCGCAGAGATACTATCGCGGTTAATCATGGTTAAATGATAGACATTGTGAATAAACCTCTCTGCGGAGAGGTTTTTTTGTATCAATAATTGGGTAGAATCAAGGCTGCTGTTTCAAGGATGTATTGAATGAAAAACGTATTTCTCTTATTGGGTGTCACGCTCGCGACCCCGCTCTATGCCGCCGATGTGTCTACTTATATAGTGAATGGTGATAATGTTTCAGTAAGCAGCTATCCCTCATTTTCGAGTTTATATTTTGATGATGACGCCTACTATGGTTATCGCTGCGGCGCGACGGTCATCAACGCTGAGTACGTGCTGACAGCTGCGCATTGTGTGTACGGTGCCGAGAGTGAGATGCTTCACTACTGGGTGGTTCCCCAACTCCAAGATACGGCCGACTATTTGAGCACGTCCAATAAATACCGAGTGAAAGAGTACTATTATCCGGACACTTATGTTGATTCCGCGCCTTGGCCAGACGACATCGCGATCTTAAAACTTGAATCAACGATCAGTGGTAATCCAGACTACAGTGCTTCGCTCAACAGCATAGCCAACGATACGTATGTTGAATCGAAATCGAGCGATAATTTTATCGCTATCGGTCATGGTTTAATTGAGGGGAATAAATCCAGCAGTGGCTACCTCCAAGCTACCTCTCTCGATATCATCTCACCAAGTTCGACCTGCGATTCGAGCATTTCCGACAAACAGCTCTGTTTTGATGGGGAAGTGTCCGGTAACTACAAAAACTCCACATGCGAAGGGGACTCCGGTGGACCAGTGTTTTGGTACAATGGGGCCGCCTACGTGCAAATTGGGATCACCAGTTGGGGATTCAAAACATGTGGAGCGAAGGCTTATGACTACTCTTCCGTATTTACGGAAGTGTATGACTACGATAGTTGGATTCAGTCGGTGATCAGTGGCGGTGAGACCGCCAAGTACTATGTGACCACGTCAAATGATACACGGACTTTATACCAAACGAGCAGCGGTACGGTGATTGATAGCGCAGATGTCGTGTCAGATACAACAACCACCTCTTCTTCTGGTGGCGGCGGTAGCCTTGGCCTCTTCTCCTTATTGGCACTTGTTCTGTTTGGTCAACGTCGTCACGCATAAACGGCGTCGATCTTCTCACAAGCGACACTCGTAAACTAAACTTATTGAGTAGAGTGTCGTGAGGGATGAGCATGATGGGTCGATGTAGAGTGGCAGGGTGGGCGCTGATGGTGTCCACCGCCTGTGTAAGTGCCGCAGAAATCTCGCCGTATATTGTTAATGGCACGACGACCGATCTAACGGATTACCCCACCTTTGCCAGCTTGTTTTATAAAACGGACAGCGTCTATCAACCTTCCTCATTTTGCGGCGCGACGCTCATCAACAGTCGTTACGTGTTAACAGCGGCGCACTGCATTTATGGTGATGATGATTTAATGCTCTACACCGTCGTCGCGCCGGGGCTTGATGATGAGGATGATTTTCTTAACGCAGAACAAGCGCGCGCAAGCGAGTTCTATTACCCCGATAACTACCAAAACAGTGAAGCGGCGCTTTGGCCGAATGACATTGCCATCATCAAGCTCGAAACGGCGGTCAGTGCGAGCGACTACACCTATCTTATCAATTCAACAGTCAACAATAGCTTTGGTGAACGCGATACCTTTAAAGCCGTCGGGCATGGCTTGATCGAAGGCGGTGCAGATGGCGGCACGCAAGCGCGAGATACGACGCTGGACTACGTCTCCACCGCCACTTGCCGTAGCGAGTTTGGCAGTAATATTACCAGCAAACAACTCTGTTTCAGTGGTGAGATCTCAGCCGGTTACCGAAACTCGACGTGCAGTGGCGATTCCGGAGGCCCTGTCTATTGGGACAATGGCGTCGAGTTTGTTCAGGTGGGGATCACCAGTTTTGGTCCTTCTCAGTGTGGTGATCAATCGGTGAGTGTGACTTCGGTTTTTACCGATGTGTACGATTATCAGGATTGGATCGAGCGGGTCATTAACGGGCAAGAAACGCCAAAAACCTATGTGGTGACAAGCAATGGCCAGCGTCGTTTGGTCTACAGCACTGAAACGACGTCCTCTCCATCAAGTGGCGGTGGTGGAGGGAGCTCAGGTCTACTCTTTTTGGTTTTATTGCTACTTTCTGGCACGCTGAAATGGCACTTGAGAGAAAGATCACAAGGTTAAAACCGATCTGTTTCGATTCTTAAAAATGAGATAATCAATATAAACATCTGAATATTAGAGTAATTGCGTATAAAACTTGAGGGATGTCTCAATCAACCACGTTGACTAATCTGAGCTAAACGATAGTTTTAAATTGTGAATGGGTTGAGCTAGGACTATTGCTATGACAAATGGACATCACTACCAAATTACGCTTTTATCAGACGTAAGTATGCAATCAAAACTGTTTCGAGATTCTCTTGAGCAGGGATTACACCTCAAAGTGAACATTGTCACCATGGAAGATTTGCAGTCGGGACACTTCGATAGCAGCTTGTTAGGTGATTTTGTACTCTTCGATTTTCAGTACATCGACGAAGAAAAGTTTGAACTGTACAGCCAAGCAAAAACGAACAATGACCATGTGTCGCGTGAGATCGTGATTAACTGCCCACAAGAGGTGCCTTCTACGCAACTCTTCAAGTGGCGCAACTTGGTGGGCGTGTTTTATAACGATGACGATTTATCGCTGCTTCTCAAAGGCATGGAAAAGATCATGCAAGATGAGATGTGGCTGTCTCGTAAACTGGCCCAGGATTACATCGAACACTTTCGCTGTGCTAACACCGTGACCACGTCGCAATCCTACGCCAGTTTGACCAAGCGAGAAAAAGAGATCATGCGTCTGCTTGGGCATGGGGCGTCTAACTTACAGATCGCCGATGAACTGTTCGTCAGTGAGAACACAGTGAAGACCCACTTGCACAATATCTTCAAGAAAATCAACGCAAAAAACCGTTTGCAAGCGTTACTTTGGGCAAACAACAACATTGCACTTGAGGAGCGCGTTTAAACGCATTCCCCTCTCATTAGGGCGCGGCCAGTCATTGATGTGAGTCAACGACGGGTCGTGCCTTTTCTCTTTTATTCTGGGTCACTTTTTATACTTATCTATTCACCGCATCGATAAAACGTGTCTGATCCGACCGTCTTGAAAGTGAATGCGATCACTTTTTTGTCGGCGTGTAGCTCATTTCTATCGATCATTCTCACACTCTCAACGTAGAGGTATCGCATTCATCACTGAGCGTTCTATTATTTCATCGAAACGTTTCGATGGCGTTTGCAAGGTTGATTGAATCAAGGTGTTTTAAACAGCGCTTCAATCAGCGACAGGGGGTATTAACGCGATGTGATCGCGCTGTTTCCGGTAAGAGAAGCCCACGGCCAGCGAAACGATGAACGAGAAAAAGGTTCCCTACATGAAAAAAAGTTCCCTACTGAATGCGGAGTTGTCCCACCTAGCGGCGACACTCGGCCATACCGATGAAATCACCGTGTGTGATGCCGGTTTGCCTATTCCAGAGTCGGTGCAGCGCATCGATTTGGCGCTGACTTATGGCGTGCCCAGCTTTTTAGATACGGTGCGTGTCTGGTTAAGTGAAGCCCAGATTGAAGGAGTGATCGTGGCACAAGAGTTTGCCGAAGTCAGCCCTGAGCATCATCAAGCATTGATGGCGTTGATCGATGAGGAGCGTCGCGCGTCAGGTAAGACAATCGAAGTGCACACCCTGTCTCATGAAGCGTTTAAACAGCGTAGCGAGCGCAGTCGTGTGATTGTGCGTACGGGCGAATGTACACCGTATGCCAATGTTATCTTCCAATCGGGCGTCGTGTTTTAACCACCATGACGTTGGCGACATCGTGTGACGCGGTGACGCTGCACAAAGACAGGAACAATTATGTCTCAAGCTATCTTACAACTGAGTGACATCGACAAAGCGTTTCCTGGGGTCAAAGCCCTAGATCGCGCCAGTCTCAATGTGTACCCAGGCCGAGTGATGGCGCTGATGGGGGAGAACGGAGCAGGCAAATCAACCTTGATGAAAGTCCTGACCGGCATCTACACCAAAGATAGCGGAACCATCCACTATCAGGGCCAACCCGCGGCTTTTAAAGGACCAAGGGACTCACAACAAGCAGGCATCAGCATTATTCACCAAGAGCTGAACCTGATCCCTGAGTTGACGATTGCGGAAAACATCTTCTTAGGTCGCGAATTTACCTCTGCGTTAGGGCGTATTCAGTGGGACACCATGTACGCGGAAGCGGATAAATTGTTGCGCCGCTTGAACGTGAAACATAGCTCGAAGCAGTTGTTGGGCGAGTTGAGTTTGGGTGAGCAGCAAATGGTGGAAATCGCCAAGGCGCTCTCATTCGAATCCAAAGTCATCATTATGGATGAGCCGACCGATGCCTTGACCGATACCGAAACGGAATCGCTGTTTGCGGTGATCAATGAACTGCGCGATCAGGGTTGCGGCATTGTCTATATCTCCCATCGCCTCAAGGAAATTTTCCAGATTTGTGATGACATTACCGTGCTGCGTGATGGCAAGTTCATTGGTGAATGTCCGGTGTCTGATACCGATGAAGATGGCCTGATTGAGATGATGGTCGGACGCAAATTGGACGAGCAGTACCCACGCATCGCGGTTACGCATGGCAAGGTCTGTTTGGAAGTGATTGGCCTGACCGGTTCGGGTGTTTCAGATGTCAGCTTTACCTTAAACCAAGGTGAGATCTTGGGCGTTTCTGGCCTGATGGGCGCTGGACGTACCGAGCTGATGAAAGTGATCTACGGTGCGTTGCCAAGTGAGCGCGGCGTGATCAATCTCAATGGCAAAACGGTCAATCCAGAAAACCCACAAGATGCGCTGGCAAATGGTATTGCCTACATCTCTGAAGATCGTAAAGGCGATGGACTGGTGCTTGGGCTTTCTGTCAAAGAGAACATGTCGCTCTGTTCATTGGATAAGCTCACCAAGGGCGGGCGTATTCAGCATGGCGATGAAGTGATTGCCGTCGATGATTTTATTCGTCTGTTTAACATCAAGACGCCAAGTCGAGAGCAGATCATTGGCAACTTATCGGGGGGCAATCAGCAAAAAGTAGCGATTGCGAAAGGCTTGATGACCAAGCCTAAAGTGCTGATTCTCGATGAGCCGACACGCGGCGTGGATGTCGGCGCCAAGAAAGAGATCTACCAACTGATTAATAAATTTAAAGCCGATGGGATGAGCATCATCTTAGTGTCGTCGGAAATGCCAGAAGTGCTCGGAATGAGTGATCGTATTTTAGTGATGCACGAGGGCCGAATTAGCGGCGAATTTGATGCCAAAGAGGCAGACCAGGAAACACTACTGGCGTGTGCCGTCGGTAAAAAGCGTATTGAGGATGCAGCATGAGCAGCAAAACCCTAACTAAAGCGAACCCAAGCCACAGCAAAAAGCTGCTGAGCAAAGAGTGGTTAATCGAACAGAAATCTTTGATTGCTCTGCTGTTTTTGATTGTCGTGGTGTCGTTCTTAAACCCGAACTTTTTCACACTTGATAATATTTTGAATATTCTTCGCCAAACCTCGGTCAATGCGATCATTGCGGTGGGGATGACGCTGGTGATTTTAACCGCGGGCATCGATTTGAGCGTCGGCTCTGTGCTGGCCTTATGTGGTGCTTTTGCCGCGAGCATGATTGCACTGGAAGTTCCGGTACTTATCGCCGTGCCAACCGCACTGCTGGCGGGGGCGGCGCTGGGCGCGATCAGTGGGATCATCATTGCCAAAGGTAAGGTGCAGGCGTTTATCGCAACCTTGGTCACCATGACTCTTTTGCGTGGCGTCACTATGGTATACACCGATGGTCGTCCTATTTCAACCGGCTTTACCGATACCGCCGATGCGTTCGCTTGGTTTGGTACGGGCTACGCCTTAGGGATCCCTGTTCCGGTCTGGTTGATGGTCGTGGTATTTGCAGCGGCGTGGTATCTACTCAATCACACTCGTTTTGGTCGTTATGTCTACGCGCTGGGCGGTAATGAGTCGGCCACACGCTTATCGGGCATTAACGTCGACCGCGTGAAAATCGGAGTGTACGCCATCTGTGGTCTGTTGGCGGCACTGGCAGGAATCATCATCACTTCTCGCTTGTCGTCAGCGCAACCGACGGCAGGTATGGGCTATGAGCTGGATGCCATCGCAGCGGTGGTATTAGGTGGTACCAGCTTAATGGGTGGTAAAGGGCGAATCATGGGCACCTTGATTGGCGCGCTGATCATTGGTTTCTTGAACAATGCGCTGAACTTGCTCGATGTCTCCTCTTACTACCAAATGATCGCCAAGGCTGTAGTGATTCTACTTGCGGTACTGGTCGATAACAAAAACAAGTAATTAGGTTAACTCTGACTCGTCGTGGTCACACTTCGAGTCTCCCCCTACATAAAGGACTAAAACAATGAAAAAACTAGCAACTCTTATCTCTGCTGCTCTGCTGTCATCCACTGTGTCTGTTGCCGCTCATGCGCAAGACACGATGGCGATTGTCCTCTCAACGTTGAATAACCCATTTTTTGTCACCATGAAAGATGGCGCGGAAGCGAAGGCGAAAGAGTTGGGTTATGAACTGATCGTTCTGGACTCGCAAAATGACCCAAGTAAAGAGCTCTCCAACGTGGAAGATCTTACGGTACGTGGCGTGAAAGCGATCTTAATCAACCCAACCGATTCTGATGCGGTATCGAACGCGATTCGTATGGCCAACCGCAGCAATATCCCTGTGCTTACGCTTGACCGCGGTGCAAGCCGTGGTGAAGTTGTCAGTCACATTGCGTCTGATAACGTCGTAGGGGGCGAGCTTGCGGGTAACTACATCGTCGAAAAAGTGGGCATGAAAGCCAAAGTGATTCAGCTTGAAGGTATCGCAGGTACTTCTGCAGCGCGTGAGCGTGGTGAGGGTTTCATGAACGCGGTGAAAGGCAGCGAAATGGAACTGTTGGCCAGTCAGCCAGCGGATTTCGACCGTACTAAAGGTTTGAACGTAATGGAAAACTTGCTGGCAGCAAACCCGGATGTACAAGCCGTCTTCGCCCAAAACGATGAGATGGCACTGGGTGCACTGCGCGCGGTCGAAGCATCGGGTAAAGAGGTGATGATCGTTGGTTTTGATGGCACAGACGACGGTATTGCAGCGGTTAACCGTGGCAAATTGGCGGCAACCATTGCTCAGCAACCGGATCTGATTGGTGCATTGGGCATCGAGACCGCAGCGAAAGTGCTAAAAGGTGAAAGTGTTGAAGCTTACATCCCAGTACCGTTGAAAGTTGTGACTAAGTAATCACGTCATGAAATAACGCATGGTTATCGTGCGTGCCTTCCTACTTCCTTTGCCTGAAGGGGAGTAGGAGGGCGAATACCTTTGCACTCACAAGGCTTAGTCTTGATAAAACCGAGCGAGAGTCATCCTTGTGAGTGAAAAGGTATTTAGCGTAACTCGAAACAAGGTTCACTCGAACCGAGGAATTTTCTATGAATAAGTTAGTGGTATTGGGTAGTGTAAACGCTGACCATGTTCTTCAGGTGCCTTCTTTCCCGCGTCCAGGTGAGACGCTGCACGGTCGACATTATCAAGTCATTCCTGGTGGCAAGGGCGCCAACCAAGCGGTAGCGGCCGCTCGGCTCAATGCGGATGTCGGATTTATCGCATGTGTCGGCGATGATGCGTTTGGCATCAACATCCGTGAGAGTTTTAAGTTGGATAAAATCACCATCTCTGGCGTAAAAATGCAACCTAACTGTCCGACTGGGATTGCGATGATCCAAGTGGCTGACAGCGGTGAAAACAGCATTTGCATCTCAGCGGAGGCGAATGCGAAGCTGATTGCGGAGGCGATAGACAACGAAGATTGCCAAGCGATTCGTCAAGCTCACTATCTATTAATGCAATTGGAAACCCCGATGTGCGGCATCGAGAAAGCCGCCCGCATTGCCAAAGAAGCGCGCACCAATGTCATTTTAAACCCGGCCCCTGCGCAGGCGCTCAGTGATGAGTTGCTGGCGTGTGTGGATGTCATCACCCCAAATGAGACCGAAGCGCAAGTGCTGACGGGGATCACGGTGACCGATGATGCTTCAGCGCAGCAAGCCGCGAATGCCTTGCACCAGAAAGGTATTGAGATCGTGCTCATTACTCTGGGCGCTAAGGGCGTATGGCTCAGTCAAAATGGACGGGCGGAACTTATCCAAGGTTTTCGTGTTGAGGCTGTGGATACCACAGCCGCAGGGGATACCTTTAATGGGGCCTTGGTCACTGGCTTATTGGAGGATTTGCCTCTAGAATCTTCGATTAGGTTCGCTCATGCAGCGGCGGCGCTCTCCGTGACACGGTTCGGCGCGCAAACGTCTATTCCTAGTCGTCAAGAAGTGGAAGCGTTTCTTGCTGAGCGAGTCTAGCTTGTCTAGATGGCTGCCGGGTCGGCAGCCATAATATCGCTGTAGTAAGGAGACGATGATATGGCGACCATGAAAGATATTGCCAAACTGGCAGGGGTCTCAACCTCTACGGTTAGCCATGTGATCAACCAATCGCGTTTTGTGAGTGAAGCGATCTCCGAGCGCGTTAATCAAGCCGCTTCTCAGCTCAATTACACGCCATCGGCGCTTGCGCGCAGTCTTAAAGTCAATCGTACCAACACCATCGGTATGCTGGTGACGACCTCGACGAACCCATTTTTTGGTGAGGTGGTCAAGGGCGTAGAGCGCAGCTGCTATCATCAAGGCTATAACCTGATCTTGTGCAACACCGAAGGCGATCATGAGCGGATGCGTCAATCGATCAATACTCTGCTGCAAAAGCGTGTCGATGGGCTGATTCTGATGTGCTCTTCACTTGAAGGTGAGCGCATTGATATCTTCGACAAATACCCAGACATCCCCGTTGTCGTCATGGATTGGGGCCCGATGCTGTTTACCAGCGACAAGATTCAAGACAACTCTTTGCGCGGCGGCTATTTAGCGGCGAAATATTTGATTGATTGTGGTCACACTCAGGTTGGGTGTATTACTGGGCCACTGGCAAAACACCAAGCGCAGATGCGCTATGAAGGGTATAAACGCGCGATGAACGAAGCGGGCAATGAGTTCAAAGCGAACTGGATCATCGAAGGGGACTTTGAGTGTGAAGGCGGTTACAACGCACTGCATAAGATGGTCGAGAAAGGGCCGCTGCCCAGTGCGATTTTTGTCTGCAATGATATGATGGCACTTGGCGTGATTAACGCTGCGGCCGAGTTAGGGATCAAAATTCCGGATCAGCTCTCTATCATCGGGTATGACGACATTCATATCGCGCGCTTTATGACTCCCGCCTTAACCACCATCCATCAACCTAAGTATCGACTCGGCAAAGCGGCGGTCGAGGCACTATTGCAGCGTCTTGAAAACAGCGTCGAGGAGAGCCAAGTCGTGCAACTAGAGCCGACCTTGGTCGAGCGTCACACGGTGAAAAAGTTGTCGCTCTCATAGTGCCGACTTTTTAATCGGGCAGATTCGGATTGATTAGCGTGATGATTTTTCAGTGATCATGCTGACAATCCTGTCTACACTAAAAGTACCACAACGCACAGACCTCGCTATTCGTCACGGAATCGACGCAAACTTGGTTATTCCTACACCGAACCTACGGGGTGGCAATTTACAAAAGCGTGAATAGCGGTTAAAAAGGCGTATATCTTCAAGTTGAGAGCAGGCAATAAGTCATTATGAGCGTATCTAGCAGTACGATACTCACTGAGAGCGGTACCAATGAGCTGGAAATCATTGAATTTCATTTAGAAAAACAGCTCCCAAATGGTAAAACCAAAACGTGTTATTACGGTATCAACGTCGCCAAAGTACGCGAAGTGATTCAGGTGCCGGAAACCACCGATTACCCCAACGCACAGCCGCATATGGTGGGCGTATTTTCATCACGTGATATTTTGACCCCGCTGGTGGATTTGGCTGGCTGGCTCGGTGTTCCGACCAACCCAGATCTCGCTCGAAAGTTTGTTATTGTCACTGACTTCAACAATATGACCAATGGGTTTTTGATTGACAGTATCAGTCGCATTCACCGTATTTCGTGGAATGACGTGGAGTCACCAAGCCAGTTTTTAGAAGCGGGCGAACAAGACTGCGTTGTTGCGGTGGTCCGTAAAGATGGCAACCTCATCATGATCCTCGACTTTGAAAAAATCATTGCCGACATCAACCCAGAATTGTCTATGGATAAGTACGACGTGAAAGAAGATAAGAGCGTCGATATGAACCAACGGATGATCACCAAGCGTAATGGCAAAACCATCATGGTGGTCGATGACTCTGCTTTTATCCGCTCTCTAATCCAAGATACCTTGAGTTCATCTGGCTACAACATCATTGCTTGTAAAGATGGTGGTGAAGCACACGACAAGCTGATGAATTTGATTGAAGTGGCGAAAGAGGAAAACTTACCGGTCAGCGAGTTGATCGATGGTGTGGTGACGGATGTAGAGATGCCTCGTATGGATGGCATGCACTTAGTTAAACGCCTTCGAGAGAGCGAAGCGTATCAATCGATCCCCATCGTGATGTTCTCTTCTTTGATGAGTGAGGACAACCGAGCAAAAGCACTGGCACTTGGCGCGAATGACACCATTACGAAACCAGAAATTGGTAAAATGGTAGCCATGATGGATAAGTACATTTTTGGTCGAACGGCCTGATTGCCAGGTCAAACGGTCCAATCCTAACAACAAAAGACACAAAAAAGGTACGCAATGCGTACCTTTTTCTTATTTAACCAATGAAGACTAAGCTTCAGAGTGGCGTGCTTTACCATGGCCGCGTTCGCCACGGTAGTTACCACGGTGATCACCACCACGGTTACGGTCGAAGCGACGTTCGCCATCACGGCCGCCTTCGCGATGACCACGACCACCTTCACGGTTGCCACGGTAACCACCTTCGCGGTTGCCATCACGACCACGGTGACCACCAAAGCCACCTTCGCGACGTCCGCCTTCACGGCGACCACCGTCACGACGTCCACGAGGCTCGCGGAAGTCGTCAAAATCACAGACCACTGCATCCACTTGCTTCTGACGAATACGCAGCTTGCGAAGTTTGCTTGCCGTGTCAGAAGACATCGCTTTTGGCAACTGAACGTACGTTTCGCCTTGAGCTAGCTTGATCGCACCGATAGAGCCTTTAGTTAGACCCAACTCGTTCGCCAATGCGCCAACGATGTCTTTCACTTGTACGCCTTGCTCGCGACCCACTTGCAATTGGTAGGTATCCCAATCTTGAGTGTTAAAGTTGCGCTCACGACCACCTTCGCGACGACCATCACGGCCACCTTCACGGCGCTCTTTACGACGTTGCTTGTCACGCTCAATCGCTTCAACCATTGGATCTTCACCAATGTAGAATAGCGGGCGTTTGCCTTGCTGACGTTTCAGTAAGATAGCCGCTAGCGTGCTTGCGTCAATCTCTAACGTGGTTTGAAGCTGTTCAACCAGTTCCGCAAATTTGTCTAGAGACTTGTGCTCTTTCTCACCAGCAAGTTCTTCACCAAGTTTTACAAGGCGCGCTTGGGCAACTTGGTCACGCAGTGGCAGTTGGATCTCTTCCATAGAAGATTTAGTCACGCGCTCGATGGTACGTAGCATGCGCATTTGGTTAGTGCGCACAAGCAGGATCGCTTTACCTTTACGTCCAGCACGACCAGTACGGCCGATACGGTGGATGTAGGACTCAACATCGAATGGGATGTCGTAGTTAAATACGTGTGTGATACGTGGTACATCAAGACCACGAGCGACAACGTCGGTCGCAACCAGAATATCAATCACACCCTGCTTGATGTGATCTACCGTGCGCTCACGCAATGATTGAGGGATGTCACCGTGCAGTGCCGCCGCTTTAAAGCCACGTGCAGATAGCCAGTCAGCCAAACGCTCAGTATCTTGACGAGTACGAACGAACACGATAGAGGCATCTGTCTCTTCTGTTTCAAGCATGCGAGACATCGCTTCGTCTTTTTCTACGCCTTTCACGACCCAGAATTGCTGCTCTACTTTATCAACGGTGTGGTTCTTACCCGCTACGTCGATCATCACAGGCTCACGAAGGAAACGCTCAACGATGTTTTTCAACATTGGAGGCATAGTCGCAGAGAAAAGAACGCGCTGTGCAGATGAAGGCGCGTGCTCCATGATCGCTGTTACATCGTCAACAAAGCCCATGTTGAGCATTTCATCTGCTTCATCAAGGACAAAGGTGTGTACTTCATCGAGGTGCAGACGGTCGCGGTTAATCAGATCTTGAACACGACCTGGAGTACCGACGATGATGTGCGCGCCATTTTTAAGCGCTCGCATTTGGTCAACGATGGACGTACCACCGTAGATTTCCAATACCTTTAGACCTTGGATGTTTTTACCGAGGTTTTTCACTTCCGCTGCAACCTGGATAGCCAGTTCACGGGTAGGAGCAAGAACGATCGCTTGAGGCTTGCGCTGAGCAAGGTCAAGTTTGTTCAACAAAGGTAGAGAGAAAGCCGCTGTTTTACCGGTACCGGTTTGTGCTTTACCTAGTGCGTCAGAGCCTTCCATCAGGTGAGGGATTGCTGCTGCTTGGATAGGAGTTGGAGATACAAAGCCCATTCCGTCTAGAGCGGATAGGATGGCGTCGTTCAGTGACAAGTCACTAAACTTGATTACAGAATCTGTCATTGGGATCCTACTATATTAATTCAACTAAAGGTCCCATGAGCTCTACCAATTCCAATATCAATCCAGAAAGAGCTGATTCCGTTCAGATGCGGATGAGTCGTAAATCGCATCAAGCCACTAGGGACGTAAACAAGGGTGCGAATTATTCCTGAAAAACATAACAAAAGCCAGAAAAACTTGAGTTTCATCACAAAAAGTTCTCAAAACTGAACTGGGTGTTCATGAAAGCGTCATCTTCGCTGCCTTTTTCAGCGCTTTGCGCGGCTTTTGCTCGCTTGTCATCGGCGTGAGGTGGTTTGGTCGATGCGGCAATGTTATAGTGTGCGCAATTTTTTTGCTTAGAAATGTATCCATGTTCCAAGACAATCCGCTACTCGCTCAGCTAAAGCAGCAAATCCAAGAAACCCTTCCGAAAAAAGAAGGCACGATTAAAGCCACCGAGAAAGGGTTCGGCTTTCTCGAAGTCGACAGCAAGACCAGCTTCTTTATTCCACCACCGTACATGAAAAAATGTCTGCATGGGGATAAAGTCAAAGCCATCATTCGTACTGAAAAAGAGCGCGAAGTCGCTGAACCGGAAGAGCTATTGGAGCAGGGCTTAACGCGCTTCATCGGCCGTGTGAAATGGTTCAAAGGCAAACTGAACGTTGCGCCGGATCATCCTCAGTTGAAAAAGTTGTCTCTGAAAGCGAAAACGCGCAAAGGCATTAAAAGCGATGATTTAAAAGAAGGCGACTGGGTTGTTGCTCACTTAATCCGTCATCCGCTCAAGGGTGACAATGGCTTTTTTGTTGAAATCTCACAAAAAATCACCGATGCAGACGACAAAATTGCGCCGTGGTGGGTGACGTTAGCGCAAAATGACTTGCCCAACAGTGAGCCAGCAGGTATCGACCACTGGGAACTCAAAGACGACACTGACCTTGAGCGTGTCGATATGACTGACGTTCCGTTTGTGACGATTGATGGCGCGTCGACCAAAGATATGGACGATGCGTTGTACGCGAAGAAAACGGAATCGGGCGATTTTGAACTGACGATTGCGATTGCCGATCCTACCGCATACATCACTCCAGATAGTGAGATGGATAAAGTCGCGCGTGAGCGTGGTTTCACCATTTACCTGCCTGGGCGCAACATCCCAATGTTGCCGCGTGATCTTGCCGATGATCTCTGCTCTTTGATTGAAGGCGAGCAACGCCCAGCGCTGTGCTGCCGTGTGACGGTAAGTAAAGATGGCGTGATCGGTGATGACATTCAGTTCTTTGCCGCGCACATTCAGTCTCATGCGCGTTTGGTGTATGACCAGCTATCTGATTGGTTAGAGACCGGCCACTGCGACAATTGGCAACCGGATGAGACCATTGCGCAAGTGGTTCAAGATCTCTACCAGTTCTCATTGGCACGTGCGCAATGGCGGGAGACGCACGCGGTTGTGTTCCCCGACCGTCCTGACTACCGCTTCGAGTTGAGTGAAGACAACGATGTGGTTGCCATTCATGCGGATATGCGCCGCTGCGCGAACCGTTTGGTGGAAGAAGCGATGATCACCGCCAACATTTGTGCGGGTCGAGCGCTGCAAGCGAGCTTTGATTCAGGTGTGTTCAACACCCACGCCGGCTTCAAGCCAGAGAAGATCGCGGACGTGGTAAACTTGGTTAACCCAGAAGGTGAGCTGCCCTTTACGGAAGAGTCTATTGCGACCTTAGAAGGTTTTGCTGAGTTGCGTCGCTGGTTGGCGGCGCAAGAGACCTCTTACCTAGATAACCGCATTCGTAAATACCAAGCTTACAGCGAAATCGGCAATCAACCTCTTCCGCATTATGCGATGGGCTTAAACCTATACGCCACGTGGACCTCACCGATTCGTAAGTACGGTGACATGATTAACCATCGTATGCTTAAGGCTCACATCCTTGGGAAAGCACCGGTACAAACGGCAGACGAAACCGTGGGTGAAGAGCTTGCGCTGCACCGTAAGCATCATAAAATTGCTGAGCGTAATGTGGGTGATTGGTTGTATGCGCGCACATTAGCGTCAGAGGTGGAAAAAGCGACACCTTTCCATGCAGAGATTTTCGATGTTTCTCGCGCTGGGCTACGCGTGAGACTACTAGAAAATGGCGCAGCAGCGTTTATTCCAGGCTCATTGATCCTGGCTAACAAAGAGCGCCTCGCGTGCGATGGTGAACAAGGCACAGTGAGCATCGACAACGAGGTGATTTATCGATTGGGCGATGTGCTTGAAGTGGTGCTCAATGAGGTGAATCAGGAGACGCGAAGCCTAGTTGCCAAACCGACTCAAGTCTTTGCGGATGTGGTCGCCGCGCCTGAAACGCAAGAGAGCCCGGCGTCGTAAACTCGAAGAGCACGATACGTGTTGTTAAGGGAGCCTCGGCTCCCTTTTTTAGTCCCAAAATACGGCTTTAGGATCTTTATCGACTTCTCGCATGATGGCGGTGAGGTCGAGGCTAGGGGGAAGATAGGGGTAAGGAGTCCAACTCTCTTGGTCAGAGTCTTCCTGTGACAGCATAAAGAGCTGCCAAGCGCCGAGGTCGTCATTCCAATCCACTTTCGCTACCGGTGACATGTATTCGCAGTGGTTGGAATCGAGTAAAAAGAATTGTTTAATGAACACCACACCTTGCCCAGCCATTTCATAGCTGGCTTTGCCAAATTCAGCGGGTAAGCTTTGATTGCGATGCTTACAGATCATTTCCGCGCGCCTTTGGGCTTGTTTTTGTAGCAAACTGACTAGTCCCATTCTCACTCCATGACGTGAAGTCTCATGCATGCGCACTCTGTGTAGTAAGTACTTAAGCATAGACCTATTACGAATACAGTGCGCCTGAATCGATTTTCACAAAATTGTCATCTTATCGAAATATGATAGCGGCTGTTATCTGCCTAATTGTTTGGAGAAAGTTATGTTTCGCATTGCGTTGACCACTTTGATGTCAACAGTCGTGGCCTTTTCTGCGTGGTCTGCTGAGGTCAATATTTCTGGCTCGACTTCTGTCGCGCGTGTCATGGATGTTTTGGCAGAGGATTACAACAAAGCCCACCCCGAGACTTACATTGCAGTGCAAGGTGTCGGTTCGACCGCTGGGATCACGCTAGTGAAAAAAGGCGTCGCCGATTTGGGGATGAGTTCGCGCTATTTGACGGAAAGCGAGCTCGATGCGTCGCTGTCTGTATTAACCATCGCCTATGACGGCTTAGCGGTCGTGGTCAACCAAGCGAACCCAGTGAAAAACGTCACGCGCGATCAGTTGTTTGATATCTACAAAGGCAAGATCACCAACTGGAAAGATGTCGGTGGCGCGGATCAACGCATTGCTGTAGTAACACGAGAAGATTCGTCAGGTTCGCGTTACAGTTTTGAAAGTCTCCTTGGCCTTACCAAAGTGATCAAAGGCCGTTTGGTGTCTGATATCAGCCCGAACAACTTGGTGGTGAACAGCAATAGCATGGTGAAAACGATCGTTAACCACAATAAACAGGCGATTGGTTTTATTTCGACCGGATCGATTGATAACTCGGTCAAAGCGATTCAGTTTGAAGGCACTGAATCCAACAACGACAATATTGCCAGTGGCCAATATGAGCTGGCTCGTCCTTTCATCATTTTGTACAAGACGGAATCGATTGATGACGAGAGCCAAGCCTTTGTCGACTATCTCACCAGCAGCGCGGCGAAAAAACGCATTGAAGAGTACGGCTATGTGGCAGTGGATAAGTCTCAAGAACCGATAGAGCCGCGTGATAGCGAGTAAAACGCAGCTAGGGGATATAAGATGAAAGGCGCCAATAGGCGCCTTTCGTTTTTCATTTTGCCAGCCAACCCGCGGCATCTTCTATGTGGTAGACGCGATTTTTGCCCTCGTTTTTGGAACGGTAGAGCGCGTTGTCCGCTGCGGTAAACAGGTTTTTCGAGTTGTAATGGGTCTGCTCATCGGACGTGACGATACCGATACTCAGCGTAATGTCATGGTGTTGACTGAACTCAAGCTGGGTAAACGCGTCACGTAGTCTCTCAGCGTATTGCTTACCGTCTGCCGGTGTTAAGTTAGGGCAAAGGACAATAAACTCATCGCCACCCCAGCGGCCTACATGGTCATAGGCGCGAGTATGATTGAGAAGAAATTGCGCGGTTTGTCTGAGAACTTGATCGCCCACTCCGTGCCCCTTGTGGTCGTTGACCGCTTTGAAATTATCCAAATCAATCAGAAACACGGAGAGAGGGTCGCCAGTACGGTGACTTCTTTGTAGCTCTTTGCGCAACATATCGTCCATCACACTGCGATTGTAGAGCTGAGTGAGGTGATCTTTTTCGGCGCGCTGCTTGAGGTCGAGCGTTGGTTGCAAATCTCGAACGATACACACGGCTCGGTTGTGGTTGATGTCACTGCCAGAGGCAATCGCCACTGCCAAATCCAACTGCTTGCCCGTCTTGGACATCCCCTGAATGTTTGATCGGTGCTGCTCCATGCGGCGATGTTTGGCTTTGTTCATAAAGTCTATACGGTATTGTTTGTGTTTCTCTCTTAGCTCGGGCGAAACTAAATCTTCGACCTTACGCTGGGTGAGCTCTTCAAAACTGTATTGAAACAGCTGGCAAGCCTTCTTGTTGGCGTAGAGGATTTGGCCGTTGTCTTCAATGTAGAGCATTCCATCAGGCGACACATCAAAGATCGCATTGAGTTCATGAGCCAAACGATACGAGCGTCGAGAAGTCTTAAAGATATACAAGCTTGCGCCCAATATGATGGGGATCATCAGCATATTGAAGGCTAACGTGTAGCGAATGGATTGATAGACATCCTTCTCTGCTTCGACAGCGGATTTTTCTAAGTGTGGTTCCAGCGAGTCTTGCATTGATTTAAGCGCGGTCGCCGCAGCGATATCATTCACCGCCACGATCTCATCCACTTCCGCACTGGTTAGGGTGTAGGGTAGCGAGCGGGCGAGATCGAGTTTGGCTTTGTATTCATTTAAGGTGTTGGAGAGGATTTGAATTTCGGTTGAGAGGTCGTTGTTGGTTTGCATCTTCGCCAGTTCACTGAGCAACTGATGTGATTGCTCGTAACTGGCGATGGCCGCGTGATAGTAGCTGTCATCGCGTCTGAGGACGTAGTTTTTAAAGTGGTGGATGAAGCCAAGGTAACCAATGCTGCTTTCTATCTCGGTGAGCTTACGGGCCATATCGAAATGCTGAGGCGTCTGTTCGACCACCATCGCTTCAACACGTTTGAGTGCGCCGTATTGTGTGGTGACATACGCGACCAACAATAGGTTGAGCCCCATTGCAATCGCGATGATACACAACAGAGTCCGACGGATGTCGGAAACTTGCTTTTCCATTTTATTCTTCTCACTAGCCAACTATTGAACAGTATAGTCATACAACTGAGTAAGTATAATACCCACACCAAGAATATATGAAATTACTTGCAATAATGTAAATTATTGGGTTAGAAGCTGTGAGGCAGGCATAAAAAAGCCCAGCGATGAAGGCTGGGCAGAAGGACTATAAACGGTATCTCGGTCTTAAGCGCCAGGAAGCACTACGCCCGCTTCTTGGTGAAGACGGCGACAGGCTCGGCCATCACTGTGGAACAGATGGCAGCGATGTGCAGGGATGCCAACCGCAATGGTATCACCTGGATCAACATCCAATGTGTCTGGTTGACGGTAAATCATGTCCGCATCCGCAGCGTCGATGTGCATGTAGACTTGGGTTTCGTTACCCAGTTTCTCAACGATGTTGATTTCACCTTCAATCACGGCGTCACCCTCACCGGCAGGCAACAAGTGCTCAGGGCGAACCCCTAGTGACATACGCTCACCTCGATTGACGGTTGTCCCATCGACTGGAATCCAGAATGTGGTGCCGTTCGCTAGTTGAACCATCACGCGCTCTTTTTCCACTTCTTCGATAAAGACGCTCATGAAGTTCATTTTTGGTGAGCCGATAAAGCCTGCGACAAAACGGTTTTGTGGGTAGTGGTAAAGCTCAAGTGGTTGACCGACTTGCGATACATAACCACCATCAAGGACCACAATCTTGTCGGCCATGGTCATCGCTTCGACTTGGTCGTGCGTTACATAGATCATGGTGCAGCCAAGCTTACGTTGCAGCTTGGTAATCTCAGAGCGCATCTGAACACGCAGCGCGGCATCAAGGTTAGACAGCGGTTCATCAAGCAAGAACACGTTAGGCTGAGAGACCAGCGTACGACCAATAGCCACACGTTGGCGCTGACCGCCGGAAAGCGCTTTCGGTTGGCGCTCTAATAGGTGGCTCAATTGCAGGATTTCTGCTGCGTGCTCGACGCGCTTATCAATTTCTGCTTTGTTCGCTTTTGCCAGCTTGAGACCAAAAGACATGTTGTCGTAAAGGTTTAAGTGTGGGTAGAGCGCGTAAGACTGGAAAACCATGCCCACGCCGCGCTTAGAAGGCTCGACCTCGTTCATTCGCTCATCACCGATGTACAGATCACCGGAGGTGATGTCTTCTAAACCGGCGATACAACGCAATAAGGTGGATTTACCACAACCTGATGGACCCACGAAGACAACAAACTCGCCCTCTTGGATTTCCAAATCAACGTTCTTTGAAATAAGTACGTCACCGTAAGCTTTACATACATTTTTTAACGTGACACTCGCCATCTAGCTCGTCCTCGATCAATATTTTTGTTTTACTGCTCAACATTATATGAATTATCTGGCAAGCAATAATAGTAGGAATTCAGGTAAGGTGAACTTGAGTGTAAGAAAAAATGGGTGACGGAGTCGCTCACATCACCCATCAAGCCAATTAAGGTTTGCTTCCCCCGTGTGAAACAAGCGTCTCCCCCGTATCAAATCAGTTTCCTGAACAATCACGTGCTTGCACCATCACAGCAAACCCTGCGGCATTGCAACCAGCTATTGCGTAAAAACACGTCGCTGGAAAGGGTTCTTACCATCCACTCTTGGATGTCTGTAGTTTGCGAGAAACCGATCACGCCGACATCCTCCCGACACAATTAATTGTAGGGGGAGTAGAGGGGGAGGAGGCTTAGGGGGGAGGAAAAGGCGTAGCGAGATCGAGTTCAAATTATTGCTTGCGGTAAGCATGAATCTGATCACATTACTGATTGGTTTTGTGATTTGGGTCGCCAACCTTCGTCGATGGTGATCACGAAAATAGGCCATAATACGGAGGGCGTAGGGAGCAGGAGGATGAGTTACTTGTCACGATGGCTAAAAATATATGTCGAAATACGGCGAATCCTCTGGTGACGCCCTACAACACAAATATAAAAAGGATATGAACATGAAAAACGCCCTAAGCGCAGTAGCACTCGGTACTCTTGTTGCTCTTGGCTCATTCGGTGCAAGTGCTGCTATCGAAGAAGGTCAACTTACCATCTGGATCAACGGCGATAAAGGTTATAACGGACTTGCTGAAGTTGGTAAAAAGTTTGAAGAGGATACGGGTATCAAGGTGACCGTCGCTCACCCAGATGCACTGCAAGACAAGTTCCCTCAAACGGCTTCTACTGGCGATGGCCCTGATATTGTGTTTTGGGCGCACGACCGCTTTGGTGGTTACGCAGAAGCGGGTCTTCTTGCTGAAATCAAGCCTTCTCAAGCAATCAAAGACGGCATCGTTGATTTTGCGTGGGATGCAGTGAAGTACGACGGTAAACTTATCGGTTACCCAATCGCCGTTGAGTCATTGTCTCTTATCTACAACAAAGATTTGGTTCCTAACCCACCAAAAACGTGGGAAGAAGTGGAAGCACTAGACGCTGAGCTGAAGAAAAACGGCAAGAAAGCGATCATGTGGAACCTAAAAGAACCGTACTTCACATGGCCACTTATGGCGGCTGATGGCGGTTACGCATTCAAATACGGTTCAGCGGGTTACGACGTGAAAGACGCGGGTATCGCGAACGAAGGCGTAAAAGACGCGATGAACTTTGTCAAAGGCCTAGTCGACAAAGGCGTGATCTCTTCTGATATGGATTACTCTGTGTCTGAGTCTGCGTTTAACCAAGGTAATGTTGCGATGACCATCAACGGTCCTTGGGCATGGGGCAACGTTGAGAAGTCAGGCATCAACTACGGCGTAGCAACACTACCTAAATTCCAAGGTCAATCGTCTAAGCCATTCGTGGGTGTATTGACTGCAGGTATCAGCACAGCGTCACCAAACAAAGACCTTGCGGTTGAGTTCATTGAAAACTACCTACTGACCAACGATGGTCTACGTAAAGTGAACGATGACAAGCCACTGGGCGCGGTAGCGTTGAACTCGTTCCAACGTGAGCTTGATTCTGACCAACGCATTGCAGCGACAATGGACAACGCAATGAACGGCGAAATCATGCCAAACATCCCTCAGATGAACGCTTTCTGGGGCAGCGCGAAAAATGCGATCATTAACATCGTTGATGGCCGTCAAACTGTGGATGCAGCACTTGCAGACGCAGAGAAACAAATGACTAAGTAATTGTTCGACCTTTTGAGGAGGGGGTAACCCCTCCTTCATTTCTCTTTTTTGTTTATCGCTAGCAGGTTCTCATATGCAGTCAGTTCAAGGTACAGATGCCATGGCATCACCCACAACGAGCTTGCCTACAAGTAAAAACGTATTCATCAAATGGGCGTTGCTAGGCAGTGTCGGTATCGTTAACGGATACGCAACCATTCTAATGTATTCTCGTGGTGAGATGGCGTTTGCGCTGCTCACAGTTATTCTTACCGCGCTCGCACTGTTTATCTTTGGTAGTAAAAAGACCTACGCCCACCGTTATATCTATCCAGGTATCGCGGGGATGATCCTTTTCATTCTTTTTCCTTTGGCGTACACAATCGGTCTTGCATTTACAAACTACAGTGCGAAAAACCAATTGTCCTTCGACCGTGCGCAAACGGTTCTGCTTGATCGAACCTACCAAAGTGGTCAGAGCTACTCCTTCTCTCTCTACAACACGGGAACAGGGCATAAAATCGCGATTGAAGATGGCGAACAGCTGCTCGTGACGCAAGAGTTTGATTTGGCCAATGTCACCACAACGGACATGGATCTCACGCCTGTCACCAATGTGGATGGCGAACCTGAAGCGATCAAAACCATTATTCAAAACCGCCCGGTGCTCAATGGCTTAGACTTGCATTTACCGAGCGGTGAAGACATCCGCATGAGCGGTTTACGTAAGTTTGCTGCCGTGGTTCCTCTATACACCCTGCAAGAGGATGGCGAGGCGTTGTACAACAACCGCACTGGTGAAATGCTACGCCCGAACATGGATGTCGGCTTCTATCAGCCGGTGGATGAGCAGGGGCAGTTTATCGGTAATACCGTCTCGCCTGGCTTTATCGTCACCATAGGGACTGACAACTTTGAGCGTGTCTGGAAAGACGACGGCATCAAAGAACCGTTTATCAGTATTTTCATCTGGACAGTTGTCTTTTCAGCGGTGAGCGTGGGCTTAACCGTCATCATCGGCTTGATCCTCGCCAGCATTGTTCAGTGGGAAGCATTGCGAGGCCGCGCGATTTACCGTGTGCTGCTTATCTTGCCTTATGCGGTGCCTGCCTTTATCTCTATCTTGATTTTCAAAGGTTTGTTTAACCAAAGCTTTGGTGAAGTGAACATGGTTCTGGAAGCCTTCTTCGGCATCAGCCCATCTTGGTTCTCAGACCCGATTATGGCGAAGATGATGATTCTTATCGTCAACACCTGGCTTGGTTTCCCTTACATGATGATCTTGTGTATGGGTCTATTGAAAGCGATTCCAGACGATCTTTACGAAGCGTCTGCGATTGATGGTTCCAATTTCATCTCGAACTTTACCAAGATTACCCTGCCACTGATGATCAAGCCGTTGACACCGCTGCTCATCGCAAGTTTTGCTTTTAACTTCAATAACTTTGTATTGATTCAGCTGTTGACGCAAGGTGGGCCAAACATGATTGGTACCTCCGAGCCGGCGGGCTACACCGACCTACTGGTGAACTACACGTACCGCATCGCGTTTGAAGGTGCAGGCGGTCAAGACTTCGGTCTGGCGAGTGCCATCGCGACGCTTATTTTCCTATTGGTGGGTGCACTTGCGCTACTCAACCTACGTGTCACGAAAGTTGCTCAAGATTAAGGAGGCTTATTATGGCTATGGTACAAGGTAAGTCATTAAAATACCGCGTTTGGGCAACACACATTGCAATGTGGGCGTTCCTATCGCTAATTATCTTCCCGCTGTTGATGATCGTTGCCATCTCATTCCGTGAAGGTAACTTCGCAACGGGTAGCATTATTCCAGATAATCCATCGTTGGAGCACTGGAAACTCGCACTGGGTTTCTCGGTCACCAACGCAGATGGTAGCGTGACACCACCACCGTTCCCAGTGTTAACCTGGCTGTGGAACTCGGTCAAAGTGGCGGGCATTTCATCTATTTTGATTGTGTGTCTATCGACCACTTCGGCGTACGCCTTTGCCCGAATGAAGTTCAAAGGTAAGAACACCATCTTGAAAGCGATGATGATCTTCCAAATGTTCCCAGCTGTTTTGGCGCTGGTGGCACTCTACGCTCTGTTTGACAAGCTCGGCCAGTACATCCCATTCTTGGGTTTGAATACACACGGTGGTTTGATCTTCTCTTATCTCGGTGGTATCGCACTGCATGTTTGGACCATCAAAGGCTACTTTGAAACTATTGATGGCTCGCTAGAAGAAGCGGCAGCGCTGGACGGTGCAACGCCATGGCAAGCGTTCCGGTTGGTTCTACTGCCATTGTCTGTGCCGATTCTTGCAGTGGTGTTCATCCTCTCGTTTATCATGGTTGTGGGTGAAGTTCCGGTGGCGTCGTTACTGCTTTCTGATGTAAACTCTTACACGTTAGCGGTTGGTATGCAGCAATATCTCTACCCGCAAAACTACCTCTGGGGTGATTTTGCCGCGGCAGCAGTCTTGTCCGCATTACCAATAACCATCGTATTCTTACTTGCGCAGCGCTGGTTGGTCGGAGGATTAACCGCCGGTGGTGTGAAAGGCTAATAAGAACGATAAGGGCGACCGCGAGGTCGCCCATTTTGTTTCTTCACTTGACATTCTTGGTTTGGCCGCCGATCCGTTAAGCGAAGAGCAGTCCTGGCGTTACGCATAGCTGGCTGTTAGCAAGATTCCTTACTATTTTTACTTCTAACAGTTTTTGTAACCAAAACCCGAACTTGTTCGGGTTTTTTTATAGGACAAATTCAAGATAAATGAATAGGTTAGAGGCAGTATAGCGACCGATTATATCCCGCATAGTGGTGTTGAGAATCACTGCGAGCAACAGAGCATATTTATCTGAAAAGTGCGCCAGTAGTTACATGGCGCTGAGAAGTGGCTCTAGAACTCTCGGTTTGAAGGGGCGCACCCAACGTATTGCAAAAGCACATAGACACTCTCTTGAGAGAGCGCGACTTTACGAAACAGATCGGCAAACACGTCATCACCGCCAAAGCAGGTGCGGATGTAGTGGTTTATCTCTTGCGGGTTATACCCTTCCACATACAGCGTCCGTACCCATTGGTACTCTACTGCGCGTGGGTCTGAAATGGTCGATTCACTGAGCGTGGTTTCACTGACGTTCAATGGGGTTTCCTTCCGATCTTGGCGGATTGTCATCATAAGCCTAGCCATAGGCGTGTGGGTTCCCATCCAAGCGATGAAAACGTTTGCGGATTTAACCAAAACTAGATGAAGGAATGATGACAGTATGATGTCATTGCCGTGAAGGGCATATCAGGCCTCAGTTCGCGCTACCTCTCTAATCAAACGCATTGCCTTTTTGTTTGAGAAATTTAATCAAGGTTCTCACACGTAGTGGCATCAGGGCTTTCTCCTGATAAACCGCATACAGAGGAATTTCACGGTCATGAAGGTGAGGTAAAATCCGCACAAGCTGACCGGCATCTAGCTCTTCTTTAATCATAAAACTGGGCATGATGGCAAATCCTAACCCGTTGAGCACAAATTGCTTCACCGCGTTGGCGGTGCGCACTTGCACCTTAGGCTGATGTGCCATTCGGGTCACTTCACCTTGTTGATTGGTTAAAACCAAGTGCTTATCACCGTGGACGATGTGATGACTTATCCAGTCAAGATTGACTAAGTCCTTCAGATCTTCAATTTTCCCGACGCGTTTTAAGTAATTCGGCGAGGTGCAAATCATGTCGCGGAAAAAGCCAATTTTGGTGGCATAGAGACGAGAGTCCTCAAGCGCTGAAGAGGCTCGCAGTGCAATGTCACAACGCGACTCAATCAGATTGCTGTAGCTATCACTCTCAATAATATCGAGTCGAATATCGGGATATTGGCGAATGAACTCGCTCAGTAGTTCGACCATCGCATTGCTGGGGGTGGAGATTCGAATGGTGCCACTTGGGGTTTGGTTCCCGGTGAGTGTCTCACTGTTGGCTTCTTTGGCAATATCGTTGATCGCTCGGCATTTTTCGTAGTAGCGCTGACCGGCATCGGTGAGAGATAGCGAACGGGTTGTGCGGTGAAGCAGGCGTGTGTTCAACGAACGTTCTAAGCGAGTGACAATCTGCGACACTCTTGCCTTACCAAGACCCAGCGCCTCGGCTGCCTGAGTAAAGGACTGTTTCTCTGCCACCATGGCAAACACCAACATATCGTCAAGGGAGATCATGACTTTCACTGTTTATTATTAATAAACAATAAGTTTAATAATTGGCTAATTATTTATCAAATTAATAATTATATAGTCAGTTCATCCCATGACAGGCTGAAGGAGTCTGTCGTTTTGGAACAGTTAGAGAAACGGAGAATATCATGATGTCAGATCGTAAATATTTGGTGACCGGCGCATCCGGTAAGTTAGGTTCAGCAGTAGTAGAGCAACTTCTTAGCTCTGGCGCGTTAACAGCGCAGCAATTGATCGTCACCACCCGTGACAGAGCGAAGTTGAGCTCGCTGGTCGAGTTGGGTGTGGACGTGAGAGAAGCAAATTTTTCTGATCCGAGCTCGTTAGAGCAGGCCTTTACTGGGGCGAATAGCCTACTGTTAGTCAGCATTGATTTGTCTGCGGGCTCTCGCACACAGCCGCACCTCAACGCAGTTAACGCTGCGAAAAAAGCGGGCGTCGACCATCTAATCTATACGTCTATGCCAGCGCCGAGCCAGTCACCGGTTATGTTTGCTCATGAACATGAGGCGACCGAAGCGGCGATCGTTCAAAGTGGTATCGACAATACCGTGATTCTCCGCAACAACTGGTATTTTGAAAATCTACCTGAGTACTTTGCCAGTACGTTACAAACGGGCCATTGGTTGACGTCTGCCGGTAATGGCAAAACATCGCAACTCTCTCGTCGCGATCTCGCGATGGCGGCTGCGGCGGCGTTGGTTAAAGCCCCTTCAGGACATCAAGTATTGACTCTGAATGGGCCCGAGTCACTGACTAATGATGAAATGGCGCATATCATGGATCGCATCTTGGGTACGTCAATCAATATGGTGCACTTGAGTGACGATGAATTTCGTTCTCAACTGACGTCATTCCAACTGCCAGAGCCTGTTATTGAGCTGTGTGTTACGATGGACCAGCACAATCGAGGTCTCTTCTCGGATGGCAGCAGTGATGAGTTTGTTGCCCTGACTGGCTCCCAACCGCAGACGTTCGAACAGTGGTTAACAAATCATAGAACGGAACTGAGAAAGTTGGCTAATCTTGATGGCTAATCGATAGAATGAGAGGGGGAACTGCAAGCGCCCCCTGTTGATGTCTATTTGAGGTATTTGACGTGCGCTTCCATCTCTTCGCCGATTTCTTTACGCATGTTCATTAAGCGGATCGCTGAGTCACGCAGTTTAATATCATCGGCAGTCTCGGGAATCCACTCAGGGACAGGTGAGGGCTTTCCATGCTCGTCGACCGCGACCATGATGACAATGCAGTGTGTGGTGAGGCGATTTTTCATCTCTTTAGGGTCGCTGGCTTGCACGTCAATGGCGATGTGCATCGATGAGGTGCCGGTGTAGATCACTTTGGCACTTACTTCGACCAAGTTGCCAACATGGATTGGCGCTACAAAACGAATTCCGCCCGCGTAGGCAGTAATGCAGTACTTACCGCTCCATGCGGCGGCATTGGCGTAGGCCGCTAAATCTATCCACTTCATGACTGCGCCGCCGTGGACCTTACCGCCAAAATTGACGTCACCCGGTTCGGCCAGAAAACGCAGTGTAATGTCCCTTTTCCCATGGCTCATAAACTCTTCCTTTTTATTATCTTGAGCAAGCAGGGTATAGAGTTAGCACACTTTTTGGTCGAGGTGCAAACTTAACTAGCGCTGGACCTCTTCATAGTCACCTTCAATCGTGTTGCCGCTTTTATTGGCGGATGGTTCAGTGCGTGAAAATGCTGCTGAACGCTGAAGTCGTTTGCCAGCGAAAATCGCAGCGATGGTCAACGGAATAGCAAGGATAAGGCTCATTATCAAAGTAAACATGCCAACAAACAGGGCGAAGATAGCGGTCATTGCGCGTGCCATATAGGACTCCTCTTAATGTGAGAGGCTATCGTACTGAAGGCGGTATGAATGAAAGATGAATGAAAAAGGCCGCTGCATTGATGCAGCGGCAATTCGGGGGGGATTATTATAGTTGTGGAGTTGAATTGAGATTAAGCACGGCTTTGTGGGAACGTGGGATAGCGAACGCCCATCATTTGTTCCATACAGTGGACAACCTGGCAGCTATAGCCAAACTCGTTGTCATACCAAATGTAGAGCACGCAGCGGTTATCTTGCGCAATGGTAGCCGCGCCATCGACGACGCCAGCAAAACGAGAACCAACCAAATCACTCGAGACGACTTCGGTGGAATCCGTATAGTCCATCTGGGCAGACAGGCTTGAGTTCAACGCGGCATCACGAAGATAGGCGTTGAGTGACGCTTTGTCGGTGCCTTGGACCAAGTTGAGGTTCGCGACTGCCATCGAGACGTTCGGAGTCGGAACGCGAATGGCATTGCCCGTGAGCTTGCCCGCTAATTCAGGTAGGGCTTTAGCGACCGCTTTAGCCGCGCCGGTTGACGTTAGAACCATATTTAGCGACGCGCTGCGACCACGGCGTTCGCCCGAGTGGAAATTGTCAATCAAGTTTTGGTCATTGGTAAAAGAATGTACGGTTTCGATATGGCCAGAGAGAATGCCGTACTGGTCATTGACCGCTTTGAGCACCGGCGTAATCGCATTGGTCGTGCAACTGGCAGCGGACACTATGGTGTCATCCGCTTCGATTTCATCGTGATTCACACCAAAGACGATGTTTTTGATTTCACCTTTGCCTGGAGCGGTCAGCAGCACCTTGCTCGCACCCGGGCAGGACAAATGTTGGCTCAAGCCTTCGGAGTCGCGCCACACGCCCGTATTGTCGACCACTAACGCATTTTGAATACCGTAAGCGCTGTAATCGACGTCTTGAGGTTGGTTGGCATAGATGAATTGAATGTAGTTGCCGTTCACAATCAACGCTTTGCGCTCTTCATCGACAATGATGCTGCCATTAAACTGGCCATGAACAGAGTCGCGTCGTAGTAGACTCGCGCGCTTGGCTAAATCACCCTGCTTTCCGCCGCGTACGACCACTGCGCGCAAACGTAATGGATAACCAGGGCCGGATTTTTCGACCAACAAGCGGCTTAGAAGTCGTCCAATTCGACCAAAACCATACAACACCACATCGCGAGGTGTCGGAACCGTGTTGCCATTCATCGCACCGACCAGTGCCGTGTGCAAAAAGTCACTGACGCCGTGGGCATCATCGCGGTCTTGCCAAAATTGGTGGGCGAGTTGGCCGACATCAATACGACATGGTGACAGCGCCATGGTTGAGAGCGCTTGAATCAGAGGCAGGGTTTGTTCTGTGCTCAGCGGCTTTCCGGTGTAGTGACGAGCGAGTCGATGCGCTTTGATGATGTCGATGGTGGCGGCGTTGACCAGTGTTTTGCCAAACAGCAGCACTTCAACGCCTTTTTGTCGATAAAGTTGGCTGAGTAAAGGGGAGATCGTTTCAGCAATCGTTTGGCTTTTCTGCCAGTCTAGAAGATGATGTTCTGGACTCATGGTTTAGGGGACCTTTCACGTTTTAGGGCTGATGCTGTATTAAGTTGGGGTGCTCAATACAGCGATAGGGTTGTAACTATTTTGTAATTTTTATGCGGCAGGATTGTAATGGCTAATATCTTATTCTGCTAGTAAAAATAATGTCGGTGGTTATCACTAGATAACGTCGACATTGCAGAGGTTGATCACGTTAAGAATCAGTAGAAGTGCCTATTGACAAAAAATGAAGAGCGCAGTTAATTCGCGACAAAAAATACTTGTGACACGTCGTTGCTGCAATCTTACCGGCAAGGTACACAAGGAATGCGTTTTAACTCATGGAATCTACAGATTTGGTAAACAAAACGCGATCTTAAAGCGGTAAACCAAGGTCGAACGTGAGTGGGGGCGTGATGTCTTTAAGTGTCGATGAGTAAGAATGAAAAAAACGGAGCGCTGTGGGCTCCGTTTTGGGGATAAATGGGTCGAGAAAAGTCTATGGTCTTGGGATCAGATCATCGAGCGGCAACCAGTTCACTTTCACACCCGCTTGTAAGAACATGTCTTGGCTGACTTTGATCTTGTCACCCCAGCGAGAGAGAAAATCCTCAGTTTGCTCTGGGCAGTGCACCGAGGAGATACCAGTCTGAATGATCTTCGCTGCACAGTTTGGGCACGGAAAGTGAGTCACCCAGATCTCGCAGCCATCTAAATCCCGCTTAGCAAACAAAATGGCATTTTCTTCGGCATGCAGCGTCTTTAGATACTTCATGTCTCTGTCATCCGTATTGGCACTGTCGGAAATGCCATGTGGATAGCCATTAAAGCCGACAGAGACGATGCGGTTCTGTTTTGTAATGACGGCGCCGACCTGAGTCGAAGGATCTTTACTCCAAGAGCCAACCAATTCTGCCATTTGGTAAAAACGTTGCGCCCACTTAGATATCATCAAAGCTTCCTCAAACAAATTAGATGGATAGGGTTGCTGACTAATATCCTTGTTTCGACGCCATTAGTCCAGCCCCACCTAGCCAATCCTATCGTTAACGGGTGAAATCGACCGCTTCACGCTCCTCGAGGTGAATATGCGTGGTCGCGGGTTGAGTCTCAGCGATCACTTTGCCGCCACGAATCGAATAACGCACTGGAACTTGACGTCTGACCGCATCGAAGTCGTTTTCTGCTTCAAGCAGCAGCAGGTTACCCGGTTTGCCCACTTCGATTCCGTAACGCTCTGTGATGTTGAGGGTACGCGCAGAGTGGTGGCTAATCAGCGCCAGTGACTGGTTGATTTGATCGTAACCCATCACTTGGCACACATGCAGCCCCATGTGCAGCACTTGCAACATGTTGGCGGTACCGAGTGGATACCAAGGGTCAAACACATCATCGTGACCAAAACAAACATTAATGTTTGCGGCTAACATCTCTTTCACGCGTGTGACGCCACGGCGTTTGGGGTAGTCGTCAAATCGACCTTGAAGGTGAATGTTGACCAGCGGGTTAGCGACAAAATTGATGCCCGACATGCGTAGCAGTCGGAACAGTCGTGACGCGTAAGCGCCGTTGTATGAACCCATTGCCGTCGTGTGGCTTGCGGTGACCTTGTGCCCCATATCGAACTTGTGAGCCAATGCGGCTACGGTTTCGACGAAGCGTGATTGCTCATCATCAATTTCGTCACAGTGCACATCAATCAGACGGTCGTATTGTTGTGCTAGCTCGAAGACGTAATGCAGCGATTCGACACCATACTCGCGCGTAAACTCAAAGTGCGGGATAGCACCAATCACATCGGCGCCTAGTTTGACCGCTTCTTCAAGCAGTGCTTTACCATTAGGGTAGGAGAGGATGCCTTCTTGTGGAAAGGCGACGATTTGGATATCTACCCAAGGTCGCATCTCTTCACGCACTTCAATCATTGCTTTTAGCGCAACCAGTGTCGGATCAGAGACATCCACGTGAGTACGCACATGCTGCACACCGTTTGCAATCTGCCACTTTAACGTCTGTTTGGCGCGCTGCTTCACATCCTCAATAGAGAGCAGCTGCTTGCGTTCTGCCCAGCGCTCGATGCCCTCAAATAGCGTGCCCGAGATATTCCAGCTCGGTTCACCAGCCGTTTGAGTTGTGTCTAGGTGAATGTGTGGTTCGCAAAAGGGTGCGACGGCCATCGCCCCTTGTCCATCCAGCGTTTCCCCCTCAAAGTTGATAGGGGAGTTCGCATCGGTGATGGACGAAATGTGTCCATCTTCAATAAGAATCTGTTTAAGGCCGCTTTGCGCCTCAAGCGTGACGTTTTTGATCAGTAGCGATGGCATGCGATCTCCTTACGCAGTTTGCGTGGTCAGCGAAGATTTATTCAATAATGGGTTGAGTATGACATAGCATAACGCACCGCCCAATACTGCGTTGATCGGCACGACGCCCGGAATGAATTTACCCGCTAGCACACCAACGGCTACGGCAATAATGCCGGCCCAGTTAACACGTTTGAAGGTTGCATTGGCAAAGTCTTTGTAGCGTTTTCGATTGATGAGGTAGTCAGCAATCAACACGCCGCCAATAGGAGGAATCGCCGTTGAGAGGAAGGTCAACCAACCGACAAAGTTGTTGTATAGCCACAGCGCAAAAATGGTGCCGACGACGCCATTGACGATCGACATTAAGGTACTTGAGCGGCCGGTAATGTTGGCAAAACCTAGGCCCGAAGCGTAAAGGGCGTTTTCGTTGGTGGTCCAGATGTTGAGACCTAAAACGATGATGGCAGGCAGTAACAGTCCTTGCGCGATCATCACGTCAGAAATATCCGCGTGGCCGGTCGCTGCAGCGCCAGCAGCACCGAAGATGAACATCAGTGAGTTTCCGATAAAGAACGCAATCATGGTGACAAGAACAGCGCCAGCGGGTTTTTTACCAAAGCGAACGAAATCAGCCGTCAACGTCCCCGCGCTGATGAAAGAACCGACCACCATTGCCAATGCGATAGAGAAATCCATCGGCTCTTTGGGTGAAACCTGCATTAAGGCATCCACGCCGCCCACGCTGTCCACCGCCAGTGAAACCGAGTAGCTACCAAGAATAGCAATCGCAGGGACGGCGATGGCAGAGAGCACCATCAGCGCTTTGATGCCAAAGTAAACCGTTGCCGTCATCAATAAACCCGATGCGAGGATCAGCAAGTTGACGTCTAACCCCGTCGCTTTTTGGACTGGAATAGCAAACATCGCCACACCCACGCCAAACCAACCGACTTGCGTGCCGCCCAATAGCGCAGAAGGTAGCCAAGAGCCTTGTGTACCAAAGGAATAGCGAGCAAGGAGGTGAGTAGAGAGGCCCGTAGAGGCACCAATATAGCCAAGAATCGAGGTGTAGACACCGAGGATCAAATTACCGGCTAACACGGCAAGAAAGAAATCGTTGAACGTTAAGCCCGTACCCAAAGCGCCACCTGTCCACATACTGGCGGAGAAAAAGGTTAAACCAAGCATAACCATAGTGAGAGACGCAACCCCTTTGCGTGCGTTGCTCGGGACCGGTCCTAAGCTGTAGTTGTTGTCATCAGCCATTGTATTACCTCCGCAGAATGAGACTGTCTTTACCAGAATGTATTCGATTGCGGCGCGTATTATGGGGGTGTATTTTGCGCTGTCAATGCAAGTAGCGGCTTGTAAAACGGTTGCTTGGATGTTTTTGATTGATTTGATCAAGGAAAACAGTGCGTTGTGTATTTATTATTTTATGTTTTCTATTGGAATATTGATTATTCCAGGATTTGTGTTGCTAATAATTGGGTGAGTGCCATCAGTATTTTGTATGGATGAGCAAAAATAAAAAAAAGAGCCAGAAACCGTGAGGATTCTGGCTGATATTGGGTGTGAACAAATTGGGTTCACTAACAACGTCAGTTGGCTAGGTGACCCTAACGCTAGGGTCACTGTATAGATAGCAGGTTATGTGCCAACTTTAATATGCCCGCTGTATCAGGCTTTACGTTGAGATTGAGACTAAGAAAGAGTGGCTGGTTGCATATTGGCATTGCATATTGCAAATACACCAGCATATTGCGAACAGAGGATCAGATTGCGCACCTTGTGGGTGCGCGCAATCTGAGGTCATCTTATGTGCCGCCTAGGGCTTAGAGCATGACGAGACTCGCTGTGCCGAGAAAGGCGAAAAAACCCACCACGTCAGTCACAGTTGTGAGGATGACGGAGCCTGCCAGTGCAGGGTCAAGTTTGAGTTTGTCGAGAACAATTGGGATCAGCACACCAAATAGAGCAGCGGTAATAATGTTGACGACGATCGCCAGCGCGATGGTGGCACCTAATATGACAGACTGAAACCACAGTCCGGCGAGTCCACCAATGATGACTGCCCACAGCAATCCGTTGATAGAGCCAATGCCCACTTCATTTTTCATTAGCGCCCAGCGGTTCCCCGCTGTGATCTGGTTGAGCGCCATCGCACGGACCATCAGCGTTAACGTCTGGCTACCTGCGATGCCACCCATCGAGGCGACGATAGGCATCAAGACCGCCAGCGCAACCACTTGAGCAATCACATCTTCAAACAAGCCGATAGTGACTGAGGCAAGGATTGCCGTCATGAGATTGATGCCAAGCCAAACCCCACGCTTTTTCGAGCTGCGAATGATGGGCGCAAACAGGTCGTCCCCTTCATCCATACCGGTGCCCGCCATTAGGCGCGCTTCGTAAATTTCACGTTGAGTACTGAGGGCAAAATGCCAATCCACTTCACCAATCAAGGTGTCATCGTCATCGGTCACTGGCATGGTTGAGAGCGAAGAGTGCTCCAACGCCTCGATACTTTCAGAAAGTTCTAGCTTGGCGTTTAAGGTGACAGGGTGCTCTAGCGCCAATGATTTAAGCCTGTCGCCCGGTTCGGCGCGCAGCAAATCGATATAGCGCACTATACCTCGAAACTGTTTCTTCTTGTTGATCAGATAGATGTGCTCAGGGGCGTCATAGCTGTAGCGCTCCATCAAACCTTTCGCTTTCTCAACGGAAATGGTGAAGGGGAGCGTGACCACTTTTCGTTCGGCCCAACGACCAATCTGATCATCTTCATAGGCATTCGCTTGATCGTAAAGCTCAAGTTCATCTTTTTCGATCAGGCGTAGCGCTTCATTGATGATCTCCTCAGGGAGTGAGTCAGACCATTCAATCAGAGATAAGTTATCCAGTTTGGCGAGGGTTAATTTGAGTTCAACCTCAGACAGTTCTTTGATGATGGAGTGGCGAACTTCCGCACGCGCTTCGGTAAGTACTTCAATATGCAGTTCAAGGGGCAGGCTGCGCCAAAGTCGCACACGGTCATCAATGGGAAAGGCCTCGAGAATCAGCGCTACAGCGCCGGGCTCAAGTCCGTGTTCGATAGATTCGTTAAGAGTTGTGACCTGCTCACTGTCTTCACTGCGAAGCAGTTCGGCGATCAAAATAGAGAGATCTTGAAATTGGCTCACAGAGCACTCCAGCCGTTATTGTCCGTTTAAACGCTGTGTTCAAAGTACTCGAAAACGGCAGAAAAACAATACTCTATCTTGAAAAACCTAGCACACAAACCCAACAAAACGGGACATGTTGGGTTGAATGATTACTTTTGCACCAATAACGTCGGTCAATCTCTCTCTTGTACTGGTTTTAGGTGGCTTGCGGCGGCAGTTTACGCAATTTATGCCAAGGGAGTGTGAGCACGGCAAAAATGGTCACGGCGTAAAACATCGACCAGCCTAAACAGAGAAACACAAGGCTACACAGCAGTAGCGCGACGCTCGCTAAGACTTTATCCACGCCGCGCAGCAGTTTGTAGGCCGCCAGCATCGCCAGTAGATAAACCAAAACAAAGATCCCGTTGGCGAGCTTAAGGAAAAACTCCAAGTTAAGGCCGGAAATTTCACCCACGACGCAAGAAAGCAGCAGCACAGCGCCAACGGCAATCGTAGCGTTTGCCGGCACGCCACGCACTGACAATCTTGCAAGCGCACTGTGTGGCGTGTAATCACGCGCTTGCGACCAAACCATACGCGAGAGACTTTGAGTGTAGAGATTGACGCTTGCAAAACAGGCCGCAAAGCCAATGATGCTGATGAGCCACTTGACGCTCGGACCAAACAGCTGAGCTGCCATCCACGGAATAGAGGTGCTTTCAAATTGCGCAGAGCCATACGCGCCCAATTTTAAAATTACGACCGAGCAAGCCCAATAGGTAAGGCCTGCGACTAAACAGCCAATCACAATTGCGATGGGAAAATCGCGCTCTGGGTTTTTAAACTCTTCCCCCATGTGGGCGAACGCTTCGATACCGACAAAGCACCAAAACATCACGCCGAGTGCCGCGCCAATCGGTAACCAATCTTGTTGGCTTAAGGTGGGGAGCGTTATGTCGTCAGTCTTTAAATCGCTTTGCCACCAAAACGCGACGACGAGGGCAAAGATCGCGAGCGCAATCACCGTTTGTAGACGGCCCGAAGATTTCGCCCCAGATAAGTTAACCAGCACGAGTAACAACACGGTGATCACTTGCGCAAGCAAAGGGTCTTGAAGGCTAGTAGGAAGAATCTGTTCAAGAAAGCCCGCAGCCAACGCAATGGCGGCAGGTACGCCGACAGGAATGACACTCAAAAACAGCCACGCGACACTTTTTTCAAGGCGGGGGCCAAACGCCATTCGCACAAAATAGGCCGTGCCGCCAGCGTTCGGGTAGCGTTTACCCAACTGGGCGAACGTGAGCGCAATGGGGCAGATGGCGATAAACAGCAGCAACCAAGCCCATAGCGACGCTTCAGCGGCAATGCCGGCAGCGATGGCGGGCACCATAAATAGCCCAGTGCCGAGTAATGTGGTCGAGAGTTGGCCGATGCCTGATAATAACGAGATTTCTTGTTTGAGTTGGTTCATGTCGCATCCTAGCGCGGGGTGATTGACCAAGCTTAACCAATTGTGTCTATCTCGGCATCCATCAATGTGTCTCGCTTATCCGTCACTTTGACGTTTTTTCACGTATCGCCCGCCATTTTGTCATCTTTTCTTCCTGTTCGTTTTGTGTCAAATTGACCAAAGGGCAAGTATGAGAAAAAGAAATGGATAAATTCGATAATAAAATCATTACATTACTCAGAGGCAACGCTCGATTGTCTGTCAGTGAACTCGCCCGTCAGGTCAACTTGTCCCGCTCTGCTGTAACGGCGCGTATTCAGCGTTTAGAAGCGGAGCGAGTGATCCTCGGTTATCACGCAGAAATTGCTCAGCCAGACACCAGTAGCGCCAAGATCCAAGCCTATCTCGCACTTAAATTTGATACGACGAAAACCAGGCACTATTGCGATCATTACGCCCCGCGTATTTATCAGATTGAAGGGGTGAAGTGGTGTCATGCCATCAGTGGTGAAACGGATATGATGCTGTTTGTCGAAGTGGAGAGTATGGCGCAGCTATACCGGATTCGAGATGAGCTGTACACCATCCCAGAGCTACGCCATTTGGTGACGCATACCGTTTTAACTGAGTTCTTCAACACGCTTCATGATGCTCAATAATATCAACTTAAACTTGCTACGGGCGTTATCGGTGTTACTGGACGAGTGCCATGTCAGCCGCGCAGCAGAGCGTTTGCACATTACTCAATCTGCGGTAAGCCGTCAGTTAGCCCAGCTACGTACGCTATTTGATGATCCACTGCTGGTGAGAGACGGCAACCAATTGGTTCCAACCCCTCGTGCGCTGGTTATTAAGAAGCGCTTGGATCGGATGTTCTCTGAGGTGGATAATCTGTTGGCCGATGCGCCGTTTCAACCGCACAATTGGCGACAAGAGTTTGTGTTTTCCTCGAGTGATTATGTCGCGCAGTACATCGTACCTAGCGTAGTCTCGGTGCTGACCGATCAAGCCCCTAATTTGAATCTGACCTACAAGCTGTGGGACCCAGATTATTTGGACCAGCTCCATACGAACGTTATTGATCTGGCGTCAACCATGCTCCCTCGTCAGCCAGAGTACGTCAGTTCCGTGCTGATCGGTGAAGACAAATCCGTTTTGTTGATGCGCCAAGGGCATCCGCTTGCCGATAAAGGTGCGGTATCGATGGAAGATATGCTGGCTTACCCACATTTGAAAGTTACAGGGGGCGGCGACAAGGACACCAGCACCGATGTGGTATTGAACGCGCTAGGTCACACACGACGCGTTGCCTTGAAAGTGCCGTTCTTTACCGCCGCAGTCAATGCCCTGCAAAGCAGCCACTACCTGATGGTGGTACCAGAACACATAGCGATTAACTTGTCGCGGGATGCGTCACTTCTTTATCGTCCTTTGCCTTTTGATACGGCCAGTCATCTCTATTGGTTGATTTGGCATCCCAAGTACGATCTTGATCCCGCCCATCAATGGATGAGAGAGGTTGTGCTGAGCGCCATGCGCACATCCCCTTACTCGATAGGTATGATATGAAATCATGATGCTTATGAAAAAGTTTGATTTCAAATCATAGCTAATCAGCATTATCGTTACGCCATTCACATGGATTAGGACACGTTTTCATGACCTTAACGATTTGGTTTTCACTTTTCACGATTTGTCTACTCGGTGCTATGTCTCCGGGGCCTAGTTTGGCCATGGTGGCAAAGCACAGTTTGGCGGGCGGGCGCATCAATGGCTTTGCCGCTGCCTGGGCGCACGCTTTTGGTATTGGCGTTTATGCGTTTATTACCTTAATTGGCTTAGCTGTGGTGTTGCAGCAATCACCCTTGCTATTCAAGGGGATTAGCTACGCCGGTGCTGCGTACCTTATCTACCTTGGCTACAATGCGCTGCGTTCTAAAGGTGGCGTAGCAGCAAGGCTGGAGTCGGGCGAGCCAACACCAGTGGCTCAATCGGCGCGAGAAGGGCTGCTGATTTCTCTGCTTAGCCCGAAAATTGCGCTGTTCTTCATTGCGCTGTTTAGCCAATTTGTTGCGGTTGGTGACACCTTTGCCGCGAAGTCGATCATCGTGCTTACACCGTTTGTGGTGGATGGGCTCTGGTATACCTTAATTACGTTTTTGCTCTCAAGTCCGAAGCTTATCGATAAAATTCGCTCTAAAGCCGTATTGATTGATAGACTATCAGGGTGTGTATTGATACTGCTCGCAGCGCGAGTTTTGCTGACCGTATAATCGCTATTCGCCGGTATCAGCATGTGCTGAAGCAATGAACAGACAACAGAGCGCGAGTGAGTTTTCCACTGGCGCTTTTTACACACTGACGTTTTCGCAGTTTTTAAATGAGTAGAGAGACAATCATGCAAGCAGAAGTTAAGTGGATCGATGAGTTCAAGTTTTTAGGTCATTCCCAATCGGGCCACTCTGTCGTGATGGATGGCAATGGGGGTGCGAGCGCGCCTAGCCCAATGGAGATGGTGTTGATGGCAGCGGGGGGATGTAGCTCGGTAGACGTGGTCGATGGCCTCAAACAAGCCAACCAAGCGGTGAGCACTTGCGTCGCCAAGCTGACCACTGAGCGCCGTGACAGCGCGCCACGTATTTTTACCAAAGTGAATATCCATTTTGAGGTTTCTGGAGAGGCGCTTGATCCCCAAGTCGTGGCGCAAGTGGCGGCCGATTCACTGACAAAATATTGCTCAGTCTGCTTGATGCTCGGCGAGGGCGTTGAAATGACCCACAGTTGGGAAATCGTCTAAACCGTGTCCGTCGATCGATACACAATGGCCGGTATTGCGGCCATTCTTCTTTGGAGCAGCGTGACGGGATTAGCCCGCTTAGTCGCGGAGTCCTTTGGCCCAGTGGCAGGGGCTGCAGCGATGTACAGCGTGGCGTCGTTGTTTTTGCTGCTGGTGATGGGGCGGCCAAAGTGGCGCCAGTACTCTTGGCGGTATGTGCTCATTGGCGGAGGGCTGTTTGTCGCTTATGAGATTTGTCTCGCTTTAGCGCTGGGCATGGCTAACTCGCGCATGCAAGCGATTGAAATGTTGGTGATAAACTATCTTTGGCCAGCACTCACTGTACTGATGGCTCTGCTGTTGAGCCCGAAACGGGCCAGTTGGCTGGTGTACCCAAGTATTGCACTCGCGTTTGTTGGCGTGGCGTGGAGCATCACTGGCGATGCCGGTCTTTCTGTCAGCCAAATTGCAGCCAATGTCGCCACGAACCCAGCGACGTATTCGATGGCCTTCATCGGAGCCTTTTTATGGGCACTATATTGCAACCTAACCAAAACCCTGGCGCGAGGGCAAAACGCCATCACGTTGTTTTTTATTCTCACGGCGATCACCTTAT